>NZ_JBPFEB010000136.1:0-41625 GCF_051061225.1 Methylocystis sp.
GACGCCCTTCTGGAGCGCCCCGAAGAATGGGCGGTCTGCCCACGCCGTTTCATCCATCGCGAGCTCTCCTGGCTCGAGTTCAACCGCCGCGTTCTGGAGGAGGCTTCCAACAAGAGCCATCCGCTGCTCGAGCAGCTGCGCTTCCTCTCCATTTCGGCGAATAATCTCGATGAGTTCTTCATGGTTCGCGTCGCGGGCCTGCGGGGCCAGATCCGTTCCGGGCTCACAGCCGTTTCTCAAGACGGGCTCACGCCTTCCGAGCAGCTCGTCAAGATCAACGAGCGCGTGGTGCTGCTGAGCAATGAGCAGCTGCGGCGTTGGCGCGAGCTGCGCCGCGAAATCGAGGAAGTTGGCATCGTCATCGTCGAGCCCTCCGACGTCTCCAAGGCCGACCGCGAATGGCTGGAGGAATACTTTCTCAGCCGCATTTTCCCGGTGCTGACGCCGCTCGCCGTCGATCCGGCGCATCCATTCCCCTTCATTCCCAATCTCGGCTTCACGCTGGCGCTGGAGCTGGTGCGGCCGGGCGACCGCAAGACGCTTCAGGCGCTCGTGCGCCTGCCGACGAAGATCGAGCGCTTCGTGCATCTGCCCAATCCCGCGGGCGGGCGCGAGCGCTTCATGCTGCTCGAAACGCTGATCGCCATGAACGCGCAGCGTCTCTTCCCCGGCTATCTGCTGCGCGGGCAGGGGCTGTTCCGCGTCATCCGGGACAGCGATCTCGAAGTTGAGGAAGAAGCGGAAGATCTCGTGCTGTTCTTCGAGACGGCGCTGAAGCGGCGCCGGCGCGGATCGGTGATCCGGCTCGAAGTCGCCGCCGACATGCCGGAGACCCTGCGCGCGCTGGTCGCCGACGAGCTGGAGGTGGAGCCGAGCGAGACCTTCGAAATCGACGGCATGCTGGCGTTGAACGATCTCTCGGAACTGGTCGCGCTCGACCGGCCCGATCTGAAATTCAAGCCCTATAATCCGCGCTTCCCCGAACGCGTGCGCGACAATGGCGGCGACTGTTTCCTCGCCATCAAGCAGAAGGACCTCGCTGTCCATCACCCCTATGAATCCTTCGACGTCGTCGTGCAATTTCTGCAACAGGCGGCGCGCGATCCCAACGTCATCGCCATCAAGCAGACGCTCTACCGCACCTCCAACAACAGCCCGATCGTGCGCGCGCTGGTCGAGGCGGCGGAGGCCGGCAAATCCGTCACGGCGCTCGTGGAGTTGAAGGCGCGCTTCGACGAGGAGGCCAATATTCGCTGGGCGCGCGATCTCGAACGCGCCGGCGCGCAGGTCGTCTTCGGCTTCATCGAGCTGAAGACTCACGGGAAGCTCTCGATGGTCGTGCGCCGCGAAGGCTCCGGGCTCGCCACCTACTGCCACATCGGCACCGGCAATTATCATCCCGTCACCGCGCGAATCTACACGGACATTTCCGTCTTCACCGCCGATCCGGCGATCGGGCGCGACGTGTCGCGCATCTTCAATTTCATCACCGGCTACGCCGAGCCAGCCGGGCTGGAACGCATGGCGGTTTCGCCCATTTCGCTGAAGAAAAAGCTGCTCGAACACATCGGACAGGAAATCGAGTCGGTGAAGGCGGGCAAGCCCGGCGCGATCTGGCTCAAATGCAATGCGCTGGTCGATCCGGAACTCATCGACGCGCTCTATGCCGCGTCCAAGGCGGGCGTTCCCATCGATTGCGTGGTGCGCGGCATCTGCTGTCTGCGGCCGGGCGTGCCGGGCCTTTCCGAGAATATCCGCGTCAAGTCCATCGTCGGACGCTTTCTCGAACATGCGCGCGTCTACGCCTTCGGCAGCGGTCATCCGCTGCCGCATCCGCGTGCGTCGGTGTATATCTCGTCAGCGGACCTCATGCCGCGCAATCTCGACCGCCGCGTCGAAGTGCTGCTGCCGATCGTCAATCCGACCGTGCACCAGCAATTGCTCGATCAGATCATGATGGCCAATCTCATGGACAATGAGCAGAGCTATCGCGTTCTGCCGGACGGCTCGTCGCAGCGCATCACGCCTCCGGAGGGCGAAGAGCGCTTCAACGCGCATCAATATTTCATGACGCATCCGAGCCTCTCCGGGCGCGGCAAGTCGCTCAAGGACTCGCGTCCGCGCTCGTTGCTGAAGCGCAAGCAAGATGCTTAAGGGCTTTCTGCGGTTGCGTCCGGTCGAGCAGGCGCCGCCGAGCGCGGCGAAGCCTGTCGCCATCGTCGACATTGGCTCCAATTCGGTGCGCCTCGTCGCCTATCAGGGGCTTTCGCGCGCGCCGACGCCGATCTTCAACGAGAAGGCCATGTGCGGCCTCGGCAAGGGCGTGGTGACGACGGGCCGTCTGCCGGAGGAGGGCGTCGGCAAGGCGCTGAAGGCGCGGCGCCGCTATCGCGCGCTCTGCGAGATGATGGGCGTGCGCGACATCGAGGTGATCGCCACGGCCGCGGCGCGCGACGCGCAGAACGGCCCGGCGTTTCTCGAAGCGGCGCGTGAGGCCATCGGCCGCGACATTCATCTGTTGCCGGGAAAGCGCGAGGCGGAGCTGTCGGCGCTGGGCGTGATTTCCGCCGTGCATCAGCCGGACGGAGTTGTCGGCGATCTTGGCGGCGGCTCGCTGGAGCTGATCGACGTGAGGGGCCATGATCTCGGCAAGGGCGTGACCCTGCCGCTCGGCGGCCTTGCGCTGATGGACGCCTCCAAGCGCTCGCCGCGCGAGGCGACGCGCATTGCGCGCAAGGCGATCGCCGAGGCGAAACCGCTCGACGCGCTGAAGGGCCGCGTGTTCTACGCCGTCGGCGGAACCTGGCGCTCGCTCGCCAAGCTGCATATGCGCCAGCGCAACTATCCGCTCGGCGTCATGCACAATTACCGCATCCAGACGAGCGAGGCCGCCGATTTCGCGGCGCTTGTCGAGCATGTGGACAGCGCGGCGATCGAGGATATCGACGTCGTATCCACGGCGCGCCGCCCGCTGCTCGCCTATGGCGCGATCGTGCTCGACGAGATCATCCGCCGCGCGCGGCCCAAGGAAATCGTGATTTCGGCGGCCGGCGTGCGCGAGGGGCTGCTGTTCGAGCGTCTGTCGGACGACGAGCGCAAGGTCGACCCTCTGCTGTCGGGCTCGCGCGAGCTTGAAGCCCTGTTTGCGCGCGCGCCCGGTTACGGCGACGATCTGATCGCCTGGACGGACGCTTTCATGGCGTCGAGCGACATTGACGAGACGCCGGAGGAAAAGCGGCTGCGTCACGCGGCCTGCCTGCTGTCGGACATCGCTTGGCGCGCCCATCCGGAATATCGCGCCGAGCGGGCGATGAACATCGTCACGCAGGGGCCGTTTGTCTCGATCGACCATCCCGGCCGCGCCTTCCTGTCGCTCGCGATCATCATGCGTCACGAGGGGCCGGACGGCGGCGGCGGCATCGGCATGGTGCGCAGCCTGCTGACGACGCGCCTCCTGGTGCGCGCCCGCGTGCTGGGCGCGGCCATGCGCGCGGCCTATCTGGTGTCGGCGTCGATGCCCGGCATCCTGCCGCGCACGAGCCTGATCGTGCGCAAGCGCATTCTCACCCTTACCTTACCGGGCGATTTCGAGGATCTCGGCAGCGAGCGGGTTCTCAACCGCCTCAAGAGCGTCGGCCGCTTGCTGGGGATGGATGCGCAGATCGAGATAGCCGGATGAGCGCTCGTCCAGCGGCGTGATCCCCATACCTCCCCCTTGCGGGGAGGTCGGCGGTCGAAGACCGCCGGGTGGGGTTCGAGCCGCTACAGCCATGATGGGGCTTTGACCCCACCCGACCCGGCTTCGCGGGGCCGCCCTCCCCGCGAGGGGGAGGGATAAGCCCACGAGCAGCGTTTGTGCTTGGGTTTCATGGTCGGTCTGGCGGCATGATCCCCATACCTCCCATTCACGGGGACGAGCAGCATTCGCATTCAACCCGCCGAAAACACATCCGAGCGAATGGCCTTCATGCTCGCCCCCGCCATGAAGAGATCGCGCTTGAGCCGCTTCACGAGACCCTCGCCGCCGCAAAGGAAATAGGCTGTCTGCCCGACCCGCGCCCGCTCTTCGGCGAGTGCGAGAGCGGCGATGTCGCCGCCGAAGGGGGCGTCCGGATCGAGCGCCGCCGCAATGTATTCGACATTCTCTCGGCTCTGCGCCAGCGCCTGCAGTTCATCGGCCAGATAGAGCCCCTTGCGGTCCCGCGCGCCGTGATAGAGGCGGATCGGGCCGCGATGGCCGCGCCGCAACGCGTCGCGCAAGACGCCATAGAGCGGCGCGAGACCCGTGCCGGCGCCGATCAGCGCCAGCGGCTGGTCCAGCTCCACCCCTTCATAGAAACAGGTTCCGCGCGGGCCGGCCACATGAAGCCTGTGCCCCGGTTTCATCTCCGCCATGAGACGACGGCTCATGCGGCCGCCGGGATGGAGGCGGACGTGCAGTTCGAGATAGGGGTCCTCGTCGGGATGGCTCGCCAGGGAATAGTGGCGGCGCAAATCGTCGTCGGCGATGAGTTCGATGAACTGCCCCGGCCGATAGGGGAAGGGCGTGGTTTCAATGCGCAGCCGGACGACGTCGTGTGACAGCGGTTCGATCGCGCGCAGGGTGGCTTCGAGCCGGGCGCCGGCGTCGTCGGGCGGCGCGATGGTCAGCGGCTGCGTGGGGCGGCAGACGCAGGGAAGAAAGAAGCCGAGCGCCTTTTGCGCGGCGGTCAGACCGTTTTGCGACTCGGGCGGCGGCGTTCCCTCAACGGCCCGGTGCAGGCAGGTCTGACAGGTTCCCGCGCGGCAGGAGCTGGGCGCGTCGACGCCGGCGCGCGTGAGAGCGTCGAGGACGGTCTCGCCCGGCGCGAGATCCACCGGGCGATCCTTGTAGGTGAGAAGCGCCAAGTCTCCTCCCTGAGCCATCAGCGGTTCAGCACGTCGTCGCGGACGGAATTGGCGAGCGCCGAGACTTCCTTGACCTCATTCTCGCCGACGCCGAGCTGGCGCAGCGTGCGGTCAAGATTCTCGATGACGGCGTCGACATGCGAGTCGTTGAGGCCCTTCTCGACGAGCTTCTTGTGCCCGTTGCGCATGTCGAGGCCGGTGTAGTTGTTCGGCCCGCCGAAGACCATCGTCAGGAAGGACCTCTGCTTGGCGATCTGCTGGTCCATGTCCACATCTTCAAAGAAGCGCGCCAGGCGGCCGTCGGCCAGCACATTGCGGTAAAACAGTTCGACGGCCGCGTTCACGGCCTTCTCACCGCCGAGACGCTCGTAAAGGCTCGACATGTTCGGTGTTTCCCTCGTCGTCGTGATTGACGGGGCGACGCTATTTTTCGAGGCCGCGGCCGGCAACGTCCAGTAAACGAAAATCACATGGCTCCACCAAGGCCCGCGCAACCCTTGATGTTTCCGTAAATGAAACAAAATGATGGAATGTTGACGTTTGTTTCGTGAGCGCCGTTCCGGAGAGGCGTTCCTGCTGAAAAACGCCCGGCCACGGGCCGGGCGCATGTCCTTTTTCCGGGAAAGCCGCCTTGGCGGCTCGCCCGCCGTGTCGTGTCGAACTACCGCGCGAGCGCCAGGCGTTCGGTGCGCACGACATTCATCGCCTCCGCGCTGTAGAGGCAGGTGAAGCGGGACGACTTGCCGTCGGCGTTGTCGACATAGGCCGCGCGGCCGGGCTCAATGGTCAACTCGACCCGGGTCGGGGGGACGTCCTGTGTTTCTCCGTCCTGGCCGCCAATCACCATGGTCAGGCGGCAGACGCCCTTGATCGGCTGAAAATAGCTCACGACATGCACGCCCCCTGCGGTGAGACTTGCCGCCATCAGCGGTTTCATTGTCGTCTCGGACCAGTCGGCGGCCGACACGGGCGTCGCAGCCGCGAGGGCCAGGGCGCCGCAAAGCGCCGTCGCGATAAACCGTGTTTTCATGGTCTATTCCTTTCTTCTATCGCTCCGGGAGGAAGAGCGATTTAGCGACGAGCCTTTCAAGCCGTCCAGACAAGCGGCTTCCATCGCTGCAAAGAAGCTAACACCGCAGTGCAACATGTCAATGACGCAATGCGAAATAAGATTACAATATATTGAAAATGAATAGGTTTATCAGATTTTCGCTGCGACCGATGGTCCCAGAATGGGCACATTTGGCAGCGTTGCAAGCGATCCATCGCCGAAGGCGGAAAAGCGCGGAAATCCAGTCGCCTATGAGACCTATTGATAGAACCTATCTATCAATTTGACCAAATCTTGAGCATCGAGGTTTCGCTTGGCGCCTCAATTTCCCGATGCAACTGCGGCCGTGTTCATGCTGTGGAACGGTCGCCGGGTATCGTGCGGCCCATTGCCGCGGTCGCCTGGAGACGCGCGAAAGCCCGCGTCCACGACACGGGCCCGCAGTTTCATTCAGGGTGGAGAGGGCGCGCGTCAGCCGGAGGCGGAGGTTTCCACGGCGCTGGTCTCGGCGTCGGCTTCGCGAGGCGCGGGAGCCTCTTGCGCCTCGCCATCCTGCCAGTCGAAGGTGACGACCCTGCCGTTTTCAACAGCGAGCGCGAGGCGGCCGCTCTTGAGCTCCAGCGCCTTCTCGCCGAAAATGGTCCGGCGCCACCCCTTGAGCGCCTGCACATTGGCGTGGTCGTCGCTCGCGATGGCTTCCAGATCCTCGACCGTGGCGATCATCTTGGCCGCCACGCCCGTCTGCTCCGTCACCTGACGAAGGAGCACCTTCAGCAGCTCCACAGTCGCGCCGTTCGAGCCGCGCCGCTCCCGCTCGATGCGCGGCATGCTCGCCGGGTCGCGGGCAAGGCCGCGCGTCACGGCGGCGAGAATCTCCGCGCCGGCGCGGGAGCGCTCCATTCCCTTCGGCAAAGAGCGCAAATTGGCGAGCGCTTCGGCGTTCTTCGGCGCCGACTGCGCGATTTCGACGAGAACGTCGTCCTTGAGGACGCGCGAACGCGGCACGTCGCGGCTCTGCGCCTCGGCCTCCCGCCAGGCGGCGAGCTCCATCAGCACGGCGAGGTCGCGCGGCTTGCGGGCGCGATGGCGCAGACGCTCCCAGGCGTTTTCGGGATGCTGCTCATAGGTCGCGGGCGACGTCAGAGTTTCCATCTCGTCGGCCAGCCACTCCAGCCGGTTGGAGCGTTCGAGCCGCGCGCGCAGCGTGGTGTAGATGTCGCGCAGATGGGTGACGTCGGCGATGGCGTAGTCGATCTGGGCCGGCGAAAGCGGACGGCGCGACCAGTCGGTGAAGCGCGACGACTTGTCCAGACTGGCGCGGCTGATCGCCTTGACCAGCTCGAGATAGGACGCCTGCTCGCCAAAACCGCAGACCATGGCCGCGACCTGCGTGTCGAAGAGCGGAGCCGGAATCAGCCGCGCCAGCCGCCAGATGATCTCGAGGTCCTGCCGCGCCGCGTGGAAGACCTTGACCACGCCGGAGTTGGCCATCAGCTCGAAAAACGGCGACAGGTCTATGTCCTCGGCGAGGGCGTCAATGGCGACAGCCTCCTGCGGCGAGGCGATCTGGATCACGCAGACCTTCGGCCAGAAGGTGGTCTCGCGCAGGAACTCCGTATCGACCGTCACAAAGGGGTGGCGGGAAAACCGCTCGCAGACGGCCGCAAGTTCGTCGGTTGTGGTCAAAAGGCTCATCGAAATCAGTTTACCCATTTTCGCCCGGCGGCAGAAGCATTTTCGGCGCCTAGACTCTTTCCACGACAACGGCCGTGCCATAGGCCAGGACTTCGGTGACGCCGTCCATGATCTCGGTGGCGTCGTAGCGCATGCAGACAATGGCGTTGGCGCCGCCCTGTTCCGCATGGGCGCACATGTGCTCGAACGCCTCCTGCCGCGCAGCCTCGGCAAGCTCGACATAGGCGGAAAGCTTGCCCCCGAACACGGACTGAATGCCGCCGACGAGGTTTCCGACCACCGACCGGGAGCGGACGGTCAGTCCGCGCACCAGTCCAAGATGCTGGACGATCCGGTAGCCGGCGACTTCATTGGTTGTCGACACGATCATGCAGGCGCTCCGAATCGCTGGGCGTCCTCTAGCGTATCCGCGCGCCAGCCGCTTGCAAGCGAAGGAAATCCCGTTTGCGCGCGGCGACTGCGGGAGTAGGATCGACAATTGTCGATTTTCCCCGTCACGGAGCCAATCCCACCCATGGTCGCCTTTTCCTCCAGCGTCCCCCGCGCGGCGGCGGCGGTCGCTCTTTGCGCCGGCTTCATTGTGTCCTTGGAAGCGGGCGCGGCACATGACCCGGGCGTCAGCCCCGGCTGGAAGCTCTGCCGCTCCACCAATCCCGACGAGCGCATCGCCGGCTGCACGCAGGTCATCGCGGACATCGGCAAGGAGTCGAAGCACAATCAGCTCGCGGCCTATGTCAACCGCGCCGGGGCCTGGCAGGCCAAGGGCGATTACGCGCGCGCCATCGAGGATTACGGCAAGGCGCTGGAGGTCGAGCCGGGGGCGGCCATCGTCCTGCTGGCGCGCGGCGCCGCTCGTCACGCGGCCGGCGACCTCGACGCGGCGATCGCGGACTACGATCAGGCCATCGCGAAGGACGACAAGAACGCCGCCGCCTTCATGGCCCGCGCCTCGGCCTGGCGGGCCAAGGGCGAGGCCGGGAAGGCGCTCGCGGACATCGATGAGGCGGTGAAGCTCGACCGGAAAACCGCCGGCCCGCTGGCCGCCCGCGCGAATTATTTTCACGCGAAGGGCGAGCACGACCGCGCCATCGCCGATTATTCGGAGGCGCTGAAACGTGACCCCAAACTCGTTTCGGCGTTGATCGGGCGCGGCGGCTGTTTCTACGCCAAGGGCGATTACGACAAGGCGCTGGCCGATTTCGACGCGGCCGCCAAGGCGGACCCGCGCAACGCCACGGCGCTGCTCAATCGCGCCAACGCCTGGCGGGCCCGCAAGGATTTCGAGCGCGCGCGGACCGACTACGAGGCCGCCCTCGCCCTCAAGCCCGACCTTGCGCCGGCGAAGAAGGGCGTGGAGGACGTCACGAAAATCATCGCCAAAAAGGCCGCCGGCGCAGCCCCGGCCGACGCCGCGCCGGCGGGGGTCGAGCACGAGCACTGATGTTCCTTGCGTTGGCGCCCCCCTCCTTGCTGGGAGGGCGCCGACGCAAAGGGGAGGGGCCTACAGCGCCTCGGCCGCCGCCAGCACCTCCTCGGCATGGCCGGGAACCTTCACCTTGCGCCAGATTCTTGCGATCCGGCCCGACTCGTCGATGAGGAAGGTGGAGCGTTCAACGCCCATATATTTGCGCCCATACATGCTTTTCTCGACCCAGACGCCATAGGCCGAGAGAATCTCCCGGTTCTCGTCGGCGGCCAGCGGCAAGGCGAGCGCATATTTGTCACGAAACTTGTCGTGACTCTTCGGAGAGTCCGGCGACATGCCGACCACGACCGTTTGCGCCTTGGCGAACTTCTCCCGCAAGGCGTTGAATTCAATCGCTTCCTTCGTGCAGCCCGAGGTGTCGTCCTTGGGGTAGAAGTAGAGCGCCACCTTCTTGCCCTTGAGGGCGGCGAGCGAAACCGTCTCGCCTCCGGCGCCGGGGAGCGAAAAGGCGGGCGCCGAATCGCCTGGCTCCAGAACCACGTTCGGCGCCGCGGGCGCTGGCGCCGCCGCCTTTTTTACCGCCGCCGTCGTCGCTGCCCCGGCGGCTGAGGGTTCGGTCGATGTCGCCTTGCCGCCGGGCTTTTTGGCCGTGGGCTTGGCGGTGGCCGGGTTCCTGCCGGGCGGATTTGTCGCCATTGCGCCTTCCTTTCGTCGCAACCACACTTAAAATTGGCTCGACAATGCAGGGAAGGCGCCGGCCGGGCAAGAGCGCCGCTCCGACGTTTGCGCCAGTTTCCGGCGCCGGGTTCTGAAGCGAGGATTTTTGACCGATCAGGTAGGGCGCGACGACCGCGATGAGTCGCTGGCGGACGATGCTCCCCCGGCGCGGCTGCGCGCGCGCGGGCGGAGAGCGGGATGGCTGCGTCTGTGCGGCTATGGGGGCCTTGTGGCCGTGGCGCTGCTGTCGCTCGCGGTTGGCGCCTTCTTCCTGTCGCTCTCGGCCGGGCCGATCAGCCTCACATGGCTGGCGCCGCGTATCGTCGCCGCGCTGGACCGTCATTTCGCCGGTCAGTTTGCCTTTGGACTTCAGGGCGCCTCCATCGCCAGCAGCGGCCATGGCCCGGCGCTGACCGTCGATGGTCTCGTCGTCAAGACGGACGGCCGCGCGATCCTCGCGGCGCCGCGCGCCGAATTGTCGCTCGACTGGCCGTCGCTCCTCCTTGGCGACGTCAAGCTCAGCCGGCTGGAAATCCTCGATCTGGACGTGCGGCTGTCGCTGCAGGCGGACGGCACGGTCGCCGTATCGGCCGGCGCCGATCCCGTCGCGGCGACGAAAATCGCGCCGACGCCGGCCGCGGCGCCCAGCGCCGCCACGGCGAGCGCCGGGGAGGTCGAGCGCGTCGCGCTGCTCAAGACAGGCGCCGCCGCGCTGCGCGCGGTGATGGATTTCGCCACGAGTCCGCGCAGTCCCCTCGGCGCGCTGGACAAGGTGGGGCTCACACATGGCCGGCTGACGATCGACGACCGCACCATCGACCGCGTGATCGTCTACAGCGACGTTGCGCTGTCCCTCACCAAGACCGACGGCGCAATGCGCTTCAGCCTCGGGGCGACCGGCCCCGCCGGGCGCTGGCTTGCGACGGCCGCGGCGAGAGGCGAGCCGGGCCGTCCGCGCTCCTTCGAGGCCCGCGTGCGTGGCCTGACGCTCGAAGAGATCTCGCTGATCGGCGGCTTCCGGCCATCGGGCTTCGACACCGACGCGCCGCTCGGAATCGACATGAGCTTCTCGCTCTCGCCCGACAACATCGTGCTCGACGCCAAGGGCGCGTTCGAGGTTGGCAAGGGATTCTTTCGCCTGGACGAGCCCGACCATGAACCGGTGATGATCGACCGGATCGCCGGCGAGGCGGTCTGGAGCCGGCATGAGCGAAAGGCGTTGATCGGCCCCGTGCAGTTCAAGGCCGGTGGATTCGACATGGCGCTGACCGGCGAGGCGGCGGCCCCGGCCGAACTGCCGCCCGGCGCCGACCCCGGCGCCGACGCCTGGACCATTTCCATGCGGCTGGTGAGGCCCACCCAGGTGGCTCCCGAGCGCGCCGGCGAGAAGATCGTCGTCCTTGACGAGGGCGGCTTGCAGGCCCGTCTCATGGCCGGGCAGGGGCGGGTGCTTGTCGACAGATTCGCGCTGTCGGGCCCGGAAGTGCGGGCGACGGCGACCGGGGCGCTGCTTTTCCGGGGCGAGACGCAGGTCTCCTACACGCTCGACGTGGAGGACGCGCAGATCCGCGCCCTGTCGCGGCTCTGGCCGACGCATGTGACGCCGCCCGTTCGAACCTGGTTCGTGGATCATATTCCGACGGGCTTTGTGCGGCGCGCCCATGCGGCGGGGACATTCGACAGCGCTGCGCTCATCGCCATGCGCTACGAGCGCTCCCCGCCGGACGACTCGGTGACGCTCGAAGCGGATGTGGAAAACGTCAGCCTCATCGACGTGCTGCCGGGAATGGCGCCGATCACGGGCGTGGCCGGGCGGGTGCATGTGACGGGCCGCACGGCGGCGTTCGACGCCAGCTCGGGCATGATCGAAGCCGCGCCGGGCCGGCGGCTGACCATCGAGCGAGGTCGCTTCTTCGTCGCCGACAACGCATTGCGTCCCACGCCCGCCGTGCTGGATTTGAAGGTGGCGGGCAGCGTCGAGGCGGTCGCCGACATTCTGGCGATTCCGGCTGTCGCGAGCCACGCCTCCATTCCCGTGGACCCGGGCGCGATCAAGGGCCAGATCGACGGCAATCTGCGGGTCAATTTCGACATTGGCGACCATCCGCGCGACGATGCGACAACTTTCGCCATCGACGCCACCGCCAGCAATCTCACCATCGACCGGCTGATCGGCAAGGAGCGGCTCGAGGGGGCGACGCTGCGGGTTCTGGCCGACGCCACGGGGCTGCATGTCTCCGGCACAGGCCGCCTCTACGGCGCCGTCGCCACGCTCGACGTGCGCCGCGCCTTCGGCGAGAAGGGTCCGGCGCAGGCGCAGGTGACCTTCACCTTCGATGAGGCCGCGCGGCAGCGCGCCGGCTTCGCCATCTCGGGGCTCGGCGGTCCGATCTCGGCGATCGTGAAGACGCCCCTGCCGGTCGAGGACCTCGACACCCACATCGATCTCGACCTCACGAGGACCGTTTTCGACAATCCCATACCGGGTCTGTCGAAGCCGGCCGGCCGGCCAGCCCGGGCCTCTTTCGTTCTGGTCCGGCGCGGGGACGGAATTGCGCTCGATCAGTTCGTTTTCGACGCCGCCCCGGCGCAGGCCCAGGGGGTGATCGAACTGTCGAAGGAAGGCGGGCTGCGCGCCGCGCGGCTGGCGCCAGTCCGGCTCTCGCCCGGCGACGACATGCGGCTCGACATCTCGCGCGCCGGCGAGACGCTCAAGGTGAATGCGCGCGGCGCGAATTTCGACGCACGGCCAATGCTCGGCTCCCTGATCCGCTCGGGCGGCGACAAGCCCATGGTCGGCGTCGGCGCCAAAAGCGCCGGCGAGGACGTCGATGTGGAGTTCAAGTCGCCCATCGTGACGGGCCACGGCAAGCAGATCCTGTCCAACGTCGACTTCAAGCTGAGAAGCGCCGGGGGCAAGCTGAGTTTCGTCTCGCTCACCGGCTCCTTCGGCCGCGAGCAGCTCGCCGTGGCGCTGGCGCGGGCGCAGAACAACCTGCCTCAGGTCGAAATCTCGACCAATGACGCCGGCTCTTTCCTCGCGTTCCTCGATATCTATCGCAAGATGGAAAGCGGCGTGCTGAACGCCAGCGTGCAGCTCGGGCAAAACCGCGCCGACGGCACGATCAATGTGCGCGATTTCTTCGTGAAGGGCGAGCCGACCATGCGCCAGCTCATGGCGCAGGGCGGAGCCACACGCGCCGATGATCGCGGCAACTGGCGCTTCGATCCCGATCTGGTGAAGGTGGGGCGTTTGCAGGCGGGCTTTTCCTGGGCCAGCGGGCGCCTGTCCGCCAGCGAGGGTGTCCTGTCCGGCCCCGAGATCGGCCTGACCTTCGACGGCTTCGTGGATTTCGCGCGCGACCGCCTCGACCTCGCGGGTTCCTATGTGCCGGCCTATGCGCTCAACAGCCTGCTCTCGAATATTCCGGTGCTCGGCTTTGTCATCGCGGGCGGCCAGCACGAGGGCATTTTCGCGCTCAGCTACCGTGTGACGGGCTCGCTCTCCGAGCCGGTGGTGAGCGTCAACCCGCTCTCCGCCATCGCGCCCGGCATGATGCGAAAGCTCATGGGCGTTCTGGACGGCACCACCCGCATACCGGGCGGACCGCCTCGGCAGTAAGGGCGGCTGGAATGACCCCCTCCCCAACCCTCCCCCGCTTCGCGGGAGAGGGGGTAGATGCGCGTCTTCATCGAGCGCGCTGACCGTGAGCGTCCCCGCTCCCGCGCGAGCGGGGAGGGACAGGGGCGCGCTACACCCGCTCCAGCAGAACGTGCTTCTTCTTGCCCAGCGACAGTTTCGCGACTCCGTCTTTCTCGAAGTCCTGTTCGGAGAGCGTCCCGCGCTCGTCGGTGACGACGACATCGTTCAGACGCAGACCGCCGCCCTTGATCTGACGGCGCGCCTCGCCGGTCGAGGTCACGAGCCCCGCCTTGACGAAGGCCGCCAGCACGCCGAGGCCGGCGGCGATCTCATCGGCCGCGACCGCGACCTTCGGCAGCGACAGGGCGAGCGCCCCCTCCTCGAAAGTGGCGCGGGCGGTCTCCGCCGCCTGTTCCGCCGCCTCGCGGCCATGGATCAGCGCCGTCGCCTCGGTGGCGAGGGTCTTTTTCGCCTCGTTGATCCCGGCGCCCTGAAGCGCCGCCAGCCGAGCGATCTCGTCCATCGGCAGGAAGGTGAAGAGCTTGAGGAAGCGCGCGACGTCGGCGTCTTCCGTGTTGCGCCAATACTGCCAGTAATCGTAGGGCGACAGCATGTCGGCGTTGAGCCAGATGGCGCCGGCGGCGGTCTTGCCCATCTTGGCGCCCGACGAGGTGGTCAGCAGCGGCGAGGTGAGCGCGTAAAGCTGGGGCGTTCCCATGCGCCGGCCGAGATCGAGGCCAGTGACGATATTGCCCCACTGGTCGGAGCCGCCCATTTGCAGCAGCGCCCCGTGGCGGCGGTTGATCTCGACGAAGTCATAGGCCTGAAGGCACATGTAATTGAATTCGATGAAGGAGAGCTCATGCTCGCGCTCGAGCCGCAACTTCACGGAATCCATTGTGAGCATGCGGTTGACCGAGAAGTGACGGCCGACGTCGCGCAGAAAGTCGATATAGTTCAGGCTGGCCAGCCAGTCGGCGTTGTCGAGCATGAGCGCGTCGGTCGGGCCGTCGCCGAAGCTCAGGAAGCGTTCGAAAACGCGCCGGATGGACGCCTTGTTGGAGTCGATCTGCTCGATGGTCAGCAGTCTCCGGCTCTCGTCCTTGCCGGAAGGATCGCCCACGCGGGTGGTTCCGCCGCCCATGAGCGGCAGCGGGCGGCCGCCGGTCCGCTGGAGCCAGGCCAGCATCATGATCGGCAAGAGCGAGCCCACGTGCAGCGACGGCGCGGTGCAGTCGAAGCCGATGTAGGCGGCAAGCCCGCCCGCGGCGGCCTTTTCGTCCAGGCCGGAGAAGTCCGAGCACTGATGCACGAAGCCGCGCTCCATGAGCACGCGCAGGAAGTCTGATTTGGGAGAGAAATCGTCGGCCATGGGGCAGGGTGATAGGGGCTGCGGCCCCCGCGCGCAAGACGGGACGGGGCGTTCGGCCGATCGGGGCTGCTTCTCGTTCAGCCTTGTTGCGGCTCGCTCCTTACGATAGGTAAGGAATATGGGAGGCGATCATGTCCAGAGCCACGATGACCAGCAAGGGGCAAATCACCCTCCCGGTCGAGGTGCGCCGCGCGCTCGGGCTCGACAGCGGCGATGGCGTCACGTTCGAACCGGCCGGGGACGGCGCGTTTCTCATTCGGCCGGACGCTGGCGACATTCGGAAATTGAAAGGGATCGTCGCGCCTCCGGCGAGGCCCGTGTCGCTTGCGGACATGGAGGCGGCCATCCGGCGCAGGGCGAGCGGCAGGTGATCGCGCTCGATACGAGTGTGCTGGTGCGCTACCTGGCGCAAGACGACGCCGCGCAGGCTGCGGCGGCCACGCGAGTCATAGAGTCAGAACTTTCCGCGCGCCGCCCGGGGTTCGTCTCGTCGATCGTGATCTGCGAGATCGTCTGGGTTCTGGAGACCTGCTACAATCTCGAACGCGCCAATGTGTCCGCCATTGTCGAGGGGCTTGTCTCGGCTCGCCAGCTCGTGATCGAGAACGCCGCCGCGGTGAAGGCGGCGCTCGCGCATGACGGCGCCGATCTCTCCGACGCCATCATCCACGAAATCGGCCGCGCCCGGCGCTGCGAGAAGACCGTTACCTTCGACCGGAAGTTCTCGCGCCTTCATGGGGTCGAATTGCTGGGGTAAGGGCGGAACGGCCGGCGCGCTCAAACTTGCTGCGCGCCGTCAGCCTTGGTAAGACGGGCCGAAACGGCGCTCCCGGCGGAGAAATACTGGACCTTTCATGCTTTTCTACGAGCCGCTGTTCCTGTTTGTCTTCGCGCCGGCGGTCTATCTGCTCTATCTCTTCTTCGGCGCGCAACGGCGCCCGCGCGCGCTCATCCTGCTTCTGGCGAGCATCGTCTTCTACGGATGGAGCGAGCCGGCGTTCATCCTTGTCGTCTTCGCCTCCGTGGCGCTCGATCTTGTCGCGGCGCAAAAGGTCGCGGCGCTCACCGCGCGGGATCGCCCGCACGACGTTGAGCTTGCCGAGGGCGGCGTTGGCGTCCTCGCGGACAGGCGGCTCGTCACGTCATCGCGTCAGCGCGCCGATCGAGACGCAAGGCGATGGCTGGCCCTCGGCGTCATCGGCAATCTGGCGATCCTGGTCTATTACAAATACACGGGCTTTCTGGCGACCAACGTCGACGCGCTGCTGAAGGCGATCATGCTGCCGGGGATCCATATTCCCGACATTGCGTTGCCGATCGGCGTGAGTTTCATCGTCTTCGAGAAGATCACCTATCTCGTCGACGTCTGGCGCGGCGTCACGGCGCCGGCGGGCGGGCCGTTGCTCTATGCGCTTTACGTGTTCTTCTTCCCCAAGCTGCTCGCCGGTCCGATCATCAAATATCACGATATCGCCGGGCAGCTCGAAAGCTGTCCGCATGCGGATGTCGACGATTTCGTGAACGGCTTTTCGCGCTTCATGCTCGGCGTAGTGAAGAAGCTGCTCATCGCCGACGTCATGGCGGGCGGCGCGGACATGATCTTTTCGCGCGACGCCGCGACTCTCGGTTTCGCCGACGCCTGGGCGGGGGTGGCGTTCTTCACCCTGCAAATCTATTTCGATTTCTCGGGCTATTCCGACATGGCGATCGGTCTCGCGCGCATGTTCGGCTTCCGACTGCTCGAAAATTTCAACATGCCCTACATCGCCACGAGCATCACCGATTTCTGGCGGCGCTGGCATATGTCGCTGACGGGCTGGATCCGCGAATATCTCTATTTTCCGCTGGGCGGAAACCGGCACGGCGAAGCGCGCACCTATCTCAATTTGTGGATCTGCTTTCTGGCGTCCGGCGTCTGGCACGGCGCCGCCTGGCCCTATATTTTCTGGGGCGCCTATAACGGCGTCTTTCTCGTGCTCGACAGGCTGTTTCTGGTCGACAGGCTCAGGCGCCTGCCGGACTGGCTCGCCAACCTCGTCACGCTGATCGTGGTGATGATCGGCTGGACCGTGTTCCGCGCTGAATCGCTGCAACAGGCGGGCGCCTTCCTGTCGTTGATGGCCCGGCCCTGGGCCGCCGGCGCCGCGCCGTTCGCCATGGCGCCGGAGCAGGCCGTCGTGGCCGTGGCCGCCACGGGCGTCTGCGTGTTGCAAAGAATCGGCGTCGCGCGCGGAATCGATTGGTTGTCGCTTGCGCGGCGTCATGCCCTGCTGGCGAACAGCGCGCTGGCGCTGCTCTTCCTCGCGGCGCTGGCGAAGGGGTTGGCCGACCCCTTCAAGCCCTTCATCTATTTCCGGTTCTAGATCATGCGCGCACGCTTTCTTCAGCGTCTCCCGATCTTCGGCTGCGCCGGCTTCCTCGGCGTGATGCTGCTCATCAACCTTTGGAACGCCGCCGTCTCGGCGGATTGGCCCAAATTGCGCATCCGCAGCGCCGAGCCTTTGTGGGGCGTCTCCGCGCCGAAGCCGGCGCCCTGGTCGCTCGACGCTCTGCTGTCGGGCGAAACGCAAAAGGCGGTCTCCACGCGCATCGGACAGACGCAGCCCGTCTTTCCGATTTCAGTGCGGATCAAGAACCAGTTTCTCTATTCGGTTTTCGGCGCCTCCGGCGCGCCGGATATTTTCATCGGGCGCGAGCGCACGCTGTTCGAGAAATTCTACATTGAGGAATTCTGCGCGCGCGGCGCGCCGCCAGACCCGGTTGCGGTCGACGCCTGGGCTATGCGGCTGCGCGCCATTCAGACGGCCGTCGAGGCGCAGAGCAAGCGCTTCGTCTACCTCATTTCCCCTTCCAAAGCGGCGCGCGACAGCGGGCTACTGCCGCCGCACGTCTCCTGTCCGGCGCGCGCGCTTCATTCCGACAAGCTCGCGCCGTACCGCGCGGCGCTCGACGCGCATGGGATCGCTTATGTCGACGGCGCCTCGTTGATGACCGAAAAGGCGCGCGATTATCCGATCGGTCTTTTCCCGCGCGGCGGCACGCATTGGAATTATCTCGGCGCCGCGCTCGCCGCGCGCGATCTGACGCGTCGCGTCAACGCCCATGGGCCGTCGGCGCTGCCGGACTATGATTTCGACTGGCGCCCGCGCGAGGAGGCGCGGGGCACGGATATTGATCTCCTGAGGCTGCTCAATCTCCTGTGGCCGGACCGCCGGTATCCGACGGCGGAAATTTCCGGCCGCAGCATCGGCGCCTGCGACAGAAGGCCGATGATTTTCGCGGCGGGCGGCAGTTTCACCATCGAGCCTCTCATCGACCTCATCGAGTCGTCCTGCCGGGCGACGGCGGATTTCTGGCACTATGTGCGTCACGATCCGGGGAAGTTCAGCCGTTCGCGGCACAGCGTCGACAGCCGCGAGGCGTTCGAGCAGGAAGGCGATCCCAATCTGGAGACCGACGCGGACTTCGCCAAAGCCTTCGCGCGCGCCGACATCGTGCTGCTCGAGGAAAATGAGGCGGTCATCGCAGAGATGAAGCAGGTCGACGACCTTCTCGCCGCCGCGACGAAGTGAGCCTCACGTCGCTGGCGGCGCGTCCCAATAGCCTTCCTCACGGGCAATGCGGGCGTAGAGCGCGCGCACGGTGACCGGATCGTAAATCCGTTCGAGGCGCCGGATCGCGAAATGGCCGCGCGCGAGCGTCTGGAAATGTTCCGTAAAGGCGAGATTGATCGCCGCGCCGCTCAGCGCGCCGAGCAGGGGCACGGCCTGCGCCGCCGCCTTTTGCGAAACCACCACGCCGAAGCGCGACGACAATTGCGCGAGCAGCCGCACGATCGCGGGCGCGGAGTCCTGCGCGAGGCCGCGTCCCGCGACATAGCGCGTGGCGTCGCTGACGGATTTCGCCAGAAGGCCGCGAACGGCGAGATAGCCGCCTTCGAGAACATTGTCGTCGGAATGGCCGCCGAGCGCGAAAACCTCCAGACAGGCCAGCCCGGTTTCAGGATGGCGCAGATTCTCCCCCTCATTGCGCGCAATGTCCGCGATCGAGCGCAGCATGATGGTGGTGGAGACCGGCAGCTCGAAAGGCAGGCTGGCGAGCCCCACGGCGCCGCCGACGCCCCCCGCCACCGCCGCGAGGCGTTTATGAAAGCGCGTGGTGTCGCCCTTCGGCGGGCCTTCGAGACTCGCCAGCGCGAATTTCAGCGATGTCGACAGCGCTCTTTGCGCGGCGTCCATCGCCACGCGATGAACTTCCGCCGGGACGGGGATGCCCATCTGCCGCCCGGTCAGGCGCGTGATTCGACCGGCGAAGCTCTGTCGCTCCAGCGCCTCGACGGCGGTCCTGAGCGCCTCCATGTCCGACGCGGACAGGCCTGGCTCGTATAAAACCGGAAGGTTGACGCTCATCGCCTCTCTCCGCAATCCACGCGGTCTCCTTGCGCCCCATCATTCGCCTTTTCAAGATCATCAACCCTGCACTGTTTCGCAAGAGGCTGACAGATCGAGAGATATTTTTCCCGCGTGCTGTCGCGCACATCACGGGCGCGAAGCTTGTCCTAGAGACTGTAGCGATCGCGCCGGATTTCCTATATTCCGCCTTATGCGTTGCATCTTGGCAGAATGCGTCGCGGATAAGGGCGTTCAAGCGCCCGATAGGCAAAAGAGGAGGAGTTTTCCATGTCCACCCGTTTCAAGCGCCTGTTTGGCGGCGCCTGCGTTCTGGCGCTTCTGAGCCCGGCCGCCGCGTTCGCCGGCGACCGCGTGGGCACGCTTCAGTGCCGTCTGCTTGGCAACACTCTGAGCATTCTCGTCGAGAATCAGCAGATCGACTGCGCCTATAACGATGACGCCGAAGGCGGCGTTCCCGCCCATTACACCGGCACGCTGACCAAGGTCGGCCCGAACATCTCCATCAATGGCCAGGGCGAGCTCGCCTGGGGCGTGATCGCCGCGACCGCGCATGTCGGCCCCGGCGCGCTGGCGGGCAATTACATGGGTCCGGGCGTCTCCGCCAAGATCGGCGTCGGCGGCGGCGGAGCCATCCTCGTCGGCGGCTCCGACAACACCTTCTCCCTCCAGCCTTTCAACATCGAGGCCGGCACGGGCCTGGGCTGGAACGCCGGCGTCGAGAACCTGACGCTGACCTATGTCCCGCCGCCGCCGCCGCCGGTTGTTCACAAGCATCACCGTCATCACCACTGACGGGCGCGGGGGAACGCCGCCCGTGAGCAATCCCTCCCCCGCACGGGGAGGGAAGCGCCGGGGACGCGCCATTCTCCCGATCCTCTAATCCGGCTGACGGAACTCCATCAGCCTGTCCGTGGGATAATCATACAGCCTTCCGCTTTCGGACCATTCGGGCCGCAACAGCGGAAGGCATTTTCTTGCGAATTCTTCGGGCGTCGGCAGCGTCGCCGGGTTCTCGCCCGGCATGGCCTGCGCCCGCATGCGCGTGCGCATCCGGCCCGGATTGGCGATCATCACCCGGACGCCCGTCTCCCGGGTCTCGGCCGCATAGGTGCGAGCCAGACTTTCCAGCGCCGCCTTGGAGGCCGCGTAAGCGCCCCAGAAGGGCAGGGCCTTGTAGGCCGCGCTGGAGGTGACGAACAGGATGCGGCCGGCGCCCGAGGCGCGCAGCAGCAGATCGAGCGAGCGGATCAGCCGCCAGTTGGCGGTGACGTTGACCGCCATCACGCGGTTCCAGTCCTTAATGTCGACATGCGCGAGCGGCGAGAGCGGGCCGAGCACGCCGGCGTTGCCGACGAAGGCGTCGAGCCTGCCCCATCGCTGGAAGATCGCCGCGCCGAGCCGGTCGAGCGCGTCGAAATCGGTGACGTCGCAGGGAACGAGCGTCGCCTCCGCGCCCAAAGCGCGAATCTCATCGTCGAGCTCCTCCAGCGCGCCCTGCGTGCGCGCGAGCGCGATGACATGCGCGCCGTCGCGCGCGAGTTCGAGAGCGATGGCGCGGCCGATGCCGCGCGAGGCGCCGGTGACGAGAGCGATGCGGGGGGAGGTCAAAGCCTAGTCCGGTTGTGGGAAGATGTCGGCGAGGGCGAGCGAGAGGCCGGGCGGATCGAGCGCGATAACGCCGTCCTTCACGAAGGTCACGGCGATCTCGCCCTCCCGCCGCGCATAGTGGAGGACGAGCCGGCGGCCCGTATCGACGACGAGATAATGCGCGACGCTGTCGAGACGAAAATAATCGGAGAGCTTGACGTTCGTGTCGAGGCTCCGCGATGACGGGGAAATGACCTCGACCACAATGACCGGCGCCGGCGCGAGAAGGGAATCGCGCGGGACAGGCGCGCCGCAGTTCACCAGCGCATCCGGCTCGTAGACCGTATGCTCGTCGACCGCCACGCCGAGGCTGTCGACGAACGCCTCGCATGGCGCATTGGCGCGCGCGATCGCATCGGCCAGCGCGCGCCATATATGCGCCTTGGCGCGACCATGTTCCGCCCGTTCGGGGGCCATGGCGACGATCTCTCCACGAAACAGCTCGCTTCGACGCCGTTCCGCGCCCTCCGCCCAGCGAAGGAATTCCGCGGCCGTCATCGGCTTCTTGACTGGCGCGGCCATGGCGCGGGGCCTCAGCTCGCCTCGGCGAGGAGCGACACCTGCGCGCGGTTCTCTTCGACGAGGTCGGTGAGCGACGTGGGATAATCGCCCGTGAAACAGTGGTCGGTGAATTGTGGACGGGCATTGTCGCGGCCGGGATAGCCCGTGGCGCGATAGATGCCGTCGACCGACAGGAAGGCCAGCGAGTCGCAGCCGATATAGGCGCGCATTTCCTCGAGAGAATGCGTCGCCGCGAGGAGTTTTTCCTTCTGCGGCGTGTCGATGCCGTAATAATCCGGGTGGGTGATCGGCGGCGAGGAGATGAGGAAGTGCACTTCCGTCGCGCCGGCGTCGCGCATCATCTGCACGATCTTCACAGAGGTCGTGCCGCGCACGATCGAGTCGTCGATGAGGATCACGCGCTTGCCCTCGACCACGCAGCGGTTGGCGCTGTGCTTCATGCGCACGCCCACCTCGCGCACCGATTGCGTCGGCTGGATGAAGGTGCGGCCGACATAATGGTTGCGGATGATGCCGAGTTCGAAGGGAATGCCCGACTGCTGTGAATAGCCGAGGGCCGCCGGAACGCCCGAGTCCGGCACCGGCACCACGACATCGGCGGCGATGACCTGCTCGCGCGCAAGTTCGCGGCCCATGGCCTTGCGGACTTCATAGACGGGGCGGCCGTGCACGACCGAGTCCGGCCGGGCGAAGTAGATATATTCGAAGATGCAGGGACGCATCGGCTGCGGCGGGAAGGGCTCGATGCTCTCCAGCCCGCTCTCCGAAATGATGACGATCTCGCCGTTCTTCACGTCGCGCACGAAGCGGGCGCCGATGATGTCCAGCGCGCAGGTTTCGGAGGCGAGAATATATTTGCCGTCGAGTTCGCCGATGACGAGCGGGCGGATGCCCAGCGGGTCGCGCGCGCCGATCAGCTTCTTGTTGGTGAGGCAGACGAGCGAATAGGCGCCCTCGATCTGGCGCAGCGCCTCGATGAAGCGGTCGATGAGAGCCGTCTTGCGACTGCGCGCGACGAGATGGAGCATCACCTCCGTGTCGGAGGTGGACTGGAAGATCGCCCCTTCCTTGATGAGATCGCGGCGCAGCGCCTGCGCGTTGGTGAGATTGCCGTTATGGGCCACGGCGAAGCCGCCCGTATTCAGTTCGGCGAAGAGCGGCTGCACGTTGCGCAGCATGGTCTCGCCGGTCGTCGCGTAGCGCACGTGGCCGATGGCCGCCGAGCCGGGCAGGCGCTTGATGGTGCTTTCCTTGGAGAAGTGGTCGCCGACCAGGCCGAGACGCCGCTCGCCATGGAAACGGCCGGAGTCGAAGGTGACGATGCCAGCGGCTTCCTGCCCGCGATGCTGAAGGGCGTGCAGGCCGAGCGCCGTGATCGCCGCCGCGTCCTCGAACTCGAAAACGCCGAACACGCCGCAATACTCGCGCAGCGTATCGTCTTCCGTCTCGTCGGGTGTGTCCAGATGGCCGGGAATCTGCTGATGCGTGGTGTCGGTCATCCGTCGTCTCCCATGCCTCGGCCGTCACGGAGGCGGCGGGCGTCAAATCTGTCAGCTCTTCCGGACGCCCGCGGGCGTCCGGCCTCGCGCAGCAGCCTGCGCCCTTACTGCTTCTCCCCGCCCTCGCTCTTGTCGGGCGCCGGCAGATCGGCCTTCTCCGGCTCGGCCTCGGACGGGGGCGTTTCCTCCACCGGCTGATGGCCGCCCTTCTTGGCCTTGATCTTCGCGATGATGCTGTCGATGTCGTCCGGCAGCATTTCGCGCAGCTTGTCCCCGCCAGCGGCGAGGATCGGCTTGGCGCGGGCGTTGCGCACCCATTCCGGCTGGTTGGGGTCCGGCACCAGCCAGCTATAGAAAACGAACGCGACCACCGCGAGCAGCAGGCCGCGCACCGCGCCGAAGACGAAGCCGAGCGAACGGTCCAGCGCCCCGATCCGGGAATCGAGGATGACGTCCGACAGCTTCACCGTGAACAGCGACACGACAACGAGCGCAACAAAAAACACCGACGCGACGGACGCCGCCAGCGCGATCTCTTCCTTGGCGATGTAAGGCTTCACATAGGGCATCGCCAGTGGGTGGAGATAATAGGCCGCAGCGGCCGCCGCCACCCAGGACAGGATCGCCAGCACTTCCCGCGTGAAACCGCGCAGAAGGGCGAGCATGCCGGAGATCAGCACGATCATGATAACTGCCAGATCAAGGTATGACGGCATCGAAGTCCTCTTCGTTTTCGCCCTGACGCCCGAAATTCCAGCATGATGCGGCAGGCCGTCGCCTCGGCGGTCGCGACGGCATGCTTCTAGCGCAACTGAGCCGCCGGCGGGAAGCAGAAAGGTTAAAATCAGTCCCGCCCGCGCGTCCGCGGCGCTGTCTGGGCGATTGACGCCACGAGCTGGCCCACGTCGGCGCAGGGCCGCAGCGTCAGGCCGGAGCGGCGTTCGTCCTCGTTAATCTGCTGGCCTTGCGCCAGCACGGCCTGGTGAAAGCCGAGCTTGGCCGCCTCGCGCAGCCGCATCCCGGCGTGGATCACCGGCCGGATCGCTCCCGACAGGCCAATCTCGCCAAAGAACGCCTGGTCGGCCGGCAGAACGGCGCCGGTCAGCGACGACACGAGCGCCGCGGCGGCGGCGAGGTCGCCGGCGGGCTCGTCGGCGCGCAGGCCCCCGGCCACGTTCAGATAGACGTCGTGCATGCCGAGCTTGAGCCCGCCATGGGCCTCCAGCACAGCCAGAATCATGGACAGGCGGTTCTGGTCGAAGCCAACGACCGCCCGGCGCGGCGTGCCGAGCGAGGTCGGGGCGACCAGCGCCTGAATTTCGATGAGCATCGGCCGCTGGCCTTCCATGCCGGCGAACACCGCCGCGCCGGGCGCCGTCGCGTCGCGTCCCGCGAGGAAGATGGCCGAAGGATTGGCGACCTCGGCGAGGCCGAGCCCAGTCATCTCGAATACCCCGATTTCGCCGGTCGCGCCGAAACGGTTCTTCGAGGCGCGCAACATGCGGAAATGATGCGCCGCGTCGCCTTCGAAGGAGAGAACGGCGTCGACCATGTGCTCGACGACGCGCGGACCCGCGACCTGTCCGTCCTTGGTGACATGGCCGACCAGGATGATGCTGGAGCCGCTGGTCTTGGCGTGGCGCAGCAGCGCCTGCGCGCTGGCCCGCACCTGCGTGACCGTGCCGGGCGCGGAGGGAGCGACCTCCGTGTGCATGGTCTGAATGGAGTCGATGATGATGAGGGCCGCGCGTCGCCCCGTCACGCAGGTTGCCAGAATATCTTCCACCTGCGTGGCCGAGGCGAGTTCAACCGGCGCGTCCGCGAGATCGAGACGGCTGGCGCGCAGCCGCACCTGCGCCACCGCCTCCTCGCCGGAGATGTAGATCACCCGCGCGCCGCGCCGCGCCAGCGCCGCGCAGGCCTGAATGAGGAGCGTGGATTTGCCGATTCCCGGCTCGCCGCCCAGCAGCAGCACGGACCCCGGCACGAAACCGCCGCCGGTGACCCGGTCGAATTCGCCTATGCCGGTGACGATGCGCTCGGCCGGCTTGTCCGAGCCGGCGAGGCCCTCGAGCTCGAAGGCGCGGCCGCGAGTCGCGCGAGACGCAACAGGGCCGGAGTCGCTTTCCTCGACGATGGTGTTCCAGTCGCCGCAGGACTCGCAGCGGCCCTGCCAGCGCGGCGCGATCGCGCCGCAGTTCTGGCAGACGAAATAGGAGCGCGCTTTTGCCATGCGCGCTTGGCGCATGCGCCGCCGCCGCTTGTCAAGAGGCGGGTGTCAGAGGTCTGTCAGACGCCCGCCGTTTCAACGGGTAGCGCCCAGTTCGCGCTCGGTTCTCTCGATCGGGAAGCTCGTCAGCGTCTGTGCGCCGTCGCCCTTCGGCGGGGCTCCGTCGTCATGCCGCCCGGCGCCATTGGCCTTGCGCGCGCCATTCGACTTGCGGGGGGCGGGGACCTTGAAATGCGTGTTCACGCGCGCCCGCATGACGTTGGAGGGCTTGAAGGTCACGACGAGGCGCGCCGTGATCTTCGCGCCTTGGCCGGTCTTGGGATTGCGTCCCTGGCGCTCGCGCTTGGCGCGGATCTGGAAGGCGCCGAAGGATGACAGCCGGACTTCCTGGCGCGTGACAATGGCCTCGAAAACCTCGTCGAGGACCATTTCCACATATCTCGCGCAATCCGCGCGGGGCAGGCCGGTCTGGCGTTGCACTGCCTCAACCAGATCGGCGCGGGTGACCGTGTTGGGGGGCGTGGTCGCCGACGCGGGAGGGGCCGATAAATCGGGGTAAGACTGTGCCATCTTTCAGTCCTGTGTAACAGCAAAGGTTTAAAGGGCTCCCGTTGGGGAGCCGGCAACGTTTCGAGATAAGGGTTGGTTCGTGAGCCCTCGCCAGCCTCGATGGGCGGCCCAGCATAGCCGTCGCATTAGTTGGATTTTTTCGGAATTTGAACAAAAGGCAAGCTTGGCAATAAAAAAACTGAGAGGTCTTGTGACAAAAATCAGTGTGAAATCATAGGCAAAACTGCACCACTGGCGACATGGGCCAGTGGCCAATGTTACTTATTGTTACTCACCACGCGAAATTGTCGAGCAACTCCAGACCCTTGCGTACGTACGTGCGAAGAAGAGCCGCTCCGCCAGGGGAGGCGGGCGGGGCTGCCGTCACTGTTTAAAAAGAAACTTTTCCCGAGGTGCGTGAGAAAGTCGCTCACCAGCGGATGAGCGCCGATCCCCAGGTGAAGCCGCCGCCGACGGCTTCGAGCATCACGAGGTCGCCCTGCTTGATGCGGCCGTCGCCGACGGCCACGGACAGGGCGAGCGGCACGCTGGCGGCCGAGGTGTTGCCGTGCAGATGCACGGTGGCCACGACTTTTTCGGGCGCGATCCCGAGCTTTTGCGCCGACATGTCGATGATGCGGCGATTCGCCTGATGCGGCACGAACCAGTCGAGCTGATCCGGGCTGAGTCCCGTGGCGGCGAAGGCGTCGACGACCACGTCCGTCACCTTTCCCACAGCGAATTTGAACACTTCCTTGCCCTCCATGCGGAGGTGGCCGACGGTCTGCGTCGCCGACGGGCCGCCGTCGACATGCAGCTTGGCCCGATGACGGCCGTCCGACCGCAGATGCGTCGTCAGAACCCCGCGCTCGGCCATGGAGCCGGTCGAGGGGCGGGCCTCCAGCACCATGGCGCCGGCGCCGTCGCCAAACAGCACGCAGGTGGTGCGGTCTTCCCAGTCGATGATGCGCGAGAAGGTTTCGGCGCCGATCACCAGCGCGCGCCTGTGCGAGCCCGAGCGCAGGAACTTGTCAGCGGTGGTCACGGCGAAGACGAAGCCCGAGCAGACCGCCTGAAGATCGAAGGCCACGCCATGCGTGATCCCGAGCGCGGCCTGAATCTGGCTTGCGGTGGAGGGGAAGGTCCAGTCCGGCGTCGAGGTGCCGACGATGATCAGGTCGATGTCGTCCGGCGTCAGCCCGGCGGCGGCGAGCGCCGCGCGCGCGGCCTTCTCGCCGAGCATGGAGGTGGTTTCGCCCTTTGCGGCGATGTGGCGTTCGCGGATGCCGGTGCGCTGGAAAATCCAGTCGTCGCTGGTGTCGACCATCTTCGCGAGGTCGTCGTTGGTCAGCGTCTTCTCGGGCAGATAGGAGCCCACGCCGAGGACGACGGAGCGCAAAAGGGAATGTTCCGTCGTCACTGGGCGGCTTCCTGAGGGGGGTTGGTGGGATCGGCGGAGCCGCTTTCGAACTGCTGGGCGAGCGCGACAGTGTCCCGGATGCGGTTCATCAGGTCGCTCTTGGCCATTTCATAGCCGATTTCCACGGCGCGGGCGAAGCCCACGGAGTCGGTCCCGCCATGGCTCTTGATGACGAGGCCGTCGAGGCCGAGGAACACGCCGCCATTGATCGAGCGCGTGTCCATCTTGCCCTTGAGCTCGGCGAAGGCGCCGCGCGCGAGAAGGTAGCCGAGCTTCGCCAGCAGCGAGCCGCCCATCGCGGCGCGCAGATAGGCGGCGATCTGCTTGGCGGTGCCTTCGGCGGTCTTGAGCGTGATGTTGCCCGTGAAGCCTTCGGTGACGACGACATCCACGGCGCCCATGCCGATGCCGTCGCCCTCGACGAAGCCCGAATAGGCGAGACCCGGCAGGTTCGACTCGCGCAGGATGGCCGCCGCGCCTTTGACCTCCTCGACGCCCTTGATCTCCTCCGTGCCGACATTGAGCAGGCCGACCGAGGGGCGCTCCAGCCCGAGAATGACGCGCGCCATCGCGGAGCCCATGATGGCCAGCGCGACGAGCTGGGTGGCGTTGGCGCCGATCGAGGCGCCGACGTCGAGCACGATGGAATGGCCGCGCAGCGTCGGCCACAGGCAGGCCAGCGCCGGCCGATCCACGCCCGGCAGGGTGCGCAGGCAGATTTTCGACATGGCCATGAGCGCGCCGGTATTGCCGGCGGAAACGGCGACGTCGGCCTCGCCCTTCTTCACGGCCTCGACGGCCATCCACATGGAGGAGACCCGGCGGCCCTGGCGCAACGCCTGACTGGGCTTGTCGTCCATGCGGATGGAGACCGTGGCATGGCGGACCTCGCTGGCTTCGGCGAGTCGCGGATGATTCGCCAGCTCCGCGCGGATCGCCTTCTCGTCGCCGATCAGAAGGAAATGGCTGTCTGGCCGGCGTTCGAGGGCTCGGGCGCAGCCGGGAACCGTCACAGACGGGCCGAAATCGCCGCCCATCGCGTCGACCGCGATCCGAACTTTTTCCGCCATCTTCCCAGTCGTCTCCTCAACGCCGGACCTTGCCTCTTGCGCCGAAGACGGGCGGGCGTCCGGTCTGTCTCATGTGCAGCGGGCGGGCGACGCTCTGATGACCGACCGGCCGGGCCGGCCGCGCCTGCTCCAGGCTGCTGCTGTCTGCGCGCGTGATTGCCATTTGCGGGGCGGCGGCGCAAGTGCCAGCGCCCCGCCGGCCCGTGCGGGTCAGGCGTCCTTGGGCGGTTCGTCCCGCAAGCGCCGGAGTTGCGCGAAGGGGGAGACGTTCGAGGCGTCCTCCGGCGCCGGCTCGACAAATTCGGCCCCCGGCTTGCGCGGATAGGGGTCGAGCGCGAGGGTGAAGAATTCGGCGACCAGCGCGCCGAGATCGACCACGCCTCCCACGAGCGGATCGGGCGGGTCTTCCGCCAGCGCGTCATGTTCATGCGGCTCGGGTTCCGGCTCATGCCGGCGCGAGCGGGGGCGGGGCTCCTCGGCGGGCGGCGCAAAGCGCATCTCGATCGACTCGACGACCTCCGTGTCGAAGTCCTCGAGCGTCACGACGCAGGTCTGGCGCAGGCGCGCCCGCAACTCCCCGGTGACCTCCAGCCCGTCTCCGCGCCAGCGGCGCAGGCGCAGCGCCGCCGTCAAAGCGTCGATCGCGGGCAGCCCGTTGAGCTCGGCCAGCGCCGCGCGTTCCGCCGCATTGGCGACAATGTCCACGTCCAGCCCCTCGGGCGGCGTTTCGGACAGCGACGCCAGCCGGGACAGGGGAGCGGGCTCGCTTTTGGCGGGCTGTCCGCCGAGCATGTCCTTCGTCATGGCCGCTTCTCCTTCCGCCCGGCGATGGTGAGGCTTTCTAGATACGTGCATCGACCGGCGCGCGCCAGCCGTTCCCGTTTTCCCGCCAACCGGCTTGCTTTCGCTGCGATCGAGGGCTAGGCAAGCGCAATTGCTTGACGAAGTCGCGCGACACGTCTTCGCGTCGGCGGCGGGTAGCCTGGAGATCAGTATGGCGGGGCCGGAATTTCGTATCTTTTCCGCGGGCTTTTCTGGCGCGGCGATGGTCCGGATCGCGGCGGCCGTCGGCCTTGCGGCCGCGCTCTCCGGCTGTCTGGGCTACGACGGCGTCATCAATCGCGGCGCAATCATCGACCAGCGCAAGGCGGAGCAGGTGAAACCGGGCATGGCCGCGCCGCAGGTGATGCAGATCCTCGGCACCCCGTCCACAACCTCCACCATCGGCGGCGACGCCTGGTATTACGTCAGCCAGCGCCTCGAACGCTCGATGGCCTTCATGCCGCAGAACATCACCGACCAGCGCGTGATGGCGGTCTATTTCGACAAGTCGCGAAAGGTGGTTCGGGTCGCGGATTACGGCCTGGAGGATGGCAAGCCGGTCGACTTCCTGTCGCGCACGACGCCCGTCGCGGGGCCGGATTATCACCTGATCCAGAGCCTTCTCTCCAAGATTCCGATCTGACGGCGGGGGCGCCGCCAGCGTGGCGTAAATGTGGCCGGGATCGGACGATTCCGGCCTTAACTGTTTTTTATCCAATGTTTTTAAGGTTTTGCCTGTAGCTGAGCTGTTTCTGAATGTGGCGCGGGCGTGGCGGCTGCCGTCGATCTTTCGCCGTTCCTTCCACGTAAGCTCTTGAACGTGCCGCAGTTTCGCGGATGAAGGAGCTTATGTGACGAATGACGGATTTGACGCAGCCTGCCAATGAGCCGCGGAGACTGACACTGGGCGACAGACTGGCGCTGATCCGCGCCGACCGCTCGTTCTACGTCCTTCTCCGGACCGTTTGCGTCGGCGCCGTTCTGTCGACGATCGCGGCCCTCAGCCTCACGCTTCAGCGCAACGACACGCCCTATTACGAAAAGCTCAGTCACGTCGCCAGGCAACGCACGCTCGCAGGCCATCTGCTGGAGCTGGCGCGCGCCGGCAGCGAGGACGACGAGGCTCTGGACAGCGACTTCTCGATCGAGCAGGCCGCTCTGACCTGGGCGCATCGTCTCTTCGGCAAGGACGACACGGGCGGAGACGCCGCTGGCGGCGTCATGCGCTTCGGGCCGGTGAAGGTCCAGCAAGCCATCGTCGAGCGCGTGGTCGAGGCCGCCAACAAGACGGAGATGGACCCGGCGCTGCTGATGGCGATCGCCGACAAGGAATCGAATTTCCACACCTCGGCCAAGGCCCGCACCTCCTCCGCGAGCGGCCTTTTCCAGTTTGTCGAAAAGACTTGGATGAAGGCGCTGGCGGATTTCGGCCATCGCTATGGCCGCGCCGAGGAGGCGAGGGCCGCCGAAGAGGGCGCCGGACGCCAGCGCGCGAAAATCCTGAATTTGCGCAACGATCCTTATCTCTCGGCCGCGATGGCGGCGGAGATGCTGAAGAAGGACAGCGCGAAGATCGCCGAGAAGGTCGGTCGTCCGCTGACGCCGGGCGAAACCTATCTGATCCACTTCCTCGGGCCGGAAGACACTGAGCGCTTCATGCGGGCGATGGTCGAGTCGCCGCAGATGTCGGCGGCGGCGCTCCTGCCGAAGCCCGCCAGGGCCAACAAGCCGATCTTCTACGAGCAGCACGGGCGGCGGCTGAAAGACCGCACGGTGACCGAGGTCCACGAAGCCTTCGAGGCGATGATGGACAAGCGCACCAGCCGCTACGGCGACGTTGCCTCAAAACTTCCCGCAGGCGTCACAGCCTATACCGACTGACGGGGAAGGGGGCTTCAGCCCCCTTTTTCAGGCGCGAGGTGGATCCGAGCGGCGTCGATGGCCGCCCGTGACGTCTGTGGTCAGGCGCCGATCATCAGGTCGAGGTTCTGCGTGGCCGCACCCGACGCGCCCTTGCCGAGATTGTCCAGCCGGGCGACCAGAACCGCGTGCCGGCGCGCTTCGTTGGCGAAGACGAACAGCTCCATATCATCGGTGCCATTCAGCGCCAGCGCGTCGAGCCGCGCCGCCGCCGGGGCGGGCGTGACGCGCACATGGGGCGCGCCCTCGTAATGCCGGCGATAGGCGGCCTCGAAATCCCCGGCCCGGGGTTTGCCGGGCAGCGCGTCGAGCGCGAGCGGGATCGACACCAGCATGCCCTGACGAAAATTGCCGACCGAGGGCACGAACAGCGGCCGCGCCGACAGGCGTGCATAGGCCATGATCTCGGGCAGATGCTTGTGCTCGAGCCCCAGCGCGTAAAGCTCGAAAGCCGGGGCGGCGCCAGTCTCGTAAGCCTCGATCATCTGCCGCCCGCCGCCCGAATAGCCGGAGACGGCGTTGATGGCGAGGGGCTGATCGGGCTGGATCAGACCCGCGTCGACAAGGGGGCGCAGGAGCGCGATGGACCCGGTCGCATAGCAGCCGACATTCGCGACGCGGGGCGCTTTGGCGATGGCCTCGGCCTGTCCCGCGCAAAGCTCGGGAAAGCCATAGACCCAACCGGGCGCGACCCTGTGGGCGGTCGAGGCGTCGAGCAGACGCGGGGCCCTGTCGCCGAGCGCATCACAGAGCGCAACCGTCTCCTTCGCCGCATCGTCCGGAAGGCAGAGCACGGCGACGTCGACCGCCGCGAGGATGTCGCGCTTGGTCGCGACGTCCTTGCGCTTCTCGGGCGGTATGGCGACGATCTCGATGTCGCCGCGGCCCGCGAGCCGCTCGCGGATTTCGAGTCCCGTCGTGCCCGCGTCGCCGTCGATGAAGATCCTGGTGCTCATGAAACTCTTGTCCTGCTTTCTGACGGGTTGGATGGTCGCTGCATGGCGCCTTGTCAACAACCGTCTGTGACAGCCTTGCCGCAACACTGGCGCCGGCCGCGCCGCGCGATAACTGAGATGAGGAAAGGGGCGCGCTTGGGCGTCCGATCTCAGGTCTCACGAGGCTCCACCATGACCGCCATCCGCGACATGTTGAAATCCCTTGGCGCTGTGATTGCCGATTCGGTCTATCAGGCGTCGGTTGCTTCGGTCTTCGCCTATGGCGGCGCGCTGCTTCTGCTGGGCAGCGTCGGCGCGGCGGTCTGGGTTGGAGCCGTCGGCATTCCCGAGTTTCATCCGCATTGAGCCACAAGCGCCTCCTGATCATCGCCCACGCCCCGTCCCACAATACGCAGCTTTTGCGTGACGCGCTGCTGGCCGGGGCGCGGGCGCCCGACATCGGGGATGTGGCGGCGCGCGCGCTCAGCCCGTTCGAGACGGGGCCGGAAGACGTCTTCGCGGCGGACGCGATCCTTCTGCTGACGCCCGAGAACCTCGGCTATATGAGCGGCGCGCTGAAGGATTTCTTCGACCGCTGTTATTACCCCTGCCTGGAACGGACGCAGGGGCGGCCCTATGCGCTCGCCGTCCGCGCGGGTAGCGACGGCACGGGCGCGTTGCGCGGCGTCCAGACCATCGTGACGGGCTTGCGCTGGCGGGCGATCCAGGACCCGCTGGTCTGCCGTGGGGACTGGCGACCCGAGTTCGCGGAGCAATGCCGGGAGCTGGGCATGCTCATGGCGGCGGGGCTGGACGCGGGAGTGTTTTGAGGGCGGGCTGGTGGTGGAGAGGGGCCTGCCATTGAGAGGCCCCCTCCCTGTCCCTCCCCCGCTTTCGCGGGAGAGGGGACGTTCACGATCAGCGTTGCTGATGAAGGCCCGGACCCGCTCCCTCTCCCGCGAAGCGGGGGAGGGTTGGGGAGGGGGCGCCTCAGTCCAGCTCGAAGGCGTTCTTGTAATCCTGCGCCAGCGACGGGTCCTGATCGGCCTTGCGCAGGATGCAGTTGCCGACCGCCAGGAACTCGATGTCCGAGCCCATGAAGCAGCGGAATGCGTCCTCGGGCGTCGAGACGATCGGCTCGCCGCGCACGTTGAAGCTGGTGTTGATGAGCACCGGACAGCCCGTCAGCTCTTCGAAGCGCGTCAGCAGCTGATGGTAGCGGGGGTTGGTGTCTTCGTGCACCGTCTGAATGCGCGCGGAATAATCGACATGCGTCACCGCCGGAATGTCCGAGCGCGGCACATTCAGCTTGTCGATGCCGAACAACGCCTGTTCGTCCGCCGACATCTCGCGGCAATGGCTCTTCTGCACATTGGCGACGAGCAGCATGTAAGGCGAGTCGCAGTCGATCTCGAACCAGTCCGACACGCGCTCGCGCAGCACCGATGGCGCGAAGGGGCGGAAGCTCTCGCGGAACTTGACCTTGAGATTGAGGGCCTTCTGCATCGTCGGCGAGCGGGGGTCGCCCAGGATCGAGCGGCCGCCAAGCGCGCGCGGGCCGAACTCCATGCGGCCCTGATGCCAGCCGACCGCCTGACCGGCTACGAGCGCCTGCGCCGTCTCCTCGATCACGCCGTCGTCCCCGACAACGGTGAATTTGGCGCCGACGTCGCGCAGCCGCCTCTCGATGTCCGCCTGCTCGTAGCGGGGGCCGAGATAGGAGCCTTTCATCTGGTCCTTGCCGGGCGTCACGCGGCGCGGCTGCTCCTTCTGGTGATAATAGCCCGCCAGCGCGGCGCCGAGCGCGCCGCCGGCGTCGCCCGCCGCCGGCTGGATGAAGATGTTCTCGAAGCTCCTGTCGCGCAGGATTTTGCCGTTCGCCACGCAATTGAGCGCGACGCCGCCGGCAAGGCAGAGATTCTTTTCGCCCGTCTCCGCCGCGAGCGCGCGCGTCAGGCGCAGCACGACCTCTTCCGTCACGGCCTGCACGGAGGCGGCGAGGTCCATGTGACGTTGTTCGAGACGGTCCTCCGGCTTGCGCGCCGGCGCGCCGAAGAGCTGGTCGAACCTGTCGTTCGTCATCTTCAGCGCGGTGCAATAGTCGAAGTAATCGAGGTTGAGGCGGAAGGAGCCGTCCGCCTTCACGTCGATCAGCTCGTCGAGCATGAGCCTGGCGTATTTCGGTTCGCCATAGGGCGCGAGGCCCATCACCTTGTACTCGCCCGAATTGACCTTGAAGCCCGTGTAATAGGTCAGCGCGGAATAGAGCAGGCCGAGCGAATGCGGGAAATGGATTTCCTTGACGATCTGAAGATCGGACCCATTGCCGAGCGCGACCGACGTCGTCGTCCATTCGCCGACGCCGTCCATGGTGAGGACCAGCGCGCGCTCGAAGGGCGACGGATAGAAGGCGGACGCCGCATGCGAGAAGTGATGCTCCGAGAAGAGCAGCTTGTCGCCCTCGGCCAGCCCCGGATCGACGTCCTTCAGAGCTTTCGTGAGAATGTCGCGCTGGAAGATCTTCTCGCCGATCCACAGCGGCATGGCCTTGCGGAAGGATTCAAAGCCCTTCGGCGCGAACGCCAGATAGGTCTCGAGGAGCCGTTCGAATTTCACGAACGGCTTCTCGTAGAACACGACGTGATCAATGTCCGCGCCGGAGACCCCCGCTTCCGCCAGACAGAAGCGAACGGCGTTCTCCGGGAAGGCGGAGTCGTGCTTGATGCGCGTGAAGCGCTCCTCCTGCGCCGCAGCGACGATCTCGCCGTCGCGCAGGAGCGCGGCGGCGCTATCATGATAAAAGGCGGAAACGCCGAGGATCAGCATAAAGCGCCCTTAGAACAGCGTGTAGATGAAGGGCGCGACGACGGAACCCTGTCCAAGGAAGAACAGCGCGCCGAACAGCAGGAACAGCACGAACAGCGGCACGAGCCAGAATTTCCTGCGCGTGCGCAGATAGGCGACGAATTCCTTCAGAAAGGACGACATGCTTTTCTCCCGTGACTCAGAATTGCTGGCCCATCGAGTTTTTCGCGGGGCCGGGCGGCGTGCGCTCGATCCAGTAGCTCGTCTCGTCGGCGCGCTTCAGGCGCAGAATATCCTTGCCCATCAGCCGCAGCACATAGGCGACCGGCGTGACGGCCCCGTAAAACAGCGCGCCCATCACCAGCGGCGAGACGACGCTGTGCAGCAGCAAGCCAAAGCGGAACCATAGCTTGTTGAGCGGCGCCAGCAGGTGATCCGCGTACAGCGCCAGGCCGAGAAAGGCGGCGGCGGGCGCCAGCGCCCACCAGCGCACGGCCTCGCCATGGCGGATCAGCGGCCAGAAGGCCAGAACGGCGAAAACGCCCGCAAAAACGAGGCCGAAATTTCGGTTCGACCCCAATTCGACTTTGCGGCTGGATTTGAGAGTCTCGTGACCGGCCATTGCTTTTGTCTCTACGACAACGGATTAACCCTCTTATCGACGTCGCCCCGCAAGCGCAACCACGCGGGGAAACGCATTGTCCACAACACGCGCGCCGGTTTGCTGAAACGCCATGAAATTCAATGTTTTCTCCGGCCATTCACCGGGCCTCGCCACGCTCTTCGGCTCAGAGATGTGGGAGCGATTCTCCTATTACGGGATGCGGGCGCTTCTTGTTCTTTATATGGTGGACGAGCTGCTGAAGCCCGAGCGGATCGACGCGGCGCTCGGTCTCGCCGCCCTGAAGAGCGGGCTCGAGACCCTGTCCGGCCCACTCGGCCCGCAGCCGCTCGCCTCACAGATTTACGGGCTTTACACAGGGCTGGTCTATCTGACGCCAATTCTCGGCGGCCTTGTCGCGGATCGCTGGCTAGGACGCACGCGGACCATCGCGCTCGGCGCGGGGCTGATGGTCGCGGGCCATTTCCTCATGGCCTATGAGCCGCTTTTTCTGGTCGCCCTGTCGCTGATCGCGCTGGGCTGCGGCGCATTCAAGCCAAATATCTCCACCCAGGTCGGCGAGCTCTATCCGCGCAACGATTCCCGTCGCGACCGCGCCTATTCCATCTTCTACGTCGGCATCAACATCGGCGCGTTTTTCGCGCCGCTCGTCTGCGGCACGCTCGGCGAAAAGTTCGGCTGGCATTATGGATTCATGAGCGCCGGCGTCGGCATGGCGATCGGCCTGACGATCTATCTTCGCGGCCGCGCCGGATTGCCAGGCGATCGCCCGCGCGCGATGCCTGCGCCCGCCGTCGGCGATATGCCGTTCCGCCCCGCTTTTCTCGGCATTGCATGGCTGTTCCTGCCCTCCGCGCTGTTCTGGGCGGCCTTCGAGCAGCAGGGAAATACGATTGCGATCTGGGCCGAGCAGTTCACGGACCGCAGCGTCAGTCTGTTCGGCTGGCGGGGCGAGATTCCGGTCACCTGGTTTCAGGCCTTCAATCCGCTGATGATCTTCCTGTTCACGCCGCCGCTCGTCGCCTTCTGGGGATGGCTGGCGCGACGCGGGTGGGAGCCGTCGACGGTGCGCAAGCTCTCCTTCGGCTGTCTGGGAGTCGCCGCGAGTTTCGCCGTAATGGCGCTGGCGGCTGCGGTCAGCGACGGCGGCAAGGCGAGCTGGCTGTGGCTGCTGCTCTATTTCACGCTGGTGACGCTCTCCGAGCTGCACTTCTCGCCGATCACCCTGTCGCTTGTGTCGCATCTGGCGCCAGAGGGCGCGCGTTCGGCTCTGATGGGCGCGTGGTTCACCTCGATGTTTCTGGGCAATCTGCTCGCCGGCTGGATCGGCAGCTTCTGGGCCAATCTCACCAGCGCGCAATTCTTCCTGCTCGTCGGCGGCCTCGGCGCCACGGGCGCGCTGATCATCGAAGCGGCGCGGCGGCCGCTCCGCGACATTTTGCGCTGACGCTATTTCGACTGGAAGATCAAGAAGGCCCCTGCGGCGATCAGCGCGAAGCCCAGGAGCGTCCGCCAGCTCGGCGCCTCGCCCAGCACGAGGAAGGAAAAGCCGGTGAAGATGACCAGCGTGATGACTTCCTGAATCGTCTTCAGTTGCGCGGCGGAATAGGCGCCATAGCCGATGCGGTTCGCCGGAACCGCGAGGCAATATTCGATGAGCGCGATGAGCCATCCCATGGCGATCGCCTGCGGCATCGACAGGCGGGGGAATTTGAGATGGCCATACCAGGCCGTTGTCATGAACAGATTGGACAGGATGAGGAGCAGGATGGGCGCGACAGTCGGCGCGCGCAGAAAGGTCAGCATGGAGTCCTCGTTGCGGTTTCGTCGGTCTACTGCTTCGGCAACAGGATCACATGCTCCTGCTCGTCGGGATCGTTACGCGCGACGATCGCGATCGCGGGCTCTGTCTGGCTGAGGTTGGTCGGCTGATGCGGCACATCCGCGGGGATGAAGATGAAGTCGCCGGCGACATTGACGACGCGCTTCTCGAGCTTCTCGCCGTAACGTGTCTCGACCGTGCCCTGCAGCAGATAGATCGCCGACTCGTAGCCCTTGTGAACATGCGGCGCCGCCGAGCCGCCCGGCGGGATCACGACCTTCAGCAGCGACAGCCCCCTGGCGCCGGCGTTTTGGCCGGAAACGCCGGGAAAGAACGGCAAGGTCTGCTTTGAGGTCGCCGCCTCGGGCGCGCGGATGGTGACGACGTCCTTGGCGTTCTTCTCGCCGATGACGGACGGGTCGGCGGCGAGGGCGGGGAGGGCGACGAACAGGCCGGCAAGAAAATACGGCAATGCGCGCATGATCAGCGTCTCCATCTGTGAGCAGCGCCTCATGATAGCGGCGCCGGGGGCATCTGAAAAAGACATAGAGGCGCGCAGGGAACTGGTCTCGCGAAAACAGTCAAGTTTACCAGTCGACAATATTCGTGTGTCGTTTTTATTACTTTTTAATGAAAAATGAGCTCCGGTTCGCGCCGGAGGTTGACCTGCGCATTGCGTTACATTTCAGCAACTTCGCGAATACCTTGGAAAAAAGAACAGCGCTCGCCCGGATGTAAATGGCGCCCTGCTTCATATGGGAAGAGCGAATGCTGACGAGCGTCAATCAGGCGGCAAAAAACCTATCGAGTTTCGCCAGGAATTTGCAGTGGGCGAAAAGCCTGGCGACTCGTCAGCCCGGCCTCGCCATATACGGGTTTTTCAGCACCGAGAACGGCCTCGGAAAGGCGGCGCGAACTCTCGCGGAAGCCTATAAATCCACCGGGCTTCCACTCTCCTGCCATGCTCTCTCCTCCGGCCATACCAAAAACGAGATCTTCTATCCATCCGCCGGTCATTTGGAGAACCGCTACGATATGGCGCTGCTCGCCATCAACGCCAATGCGATCTTGCAGGAACATCTCAGAGGTCTTGTCGATCCATCCTGTCTCTCTCACAATCGAAAGATTGGGCTGTTCTTTTGGGAGCTGCCAGTCTTCCCCGGAATATGGACAAGGGCGATCGAAGATCTGGTGGAGATTTGGGTTCCCAGCGCTTTCGTCGCCAATTCTCTCAAGACGGCAACGTCGAAACGGGTCAGGGTTATCCCCCTGCCTGTCCAGATCAACAATCTGGACCAGACGATGTCGAGAGAAGAGCTGCGCCTTCCTCCAGATCGACCGATTTTTCTGACGACCTTCGATTTCAGCTCCTATCCGGAGCGGAAAAATCCTCTCGGCGCAATCCGGGCATTTATCGACGCCTTTCCGGGAACGGCTGAATCCTCCCCGCTGATGGTTGTCAAATGTCATGGCTCCGCATTCAGAAACCGTTACGAGCGTGAGCTGAAGACGCTTGCAGCATCAAACGCAAACATCCGCGTCATCGACGCGGTCATGTCGCCGGTCGAAATCGCCCAACTTCAGGCTGCGACGGATGTGTTCGTATCGCTCCACCGGTCAGAAGGGTTCGGTCTCAATTTGGCGGAATGCATGGCCGCCGGAAAGCTTGTCATAGGGACCAAGTTCTCTGGAAATCTCGATTTCATGACGCCAGCGAACAGCTTGCTGGTCGATTTCGATATGAGACGGGTGAGGGAGGGCGAGTATATCGCTTGGGAAGGGCAATGGTGGGCGGAGCCGAAACACGACGCTGCTGTGGAGCTCTTTCGATTCGCGAGCCACAACGCAGACTTGAGGCGCAAACTCGGCCGTGCGGCTCGGGAGACGATCCGATCGGAGCTTTCATTTGAGAAAGTCGGCTCTATGATGGCTCGGAGCTTGGACGAAATAAGAGTCAACTGCTCGAACTGAAATCTGATAGGCTCAGCTTCGGCTGCCCAGCCGTCGTCGCCGTTCCTTTCCCATCCATCGAAGCGGACCAGATGAAACTGAAGGACATTTATGATGAATGGCGAAAGAGGACTCTGCCTCCCTCGGTCAATGACATTGACTGGAGGATGAATGAGCTGCGGCTTCGGCTGCAGCAAATCCAGAGACAGCTCGATAGCCGGATTGCGTCGCCCGACTGTTCCGCTGAATCGCAAAAAGCGATCCTGGAATTTTTCAGGTTGCTGAGACCCCATCGAGTGGATGGCTACAGCAAGATCAGACTCGGCAGCCCGAATGATGGCGGCTACGTCCAGATCGACGATCCCTCCAGGATATCCCTGGCATTATCGCTGGGCATCAGCAATGATGATAACTGGGATTTTGCATTGGCGAAGCTCGGCATTCCTGTCGAGCAGTTCGATCACACGATCGAGGCCGCCCCAACGCAGCACCCCCTGCTTGCGTTTCACAAAAAGAAAGTGACGCCCCTGCCGTCGGCAGACTCCGTCACCCTTCCGGAGATCATAAAGCGGGGCTCCGCAAACAGTGATGCGCATCTCATCCTGAAGATTGATATCGAAGGGGACGAGTGGGCGGTCATCGACAGCACGCCCGATGAATGCTTTGAATATGTCTCGCAGATCATTTGCGAATTTCACGGCCTGAGCCAGTTGACGGAGGCCGGATTCTACAGGCTTGCCAGACGCGTGCTCGAGAAGCTCGATCGCCGCTTTTCCGTGTTTCATGTGCACGGAAACAACTGCAGCCCGCTGGTCAATCTCTCGAATGTGGTGATCCCCAACGTGCTGGAGGTCTCGTTCGCGAACAGGGCGATGTATGCGGTTTCCGAGAGCGACGAGCTCTACCCGACGGATCTGGATGCGCCCTGTGACGCGAATTATCCGGATTACTATCTCGGATCATTCAGATTTTGAGATGTGCCGGCTGATGCTTTTCCGGCCGGTGCATGGTGTGCCGAAGCGCGCCCGGCTCATCGGCAAATTGACCAGGAGACTGGGAACAAAAAAGCCGGGCGACGCCCGGCTTTGATGTGTTCTGCATGGTCCTGGAAGCGCTGAGAGCAGCGCTCCCAGCCGTTAGCGCTTCGAGAACTGGAAGGACCGGCGAGCCTTGCGCTTGCCGTATTTCTTGCGCTCGACCACGCGCGAGTCGCGGGTGAGGAAGCCTTCCTTCTTGAGCGGGGAGCGCAGCTCCGGCTCGTAATGAGTCAGCGCCTTGGCGAGGCCGTGGCGCACCGCGCCGGCCTGACCCGAGAGACCGCCGCCGGCGACCGAAACGATCAGGTCGTACTGGCCCGAGCGCTTGGCGACGACCAGCGGCTGCTGGAGGATCATGCGCAGCACCGGCCGGGCGAAATAGGCCTCGGCGTCGCGGCCGTTGACCGTGATCTTGCCGGAGCCCGGCTTGATCCAGACGCGCGCGATGGCGTTCTTGCGGCGGCCCGTCGCGTAAGCGCGGCCCTTGGAGTCGCGGTTGGCCTTCTTCTCTGCGCCCTCTTCCGGCGCGTTGGCCGGCTTCGCCTTGATCAGCGTGGACTTGAGATCGCTGAAATTCTTGACTTCCTCAGCCATGGATTAAGCCGCCTTCGATTTCTTGAAGTTGGTGTTCTTGGGATTCATCGCGGCAACATCCAGCTTCACCGGCTGCTGCGCTTCGTGCTTGTGGTCGGTGCCGACATAGACGCGCAGGTTCGACATCTGGCGCTTGCCGAGCGGCCCCTTGGGAAGCATGCGCTCCACGGCCTTTTCGACGACCCGTTCCGGGTGCTTGCCTGCCATGATCCGGCCGGCGGTGCGTTCCTTGATGCCGCCGATATAACCCGTGTGGTGGTAATAAGTCTTCTGACGGAGCTTATCGCCGGTCAGCAGTATCTTATCGGCGTTGATGACGATGACGTTGTCGCCGCAATCCATGTGCGGGGTGAACGTCGGCTTGTGCTTACCGCGCAGGCGCATGGCGATGACAGAGGCGAGGCGGCCGACGACAAGCCCTTCGGCGTCGATCAGGATCCACTTCTTCTCGATCTCGGACGGCTTCGCCGAGTAGGTGTTCATGGCATTATGTCTCCGGACAAGGCGCGCGATGTACGGGATCGGTTTGGACCGGGCAAGCAGAAAGCGCCATTTTTAGCGCATTTCAGGGTAGCGGTACTATAATACCGTATAAATCATGGCCAAAGGCAAACAATCGGGCGAAATCCGCGTCGGCATCGGGGGGTGGACCTTCGAGCCATGGCGCGGGGGCATGTTCTTCCCGGCCAAGCATCCCAAGACCCGGGAGCTCGAATATGCCAGCCGCCAGGTCACGACCATCGAGATCAATGGCACCTATTATTCCACCCAGAAGCCGACGACCTTCCGCAAATGGCACGATGAGACACCGGACGATTTCGTCTTCGCCGTGAAGGCCAACCGCTTCACCACCAATCGCAAGATCCTCGCCGAAGCCAAGCCATCGATCGACATGTTCCTCAAGAGCGGCCTCAGCGAGTTGAAGCACAAGCTCGGACCTATCCTCTGGCAGTTCGCGCCGACCAAGAAGTTCGATGC
>NZ_JBPFEB010000137.1:0-11372 GCF_051061225.1 Methylocystis sp.
ATCCCCTTCAAATCGTCCGCTACGCGCGCCGCCGATCTCAACCGATGGCTCGCGTGGTATAACGACCGCAGGCCGCATTCGGCCATCAACCGACGACCGCCCGCTCAGGCGCTCCTCGGAACAACCTGATCAGAAGTGACAGCTAGCCTGCCAATGCACTTCCAAGTTGAGTTGGCGCGCCGCGCTCGCCGCGGCTCGCGCCAGCATTCCTGTGTAGGTTGGAAACGAGAGCGGAACGCCGGCCAGCTCATCGACCCTCATCCCCGCGGCGATCGCGATCGCCGCCATCTGTGTGATCTCCACGGCCCGCTCGCCGACGACGTGGCAGCCCAGAATCGTGCGCTTTTCGCGGTCGACGATCAGCTTGCAGAAGCCGAATGTGCGCCCATCGATGATGGTGCGAGTGGTCGAGTCGAAGTGAACTGCGACGGTCAGTACATCGTGCGCTTCGCGGGCTCTTGCTTCTGTGAGACCGGCTTGGGCGTATTCGGGATCCGTGAAGCTGCCGATCGGAGTTGTCGGGTCTCCGACCGTCGCCTGCTGCCCGAGCACAGCGTTCGTCCCCGCCACGACGCCTTCCTGCATCGCCTGCGGCACGAGCATCAGGCGCCCCGTGACGTCTCCGGCGGCGAAGACGTGAGACTTCGAGGTGCGTTGATACTCGTCGACCTTCACAAAACCTCGTTGATCAGCGACTACGCCGGCCTTTCCGAGGTCCAGTCCGGCGGTGTCGGCAACCCAGCCGACCGCCACGACGGCGAGCGCCGCCTCTGCAGTGGCACGGGCGCCGTCTTTCGAGAAGTTCATCCGCACTCCGTTTGGCGTCTTCTCGAAGGATTGGATCGCGCCGAAGTTTTCATGAACCTCGATGCCCGAGGCGCGGAATGCGATCGCAACCGCTGCCGATACGTCCTCATCCTCGCTCGGCAGGATGCGCGGTCCGGCCTGGAAGAGTTGGATTCGCGCGCCGAATGCGTTGAAAATCGAGGCGACCTGCACACCCGTCGCCCCAGCGCCAACGACCAGCATCGAGGGCGGGACGCTTTTGAGCCCCCAAGCGTCGCTATGGGTGTGGGTCAACTCGAAACCTGGGATCGGTAACCGCCTGCTGACGCCCCCGGTGCAGATGATGACCTTTTCAGCTTGGACCCTCATACCGCTTTCGCTCTCGACCGTGTGCTCGTCGACGAAGCGCACGACGCCTGCATGTTCGCGGACGGTCACGCCCAAGGAATCGATCTGGGAGCGTAAGGAAGAATGCGCGCGCACGTCCCTCACCACATCGCGCACGCGCGAAAGCAGGCGGGCATAATCCAGCACCGGCTCGCCAACTCGGATGCCGTACTGCTCAAGTTGTAGCGCTTCACGCATCAATCTCGCCGCATGGGCGAGCGTCCGCACGGGAACCGGTCCGTCATTTGCCGCCATCCCGCCGAACTCGGCGCGTGTCACCAAGGCCGTGCGGGCGCCAAGATCCGCAGCGCGGAGGGCAGCCATCAGGCCCGCCGGCCCCGCGCCGATGACGACGACGTCCATCATCACTCAGCTATCCTCACGATGAGACGCCTCTTCGGGGCTTTCAGAGCCCTCGCTCAATGTCGCGAGGTATCCAAGAGACTTCAGGCCGGGGAGGAAGAAATACGCGCCGCCTCGCAGGGTCGTGAAGGCTGGCAACCCGACAATTTTCTTGCGGATCGGGCGCTTGGGAATTTTGAACTCGAGCGAACCGTCCTGATTGCCGGCAATCGGATCGCGCTCGTTGCCGAGTTCGTTGAAGTTCCGGTCGTTTATCCAGACGTTCTGCGCGAACTCGAACTGGCGGATCAAACTCCCGCAGATGATGAAAGCGGCGATCCCGCGCTCGACTCCGTCCTCCGACGCGCCTTCCGGCAGAGGAGGCCCGTAAGTCGCGCCACGCCTGATCATTCGGCGACGGTTCATGTTATGCGCCTCGTCGCGAGGATTCATCCGACGCACGTGCGCGCCAAGCGGAGCCGCATAGCCGTGCGGGTCCATCTCCTTGTAATTGAAATTGTTGTTGCGCTGCATGTCGGCGCCGAGCGCAGGATCATCCTTGTCGGGAGCCAGCACCAGCGGCGCGCCGCTCCGCCAGCGACCCATCAGCTTTGCCGCAACCAATTCCTGCTCTTCGGGGGTCTCGCCGTGCTCCCGCAGGAACTCTCGAAACGCCCCGACATGCTGCTGCAATCTGCGATACGCCAGGTAGCTGCCGTTGCAGGCGATTATCTCCGGACGCGGACGGTCGGCGATCACGCCGTTTTCGTCCGGATAGCCGAGGATGAACTCGCCCGCCTTCAAGGGGGCACCTGTGCCCGGCGTCGGCTCTGCGCCACTGCCTTCGATCACCGGCTCGGACAAACGGTCTCGATAACCGAAGTGTTCATGTGGATAACCGAGCGGTGGAACTGCTTCGAGGTCAAGGACGGACAAAACGTCTACCCCTTGGCATGCGGCGACGAGCTTCTCATGCTCGGACACGCACCGGTCGCGCTCAACGGCGTCCGTTGCAAAAAGAACCACGATGCCGTGTAGATCGGGCTTGCCAGTCCGCCAACCCAATGATCGGGGGCGCTTGCGCCCGTGTCGCCCAGTACCCAAGCGCGTGCCGCCATCCCCTGCTTGAATTCTTCGGGGAAGGTCTCCAACGAATCCTCGTTGAGCCCGAGCGCCCGCAGTCCGTTCCAAGTGAAGGCGACGGTCACCCAGCGCTTGTCGTTCCCGGCGCCCGCGCGCATCGCCGCGGCGGAATGAACCGTCTCCTTGATCGCCGACAGCCACGCCCGCCCGCCCGCCGCATCCCGGAACGTGAGGAACACGTAACGGGCAGCCAGCGCCGGGGGACGCGTAAGCAGGAGGTGTTGGATGTCATCAAGCTCTAGCATCGAGGTTTGTCCTCGGGGGCTTCTTGACGGTGCTCACGGCGGCCTTGCTACGGTGACTCTCGACGCTGCGCATGACCGGCTTGCGCGCCCTTGGCCCATGCCCAAGCCCGGATGCGCCAATACTCCCCCCGTTTGCCAAGCGCGACGACGTAGGTCGCACCAGACTGCGTCGTCTTCCGGCCTTGCGCCGTAAACCTCATGGTCGCGGGTACGACGACGTAGCCACTGTCGCCCGTGACATCGACATGCGACGGTTCGCCAAGGGCGATGCAGCAGTCCGCGGCGCCTGCCCGTTCGCCTGCATCCATCGCTTCTCGGTACCAGTCCAGGCACGCTGTTGCCACGCTGTTGCGCCGTGCCACACATGCGGCACCAGTCCATCAAGGATGGAACCCGACTCGTCGAAAAGCACCGCCATTCCCTGCACGTCCACTTTGTTGAAGGCGTCGACGTAGCGTCGGACGGTCTCCATCGGTCCTGTCGTGTCGGTCATCTTGGCTCCTTGGCGCGCCGCTGCTCAGAACGGGCGCGCCTGTCCGAACGATCACTGCATCTGGTCGAGCATGTCCGAAAATGCGGCCTTCACCTTGAGCGCTTTCTTGATCTCATCCGCGCTCACATACGGATACTCGGCGTATTCGAGGAAGCTCGGACATTGGTGGTCGCGCACGAACTCGACGAAAGCCGCAGGGTTGGCCTGCCAATCCGCAGGGAAACCTTCGAGATTCTCGAACACGGTCCTCAAGCCCGTTATCCCGAAAAGCGACACGGCGTCTTCGGTATATTTGTCGAAGTCGGTGTCGAAGATGCCTTGATACATGAAGTAGGTCTCCGCCTTGATTGGGAAGAGAACCCAACGAAGGTAATGCAGCTGCAAAATGGCAAGGCAGTCCGGCTGCTCGGCCACCGTCCTCTCGATGTTTTTCGCATACTGATAGAAGACTTCCTCGCGGCCTGGGATGACCTTGGCGACGATCGAAAAGCAGTAGCAAGCCGGCGTTTTGGGGAAGATGGGGCCGTATCGCCCTTGCTCGACTTTGTCGGGGAAAAAACCGCCCTTAGGGATCGCCATCGCGGCTGGCTTCGACCAGTCCTGCGTCGCTCTGGGTTCGTTGGTCATCGGCTCATTTCTCCCTTTGTGCTTCTCCGACCTGGTCGGCTTCCTGCGAGCGGGCGAAAAACAAGCGCGCGATACGATTGAAGGGCCCTCGCAACAGAGCGTAGGGGACGAGGGCCAGCAGCGTCGCCGTAAACAGAAGCTCTAAGGGATAAAGGAAGTGGGACGTGATGAGCTGGTAGATGCAATCGAGCACGACGGATACGAAGAATGGCAGCCGGGCTCCGCGCCAGCCCTCGTGCAACAACTGACGTCGACGCTTTGGGTTCCGAGCGATCGCCCACAAGTAGCCTTGTCTGCCATCCTTTGCATCCCGCACGCCGGCGGGCAGGGCCAGCAGCGCAGCCATTACAGGTTGGATTATAAATCGCAGGCTCAACGCCCCTGAGGGCCTGGACAAGAAATGCTCCCAGCCGCGGGCGACCATGTCCAAGACAATGCTCATCCGCCCTGCACCCTGCGTTGACCGCCGATGGGATGGGGTCGGAACGGCGAACAGTCATCTAGGGCGAGAGCCAACAATGGCGAGACCAATGTTCGGCGGTGTGGTGTCGCGCAGGAAACGCCCTATGCGTGGTCCCGGTGAGCAAACATCGGAAGAAAGGCCGGAGGCCTTCAGCCTTATTGGCGATGCGTGAGGAACCGGGTCTACCCCTCGCAAGTTCCCAGACGGGGCTGGAGCAGGCAAGGCCAATCCGGGAGGCTTCGATGGAGAGGCGCAGTTTATTGCAAATGCTTTGCGTGGGAATCGGGGCAGTTACATGCATGCCCGCCCACGCAACCCCGACATTCTTCGCGCCCGTAAGCTCGGGTAAAGATCCTCGTTCGGCATCCCAACCGGCAGTCGCCACGGAGAAAGACGTCGAAAATGCTCAGGTCGAGGACGCGCAGTATGGGCATTGGCGCCGCGTCAACCGGCGGCACTACCGCCGCGTTAGCCGACGCGTGTACAGGCGCCACTATTACTATTAGCAGCGGCGCCTCCCTGGCAGCGCCCCTGGTCGTCAGGTGATGGGTCGCACAAAAATGCAAGCAACGCCGAACCCTGCGATATGCTGCCAGGAAGGCGAGCTGACAGAGGCTGCCCGTCTGACCTCTTCGGCCGCCCGAGCCGTCGACAAGCGGCGCCAGCAGTCCCACCCGAGCCCGCGGCGTTGGCCGTCTCGGAAGCGGCGCCAACCGTCGTGCATGACATCGAGCCGTCGAAGGACGCGCGCGTCGAGCGGATCACCCGGCTCACACCCTCTTCCATGATCGAAACTCTCGGATCCGTCAGGTTCGCCCCGTGGAGATCCACCATTGGATCTCGCGCCCACCCGACCACTGCCGGAACGAGCTCCGCGAGACGACGCGCGCCTTCCAGAAAAGATCCTTCGTGAGATCGAAGAGCTAAAAGAAGCAATCCAAATCGATTGGGATTAGCTGAATTCCAATGTTCACAGAGAGGAGGAGCGGGTGCGGGTACGAAGCCACTCAGATCGATGTGAGGACGAACTAAAAAGGCTGACGGAGATGTATTCGGCTTGCGCGGGCGGAGCTCAGTTATAATTAGCCCAGGATCGCCGCCGCCTCCCTGAGCACGCGTACCCCGGCGAATTGACCGCGATCGATGCCCCATGGGATGCCGGACGTCTCTCTGCAGCGTGCAGGAGAAACGTTGCTTGGCATAGGCCCGGCTGCTCGGCGTCTTTCAGCCAGACACTGAGCTCCCCAGCTCTCTTGCAAGCAAACAACGAGCAAGCTGCAAGTGCGATTGGCGCGGAAGGAACGTCCGCATTTTAGCATGCATCGCTCTGATCTCTTCGACCTTCCGAGTGCTTTAATTACAAGATGCATAGAAGCTCAAGATCGCCTTCTTAAGGATTATTATCGTCGTGACGGCGAAATAGCGCTTCGGCTTCCGCGCGGAGCTTGACGCGCTTGACTGCGGTCGACTCGACCTGCACTGCTCTAGCGCCCTTGGTCGCCAGAGGCTCAATCGATCGTTGCGGATGCGAGCGTCTGAATGAGTCCGAAATGACGGCGGGCGGATATTTGAGGCGCAGTGTTTTCACGAATCACTCTCTCGGAAAGGCGCGTGGATAATTTCTGATTTGTCGGCACAGGGCAACAGGGACCGTCTCTCGAACTCACCTCCTCTCAAGTGGCCGCCTTTGAAGGCGAGCCTCAGCCGCCTCGCCAGATTTTGATTCAGCGATTTTGCCCCACGCTTCGGTTAGGAATCCTTTGTTAACGAGCCCGAACAAATTATGATTGGGTCCGCTACCCCCACTGAGCGAACATTTTGTCAGGAACCGCGATGCCAAAATCCGTTTTGAGAATAATCGATATGGAAACGACCTGCCAATCCCTCCCGTTCAGACAACTCATCGAAGCCTTGGATGAAAGTTTCACCAATGCCTAACTTGCCCCGATCCGGCACCACCATTCACTAGAGAGGCGCGAAGACAATGACGCTACGCTCCTCTTGATGCCGACCTGGACGGAAAGTTCATCATCTGAGCAGTTCATCGGCGTGAAGATCGTAACGGTCTTCCCAAGCAATTCGACGAAAGGGCTTCCGAGCGTAACGTCCACTTATCTCTTGTGCGATGGCGAAACCGGCCGCCAACTTGCCCTCATCGACGGAAACGTCCTCACAGCGCGACGCACGGCCGCGACCTCGGCTCTGGCGACGCGATATTCTCCCGCCCTGACGCGCGACGCCTGGTTTTGCTCGGGACTGGCCAAGTCGCTCGCCTGCTTCCACAAGCCTATAGCACGGTGTTGCCCATCGATCACATACAGGTCTGGAATATCAACAGAGGCAGCGCCGAACGCCTGGCAGCGGAATTCAGCTCCGCTGATATTGCGGCCTCCGTCGCCGACGACCCGGAATTGGCTGTTGCCGGCGCGGACATCATCAGCGCCGCGACCCTATCGACCTCTCCGCTTATCCAAGGAAAATGGCTGAAGCCGGGGCAACACGTTGATCTCATCGGAAGCTTCACGCCCGGAATGCGTGAGGCTGATGATGAAGCGATTCGAAAGTCATTCGTCTTTGTTGATAACAGGACTGCCTTAGTGTCTGTCCGAGGAAAAGTTGCGTCGAATCAGTCGGTTATGATTCATCGAGGCGATCTGATTCTTTTGGGGATCGCCAAATGTGGACGAACGAAAATCGTGCCCGCTATGATCGCAGCAAGTTGCGCTATCCCAGCGATCTGACGGACGCAGAGTGGGGATTTGTCGGACCTCTGATCCCGCCTGCGAAGCGCGGCGGCGGCAAGCGCACGGTGAACATACGCGAGGTGATCAACGGCCTGATGTATGTCCTATCGACAGGCTGTCAGTGGCGTGCGATTCCAAAGGACTTCCCACCCAAAAGCACGGTTTATGGCTATTTCGATCTTTGGACATATGACGGGACGTTAGATCGCATCCACCACGTGCTTTATGTTATGTGCCGGGAAGCGGAAGGGCGCGAGGCCAGCCCGACGGCCGCCGTCATTGACAGCCAGAGCGTGAAAAGCGCGGAAAAAGGGGGAGCCGCATCGATCCCCATGGCTATGACGCGGGCAAGAAGATCAAAGGCAAGAAGCGACATATTCTTGTCGACACGATAGGGTTGCTGCTTCACGCCGTCGTTCATAGCGCGGACATTCAAGATCGCGATGGCGGCATTCTCGTCCTGAGCACGTTGTTCGGGAAGTTTCCATTTCTTAAAAAACTGTTTGCCGATGGCGGATATCAGGGTCCCCAATTTCGCGAGGCGCAGAAGAAAGCCTTGCCGGGTCTTGTGACAGAAATCGTCAAGCGTTCCGATGCGGCCAAAGGCTTCCAGGTCTTGCCCAGGCGTTGGGTTGTTGAGCGGACCTTATCCTGGCTGGGTCGTTGTCGCCGATTGGCCAAGGATTGGGAAAATCTCAATCGAAAAGCGCTCGCTTTCTTGCACCTCGCCTCCATTCGCCTCATGCTCAGAAGGCTCTGTAATCAATCATGAAGTCTCCGGACCGACTCTTACATGAGTCTGGCGACCTTATTCAGCCCATCAAAAACGGAATCATCGATCAAAGCGACATAGTCGCGACGCTCCCGGAATTATGCAAGAAGGCGCATCCTGGAAGACAAGCTCCCGATCAGATCACATGCTTCAAAAGCGTCGGCTCGGGTGTAGCCGATCTTATCGCGGCAAAGCTCGTCTTCGGCACTCCATAGATTGTGTCCCGAGGCACCCAAACCACGCGGTTTAAGAGCGCTAATCGGCGAGATCGGACGACCCTGTCGCGAGATCTTAATTGCGGGCGTATCAAGGCGATGAAGGATTACAAACCAACACAAGCTTGCCCCTTACGGATCCCTGGCCGAGCAGTTCATGCGACGGACTTCATTCAGTGGGATGCGCTCGGCGATCAGTGGCTTGATTTTCTTGTCACGAAGCAGATTAAACAGCGTGGGCGTCGTCTGCCGGGCAAGAGGAAAGCGCGAAGCGCGTGCCGGCTTGCGAAGATACTAAGGGCTCTGGACCCTGCCCCGGCCTCACGGTCTGAGGCTGGAAGCACGCTCATTTTAAAGCCGCACGTCCACCCAGCGCTACGGCTCAGAATCAGGATTCAGCAATGGCTGCCTGATCGTCTCCTACTCAATCTGGATCACCTCAATGGGAACGGGTCGTGGTTCAACACCTTGGGCGCTTTAGCGCTCTCAAGGGCCCTGGGTCGACGTCGGAAATCCTTTTAGGGCGAAAGCCGGCATAACCTCTACGCCTTTTGTTTGGTTCACCCCGCCATCCAGATGGCAACACCCGCGCCAACCGCCGCTATGCAGACAATCCAAACCACTGGCATAAGATTCAAGTTGTCTCGTCCACTCATTGTTGTTTCCTCTCGCCGCCTCGACAGCACCGAAGGGATCCCCTTGAAGACCAGGCGCTCTCGCCAACAAAACTTGCCTGGACCGGTGGCAGTTCCCCTGCGAATTGCGCGCGCTCTGAGGCGATCTATTGGAGCTTCGAATTGTCACCACCGATGAGACGCGCTACTCTTCAGCGATGCAGCTGAGGGCAGGATGAGCAGCCGCGCCAGCTCCAATATTCAGAACACTAATGCCCGCAGGCCCAGCGGCCACAGCAGCACCAATCGAAACCCCAATCGCGCTCAAATCCGGCAGAGTCCTATCCGCAACCGCATCCGCGCCGACGGCGTATTGATATCGAGAGCGTGCCGATCAACATGCGTGGGGCGAGCGTCGCGGTAAAAAGCATAGAGCTTTTCATCCGGGCCGCTGAGCCAAGGCGCGCTAAATACGAGCTGCTGACCTCCCGGAGCTGCGCCGCAATGTTGAGACTTGTCTTGGCCCTTGCGACAGCTCTCTTTCCCCTGGCTGTCTTCACGATGAGCTGCGAGGCGCGATCGTCAATAGCCGCGCCGCATAGGCCCTATCATACCGCCTTACACGTCCGCCTACGCAAAAAGCATCGTGGAACTGGGGGATCAGCCTTCGCAGCCATCGTGCGAGACGCAAACAGCGGCCGAACCCTGTTTGCTCGCAACGAAAACGAACTGCGCTACCCGGCCTCCATCACGAAGGTCATGACTCTCTATTTGCTGTTCGAGCAGCTAGAGAGGAAGTGTTTGCAGCTGGATTCACCGATAAAAATCTCGTCCCATGCCGCCGCGCAAGCTCCCTCAAAGATTGGCTTGCCTCGGGGTCAGACAATCGACGTCAGGAGCGCGATCGAAGCCGTGGTGACGAAATCGGCCAACGACGTGGCGGCAGCAATCGCCGAGGAGATCGGCGGCGACGAGCAGACGTTCGCGCGGATGATGACTGCTAAAGCTCATGCGATAGGCATGAGCCGCACATATTTTTCGAACGCCTCGGGGCTGCCTAGCAAAGGACAAGTCACCACAGCCAAAGACCTGGCGACTCTTGGAGAAGCCATCCAGGAACGCTTCCCCAATTATTTCGGATTTTTCTCCACTCGCCACTTCGCTTATCGCGGCCACGTGTATCGGAACCACAATCACCTGCTCGGCAAGCTTAACGGAATGGACGGCATCAAAACCGGCTTCATACGCGCTTCGGGCTACAACCTCCTGGCGTCCGTCCGGAGAAACCGACGCACGCTGATCGCTGTCATTTTGGGCGGGCGCACCGCGGCATCACGCGACCAAGCCATGGCTCGGCTGATCGGGAGCAACATAGGGAAGGCTTCTCCCGTGCGAACCGCCGCGGCGATTGCGCCGAAAGCTTACACCCAATCAACCCCTAGCTCTCAAAACTGCGAGATAGGGACATCTCCAGACGCGAGAGCGGATACCAACAACGCATCGGCATTGGGACGTGAATGAGGAAAGGAGCGGACATGCGAATAATAAAAACGGCGCTGCTCGCGGCCGTGGCGTTCTTCGCGATGATGGTCGTCGCGAACGCCCTCGCACGCGTGCATATCGATCTCACCACGCATCGGAGCATGTGCAGTCATCACACGGCGACTATACCTGGCGAGTTTCAACGGCTCGTTCCGGCTATCATACGCCCAAGGGTAGCTTTGCGCCAATCCGTATGGAGAGAATGCATTATTCACGTAGATACCACATGGAGCCCATGCCATATGCGATCTTCTTCAAGGGCGGCTACGCCATCCATGGCAGCCTGCGGACGCAGTCGCTGGGACGACCGGTGTCACATGGATGCGTCCGGCTGTCGCCTTCCCACGCAGCTACGCTCTATCGAATCGTTAAGGCCGAGGGCGCCCATATATCGGTGACTGGAAGACCTTCGATTCATGCCCTCCGCAGGCGATGAGTCGAGCGCGGTCTGAATGATCTCAGATAACGGGGCGCCGGCGCTGTCTTCGGCATAGGGGGGAACCTGAATCACGCTCAAGCACGCGGTCGGCTATAGGACGCGACTGGGATGGGCGTACGTTACCTTCAAAAGCCGTTTTGTGGGCGGCAATAAGGCCGGTAGCTCGCTTCCAATTCTCCAACTGCAACGCGATGCCAGCTCCGCTGCTAGCTTTGCGATTGCTTTTCTCCGTGTTCATCGCCAAGGCTCTTTCCGGCCCGAGAATCTGCCGGAGGCGCTTCCGGATAGGCGCCACCCAAAGCGACATGGAAGTGGCGCCGCAGGGCGTCGTTGCAGGCGCAGGATACGCGCTCCAGCCTCGTTCGATCCAGAACGCGCACGCTCCCGCGCTTTGTTTCGATAAGGCCCTTCGCCCTGAGCGACTTGATCACCCGGGTGAAATAACTGCGGCCGATCCCCAGCATTTCCGCCAGTTGATCCTGAGTCAGAGACAGGCTCTGCTCGCCAGTGCGATCCATGGCCGCAAGCAGCCATTTTGCCGTGCGTTGTTCGATGGTGTG
>NZ_JBPFEB010000138.1:0-10042 GCF_051061225.1 Methylocystis sp.
AATCTTTCGAGACATCAACGCCAATGGTAGAAGGATTCATCTTTTCCGCGCCTTTGCTTGTCATTCGGGCCAAGTGCCCGAGTATCCGTCCAGGCCAAAGGAAAAGACGAGGGCGATCAAACTCTAGCTCGACCCGTCGAACGGTCCGCGGTTTTCCGGTCCGTCCCTCGCCGCTGATGAGAGGGCGGCAACCCTCTCCCAGCGGTTCCTTCTCGCCGAAGCGGCGCAGAAAGTCATAAGACAAGCGGTTTCTTATCTGAATGAATCAAGGGGGATTCCCGAATCGGGGTTGGTCTGATTCCACCTGTCTGCTGGCGAAGGAGGCCGGCAGGCTTGTCGAAGAAGGCCCTTTCGCTCGATCTCTCCGTGAACGTGTCGTGGCGCCGTCTTGACGGCATTTCTCTGCGGCAGGCTGCAGAGCGGTTCGGCGTCTCCACAGCAAGCGCGATCCGGTGGTGTCAGAGGCAGCAGGAGACCGGCAGTCCGGCCTCCTACAAACGCGGTGGGAATCGCTGGTCGGCGCGCATTGATGCGCACAGAGCCTGATTCTCTCGCTGGTCGAGGAAACCTGCGACATCACGTTGAAGGAGCTACAGGTTCGGCTCGCCGAGCGTGGGCATCTTTTCAGCATCGGCTCGCTCTGGCGCTTCTTCGATCGCCACGAGATCACTTGGAAAAAAAGACCGGCCATGCAAGCGAGCAGGACCGCCCGGATATCGTGAAGCGCCGAGAGGCATGGTTTGACAGTCAGCTCGATCTCGATCCCAAAAAGCTCGTCTTCATCGACGACCTGGGCGAGCACGAACGTGGCCCGCAAGAACGGCCGCGCTCCGAGAGGCGAGCGATTGCGCGCCAGCGTTCCCCATGGCCACTGTAAAACGACAACGTTTATCGCTGGGCTGCGGCTTTCCGGATTGGCTGCGCCGATGGTTCTCGACGGCCCGATCAACGGCCTTTGGTTCCTGGCTTATGTCGAGCAGGTTCTCATCCCGACGCTCTCGGCGGGTGATATCGTCGTGATGGACAACCTCCGGAGCCACAAGGCCGCAGGGGTGCGCGAGGCGATCGAGGAGGCCGCAACATCCGGTGCCGTTGCTCCAAGGCTTGCCCTCGGCACCTAAATGCCCCGGTCGGGTCGAGAGCTACGACGGCGCGAGGGCGAGATTGACTTGCTTATCGGGCTTGTTCGTTCCATTCACGGCTTCCGCATTACGTTGGGCGCCAACGAGGGCCCATCGGTTTCAATGTCGGCTATCGCGGCGTCGATAACTTCTGCGCGCCTTGCGGCACGAGCGGCAAGCAAGTCGGCATCCGCTTCCAGTTCCTTGATTGCCGCCCGCTTTTCCGCCTCCGTACGATACGGCCGTCACATTGGCTACCCGAGTTAGGGCCTTGGTAAGGGAGTCAATCTCCGCAGAGATTTGTTCAGTCCTCTCACGCAGCCGTGCGTCCGATTGCGCGCGGCGTTCGGTGATACTCTGGCATCCGCGAGCACTGCAGACAGGTGGGCGATGGCCCTGTGTGCCGCCTGCCGTGCTTGGAAGCTCGTAACGTCGAGAAGCCGCGAGAGGCCCCCTCTTTCGAGAGGCTCTTAGCCAACTCTTCAACTTCCTGCATGTCGCTCATGCGGGAGATCATGCGTGGCGGGGGCGCTGCCCGCCAGACTGCGGTGGCTGCTACTGCGGATTATGCGGTGTTTTTCATTGACAGAAGCATCATCACCAAATCAGCCGTCCCAGCCCGTGCCTGCGTCAGGGTTCTATGGTTGCCCCTCCGGATAACGTGAAAGTTTTCGCAACGACGAAACAAAGTTGTATACACCCGGGTTTGTTCTTATCTAGCCGTGGGAAAGCTCAGGCAGGGTCCCTCAAATGGTTTAGGCCATGCGCCCATGGCTCCCTCGCGGACTTATCTGGGGGCTTCAGGTAAATTCGCACTCCGAAAATCCGCTTAGACAGAGAGATAGCTGGGTTCCGTGGCCGATATCGCAGAAAAAATCCATACGGCGATTGAAAGTTGGCAATCTTGCACGGGTGGGAAGATATCTGAACAAGGCAAGCAGATAATAGTCTCCGCCGTGCGTGCGATTGTCTACGATCCGCATCCTGGCTGGCGTTTACCCTCAGGCATGGAGCCATGGCCGACCCTTGAAGAAGCCTTGGCCGAGGTGCAGCGAGACGCCATTAGCAAAATAGGGCCGGCCCTAGATCAGATCGCAGCCAAGGCTCCGGACGGCAAGACCGTCAATACCTTCGCGATGCTCCATTCGTTCCATGACATATTGCAGGTATGGTGCCCGTTCCGGAAAGATTGACACCGACGCCCCTATGCAAACCGTCTAGCACGCGCGGGGCGCGCGGCGCAAAAAATCTATCGCCGGCGTTCCTGAGTAGAGGCTCCGTCGCGAAATAGGAGCCTCCGTTACGACAGCGATTGAGACTGTTATCAGGCACCGCATTCATTCCGCGGCAACAGCCTTCATGTGCTAAATAAAGCACTTTCGCTCCAAAGACCGTGTGCTTATCTGGCATGAAGAAAATTTTTCCTCGCGAGGGCGCGCGAATCAACAGGAGCGATCCATTTGTCACCTCAGTCCATGGTATCGGAGGTGGCAATGGATCAGCCGCTAGGTATTCTCGGAACGCCCGAGGTCGGCTTTTTCCCTCTTCTTGTCATTGGCGGACTGGCCGGCTGGATAGCGGGTATGGTTACAGGGGCGCGTCACTGGCTATTGACGAACGTCCTTGTAGGGGTCGCAGGATCATGGATCGGATCGCAGCTCGCAGACCTCTTAGGCATTGTGGTGCGCGGGTCGCTTGGGCATTTTATTGCAGCCCTCGTGGGGTCCATTTTGATCATCACCGTGTGGCAGAGATTCTATCCGGAGGGAAGACAAGGATATTCGGATAGGTATCCTTCGATTTGATATCGCGCATCGCCACGACGGGCGGAAGCTAGTCGAGACGGCCAAGGGCGGTGGCTAGAGCGGAGGGTCGAGTCGCTGTGAACGCCAATGCGAACCCAGATCTTATACGGTGCAACGAGGCGGATACTCTGGAAGATCGCTGATTGGCATTATGGCCGCGGCAAGGGTGGCAGATATGAAGAAATCTTCAATGGGAAGAGGCCGCTGCTGAAGGACTGGCTAAAAACTTCGCATCCCTGGGCTATAGGTGTCGCGGGAAAATCGGGGCTCGTTCCAGGCAAGAACGGGGCCGTACGGTTGGCTTGGCTGCAGCCCGTCTCATCTGCCCTATGACAGCAGATCTGACAGCAGATCTCGGCGATGCTTTCCTCGCCCCGCAGACTCTCAAGAACAATCCTGATCTTTTCTACGGCCGAGAAGTGGCGATTCCGACGAAGGCGCCCGTCTGTAACGGGATAATGCCGCCCGGGGATTCCGGGATAATGGCGCCCCCCTGTAACGGAATGATCCCGTCCGGGCGCCGCGTTCGTTGACCTACGAGTTTGTCTCACCTGTTCTGGTTTTGGGTCAAGCCGATTTTGGCCTGTTTGCCGCGCGCGCGGCGCAAGCTTTCACCTGTGAGCTCAATGCGATGGGCATTATGAACGAGGCGGTCCAGGACGGCGTCGGCGTAAGTTGGGTCTCCAATGACGTCGTGCCAGGCTGTCACGGGAAGCTGGGAGGTGACGATCGTCGATCGGCGCCCATAGCGTTCTTCGAGGATTTCCAGGAGAAGTTGGCGGGCGCCGGCGTCGAGCAGTTCGAGGCCGATGTCGTCGAGGATCAAGAGATCGGCGCGACCAAGGGATCTGATCAAGCGCGGATGGCGCCCGTCGCCGCGCGCGAGGGCCAGTTCCTCACATAGCTTCGGCCAGCGATGATAAACGACGGAGCGATTGTCGCGGCAGGCCTTCTGGCCAATGGCGCAGGCGAGCCAACTTTTCCCGGTCCCGCTCGGGCCCGACTAGGGCTAAATTGTCGTGGGCGTCGATCCACTGACCTTCGGCGAGCTTTTGAAACAGGGCTCGGTAGAGCCCGCGCGCGGTGCGATAATCGATGTCTTCGACGCTCGCCTGTTGACGGAGCCTGGCGGCGCGCAGCCGCGCCGTCAGCCGTTTCTCGCGCCGAAGCGAGGCTTCCCGATCGAGCAGCAGGGCGAGCCAGTCGTTGCGGTCGAGCCCATTCGCCTCAGGCGGCTCGGCGAGTTCGGCGAAGGTTTGTGGAAAATCTCGACGCCGCGGACGGTCAGCCGCGCTTCCACCTCCGTCCGGGCGAAGCGATAGGGCACGGAGTAATAGTGCGCGTCGATGTCGACGTGATAATCGACGCCGACACGGCGCAGACGCCATTCGCAATATTCGTATGGCTCGATTGGCAGAGGCTTCAACGCCGGGCGGTCGATCTCTTCGAACAATGTAAAAGGGCCGGCGGCGCAGTCTGCGGAGTAGCCAGCGTTCGACGATCAGCACCGCGGATTCGACCTTCGCCTTGTCGCGCGGCCTTCTGGGTCTCGCCGGCAAAAGAGCCGTCCCGTAATGCGTCGCCATGTCCGCGTAGGTGCGGATGACCTGCGGGTCGTAGAAGCAGGCTTTGACGATGGCGGTCTTGGCGTTGTCCGGCACGATGAGCTGCGGGACGCCGCCGATCGCCTCGAGCGCGCCGACATGGGCGTCGATCCAGTCGGGAAGCGTCTGCGTCCAGCTCGCCTTGGCGAAGGTGAAGCTCGACGCTCCCAGCACGGCGACGAAAATCTGCGCCATGCGGATCTCGCCGGTAAGCCGATCAATGACGACAGGAACGCCGTCGCCAGCGTAATCGACGAACAGCCGCTCGCCGGCGGCATGCGTCTGCCGCATCGTCACCGACAGGGTCTTTTTGAAGGCGCGATAAAGCTCGCAGAACCGCGAGTAGCTATAGCCGCCCGGGTTCTCGGCGATGTATTCGTCCCACAAAATCATCAAGGTGACGTGCTTGCGCTTCAGCTCGCGATGCACGCCGACCCAGTCCGGCTCCTCGACGCGCCGATGACCGCGCTTGCTGCGCCTGTTGGCGTAGAGCGCCCCCTCGAGCGCATCGTCGTTCATTCCCTCGGGCAACGGCCAGGATAGCCCGGCGCTCTCCGCGCGCTTGAGCGCCTCCCGAACCGTCGAGCGCGGCATCCCAAGGCGCCGGGAAATCTCGTGCGCCGAAATCAACGAGGACTTCAGTCGAATAATCTCGCGCGCCTGGCGCATCGTAATCCGCTCCGCTGGCATGATCACCCCTTTGGATTGCCAAAGCGACCTGATCAGGCCACAGCGGAGCCTGCTACTGCACGAAATAACCCGGGCGGGATCATCTCGTAATTGGGGGGCGCCTTCATCTCGTTTTAGGGGGGCGCGATCGCTCGGAATCACCAGAGAAGTGCGGACGCGTGGCGCGGCGAGCCAACGACAAGCAGCGGCCTGTCGGAATCAGCAACTCCTGGGGGCTTTTGAGGCAGTTCTTGCCTTGAGCTGAATCTCTCGGTCGTAGAAGCGCTTGTCCAGATTGCGGCGTGCGGCATGGATGATGGTCGAGCCAGGCGCCCCTTCGTTGAGCAGTTCCATCAGCCGGGTCCGGCTGAGGTCGTCGAGCGCCGAGGTGGGTTCGTCCATGATGATGATATCGGGCGGCCTCAGAAGCACCCGCGCAAAGCCAAGCTGCTGCTGCTCGCCGCCGGAGAGCACATCAGACCAGCTCTGCTCCTCGTCCAGCCGCGAAACGAGATGAGCCAGGCCACAGGCGGCGAGGATCTTTTCGATACGCGCGGGGTTGGGTGGGGCGTCGTCGTGGGGATAGTCGAGCGCATCGCGTAGCGTGCCCCGCGGCATGTATGGCTGCTGTGGCATATAAGCGATGCGTGCATCCCTTGGACGGAGAATGCGGCCGCTGCCCCAGGGCCACAAACCGGCAATCGCGCGGATCAGCGTGCTCTTGCCGGCGCCGGACTCTCCCTTCACGAGGACTTTCTCGCCGCGTTCAATCACCGCATCAGTGTCGGCGAGCATCAGTGTGCCGTCGTGCTGGGCGATCGAGAGCCCGCAGAGATGCAGGGCGCCATCGTCGCTGAAGGCCAGATCGATCATCTTCCCCTCGGCTGCGATCGCGAGTTCGTCGAGGTTATCGAAGAAAAGGTCGAGTGTAGCGACACGCCTCGCCGAGGCGAACCAGTCGGCGAGGCGCATCGAATTGTCGGCCAGCCAGTTGAGCGCCAATTGCACCTGTATGAAGGCCGCCGCCGCTTGCATGAGGTCGCCGAGCGACATTTCGCCGGCAAGATATTTGGGGGCGCCGAGCATGAGAGGTATGACCGGCGCAAGGACGTTATTGCCGCTCGACAAGAACAGCATGCGCACCTGCCGCCCAATCACGGACACCCAGCGCAGGGCGACTTGATCAAATCGCGAACAGTGCCGGTCTCGCTCAGCGTCGTCGCCGCCGATGAGCGCGATCGTTTCGGCGTTTTCGCGCGTGTGGGAGAGCTCGAAGCGAAAATCGGCCTCAGCCGCCGCTTTTCCCTCGACGCATGCGACGAGCGGACGGCCCAAAAGCAGCATTCCATAGGAGGGGCATGCGGAATAGATCACGACTGAAATCACAAGGTAGCCCGGGATCGTAAGGCCCCAGAAGGTCAGCGAGCCGCCGATGAACCACAACACACTTACGAAAGAGGCCGCCATAAGCAGAGCATTTGTGACGCCGGTCGCAAAGTCGACACAGAGCTCAATGGCAATACGCCCGTCCTCGGCGATGCGCGCTTCCGGATTATCGACGAGGCGAAGAACGCTGAGCTGATAAAAGCGCCGGCGTTCCATCCACCGCCGCACAAGCGTCCGCGTCAGCCATTCTCGCCAGCGTAACTGGAAGCGCATGCGCATTTGCAGCAGCGCGACGCTCGTGGATGCAGAGATCAAAGCGAGCGCCAGCATGAGGACGATGCTGAACAGGATCAGACGATGGTCCTTGTTTTGCAGCGCGTCGAAGAAAGACTTGTTCCATCGGTTCACCGCGATGGCCGGTATGAGGTTCAGGACGAGGCAGCCAAAGAGGCCCACCACGCATGTAGCGGCTTGTCTGCGCATCGGCCCTGTCCAAAAACCGAGGGAGAGTCTCGCAAAGTGTCGCAGAAGTTTCGCGTCCGCTTTGGTTACAATAATGGGTTCAGCCATGTTGTTCCTGATGCTCAGTTTGGGATGCCCGACGGATCCAAAAGCATCCTAAATTTAGGGCGAAGTCGATGGTTTGTTATGGACTCATGGCCTTTTGGCCGATCAGGGACGACAAACGCTGACGGCTGAGCAGCGCGCCGCCGCCGACCCGCGCTTTCCACGTCCACTGGGTATTTTCCGAGCCTATACCACGTCCCTCCAAGCCGCCTATGGTGGCGATGTCGAATGAGACTTTCGGCGCACGCAGTGCAACGCATTGCATTTAACTCTTTAAGGAGCCGATCATGGGCAGCACTACTGACAAGATCAAGGGAGCGGCCAATCAGGCCGCCGGCACGATTAAGCAGGGGGTGGGCGAGGCAGTCGGCAACCCGAATCTCGAGATCGAAGGCGCCGCGCAGAAGCTTAAGGGCCAAGCGCAGGAGACGGTCGGGGCGGCCAAGGACGCCGTTAAGAAGATCGTCGACAAGGCCTGACGGTTGATACGATCGAGACACTGAAAAAGCGGCCCATTCGGGTCGCTTTTTTCGTTTCAGTTTGCATGGCTTCGCACTGGTTTAGGAACTCTGAAGACGCCCGCTTCAAAAGTGCTAGAGTTGTTCCCATGACGTCATTTCCGCCCATAAAATTCGAGAGAGGTGTGTCCATCTCGAGCATTCTCTGGTGAGATCGGACGCTGTCCCCGAACTGTGAGAAGGCCCGGCGTCGTTCTCCGCCTTCAGGCTTTGGGTCATTTGATCAGCCCGAGGCCCAAGATCCCCGAGACAATCAGAAAGATCGCCACGATGTAATTGAGCAGCTGCGGCATGATCAAGATGAGAATGCCGGCGATCAAGGATACGATCGGTTGAAGATGCGCCAAGCCAACAGTCACATTCTCTCTCCACAAATTAGAAGCTTTGGTATTTCCTACCGAACATGGCGCGGCGTCGACGACTTCGCCTTTCGAGCGCGCGAGCGTAGCTAAAGTTTGCCAAGGAGGACGAGGATTAGAACGACAATGAGAACGGTTCCCAATGTCCCCGACGGGGCATAACCCCAACTCGCACTATGTGGCCAATTCGGAAGTGCGCCGACGAGCAGGAGGACCAGGAGAACGAGGACGATTGTTCCGAGCACAATGATGCCCTTTCTTTTTGTTGTGTACCGCTGCAGCTATTTGCAAAATCTATCGACAACGGCTTATCTCGCCGGCGGCAGAAACGCGCAATTGGTGCAGCAAGCACGTTTTCGTCAGCATATGATTGTTTCTGGATGTGCGTCGACAAGGTTCGGAAAATACTCATTGGTGGGTTGCGCAGGCTTTGCCTCACCCACCCCGTTCGTAATCTTGGGGAGGATTGATGCGCTTTCTTAGTGGTCAAGGTCAGGCTAGCGCGCCGTTGATCGCGTATTGAATGGCGTGAACGAGGTCGGCTTCGCGAAAGGGCTTTTGAACCGCTATCGCGCCAGGCCTGAGCACCTTGATCCTCGAAATATCGCCGCTCACAAAAAAGTGAGGGATGAATCCTGCGGCGCATGCGTTCTCTGCTGCGGAGACACCGCTTCCTTCGCGTAGCCCCGCATCGATGATCATCAAATCTGGTTTGGAGCGGCGCGCGGTAGCTACCGCGTCCGCTTCGGTGCACTCGATGCCGCATACCTCGTGGCCCATCGTTTGGAGCATTTCGGCAAGCAAGCTACCGAGCATAGGGTCGTCTTCCACGACGAGGATGCGGATTGTCTTCATGGAGTCGCTTCGCCCCCGCCTTCGTTGATCATTTTTTCATCCGCGCACGTGGCAGTGTGGCTCTTTCGCCTGGGCGTGCAGATCACTTGTCGCCACCAGATGCTTGTTAAGGAGTTCAACGGATCGGTCCCGGACATTTTGAGATAGGGTGCTTTTGGTCGCGTGCATAGCTGAAGTTCACAACGCTGGCTAAGGCAGAGTCAATTTGGCGCTCGGCGAATGAGACGAGCGCGGAGAACTTGCGGCCTGCCCCAAAATCTTGAGGCTGGACGCTAGCCGACGATCGTGCGCCCTGGGAAGGCACGGAAACTACTCAGGCTATCGCCCTAGCGGCGTTCCATTCGGGGCCAGGGAGGGGGCTCGCCGAGCGCCGGGCCATTTCAGTGAGCCGCGCCTGACCCCAAACGTCGACGCCAAGAACCAGGCGTGATATGCGTAAACAGCTGTATTGTCGGCAAAGATAGAAAAAAGCGAATGCTGAAAATCCGCCCGAAGGATACGACGAGGACGCGATCACAGCCGAAGCAACGCATCTCGCAGGCGCCAAGGTCGCCCCGGGAAGGTGGAGAGTTTCTGGTCGTGGGGATCGGCGCGTCGGCGGGTGGCCTCGACGCCTGTAAAAAGCTTCTGGGCAGCCTCTCCGCCAGCAGTGGCATGGCGTTCATCCTGATCCAGCATCTCGATCCAACCCACGAAAGCATGATGGTCGAGCTGCTCGCGGCGCACACGTCGCTGACCGTCGTGCAGGCAATGGACGGCATGCCGATTGAGCCCGATCACTTCTACGTGATCCCTCCAGGAACGTATCTGTCTGTGGACGAGGACGCGCTGCGGCTCTCGCAACCGCTTGCGCGTCACGGGGCGCGCCTTCCCTTCGACTATTTGCTGCATACGCTGGCCACGAACTTCGGTCCGCGCGCTGTCTGCGTGATCCTGTCGGGAACCGGAACCGACGGCAGCCTGGGGCTGAAAACCATCAAGGAAAATCGTGGCCTGGTTATCGTGCAAGATCCCGACGAGGCGGCGTTTGACGGGATGCCGCGCAGTGCGATCATGACCGGCGCCGTCGACTTTGTGCTTCCAGTGGCAAAAATCGGAGAGGCGCTTGTCACCTACGACCAACAGATGGCTGGTTCAGATAAGCATTCCGGACATCCT
>NZ_JBPFEB010000139.1:0-15085 GCF_051061225.1 Methylocystis sp.
AAGCTTCTGGCGATTGCTTTTGCAGGCTGATCGGGTCTTCAAGCTCTTTCGCGCCGGCTTCATCGGCAAGGCCAGCCCCGTGCATTTCTTCTGGGGCAGCTTCGACCTCGCGGTGACGCGTTTTTCCGGTCGCCGCGCGCCACCGCATCCAGGCGGCGTTCCCAATCTGCCGGACGCCGTCGTGCGTGAAGCCTACTCGCACGAGTTGAGCAGCGCCGGCTTTTGGCCGGGAGGGGGCGCTGTGGATTACCCCGCCTTCTATTCCTACGCCTATCCCGCGGCGGCCGGGTTCGAGAGCGCTCCGGTGAAGCCGGGCGACGCCTTCTTCGACAAGGAGCTGAAGGAGTTCATCCTGCCGTATGAAGCCGTCCGATGCGCTGTAGACCCAGACGCCGTTCTCCTCGATTTTCTTCAGAGCGCCTATGAGGCCGCCGCCGTCGCTGGAGATTGGGATCGCGCCGCGCTCGAAACGCGCCTGGAACAAAGTGGCGTCCGTTGCTCCTGCTCGACGCCCGGCTTCATGCAAAGGGATCGCTTTCAGACCCGTCGTGTAGGTAGCGGCTCAATTTGAATAACTCTGTCAGCGCAGCCTCGGTTCACGCTCAGCAGCCTAAGAATCGTGTGTCTCCGTTCGGGCGAGCCGGAGGCCTTTGTGTTCGCTTTCTCCACCCAAGCCTTACCAATCACACAGGCTAGCCCTTCGGTAAAAAGCGCTCCGGCGGCGCACGACCAGATGGCTGGAAAAAAGTTAGTTTTCATATCCTTATGAGAACCTCATTACCAAAGCTTAATTTGCCGCTCTGCCTCGGGGACATACATGGCGCAAACAATCCTACTCCATCGAGGAGACACCCTTGCGTAAGCAACTGCTCCCTATCCTGTCTACGACGATGCTCGCGGCCGTATCGCTGTCAGGGAATGCCCTCGGCGCCACACCTTCAACCGACCAGCCGGATCAATCCGTCGATCATGGTTTTTCGCCGGAAGATCGCGCCGCTTTCCAGGATGCGCGAATAGCCGCTTTGAAAACGGGATTGAAGCTGACTGCGGTGCAAGAGAAAGCGTGGCCGGCTGTTGAAAGCGCTTTGCGGGATCTATTCAAAGCGCGCGCCGACCGAGCCGCGGAAATGCGCGAGAAGTGGAAGGGCATTCGGGAGAAACACAACGTCGTTGAAGGGCTGCAGCTACGCGCCCAAAGCCTAACGACGCGCGGCGCGGAGCTGAACAAACTCGCTGATGCAGCCAAGCCGCTCTTTGACTCTCTGGACGACGCACAGAAGAATCGCTTCGGAGTGCTGCTCTTCCACGTGCTTCTAAACCCGCATGGGGGCCATGGGCACGCTGAGTGGCATGGCACCCACTGATCAAGCTCAGTGTAAAGTATAAGCTTGTCTTCTCAGCACGACAATGCCTCCCGCAGGCCAACCTGCGTGAGGATCTGCTCTTTGTTTCGACGTCTCCGAGCACATTGAAGCAGGTGGCGCTGCACTGAAAGGCAAGTCGATGCCGGGCAAGGTCGAGAGCGAACTGAAATTCACCTTCCCGCCAGAGGCGCTGGCGCGTGTGAGGGTAGCTCTCGGCAAGGAAACCAGCAGTTCAAGAAAACGCCGACGTCTCGTGTCCCGCTATTTCGATACCCAAGATGGTTATCTTTGGCGGCACGGGGCGAGCTTGCGTTTACGAGACGGCGGCGAGCACAGGGTGCAAACCCTGAAGCACGAGCGCGCCTCGGCGCTGAGCCGCGATGAATATGAGTTCGAAACGAAGGCAAGCACGCCAGACTTGAAGGCCTTCGAACATACGCCCTTCTCCCGCCTTATCAAAAAGGCCAGGGTGCGCAGGGAACTGGGCCTTCAAATTGGTGTCGATGTCAGTCGAGACGTGTCCGTGATCAAGACGGCTAGGAGCAGGATAGAGGCGGCGCTCGATAGTGGCGAAATCCTTTCGAACTGCGCAAGCCTTCCTTTTGACGAATTGGAACTTGAACTCAAAGAGGGCGAACCGACCGTCCTGTTCGAATTGGCGCGCAGACTCTGCGAAGACGCGCCGATTTCCCTCAACCTGATCAGCAAGGCCGAAAGAGGGCATTTGCTGGGGGATGGCGCGTGGGGGCGATCGTTTAAGGGCGTTCGTCCCCAGATTGGCGGCCGTATGACATGCGCCGAGACGTTTCGTCTCCTCTGCCATGGCTGCCTTCACGATTTCAACATCAACATGCAGGCGCTCAAAGGGCCAGACCGGGTGGAAGCGATTCACCAGGGCCGGGTTGCCTTGCGGCGCCTGCGAGCCGCGCTCCAACTTTTCAAGCTCATCGTGAAAGACGCGGATTATCAGCGGCTCGACGACGAGCTGAAATGGATTTCCCATGTCTTCGGCGCGGCGCGCGATTTGGACGTGTTCCAGGAGGGGACTTTCCAGCCGGCGTCAAGCGAGGGACAAATCTTGGGCGCGCGCGAGCTTGCCGATCTTACCGAAGCTGAGAGGACTCGCGCTCATGAAACGCTCAACGCCGCGGTTTCGTCGACCCGCCTGCGAATGTTGCTCGTCGACTTGATCGCCTGGATTGAGGGCGGCGCTTGGCTTCATGCCAATGAAGGTCGCTCGAACGAAAAGATCGACAGTTTCGCAACCCCGGCGCTGAGAAAAAGCCTGCGCAAATTTCTGAAACGCTCCCGAAACTTTCCTCAGCTAGATCCCAAGGGTCAGCACAAGGTCCGCATCCGCGCGAAAAAATTGCGTTATATGGCGGGTTTCTTCAAGGATTCGCCACGTCTCGTTTCCGGGCCCAAAGCCTTGAAGCGCCTGTTGGAAAGGCTGGAGCAGATACAGGACTGCCTTGGCAAGGTCCACGACGACGAGGCGAGGGCGGAGTTCCTCATGGAGCAAGTCAAGAGGCTGCCGGCTGACGCCGACCCAGTGGTTGGTTTTGCGGCGGGCCGTCTTGCTCAACCCGCGGAGAAAGTCCGTGCCAGACGTGACAAAGCGTGGTCGGCATTTCGGGCGGTGAGGAAGTCGAAACCATTTTAGTGCCGCCGAAGCGGGGGATGTGCTCGTGTTTCAGCCAAAGCTCATGGGCGTTTCCGTTCTGATGGTTTTTGGGCATAGACGGGTTTCACTCTGGCCTTGCGCGGAAGAAGCGGGAAGCGCATTCTAACGCTACATCTATTTTCCCCTGGAGGTTCCTTGGCCCGGAGGTCTGGCAGCGCCGATCTGCCTCTGCATGGCGGCCGCGTCCCAGCCTGGCTCGGTCAACGTATGACCCGGCTGGGTGCCGTGATCGCCGAGGCGATCGTGCACCATTACGGGCGCGAGGAATTCCTCCGCCGTCTTGCCCACCCGTTCTGGTTCCAGTCCTTCGGCGCCGTCATGGGGATGGACTGGCACTCGTCGGGAATCACGACGAGCGTCATCGGCGCGCTGAAGCGGGGCTTGGCGCCGCTCTCCGGCGAACTTGGGATCCATGTCTGCGGCGGGCGGGGCCGGCATTCGCGCCAGACGCCGATGGAGCTCGCGACCATCGGTGCGCGCGTTGGCTTCGATGGCGAGGCGCTGGCGCAGGCGAGCAGGCTCGTGGCGAAGGTGGACAGCGCCGCGGTGCAGGACGGCTTCGACCTTTATCTTCATGGCTTCGTCGTGACGGATGACGGCCAATGGGCGGTAATTCAACAAGGCATGAACGGCGACGCGCGGCTGGCTCGCCGCTATCACTGGCTTTCCGAGGGCCTCAGGACCTTTGTCGATACACCTCACGCAGCAATTGAGGGCCAGAATCAGGGCGAGATCGTCAATCTGACCGACCGGCGGGCGGAAGCGTCTCGCGATGCCCAGCTCGACCTGTTGCGCGATCTCGGGCCCGATGGAGTCCTGCGCGAGGTGGTCACGTTGCAGGGGAGGCAAGAGGCGGCCCCCGCGCAGCCCTTGCTTCCCCACCTCATCATGCCGGCGCATCACGACGTCCGCCCCAAGGACGTCATCCTGCGCCGCCTGCATGGGGCGCTGGCGGCCGCGGCGGAGCGCGGTCCACAAGATTTTGCCGATCTCCTGCTCGTGCCGGGGGTAGGCCCCCGCACGGTCCGCTCACTCGCCATGGTGGCGGAAGTGGTGCATGGCGCGCCCTGCCGCTTCGCCGATCCAGCTCGATTCTCCCTCGCACATGGCGGCAAGGACCGGCATCCATATCCAGTTCCCCTTGCGGTCCACGACAAAACGATTGACGTCCTCAAAAGCGCGGTCGCGCGGGCTAAATTGGGAAATGACGACAAGCTCGACGCCTTTCGTCGGCTGGATGCACAGGCGAGACAAATGGAGCGCGAGGCCACTGGCCCGGACCTGCCGGCATTCATCGACGAAGAAATCCGTCGCTCACACGAGTATTACGGCCGTAGCGTCTTTGGCGTCGAGCCGGCGCCTGGCGCGAAAGGCGAGCAGCCGCCGCAAAAAAGGCCCAGCGCGCGGCCGGGGCAAGGTGGAAAAGTTTTCCTGGGAGGGAGAAGTCAAACCAACCCGCCAGGGGAAACGATGTTCTGAGGGGGTGGCTGCGCGCCAGGAAGAACCAGGCACCCAGACGATTGCCCCAATTGTTGCCGAGCAAAAGAAAGCCCGGCGCAAAGGCCGGGCGACGTCACTGAAACGAGCTTTCCCCCGGGCGAGACAACGCGCCAGCCTGCCTGTTGTTCCAGCGGGTGGCTATTTGTGTCGTGAAGCGGCCGGGATGGTCCTCAACCGGGAGCGCGCGGGGCCGCTGGACATTTCGCCCACCGGATCGAGGTCGCGGAGCGAGCTTCACCGTCGTCTCAATCGGAAGGCTGCCAAGAACCCTCCTACCTATTCGCGCCCAGTAGGCGATCGAGTAGCACATTGGGCATGGCTCGCAGCTCGAATAAAGAACCGCGCCCGGTATGTTGCGGCTGCCCACCGCGCGACAAGCCATTCGAATGGCGTTCACCTCAGCATGCGCCGAAGGGTCCTTGTCGCGCATTACGCTGTTTCCGCTCGCTCCCAGAACCTTACCATCCAGAACGACGAGCGCGCCGAAGGGCCCGCCAGTTGCGCCCTTGTCGGAAATGGCTGGCGACAGTGAAGTCGGCCTCGCCCCAACCTGCAAGTTAACGATACCATGGGTTGCTATGCGATGGCGCAACACTCTAGCTCGGCTAAAGCCCGCCATGCCACAACGGCCCCGCCTGCCGCTTGTCGAGACCGTTCGTGACAATAGAAGGCTGCCAAGCTGGCTAATGGCCCCCTCCCCCTGCTGCGCCTTGCTGCTCCTGGGGAGATGGCGCGCCATGCCCCCAGCCACCCCAGATTAATCGTCGTAGCCGTAATGGTGGTGGCCATAGCGGTAGCCATAGGCCGGGTAGGCATAGCCGTAATCATAGCCATAGTAAGGCTGACTTGCGGCGGCTCCGACCATCGCGCCGGCTGCCAGACCAGCGACGGCCGCCCCAGCAACGACGCCGGCGTCCGGGCCGGACTGATAATAGTAGCCCCCGGCAGACGCCGGCGTCGCGGCGATCGTGCTCGCGAGGCCAAGGGCGATAACTGAGGCAGTGATGATCTTCGAGATGGTCTTCATGACTTCCTCCACGGAACTGCTCTGTCGATGGAGGAGAACCTACGGGAACCAGACCGGACTGGATGTGCGCCTGATCACATAACGCTGGGTGGCGTCCATGGCTGAAGTCGCCCCGTCGACTGATTATCCAACAAGGGTTCAACATGGAAATGGGCTGAAAGGCCCCTAATCTCCCTTAGCTCTGATCTCGGACTGCTAGGCGCTCCGCTAAAGGCGCGTTTAGGGACGGCGTCTCGCCATGCTTGAGTTTGTCCCAGAAATAGAACGCCTAACGATGATATTTTCTCAGGCTACCGCGCCGACTTTCTTTCTAGGCGCGGTCGCAGGGCTTGTTTCCCTCATGTCGGCACGGCTGTCTGCAATTGTGGCCCGGATTCGAGCCTTGAATGGAATAGCGCAAGATGATCCAGTTCGCGCTCATCTAAAAGGCGACATAGAGCGCCTGCGTCGGCGCGCGCGCCTCTTAAACCGGGCCATAGTCGCCTCTCTGGTAAGCGGAATCTGCGCGACCCTCCTCCTCGCCATAGTTTTTAGCGCCGAGTTCTTTGGGCTTAAATATGCCTACGGAGCAGGCATGCTGTTCGTGGTGGCGACATTCTTTTTGGGGATTGCATTGATTTGCTTTGCGAAGGAAGCGCGGATGGGTCTTGCTGAGGCAGATGAATACGAATGATCTCCAGCCTTCCGCCCTTGGGGGCTCCGGTTGGGGCCTTCGGCTGGCCGCATCCACAGCGTCAATTCGTGACCGGCGACGATTGACCGAGCATATGCCCGCGCCGAGTTGGGACCTATTGCCGGATGGCCCGGCAGGACAGGGAGTCTCAGATGATGCGGCTTATGCTGAGAGCGTGCCTCGCGGGTGTGGCGCTATTCGCTGGCAATTTGCTCGCCCATGCCCAATCCGGGCCCCCGGCCGACCCTCCTGCGGAGGCGGCGCCACTTCCCAGTGATCAGGGCAACGGCGTTCCCGCCACACCAGCCCCTCCGGTTGCCCCTGCGCCGGATGAAGAGTCGGACGAAGACTGATTTCGCATTGACGCGTAAAAACGCCCCGCCGACTCCTCCCGGTGGGGCGTTTGCGGACTTTCAAACTGCGATCTGTAACGCTGTGAGGATTGTAAGGACAAAAGCCTCCAGGGTGACAGCGAGGGCTATGACTTGTTCCGGCATGGCGAGTTCTCAGGCAAGCGAGGGGCCGCTGAGGGCAATGCGGATAACACCGTTCGGTTCCAGATACTAGTGAGACGAAAGCGGGGAATTTATCGGCGGAACACGCAGGCTAGAGCAAGCGGGCCCCGCCGAGGATTTCATTCAGCTCCTTTCGAAGCCGGTCACGGTCCGCAAGATGCATCCTTTGGAGTTCCTGGAACTGCGCGAGAAGCTCCCGAGAGCTTTTTCTGTCGTGCCTGTCACGCTCCAGTTCAGAGATCGGCCGCTTCTCATCGGCTACGATTTCCTCGCCGAGGGCGGCGTGTCGCTCTGCCTGCTTGAGATGCGCTTCGACCATTGAGTGTTCCATGCGCCCCCTCCGAGAGAAAGGTAGGCGCTGTCGATTGCGGTGTTATGGAGGGAGAGCAATAAAAAACGCCGTGCCGGTTCATCCACGGTCAGGGCGAGCTCTGGTGCGGGCGATTCGGGTGCGCCGCAGCAAGGTTGCGAAAACGCAGCCGCTATCCTTGGCGAACACTCGAGAGCCGGCAGAAGCTCCGACGTTTGCAGTGGAGATGGCGTCATGGGCCAAGCCAGTGAGGTTATTGGGTTGCCATCAAAGCGGCCTGAACAAATGGTGGCCGCCTACCGCGCAAACATGTTCCGCGGACGCGTCGAGGTCAGGGAGATGGCCCTCGAGGACATACGGCGCATCTCAGAGCTTGGAGCGTGGACCTATGTCGACGATCTTACTGAGGCGCTTTTCATGTTTGACGATGAAGCGTTTTTCGCGACTTGCCCGGAATCGGCCCTGCTAAGCTCGGACCTCGTTGGGAATTAGGCGGAAAACGCCCCGCGAATACGTTCGCGGTCGGGGCGCTCGCAGTCGGCGGAATGCTGGATCACGCCCGCCCTTCTGTTCTGGGCTTAGGTGTCGGCTTGCTCGAGACCGAATCCGTTGCGGCCGAGGTAGGGCACGAAGCACTCCGGTCGCGATGAGAGGTTCATAGTGTGTCGCTTGATTGTCGCGAGGAAGTCCAGTAGCGCTGCATCGACCCGGGCACGCCAGAGTATCCTCGAAAGACTGGCTCTTTGCGGTGGCGAGCTGACTGATTTTCAGCGCGTCCCCTTCCTGTGCTCGCAAACTGACAGCCTCATTGCCGGTAGCGAAGAGACCTTGGCTGAGTCATAGCGGGGGGAGACGGCCGGGTGTCTGGCTGCGATCCTCGGATCACCCGTCTCTGGACGGAGCTTCGCCATCGCCCAAGTGCCGGATCGTTTCTTGGCGCTGCTCGAAATGCTGACGACGCGGGAGGCGCTTCGAAACGTCGTGGGAGTAGTGGGAGTCAGACCCACTCATGATCGCACGTGAGGGGCGCGTTTTCGAGAAGGTTCCACGCCCAGCCAGCGACGCGTATTGCCTCCGGGTGACCAAATCCAAGCATTGTCTCGGCGGCAGTGGCGAGCATTTCCACAGCATCGAGGGTGGAGCCGGACTCTAACAAATTAAGGGCGCGCCCAAGCATTGCCTCATAGATCGGAATGACAGCCAGTCGTTCGGAAGTAAGCGAATTATTCGAAACATCGGCCATGTGGTTGATCCCCTTGCAAACAGCCAGGGGAGTCATAGCAGGCCGCCTTCGAACGGGGGCTTTAGTCAAATGCTCGAATTTTAATTAAAGCAGGAAGTCTCCCGACGCGCGGCGATCCCCTGGGAGGGGGAATGGGCGAAATAACTCGCCGGCAGGAAATTCCGGAAGCATGATCGCGCTTTCTGCTTTCCTTTCACCCCCCACGGGCCAGGCCGCTTACGCGGCGACCGTAGACAAGCGTGAGAAAATCCATTGGGGTTTTTTGTCTTCGCCTTCGGCCTCGTCACACAAAAGACGCTGGTGATATTCGAGCGCCGCAAGCGTCTGGATGAATGTATTTAACAAGTTTATGGCGTCTTCGGTCGGGCGATCCTCCGCTCGGAGTTGGGCGATGCGCTCGTATTGGCGAGCAACGATGTTTCTGGCTTTTGTGACGTGTTGCGTAGCTTTCGCAAGTTCTGTCTCATGCCCGTTCAAAACATGGCGCTTCCAAACATCCGCTTTGAGAGACTCCGCCATCGCCACTTGCAGCAACTAAAGCGCCATCTGATGTGGAATCGGCTCATGCTTGACGGCCGCAAGCGATACGTGGCTTGCTTCCGCAAGCTTGCGCTGGATCAAAAGGTTGTCCTGCGCCTGTTCTATTGAGCGTCGCTCGGTCGCCCTAATCACGGCACCCCTCCCGCGCCTGTGTCCCGGCATTTTAGGTCATAGGTAATTCTGTCTAGGGACTTTCCAGCGTTGCTTGAGTGTGTGGGAATCTAGCCCATCTACGCGGCTGTGGGGGCTTGGTTCAGATTCAAATTATCAGAGTCGGGGACAAATTCCTCAGTTTGGCGCGCCCCTCGGGGGGGGGTAGCCGTGGCGGTTTGTTGCGGTGCGAAAAATTTCATGAGCTGAATGGATCACGCGCGACCCCGCCCGCGTTCCTCACCCAACCAACGTTTCTGGCGGGCCCATGCTGATCACGGACACCCTCACCCCCGAAGACGCGGCCCTAATTGAGCGCGAAGCCGAGACGGCGCTACGGGCGCTCTACCTGCCGATTGTTCATGAACCCCCGCCGGATCGTTTTGCGGCACTGCTTGAACAACTCGCGATGCAGGAGAGGCTAGGCGGCGATCCGAGCAGCGTCGCGCCGATGTGAGGATTTTTAAGTTCAGCCCTGCGCCATCGGGATTAGAATCTCAACCTGTAAGCCTTCCGGTTTAAAATGCAGATTGGCGGTCCCTCCGCAGTTTTTTTGCACTGCTTTCGATAAGGGTTGTGCCAAAGCCGTGATAGTCGGGGGGCGACACTGGAGGGCCTCTTTCTTCCCGCCAATTTATCACGAGGCTCGAATCTTGATCTTTGCCGATCGCGTGCCATCCCACATGCACAACTCCGTCTGGTCGGGACAATGCGTCATACTTGATCGCGTTGGTCATCAATTCGTGAAGCATCATGCGAACTGGACGAACCTTTGTATGGCCAAGCTCAATTGCGGGGCTTTGTTCTACTACGATTTGATGGGTGTTTGCTCCATCTATCGCATCTGCCACAACCGCAGATAGGCTAACTTCGACTTCGGCAGCCTGCGCGATTAAGTCTTTCGCGCCCATAAACGCTTCCAACCGACCTAAAAATGCTTCGCGGTATTCTTTCGCCGTTTTCCCTTCAACTCCTGTGTGGAAGGCGAGCGCGTGCACGACGGCCAGCACGTTCTTTGTTCGATGGTTGGCCTCGGCAAGCAGCAGGTCGTTCTCGGCGGTGCGCTCACGCGCACCCGTTACGTCCGAGAAAGCAACGACCAGGTTTGGACTGTTATTATCCTCGCGGACCATGCGACGCGCGCTGACCAGCATGGTTCGACGCCCGATTGAAGGAAAGTCGTGGCTGACTTCAAACCCGACAACCGCCTGAGTTTTCGGTATCACTTCGTCGAGCAGCTTTCGTAGTTCTGGGATGTTCCACTGTCCGTTGCCGAGAGCAAACAGCGACGCGCCCACGGTGTGGTCCGGGTCAACTTCGAATGCTTCATAGAAAGCCGGATTGGCTCTGATCACACAAAGATTTTCGTCAAGGAGGAGAACCGGATCGGCTAACGTATCTACGATCCCTTGAACCTCGATATGTGCGCTGCTCAGCGCCTGATAGAGACTTAGAAGCGCCACTGTAGAGGTTCCGCTAAAAGCGATGCTCGATCCTCTCTGTCCCAGACTAGCGAGGATAGCCTACGTTTGAGCCAATAATTGCCCCGGCTGAGGGGTTCTGACAAGCCCGTAACTGATCTCGATCATCGTGCGGCGGTTTAACGCGCTCACTCTCGCAGGCGCGCGTCTTATATATTAAAAATCCCTAATGAAGGGGCGGGGATTTGAAGATGACTATGATCCCCGACAGTGCGCCATTGGGCGCACAGGACCTTGCGCCCCAAGACTTGGGGCTAATCGGACGCGAAGCCGGGAGCGCCCTTCATTGGCTATATCGCGGCGTGGAGTCCGAGCCCCTGCCGGATCGTTTCGAGACGCTGCTCGAACAATTGGCGGTGCAGGAGAGGCGGAGCGGCAATGAGGAACGGGCCATCGCGAGGGATGTTGGTGCAACGCCAAGCTGATCCACGAGTTGCTGACACTGGCGGAGAGATAGCCCGGCGTTGCAGTGCAACATGCTACGCTCAATTCCAGAAAAAGAAACAGCCCCGATTGGGGCTGTTAAGTTTTTGCTGACTCGCAACGCTGCGCAAAAGGAAAGCACAGCGGCAGCAAAAAAGCCCCCGCCTGCCAGATTGGTAAAGCGTGGCGGTGTGGATAAACGGAAACTTTGCCGGGATGTGGCAAAAGCGCCACAGTAATGCCGCGCGGACAGGAGTGCCTCCGAGTAGCAACGACTCGGGCTGCGCGGAGAAGTTGCAAAACAGCCCCACGCGCGGGCGAGCGGGTTCTTAGAATAAACGACCGCAGGATAGATTGCTAAGTCACGTCGAGCGGCGTAGCGTTGCACTCGGCGGCGATGTAAAAACTGTCGATCTGGCGTTCGGGCGCGCGTCATGGCGCAGGCTTCATCTTCTCTGTTGGCCGGCCCAAGCTGCCGCTTGGATAACTTGCGTGCCCTTATCATCGAAGACGAAGCGATTATCGCCGCTGACATAGAGCTTACATTGCACGACCGTGGCTATATGACGGTTGGTCCCGCCAGAACACATAACGAAGCGCTGGCCCTCGGAGTGGAAGCAAAGCCGAGCATCATTATTGCGGACATTGTGTTGAGCGACGGGACTTCCGGGTTCACCGCTGTCGACGAAATACTGAAAAGCACCGACGCCTGTGTGATTTTCGTAACCGGCGATCCTGACCTCGCGAAGGTTGTCGAAAAGGCCGGACCCTGTTTGATCGTGTCCAAACCTTTTTGCCCTGAAACGCTTGAAGCCGCGATTACTAATGCGGAAAAATGCTCGCAGACACGCCAGAGCATGCAAGAGACTAAATGGGCGGTTCACAAGCTTGCGCACGACCAACCGGACGCCCCTTTTTCGCATTAGCATCTGGCGCAAGTTTTTGAATGCCGCGCTGGATCATGCGCGAGACTGTTCGCGTTTAGAGCCGTTCCAAACAGCAAATCTCAAAGAGCTGAAAATGCCTGACCTTGCGCCACACGACAAGGTGCTAGTGGAACGTGAAATCACTAACGCACCACTCTACGGGCCGGTCGTTCGCGAGCCTGCCAGACTCAATCATCTCCTTACTTGAGCAGCTATCAGGAGAGGAAACGCGTCGATGTGACGGTGATCCAGACGAGCTGCTTCACGCCGCTACGCATTATCATTCATGCGTGAAGGCTCATAGATGAGAGTTCAATCCTGATAAAAGAGAGGCCCCGATTTTCGGGGCCTCCTTACGTCAGTGTCGCGTCTACCGATTTGCGCGGGTGCTGCCGTTAGCGATTTCCTCCGGAGGCTGCCAGGATGTCTCAGAGCTTCTGTTTGGAACGAGGGCCTGTGCGGCTTTTCCAGCCATTCGATATGCGGCCACGGCCTTTGAGGCGATTTCCCATTCTCTATCCGTCCAATTCTGCGCCTCGTTCTCACCCGTCGCTTTGGCCGTCTTATTTGAGTTTGACGAGGGAGACACCGCCACCCGATTTTCGCTCATGGCATTTTGTCTAGCCGACTCAGAGGGCTGTGCAGACCCGTAAGCGTTCGAGGGAATCTGGTTTAGCTGTGCAGGATTGGCCCATGGCTGTTCCGCTGGCTTAGTCCAACTCCCGGTCTGTGCACTGCTTATCTGCGATAAGGTTTCGGTCGGCCGGCTAAACTCGGCGTTGGCGGCGATGCCGAGCCCGGCGATGGCGATAGCCACTGCCGAAATGCCCACGATGTGGCGGTTGATTTGGGAGAACTTGATCATGACCTTACTCCTGTTTTTTGCAGGCGGTAGGCTTTGGCTTACAGGCGAAGTCGAAGGCTGGTGCTGAGCGTGAATGCACAGCCCATTTTTCGCGCCCGTCGAGCCGCTGATCAGGACGTAGGTAGTTTGCTCTATGGATTTTCCAGCGTTGCTTGGGTGTGTGACCCAGGCTGTTGCTGCTGTGTTAGCTTAGGTTCGGTTTTCTGGGGTCCTTGATTCCCTGAAATGCCGGGCCGTCCTGGGGAGGCGCGGGGGAACGTGGTTCCGACTATGTAGGAGGAACGGGCTTGGCCGTCCCCCCAGGAACCGCTGCACAAAAAACAGCCCCAAGCGGGGCTGTGAGAGTTGTCACAATGGTTGTGGAGTCACGATGCACCGGCATGAACCGGCGAGCCGGGGCGGCGGTTCCGGGGACGGGCTGATTGAACCGACGGCCGCGCGGGCCCATCGATCTGTTGCACTGCGCGTGCCCAAAAACCGCCGGGCGTGCCTGTGGGCCGGGCTGTGGGACAAATTGCACAAAATAAGATAAAATCCGTTCTTTTGAGCAAATAATTACCCCGGCTGAGGGGCTCTGACAAGCCCGTAACCGATCTGGATATTGTCGTGCGGCGGTTTACCGCGCTCATTCTCACAGGCGTGCGTCTTATATATTCAATATCCCTAATAAATTGCGGGGATTTGAAGATGACCATGATCCACGACAGTGCGCCATTGGGCGCACAGGACCTTGCGCCCCAAGACTTGGGGCTAATCGGACGCGAAGCCGGGAGCGCCCTTCATTGGCTATATCGCGGCGTGGAGTCCGAGCCCCTGCCGGATCGTTTCGCGGCGCTGCTTGCAGAATTGGCGGCACAGGAGGCGCGCGGCGAGGCCAATCGAGGAAACGGTTTATCGTCGGGAGATTCGCGCGCGTTGGCGTTGAACCGCTAGGTCATAACGTCGAGTAGGTCCTTTAGCGCCTCGGCTGTCACGGGCTTCATGAATACTCGATCAAAACCCGCCGCGCGTGCTGGACCCTCAACAACAGAGAGCGGAAATGCTGTGACGGCAATTAGTTTCGCGCTCTGCGGATAAGAGGTAGATCGGAGTTGCCGCGCAACCTCATAGCCGTCCATTCCTGGCATAGAGAGGCAAACGCAAATGAGGTTGGGATCGAAATTTTCTAAGGCATCCAGCCCAGCTTGGCCGCTATAAGCCACGCGGACAATCGCGCCGCGTGACTCCAATAGGAGGCCGAACGAGTCGGCTATGTCGCGATTATGCTCGATGACTAAAATACGGGCTCCCGATAGCAGCACCGGCACTGGTTTCCCCATAAAAAAGAGAGCGCGCCCCCTAAAGCTCGCTTAATCATCATATCCTGGTAGGGCTAAAGCGGCGCGGGGTAATTTTTTGTCCCGTCGGAGGGGTGGGCGAGTTGGGCGTCAACCGTCGCCCGTCGCTCGTCGTGCACGCGCTTCAATAGTTTTGCAGAGTCGCTGAGTTCGACTTCTTTCGTAACCTGCAATTTTCTGGCCTCTTCCGGCATGAGAACCTCCAATTCCGTGGGCTAGCTACATGAGGCAACAAAACTAAACGAATTGGTGAAATTAAGGCATTCTTTTGCTCGCTGGACGCGATGGCGCGGCGGCTGAAAGCTGAGAAAAGGCAAGCTGGCGGCCGCGCGTCAGCGGGCTTGCTTGGCCAACGCTTTGCTGTGCCGCTGCGATAAAGAGACATGCCTCTTCACGTGTTTGGCGGGAGCGTTTTCTACAGTCACAGAATGCCAAGCTGGCGGCCATCAAAAAGGCAGGTTTTTCTCAAGAGGCCACACGCTTACGTCATAGTCGTCCGTGAAGAACACGGTTTAGGCGGGGATCGGATGACGTCCCGTTGTCTACCGGCGCGCGCGATCCCGGATTTAAGTGCTCCGGCGTTGGGAGCCTCGGCTAGTCGGGCCGGAGCTCTATCTTCTGATCACCAACTCAGGAGAAGCGCGATGCCATGGAAACCGAACGACGCAAAACGACACACGAAGAAGGCCGACACCCCTAAAAAACAGAAGCAGTGGGCGGACGTGGCTGACTCTGCGCTCTCCCGCGGGGCATCGGAGGGCTCTGCTATCCGTCAGGCCAATTCAGTGATCGCCAAAAAGACCAAGAAAAAGGGATGATGCATGAAATTCCTGTGACAGCAAATGCGACCGCGCGGGCGCGGTTGCGTGTTCCTTTGGGGACAGCAGAGATGAATGGGACCGGACGACGCAAATCGCCAGCAACCACAGCGGCGATATCCATAAGCTCGATAACCGGCGCTGTAATAGGTTATAGCCGCCGTAGCCGTAACGATCGATTGGCAGCTTTCAGATCGGATCGTTCAACTCACAAGGTGCAGGCACAGCA
>NZ_JBPFEB010000140.1:0-19503 GCF_051061225.1 Methylocystis sp.
GCAGCGCCAGGGCCAACGCGTCGCCTGTCTGGAAGAAATCGCCTTCATGCAGGGATGGATCGACGCGGCCGCCCTCCGCGAAACCGCCGCCCGCCTCGCCAAAAGCGGATATGGCGGATATCTCCTCCAGGTCCTGCAGGAGGCGGACAATAGCCGCGGGTGATCGCCCCAACCTTGGGCGGGACGCCATGCAAATGGCGCAAACCTGCGCTTTCCAAGGGGACCGTGAAGGGCGCCGGGCCTTTCCGATTCGACGCAACGCTGTTCAAAGGTCTCTCATGCAAAGCATCGCGCACAGCCTCCCCACCAGGAAAGTCGTTCTCGCCGCAGCTCTCATCATGTCCGCCCTGCCGCTTTATGGATGTTATACGCCGGGTGAGCGCGCGGTCGGCGGCGGGATCATCGGCGGTCTCGGCGGCGCGGGCATTGGCGCCCTCGCGTCGGGCGGCCTCGCGGGACCGACGCTCGCCGGCGCGGCCATTGGCGCCGCCGGCGGCGCGCTCGTGGGCGCCGCCACCGCCCCGCGCCCCCGCTATTACTATCGCCGCGCGCGCTATTATTACTAAAATGACCCTATCGCGGTCCGGCCAATCAGCGCCGGGCTGCGATCGCGCGCCAATCGCTGCGCCAAGGCGCGCGTCAATCGAGATGACCGGCAAAGCCGCCTCGATCTGCGCGGTTGCGGCCTCGCCGCCCGACCGGCCACCGCCCCGGCGCCGCTAAAATAATCAACGCCGGCCCTTGCAAACACAAAAGCGCATCCCTTCGGCGCGCGTAGCGCCTGCGGGGCTTCTGACTTCGCGCGCCTGATATTGAAATCAGTTCGCGCTTGCTCAGGTACCTCTTGTCAGAGCGCGCAATGACGCGTTCGGAGAAGAGGCCCCGACCTATGGCGAACACCGACGTCTTCGCTGACTTTGTCCAGTTTTACCGGGAGCGGCAGGCGAGCGAGATGTCGCTCGAATCCTATCTGGATCTGTGCCGTGACGAACCGGGGACATATGCGAGCGCAGCTGAACGAATCCTGGCCGCAATTGGCGAGCCGGAACTTCTGGATACGTCCAGGAACCCACGCCTCGGCCGCATCTTCATGAACCGGACGATCCGCGTCTACCCCGCCTTCGCCGAGTTCTACGGCATGGAGGAAACGATCGAGCGGATCGTGAGCTTCTTCCGCCACGCGGCGCAGGGTCTGGAGGAGCGCAAGCAAATCCTTTACCTGCTCGGGCCGGTCGGCGGGGGCAAGTCGTCTCTGGCGGAGCGGCTCAAGGCCCTGATGGAGGCCAATCCCATTTACGTGCTCAAAGCGGGCAGCGAACTGAGCCCGGTCTTCGAGAGCCCGCTTTGCCTGTTCGACCCCAACGAGGCGGGTCCTCTGCTCGAGGAACGCTATCGCATCCCGCGACGCCGGCTCGGGTCGATCATGAGCCCATGGTGCCTCAAGCGGCTCGACGAGTTCAACGGGGATATCACCCGCTTCAAGGTCGCCAAGCTGTCGCCGTCGCGCCTGCGCCAGATCGCCATCGCCAAGACCGAGCCGGGCGACGAAAACAACCAGGACATCTCCTCGCTCGTGGGCAAGGTCGACATCCGCAAGCTCGAGGCCCATGCGCAGGCCGATCCGGACGCTTACAATTATTCCGGCGGCCTCAACCGCGCCAATCAGGGGTTGCTCGAATTCGTGGAGATGTTCAAGGCCCCGATCAAGATGCTGCATCCGCTGCTCACGGCGACGCAGGAAGGAAATTACATCGGCACGGAGAATATTGGCGCGATCCCATTTTCCGGCATCGTGCTCGCGCATTCCAACGAGGCCGAATGGCAAAGCTTCAAATCGAACCGCAACAATGAAGCGTTCATCGATCGCATCTATGTGATCAAGGTTCCCTACTGCCTGCGCGTGACCGAAGAGCAGCAGATCTACGAAAAGCTGCTGCGGGAATCCGAACTCGCCAATGCGAGCTGCGCGCCCAATACGCTCGAAATGCTGGCGCGTTTCATCGTACTGTCTCGATTGGCGCCGCACGAGAACTCGAATGTTTTCTCGAAAATGCGGGTCTATGACGGCGAGAGCCTGCGTGAGGTCGATCCGCGCGCCCGCAGCATCCTCGAATATCATGAAGCCGCCGGCGTGGACGAGGGGATGACGGGGCTCTCGACCCGCTTCGCTTTCAAGGTGCTCGCCGCCACCTTCAACCACGACACGGTCGAAGTCGCCGCCGATCCGGTGCATCTCATGTATGTGCTCGAACAGTCGCTGCGCCGGGAGCAACTGCCGGCGGAGACGGAGAAGCGCTACATCGAGTTCATCAAGGCCGAGCTTGCGCCGCGCTATGCGGAGTTCATCGGCAAGGAGATCCAGAAAGCCTATCTCGAATCCTATCAGGACTATGGCCAGAACCTCTTCGACCGCTACATCGATTATGCGGACGCGTGGATAGAGGACCAGGACTTCAAGGATCCCGATACGGGGCAGATGCTCGACCGGGAGCTCCTGAATCAGGAATTGACCAAGATCGAAAAGCCGGCGGGCATCGCCAATCCAAAGGACTTCCGCAACGAAGTCGTGAAGTTTGCGCTACGCTGGCGCGCCTCCAACAAGGGACGCAACCCCTCCTGGGCAAGCTATGAGAAAATCCGCGACGTGATCGAGAGGCGGATGTTCTCGCAGGTCGAGGACCTGTTGCCTGTCATCAGTTTCGGCACCAAGAAGGACACCGAAACCGAGAGCAAGCATGGGGAGTTCGTCAGCCGCATGGTGGCGCGCGGCTATACCGAACGGCAGGTTCGCCGTCTCGTCGAGTGGTATATGCGCGTCAAGCAGGCGGGCTAACCGTGACTGGGACGCGACGCAAGGATAGCGAAGGGGACAATGCGCATCGTCGATCGCCGGCTCAATCCGGGAGGCAAGAGCTTCTCAAATCGGCAACGCTTCCTTCGCCGCGTCCGTGACACGGTGGAGCGCGCGGTTCGCGAGGCGAGCCGTGAGCGCGCCATCGAGGATCTCGAAAACGAACAGGAGGTCACGGTCCCAGCCGACGGCGCGCGCGAGCCCGTCTTCCGTCACACGGCCGGCGAGCGGCGCGACTTCGTCCTGCCGGGCAATCGCGACTATGTGGAGGGCGATCTCATTGATCGCCCCACCGGCGAGAACGGGGGCGGCGGAACGGAGCCGGGCAAGGGCGGCGGGCAGGAGGACGCCTTCCGCTTCGTGCTGACCCGCGAGGAGTTCCTGAGCATCTTCCTGGATGATCTCGAATTGCCGGACTTCGCCAAGCGGGGTCTCGTCGACACGCAGAAGCTCGGGGTGCGCCGCGCTGGCTATACGATCAGCGGAACGCCCGCCAATCTGTCGCTTGGGCGCACCATGCGGATGTCGCTGGCGCGACGGATCGCAATGGGCCGCCCGAAGCATCAGGTCGTCGAACGGCTCGAGCAGGAATCCGCCGTCTCCTCCGACCAGGACGTCGCCGAGCTTCTTGCCGAGGAACTGCGTTCGGCCCGCGCGCGGCGTCTGCGCATCCCCTTCCTCGATCCGGTGGATCTGCGCTACCGGCGCTTCGAGCGCTTCCCGAAACCCGTGGCGCAAGCCGTGATGTTCTGTCTGATGGACGTGTCGGGGTCGATGACGGAGCACATGAAGGACCTCGCCAAACGCTTCTTCATGCTGCTGCATGTGTTCCTGACGCGCCGCTACCAGCGCGTCGAGATCGTCTTCATCCGCCACACGGATGAGGCGCAGGAAGTCGACGAAGAAACCTTCTTCCGCTCCACGGAAACCGGCGGCACGACAGTCTCCTCGGCGCTTGTCGAGATGGACCGCATCATCACCGCGCGCTACGATCCGGCAAGCTGGAACATCTATGGCGCGCAAGCCTCCGACGGCGACAATATGATGAGCGACAATGAGCGCACGCGCGCGCTGTTGCAGGACAAGATCCTGCCGCGCTGCCAGTATTTCGCCTATCTGGAGGTCGCGAACTCCAACGAAGCCTCGCCGATATCCTATTTCGGCGGCAGCTCCCTGTGGAACGCCTATGCGCCCCTCTCCGCGAGCGCGCGCAATTTCCAGATGCGCCGTGTGTCGCGCAGGGACCACATCTATCCCGTCTTCCGGGAATTGTTCCAGCGCCGGGAGAGCTCCCATACGGAGACGGCCACATGAGCGGCGGACTACTGTTTGAAGGAAAGGACTGGAGCTTCGAAACGCTGCAAGACATTCACGACGCGGTGGCGGTCGTGGCGAAGGAAGACCTGCGTCTCGATACGTTTCCCAACCAGATCGAGGTGATCACGGCCGAGCAGATGCTCGACGCCTACTCCTCGACGGGCATGCCGCTGCTCTACCGGCACTGGTCCTTCGGAAAGCGCTTTGCCCAATACGAGGGCGTCTATCGCGCCGGCCTGCAAGGGCTCGCCTATGAGATCGTCATCAACGCGAACCCCTGCATCAGCTATGTGATGGAGGAAAACAGCGCGACGATGCAGGCGCTGGTGATCGCCCACGCCGCCTTCGGCCACAATCACTTCTTCAAGAACAACTACCAGTTTCGCCAATGGACCGACCCCGGCGGCATTCTCGATTATCTGGCCTACGCCAAGAATTACATCGCCGCCTGCGAGGAACGCTATGGCGAGGCGGAGGTCGAGCGGCTGCTCGACTCGGCGCACGCCCTTTCGGCGCAGGGCGTCGACCGCTATCCCCGCAAGCGGCCGATCAGCCTTGCCGAGGAGGAAAGACGCGACCGCGAGCGCCGCGACGAGCGCGAGCGGCTCTACAATGATCTCTGGCGCACGGTTCCCGGCGGCGGCGAGACGCGGCGCAAGACGGTCGACCACCAGCGCGCCCTGCTGCGGCTGCCGCAGGAAAACATCCTCTATTTCCTCGAAAAGGCGGCGCCGAAGCTTCACCCGTGGCAACGGGAAATCCTGCGCATCGTCAGGCTGATCGCGCAGTATTTCTACCCGCAGCAGCAGACCAAAGTGATGAACGAAGGCTGCGCCACATATTGCCATTACCGGATCATGAGCAGCCTGCATGAGCAGGGCCGGATCACGGACGGCAGCTTCCTGGAGTTTCTCCAGTCGCACACCAACGCCATTCGGCAACCCACCGCCCATGATCAGACCTATGGGGGAATCAATCCCTACGCGCTGGGCTTCGACATGATGTGCGACATCGCCCGGATCGCGCGCGCGCCGACCGAAGAGGATCGCCAGTGGTTCCCGGACCTCGCCGGCAGCGGCGATGAAATGGCGGCGCTCAAGGACGTCTGGGCCAATTACCGCGACGACAGTTTCATCGCGCAATTTCTCAGCCCCCACCTGATGCGCAAGTGGCGGCTCTTCCACATCATCGACCAGGAGAACGCCCCCAAACTCAAGGTGGAGGCGATTCACAACGAACGCGGTTATCAGGACCTGCGCCGCACGCTGTCCAGCGATTACGAGGTCGGGCGACATACGCCCGACATTCAGGTCGCCGATGTCGATCTCGCGGGCAGCCGTCGGCTTGTGCTGCATCATCGGGTCTTCGCCGGAAAGCTTCTCGATGTCGTCGACACGGCGCTGGTGCTGCGCCACCTCACGACGCTCTGGGGCTATGACGTGGTGCTGGAGGAGGTCGACGCGGCGACGAACGAAGTGCTAAAGGCGCATATGGCGTCGCCCGAGCCCTGAGGCGCGCCCAAGAGGGACGATGCCGAGCTTCAGCGCCGAACTGCCAGACGATGTGTGGCGAAACTGGATCCGGCATTCCGCCGCGCTCCTCAATTCCTACCGCGATTTGACCGGCCGCGAGCTGATCGAGCGCGGCGGCGAACCGGAGCAGGAAGCGGAACGCCTGCTCTCGGCGCCCTTTGTCGTCGTCTCGCACGGGACGGAGGCGGACCCGCTTCTCAATTACGGCAATCGGGTCGCGCTTGCCCTGTGGGAGATGACGCCGGCGCAATTGCTGGCGACGCCCTCGCGCCTGACAGCCGAGCCCATGCTGCGCGAGCCGCGCGAGAAGCTCCTCGCGCAGACCGCCCGAGACGGTTTCGTCAGCGGCTATGAAGGCGTGCGCATCAGCGCGACGGCACGCCGGTTCAGAATTTCCAGTGTGACCATCTGGAATGTAACCGATTCGCAGGGGAGGCCAGCCGGACAAGCCGCGACCTTCGCCCGCTGGACCTTCATCTGACTCCCTGCGGTTGGCGGGAGAGAGAACGCCCTTCGGAAATATGCACGGCTACCCCCCGCCCGCGTTCGGCTGCGTTTGCGAACAAAACAGGATCATGCACAGCCGCCCGGCCGAAGTTGAGACGCGCGCAAAAATGCGCACTATGAACGCCGGTTCGAGTATGGCCGATTCAGGGAGAGTGCAGAAATGACGTCGCGTCGCTTGATGACTTTGTCGGTGAGCCTGGCCCTCGGGCTCGGCGTCCTCGCGCAACCGTCCCGCGCCCAGGAGAATTACCTGGAGCAGGCCATCACCGAAACACGGGCGGCGATCGACGCCGGCAAGCAGTCCGAGGCCAGCTCCTTCGTCGAACATGCGGATGAGGCGATCGACCATGCGCGCAGCGCCGTCTGGCAGACGCCCGTCGACCCGATCCGCAAGGGAATCAAATATTTGCGCAAGGCCGTGAAGCTCGCCAAGGGCACGAGCTTCGACAAGCGCATCGCCAAGGCGACCGAACAGGCCGAACTGGCCCTCCAGCAGTTCGAGACGGTCAAGCATTGACCTCACGGCCCGGGCGGCCGCGGCCCGGGCCTCCGCTCAGGCGCGCGCGCCGGGCGTGAGGCGCCGTCAGAACGGCTCGATGACATCCGCCATGTCTGGCACGAGCCGGACGCGATAGCGCGCCCGCTCGCAGGAAATCAGCCAAACCGCCTCGTCGGGGCGTGACGCCGCTGCGTCGCGCCGCGCGCTTCTGGGCGCATCGCATTGAAAGCCCTGCAACCGCACATGGGCGGCGATGATATCCTTTGCCGTTTCCTGCGCCACGGCGCCCGCTGGCAAGGCGCAGAAAAAGAAAACGCCGATCCCGATCCAAGCCCGCATGTTCCCCACCCCGCCATTGCGTCGCGACCTCCCGCGCAAGATGTCAGGCTGACCGCCCCGCGTCGAGGCGGGGCGCGTCGCGGTCTCCGCTTCCCGACAGGTTTTCAGAACGAGAGCCGTGAGCGTCGCCATTCGCGCCTGCGCCGCATGCGCCCGGCAGAACAATCGCATTGCCTGGGTGTTAACCACGGGTCCAACCGCGGAGGCCTTTCATGCACGCTCAAGAAATCATCAGCAGCCACCCCGACGTCAGAGGCCAGGTCAATGATGCTTTGATACGGTGCATCGAGGAGTGCTTCGATTGCGCTCAGACATGCATGTCCTGCGCCGACGCCTGCCTGGGGGAAAGCAACGTCATGGAGTTGCGGCAATGCATCCGCCTCAATCTCGACTGCGCGGACGTGTGCCTGGCGACCGGCTCGACCGGGTCGCGGCGCACCGGATCAAATGAGGAACTGCTTCGCTCCATGCTCGAGACCTGCGCGCTGGCCTGCCGCCTGTGCGCCGACGAATGCGACAAGCACGCCCGTCACCACGAGCATTGTCGCATCTGCGCCGAGGCCTGCCGGCGCTGCGAGGAAGCCTGCGAAGGCGCGGTGCGCACGATCGGCTTCGGCCACTGAGACACGAAGCGGGGTGGCCCCCGAGCCATCCCGCGCAGCTTCTCCATTGGCGTTGTCTTGCGCTAGACTGGCCGGCGCTCCTCCAGCTCCGGCAGACCCCGCGCCCTCATGACTCTCGCGCCGCTCCACTATATCGAACCCGTCTATCGCCCTCCCAGCGAAGCGGACTCCCTGATCTTGCCGGTGACAAACGGCTGTTCCTGGAATCGCTGCGCCTTCTGCGAGATGTACACCGCGCCGCAGAAGCGATTCCGGCCGCGGGACGAAGCCGAGGTGCTGGACGGCATTCGATTCTACGGCGAGACATTCGGCGCGGGCGTCAAGCGCGTCTTTCTGGCGGATGGAGACGCCATGACGCTTTCGGTGCGCCGGCTCACCACGATCCTGGAGGCGATCCGCCGCCATTTGCCCGGCGTGCGGCGCGTATCGAGCTACTGCCTGCCGCGCAACCTGCGCAAGAAATCGGTCGACGACCTGCGGGAACTCGCGGCGCTCGGGCTTTCGCTCGTCTATGTCGGCGCGGAGTCCGGAGACGACGAGGTGCTTGAACGGGTCGAGAAGGGCGAGACGTTCGAAAGCTCGCGCGAGGCGCTGGAAAAATTGCGCCAAGCCGGGATCAAGCGCTCGGTGATGATCCTCAACGGCCTTGGCGGCCGGGCGCTGTCCAGACAGCACGCCATGAATTCCGCTGCGCTGATGAACGCTGCTCAGCCAGAGTTTCTGGCGACGCTGGTCGTGAGTTTCCCGCTGGGCGAGGATCGGTTTCGGGCACGCTTCCCGGATTGGGAGCCGCTCAGCGTGACTGGGCTGATGCAGGAGATGGAGCTCTTCATCGGCCATCTGGAGCTGAACAGGACCGTGTTCCGCAGCGACCACGCCTCCAACTGGCTTGTTCTCAAAGGCGCGCTTGGCGCGGACAAGCCGCGCATGCTCGAGGAGCTGCGACGGGCCATCGCCGCGCCCGAAGCCGCGCCGCTCAGACCCGCCTGGGCGCGGGGTCTTTAGGTTGCCCTGGTCTCAGGCGCGATTGCGTCGCGCGGGCTCGGGGATCGCCAGCACCGGACAGGGCGCCTGACGCATGACCCTTTCGGTCGTGCTTCCGCGCAGATCGTCGAAAAGGTCGTGATGGCCCGCGGTGGCCATGACGATGAGGTCCGGCTTCATCTGCCCTGCGACCGAGAGAATGGTCTCGACCACCGGCCCGCGCTTGAGATCGACATAGGGCAGCATGTTGCCAAAGGTCGGCAAGGTGTCGCCGACATGCAGCATGTGGAACTCGGCCAAAGGCTCGAGCGCACGCACGACCTTCGCCGCAAGGCCCCAGGCGTGCATGGGCGGGACGTCAGCAGCAACCGGCATCAGAATGCGATGAAGCCGGACCTTGCCGCTTTCGGGATCGACGAAACCGCGCTGGCCTTCGTGCAGGAACATGGCGGGCGCATGGGTCAGCCGGGCGCTCGCTTCCGCGACGGAGCCTTTGAGGATGCGTCCCATCCAGCTCGATCCATGCGTCAGAAGCACGAGGAGGTCGCAGGCGCGCTGTTCCGCGAAGGCGCTGATCGTCCCCGCGACATCGTCGGAGCCAAGCGCGTCTCTCGTGAGCTCAACGCCGAGCCGGTCCTGCAAATCCGCCAGCTTCGAACCGGCTCCCAGCATTTTCCAGCGTTCGAGCAGCGAAAGGGCGTCGGGGAAGCGCTCCCAGCGCGTTTCCTCTCCGGCGTGATCGACGTGAAGCAGATGCAAGGCGCTGCGCGCCGCGACGGACAGGCGCAACGCATGCGCAAAGGCCGCGATGCTGCTGTCCGAATAATCTGTCGGATGCAGGATGGAGCGAAATGGCAGCGCTTCCATGGCTGTCCTTCCCAAAGTCTCATGAACGTCCCCGCCGACCTTACACCGGGCCCAAAGGACCGCGCGGGCGCGGCGTTGCGTCTTTCGGTCGCACGAGCGACAATTCCTTTTGACGGCCCGAGACGCCATCTCATGTGCAGAGCCCGCGCTCGCGAGCGCGGAGTTCGAGCGCTGCGTCATCTTACCAGAGGTTCGCCCATGATCAGAAGTCTTGTCGTCACCCTCTTGCTGACCTCGCCGGGCGGCGTTTATGAGAAAGCCAATGTGAACGCCGGACCCTGCATGAACCGCGCGCCATGCGTTCTGTCGACTGCGCCGGGGCAAGACCTGAAAAACCAGGCGCCGCTATGGCAGGAAGCAGCATACCGCCGTCGCCGCCGCTGACAGGACGCGAGGCAGGCGGCGGCGTCAGGCAAGGATTTGGCGTTGGATGAGAATGCGCGTTTCGGAAAACTGCAAGAATATGAGCACCCGTAGAAGACAAGCATCCGGCTTCGCCGCCGTCCCCTCCTTTCTCGTGGCGCTTTGCGCCGCATCTGGAGTCCATGCCGCCGACGCCGAGCGGCCGCGCTGCGTCGGCGCCGAACAGGCGGCGTGGGACAGGTGTCAGGGCGTGGCGAATTTTGCGCCCGGCGGAAAATATGAAGGCGAGTTCAAGCACGGCGCGCCCGACGGAAAGGGCGTCGCCACATTTCATGACGGCGATCGCTATGAAGGCGATTTCGTAAACGGCCTCTACGAAGGCCAGGGCGCCTATACCTCCTCCGACGGCTCGAAATATGTCGGAGCCTTTTCAAAGGGGAAGCGGCAGGGCCAGGGCGTCGCCTCTCTGCCGAACGGCGATGTTTACACAGGCCCCTTCGAGGCGGGCAAACCCGATGGGTTTGGCTCCTACGCACAGGCCGATGGGCATAAATACGTCGGGATGTTCAAGGACGGCGTCCGCTATGGGCAGGGCGTCCTTTATGATGCGCAGGGCAATATCGAATGGGGCGGCATGTGGGATGACCGGGCCGAACGATAGGAACGGCCGGTTTTTTCCTACATTGGCGAGGCGCCGGACTCATCCGCCGGCGCGAGCGCCTGTTTCAGCCCCTGAGCAGCCTCGTCCCGCGCGAAAAGAATCTCGCCCCCTGCGAACAAGGCCGCGCCGCAGAACAGCATGGTCGCGACGAGCAGCAGCCACGAACGCCGGCTCTGCTGCCTGATCAACTGAACCGTCTGCGCCGCAAAAGGCGGAAACAGCGCGCAGTCCAGCAAGAACAGCGCGAGCGTCAACACCATGGAGACGGCGATGATTTCGCGCAGCCGCAGACTGTGGCGCGCTCCGTTCATCATCTCGTCCGGCGCGGGCGCCGCGCTGGGCTGATTTTCCGGCGGCCGTTGTAGCGGGCCGAGGTAATCGCCATTGCCGAACTCTCCGATTTTTGGTTCTGCGAAGGGAGAGGACAGAAGTCCAAGCCCGGATTTCAGGCCGGCGGCAAAATCGCCGCTATATCGCTCGCCGTTGGGCCAGGTATACGCGCCGAAGCCTTGGATCATGTCGTCCTTGAATTCGCCCGCATAGGCCTCCCCATTGGGGAATTTGAGAACGCCCATGCCCTGTTTCCTGTTCTCGACAAACTCCCCCGTGTAAGCGCTCCCGTCACGGGCGACGAGCTGGCCGATCCCATGGCGCCGGCCCTTCTGAAAGGCGCCCTGATAGCTTTCTCCGTCTGTCGACGTCATGCCGACGCAATTGTCCCAGTGGGCGACGTTCTGCCCCGCACAGGACGGCAGGACTTCCAGACACCTGCCGGGCGCGGCGCCCAGGAGGCAGAATGGGAGCAGGACCGCAAAGAGTCTCAATGTGTTACAAATATTGCGGTCCCATGCGCGCAGGCCGTATGACACCTTGATTTCCCCTCAGCGCAGGCCGCTCCATGGCCCCCAGCAGGCGACGACAGCGCCCTCAAAGCGCCTTTCGATGCGCGGACCGCGCTTTAACGAACTTGGGCGCGTTGGGCAACCGTGCGGAATGAGCCTGCTTTCTCAAGACGGAAGCCTCATCCGCGCGAGGGGCGCTGATTCGCTGCCCGAAAGACGCCGCAATCCAGCCACAGAGCCGAAACTTATCAAAAGGTCGCAAAAAATTACACGCCATGAAACGTCTTTTGAAACAGAACTCTCCGCGCGACACCCTTCGCGCCCGCGACGATCAGTCGCTTGAAGTCCACTCATTGTAACGCTTAACGTGGCAAAGCGGCGGCGATCTAGGGGCGACACGATGAAAAAGTTACACGAATTTTCACTCGCATTGGGAGGAGCCAGTCTGGCGGCGCTTGTCGCGGCAAGCTGGATCCCGGGAGGCATTGCGCAAGCGGCGTCAGGCATGAAGCTGATGGACTTGCTGCCTCAATACCGGAAAGACCTGCTGACGCGGACGCTGCAAAGCCGGTGTCTGCACGAGAAGGACGGCGACCCGCTGTGCAAGGCGTTGCGGAGCGCCGGGATGGCGATTCCGCGCGGCCTGCCGGACCGGCCGGTCAATGTTCCCAATATTGGCGGACAACAGCAGCAGACGGGGAGCTTCGCGCCCTCCGCCGTCGGCCATTCCGCGCAGCCGACGACTGCGCCCAGCGCGGGCGCGCCCAACAGCGTCCAGCCGATGGCGCAGCCGACGCAGGCGCCGTACGGCTTCGCCAACTGGCCGCTTCCGCAGCCGTTCTGTCCCACCAAATACAGCCCGTGCCCGTGGACACAGCCGGCGAACACGCCCTGGACCGGGACGGCTCCGTGGGATTCAACGGTTTCCGCCGCCGTCTGGTATTTCAATCAGGCAAAGTCGACCCCTGTCGGTCTCGGCGCAAATCCGAACGTCAGCTTCTACGGCAATTCGCCGTTCATGAGGAAGTTCGTGGACGGGCTTCCCGGCCTCGGTCCCAACGGCAAGAACAATCTGGGCGTCTATATCCCGGTTGCGACGCCGAACACGACGCTCTTCCCCGCGTCCGACTATTATGAGATCAAGGTCACGGAAACGCAGGTTCCGATGCATTCGGACCTCGTGCCGCTGAATCAGGCTTACGCCAATCGCGCCGGCACGAAGGTCCGTCAGTATCAGGATCTGGCCAGCACGCCGGCCGCAGGGGATTATCCTGTCCTGGGCCCGATGATCGTCGCCCAGAGGGACCGCGCGGTTCGAATCAGATTCGTGAATGGTCTGACGCCCAAATCGAAACTCTTCCTGCCGGTCGATCCGACGATCATGGGCGCGGGCAACGGGCCTTCGACCGTGGGCGGGGGCGCCTGTGGAACGGCGGGGACGACCCAGCGGCCTTATTCGGAGAACCGGGCCGACATTCACGTTCACGGCAGCTTCTCTCCCTGGATCAGCGACGGCACGCCGCATCAGTGGATTACGCCGGCGCCAGTCGGCGGCAACGTCGACGATCCCTGCCATCCGAGCGGATGGGCGCAGCGCAACGTTCCGGACATGGTGGGTTTCGCGCCGACCAGCAAGGACAACGGCAAGAACAACTCCGGCGAAGCGACCTATTTCCATCCGAACGCACAGTCGGCGCGGCTGGAATGGTATCATGACCACAGCTACGGTCTGACGCGCCTGAACGTCTATGCCGGCGAGGCGGCTCCTTTCGTCCTGACCGACCCGATCGAACAGGACTACATCAACGGCACCAACGTCTCAGGAGCCAATCCGAGCGCCATCAAGGCGCTGCCGGGCCTGGGCATGCCGCTGATCATCCAGGACCGGTCCTTTGTCAATCCTTGCATGGGCTTCGACAGCACGAGCGCCAGCGCGACCGTGTCTGACCCTTCATGCCTGTCTCCCACGGCCGCGACGTTGGGCTCAGCGCTGATGCAAAGCAAGGATAACTGGGGCAACGACGATCCGCTGTGGGATCGCCGCAAATGGGGCATGCCCGGCGATCTCTGGTTCCCCCACTCCTACGCGATGAACCAGTTCCCGCCGAGCCAGGGCCTCAACCCGGTCGGGCGCTATGACTATGGATACTGGATGAATCCGCCGTGGATTCCCGTCGGCGCGGCCCAAAAGGTGCTTCCGGCGGTTTCGGCCTATCCCGAGTCCTTCATGGACACGCCGACGATCAATGGCGTCGCCTATCCCTCTATGAAGGTGAAGCGGCAGGCCTATCGCTTCAGGGTCCTGAACGGCAGCAACGACCGCCAGTGGAATCTGCAGCTTTACGCCGCCAAGAATCCGGCCCTGGTCTGCCCGAACACTCCGCCGCTGTCGACCGATCCGCCGGCTTGCGCGATCGATCCGAGCCTCTTCCTCACCGAAGCGGATCTCGGCTCGGCCGTCTCGACCTCGGCGAATTACAAGCAGATTCCGATCTACATGATCGGCAATGAGAGCGGATTCCTCCAGAGCGTCATTCGTCTGAACGATTGCTCGATCGGAGCCTGCCCCCAGCCGACCGTCTATGACTCGGACCCCAAGAGCGCGACGGTGATGAGCGTGAAGTCGCGTGAAATCTGGCTCGCTCCGGCGGAACGGGCGGACGTCATCATCGACTTCTCGAAGATGAACAATGGCGATCACGCCATTCTTTATAATGACCTGAAAGCGGCGGTGCCGCTCTATGACGCGCGTCTGGATTACAATCCGGATCTCGGCGATCAGTCCGCGCTTGGCGGCGCTCATCAGGCTCCGACAGGCAAGGGACCTGACGTTCACAATCTGATGCAGTTCATTGTGGACGACAATGCGCCCGACATCGGGACGAGCCCGATCGACCCGACCAATCTGGGGATCAATCTGGACACCATGGTGGCCAACGCCTGGTCCTGCAACAACAACGGCAAGGCCGGCGCAACGACGACGAACTGCAACCTGCCCGTCCTGGACCAGCAGCTTGCGGTTCTGCCCCCCAAACCCGCTGGCGCGCCGGTGATGGGTCCCAATCAGTATGTCGGCGGCATGGGCGCGCCTCCTCCGGATGTGCTCGGCGGCGGCGACATCCCGGACGGCTCGTGGTTCTGCGCGCCCGACGGCCCCTATTGGTGGGATCCCAACCACGTTGTGGGTGGTTTCTACTATCCCAACAACATGGGACAGAGACCGCCGAGCACGTGCAACGGCGTCGGCTCCAACGGCGTCGCCAAGCGCTGGATCGTGGTTGTTCAGAAGGACGTCCTCGACGGCCTGTTCGACAACTACGGCCGCATGTCCGCGCAACTCGGAACGGCGGCTGGCGTGCCGGCGAATCCGCTCCTGCCGATCCCGGGCATGGCCTATAAGGACGCGCCCACGGAGATCCTGACCCGCAACGTTCCGCAGGTCTGGATGATGTTCCATGGCGGCGTCGACACTCACGTGGTGCACTTCCACCTGTCGAACGTTCAGGTGATGAACCGCTACGACATCGCCGGCGGCATGTATCTGCCGGATGACGACGAGCGGGGCTGGAAGGAGTCGGTGAAGGTCAGCCCGTTCACCACCACCTTCGTGATGGTGCAGCCAAAACTGCCTCCGAACGGGAACCAGGCCAAGTTCAACGCGCCTAGCGGACCAGGCGCCTTGAACGCCTCGAAATGGGCGGCGGCGGGCTGGACGTCTTCGACCTTCCCGTCGTCACAGCGGCCGGCGGACGTCACCATGCCGGTGACAACCGGACGCAACGTGACAAACCCGTCGACCAACTTCTATGGCGAGTATGTCTGGCACTGTCATATTCTCGGTCACGAAGAAAATGACATGATGCGCCCGGTCGTGCTGAGGTAAAGCGACTGAACGCAACCAAGGGAAAGGGCTGGCGTCATCGCCTGCCCTTTTCTGACTTTTCGAGAGCACACCCAAGAGGGCGACGCGTGATCGGTGACGCCGCCCCGGAGCGAGCGATGAAACTTTCTTCAAAGCGGATTGTCGTCGGATTGATGCTGTCGTCGACGCTGATGTCGTCGGCTGCGTTCTCGCAACAGCTTCGCCCCTACGGCGCCACAGGCCAGGGACGGAAGCCTTCGCCCGACTCCCCCGGCATTTCCGCCATCGTTCCCCTTTCGAGCGCCTCCACGCCGCAGGACGCGGGCGTCAGGGCTCATACGAACAACAGATTCCTTCCTCCGCGCGCTTTTTTGACTCCCAATTCGGTCGCGCCGAAAAACACCCCCATCAAGCCGCAGTCCTTTGTGTCTCCGCGTGTCGGTCCGCCCGCTGACGGGCTGGGATATGAAACGCCCGGATCGCTCGCCTGCCTTTACGGCCTGGTCACGCCGACGCGGGGCTGCAACCCCAACACCGCCCTGGACGTTCCCCTCAACAAGGGCGGTCGCGCGGTGGCGGTCGTCGCGGCTTTTGGCTATCCGACCGCGCTCTCCGATCTTGCGACCTTCAGCCAGCAATTCGGTCTTCCGGCGCCAACGCCCGACACGTTCGTCGTCAAATATGCGACGTCCAGCGGCGGCTGCGATGGGCCGCAACCGGCAAATGACGCCGGCTGGGAAAACGAGCAGGCGGTCGACGTGCAGGCGGTGCATGCGATGGCGCCCAAGGCCAAAATTTATCTGGTCGAGGCGCAATCGGACGCCTATGACGAAATCATGGGCGCGGTGAAATGCGCCAATAGCCTGCTCACCGAAGGCGGGCAGGTTTCAATGAGCTGGGGATCGGCGGAATTTCAGGGAGAAGACGCCTATGACGTCAATTTCTCCGCGCCGAACGTGGTCTATTTCGCCGCCTCGGGCGATCAGCCGGGAACGAGCTATCCGGCCGCTTCGCCGAAAGTCGTTTCGGTTGGCGGCACCACAATCTCCCGCGCGGTCCCCTCTCTCGACTTCCAGGCGCATGCGTCCTGGGTAGACGGCGGCGGCGGCCGCAGCCCCTATTACGCGCGTCCAGCCTATCAAGACGCCGTGCAACGGGTCGTGGGCGCGCAGCGCGGGTTGCCGGATGTTTCGGTCGTCGCCAATCCGCATACAGGCATGTGGATCTACGACAGCAACAGCGCCTATGGAACAGGCTGGTTCATTGCGGGGGGCACCAGCCTCTCGACCGCGCTCATGGCCGGGATCGTCAATTCCATGGGCGCGTTTCGCAGCAGCAGCGTCGCGGAATTGCAGGCCATCTATGGCGCAAAGGGTTTCGGCCGTTTTGACGCGAGAGTTCCCTTTATTCCGATCTCGACCGGCTACTGCGGGCCTTATGCGAACTTCCTCGCCACCCGGGAATGGAACTACTGCGTTGGCGTCGGCACTGTGAGGTTGTTCGGTGGCGGCATGACCTACGGGGACGCAGAGCGATACTGGCGATGAGCGCGCGCCTTGCGGCTCCCGCGCCTTGCGCACGGGCGGCGCGCTCGCCACCCCGGTCGGGGGCCGCAGCCTATTTGCGGGGCGTCGCCGACCAGCGCGGGGAAGCGGGAGTCGTGAGATCGATCTCCCAGGCGAACTTCCGCAAGAAATTATATCCCAGTATGATGGCGACCTGTCGCCCGAGCGCCTGGCGCAGCGGGCCGAAATCATAGGCGAGCGCATAGAGGTTTTTCACGACGTGCCCGTCGGGGAGCGCGACTTGCTTGACCCGGTACACTCTCGATGAAATCTTGCCCCCGTCCGCGGCGCTCGCCCTGAGCCGGTTCTTTACGGGCGTGAACAATCCCTTGTGCGCGTCGACGAAGCTCTGATCCACCGCGGAGAGCTCCGCGCCCGTATCGAAAAGCCCGACACTCGTTACGTTCCCGAGGCGCAAGGGGAGCCCGATGAGGCGCTGATCGGGCCCGAGCAGACGAAACGGCGCCAGACGACTCTCCGGCGGGACTTTGTCGAACAACTCCATCTCGCGCCGATCGAGATCGAGCGAGAACCGCGCGCGCCTGAAGAAGTCGAGCCCCAACAGGTCGTCGCCGTCGTTTCTGGCGCAACGCGTGAGCTCATAACTGTTGCGTGCGACGCCCGGGCCTTGAGAGGCTCTGAGCTGGACGTTTCTCGCCTCGACATCCTCGCAGACCGCCGCCTCGCCGGACGCCGCTGTTGAGCGGCTTTCGCCGATCTTCGGCAGGTCCTTGTTCCAGGGCGCGAGTCCGACGCGGCTGGTCGAGGCTCCGGTATCGAGCCGCATCGTGCCCATGGCGTTGCCGAAGCGGACGGGAACGTAAATACGGCCGCCATCGTAATCGCTCTGCGTGAGGGTGAGCGGAACCGTCGAGGGCAGGCTCTCGCAGAGGGCCGCTTCGGTCCCTGTCGCGAGGAATAGAAAGGCGCAGAGAAGCCGTCTCATTCGAGAAATCCCGGGAAGCCGGGTGTAGGCTAATCATCGAGCCGGGACTGCGCAAGTCTGGCTTGTGCGTGGGGAGATCATGCCTATCCTCCCGCTCGGGTAGCGGGGCCAGCGCCTTCCCTTGTCTGGCTTGCGGAGTGGAGCACGAACATGACGGCGTCGAGAGACAAGGACGTGCATAAAGCGGGCATAGCGGACTGGCGCGCCTTGCGGGCAACGGACATTCCTGAAGTTGTCAGAATCGCGGCCGTCCTTCACCCGGACTTTCCTGAACGGCGGGAGGTGTTGGAGGAGAAACTGCGTCTCTTTCCCGCCGGCTGCTTTGCCCTGGAAAAGGATACAAGCCTTTACGGCTATGCGCTGGCGCACCCATGGACGCCGGACGACATCCCCCGCCTTGACGCATTCCTGGAAAAACTGCCGCCTTCGCCGACGTGTCTGCATCTGCATGACGTCGCCATCATGGGGCCAGCGCGCGGTGTCGGCGCCGCCGCAGCCGTGGAGCAAGTGTTGAGCGACGTCGCACGCGAGCGGCGGCTCGGGACGATCGCGCTTGTGTCCCTTTACGGGACCGACAGGCTTTGGAGCCGGATGGGGTACAGGCCCCGCGAGAATGCGGGCTTGGCTGAGAAGCTCAAGGATTATGGGGCGGGGGCGGTTTATATGGCTAAAGAGCTTTAGCGGCGGGCGCAGGTGCCGACTGATGCGGCATCAACCCTTGGACCGTCTAACCGAACGGAAAGCGCTGGAGCCGTTGGCGGCGCCGTCCCCTCCTTCGCCGCCAACCTGCCCCCATGCGCCGGCGAGCGGGGCTACACTGGCAGTGGGGGAGGGGGGAGGGGGCACAGCTAAAGTCTGAAAACAACCCCATGCATCGTAGCGGCCGCGCGAAGCCCCTCGCGATGCACGGCGTGACCGGACAGCACAAGATCATGTCAGCAAGCTAGCGGCAGTCTGTCGGACATGCGCGTGGCACTCGTCATCAACCACCGCATGTTCGTCAGGTGTCTCCTCGACGTCACGCGCACCGACTGAGTCGCGATTCCTCGCAAAATACTGGCTGTTTCAGCAGAACTTCAGCAGGGGGACAGCGCCCGGGTCGACGGGCGGGGCTTGATCGGACCATATCTCCTGTCCAGACCGATCGGGCCCGACGGGGGCCGTCGTCAATCGGCGCTTAAGTTTCGCTCCAACGCAAACTTGACGCGGCCGTTTGTCAATCCGCTCGATGGCCCGAAATGCGGCGATTCAGGCTGTCGCAGCGATCGTCAGGGTCTCCGCCTCCATCAGCGCTGCCCGGCCTGTGGTCGTCAGACGCGAATTGTTCTCGCCGAAGGCGAACGACGCAAGCCGCCTCGTCAGTCTTTTTGGCACGGCAGCGCCGGGCGGGCGGCCACTTATCAACCGCCGGCTGCCGCCGGTTCATGACCGTGGCGCGCTGCCTTTAGCGTAAGCCTTTAGTAGGGGGCGGCCGCCTTGCGTCTACCTATGTCACATCGCAGCCGTTTTGGTTCAATCAAGCCCATCATGTCCATCGCCCCCTTAATGTTGCCCCTATTCAAATTGTCGCGCCGGGAGAGAGCCCAGTCATCACCAAGCCTTCAACTAGGCTGTGTGGACGAATTTGATCAAGCATAGTGCTGCGGCGAGACTGACGATGGATCGGAAATTTCGTTCGGTCTTTTCGCAGCGGAGCGCGACCCTCTTGAAGCGTTTGAGGCGTCCGATGCCTTGTTCCACGCGCG
>NZ_JBPFEB010000141.1:0-4855 GCF_051061225.1 Methylocystis sp.
GAGCTTCTCTCGTTCCTCGAACCCCCACAGGTTAGGCGTGAGCGCTCCGACGTCTGACGCCTGCGTGGTGATGTTCAGAAGGTGCGATAGCAGCCGCCCAATCTCGCAGAAGAGCACGCGTATCAGTTGAGCGCGCCAAGGCACGTTTATTTCGAGGAGCTTTTCCACGGCCAGACAGAAGGCGTGCTCCTGATTCATCGGCGCGACATAGTCAAGGCGATCGAAATAAGGAAGCGCCTGCAGATAGGTCTTGTGCTCGATCAGCTTCTCCGTGCCGCGATGCAAAAATCCAACATGCGGATCCGCCCGGAGAACGACCTCCCCATCGAGCTCCAATATCAGGCGGAGGACGCCATGAGCGGCCGGGTGCACCGGCCCGAAGTTAAGCACGAAGTTTCGCTGCGGAAAGGGGTTCGCGGTCTGTAAGGAACGGCTCGACATGGACATTTCGTCGTCCGGTCGGTGTGGTTTTGAGCGCGAAATAGGGTGCAAGAGTTGTTCGAGCAAGCTCGCCGATACGAAAGCGTCGCTCCTGGACTTGCCTTCAGGTGTTTGGCTTCTAACTCAACGTCAGTTCGGCTCCAAGGCCCTCGCCCTGTAAAGAGAAAGCGGCTAGCCATCGTGGCTTACGCTGTCGTTCACGGAATCGATCCGATCGTCGATCGCCCGCAAACGGCGCGCGAATGCCTGGAACTGATCAAGATTCTGCAGGCTCGGGCCGAGCCGATCATTCGGATTCTCGATGCAAACAGCGCCGAGATCAGGCTTGGCGAACTTGAGAGGCGCCAGAGAAGAGAGGTCGAGCAGACATATGTCGCTGCACTCGCGCCGGCGACTTCCGGCGCATTGCCTGTCGCGGGCGTGATCAACAGAGCGCCGATCGCGGGCGCCCTGGCGATTTTGGCGGCAGCGGTTCTGTTCGTCGGAGCGCTTTGGCGTTATGAGCACACCGGTACACGGCAGACGATCGAAGCCAAAAGCGCGGCCACTCGCGAAGCTGCGCCGGCGTCGGCTCCTTACATGAAGACCCCCATGAACACGCCGGAGGCGCCTGCTAAGCACCCTGGAGAGCAGGCAAGGGGCGAGGGCGTTTATACGGTCGTGGCTGGCGACACGCTCGGGGGCATTGCAAGGAAAGCCTATCACGACGCCGGTCGGTGGCGTGACATTGTAGCGGCGAATCCACATTTGGATCCGAGCCGCCTGCGCCCGGGCGAGACGATCAACCTGCCGCACCCCGGAAAGGTGGCGATTCCGAGGTAAATCGACTTCCACTCGCGTAAACGACCCGGCAGCTGCCCGTTTTTTGGATGCCTTGGCGGCGCAGACATTCCGTTTGGTCGCTCTTCCAAGGTCGAATATGGCGCAGGAGCGAATGACCGGCAGCGCTCCCTATTCCCCTGCCTTCAAGAAATCTTGTCGTCCTACCCTCGCGGCCCCGCCGTCGCCCAACAGTGGCTGCGCAAGCACTTAGGATGATCGTAAGACGCCTTGAAATCCTTGCCTGAGCAAAAGCGCGGTCGCGGACCTTGTCGAACTTTGAAGAGGCGCTTCATAAGCTTGGTTGGCTGCTACTAAAGAAAAAGCGGGGAGTGACATGCCCGACATCGAGACGGAGAGAAATGCCTGTCGCATTGTGCTGGTCGAGAATGATCCGCATTACATGATGTCATTTAAACAGGCAGTCGCCGAGGCGCGGGAGAGGCTGCAAATGGAGATCGAGCTCGAGCAGGTCCAAGACGGCTTGGCCACCCTCTATCTCATCTCGCAATATTACCTGACCGAGGCCTTACCTCATGCGGTTGTCGTTGACCTGGATGTGCTTCACTGTGACGTGAGAGAGTTCCTATCCGCCCTACGTGGACACCCCCTCCTTAAGGATTTGCCGGTGCTCGTGCTGACGAAATCGACGTCGCCGTCACTTCATGAAGAGGCGACCCAGGCTGGCGCAGATAGGGTTTTTGCTAAACCCGTCGACTCCGCCGCGTTACTTCGCGTCGCTACAGAACTGATAGGGGCACATTGCCCGGCGCCGCCGGATAGGCGCCACGAAAAACCCGCAAGACGCATGCCCGAACTCCGGGACTATATTGCGGCTATGAACCTCATCGCCAAGACGACCGAGAACTTTTCCTGCCCGCCGGCTTATGTCAACCCGATCGACGAAGGCGACGCTTACATTTGGATAGAGGAGATGCTGGAAAGCGGCAAGGATGGCGAAGAAACGTCCGAGAGGCATGCGCCGCTCATTGACACCCTTCGCCTCCTCTTCGAAGCATGGTGCGCAGGCGGCACGCCAGAAGGCGACGAGCTTCGTAAACAAGCCAAGGCAGCTTATGAGAGACTTTCGAGTGAAGAAAGGGAGCTTTGGGAGCAACAGGCCGCAGCCCGGTAAACATGTCGCTGTTCGACAGAGTTTCGTTCACCCGCGCCGTGTCAATTGAAACTGCTAGCCTCTCGTCAAGTGCTCAATACCGGCTACAAAGTCACCAACCGGTAAAAAGCACGAAAAGTGAGGCAGACCCCGTGAACATGGCGCATTCTCACAATTGGTGGGTCTTCCTCACTTCCTGTTGCGCCCTTGATCGATTGGGGGACAGGCCATAGCTTGACCGCGTGGCAAGAAGAGCGATTTGGTCCCTGGGGAAGGGCGTAAGAATTCTGGTCGCAAAACAGATGGATGGCCAATGGCTGATTTCAGCGACGGCCGTCGGGTCTAGTGTCTGTCCAGACTGCGGGAAAAGCTCGACGCGCCGATACGGCTGGCACGAGCGTCATCTCCAGGATTTGCCAGCACAAGGCGCCCCCGTCGCTGTGAAGCTTCGCCTCCAGCGCTGGCAATGTCGAAACGAAGGCTGCGCGCGTAAGACGCTCACTGCGCAACTGCCCGAGGTCGCGGCACCTCGAGCGCGCCGCACCGAGCGGGCCACCGAAATCATTTATCTTCTCGGCCATGGCGTGGGCGGGCGTCCGGGAGAGCGCTTGATCAAGCGAATTGGCATGCCGACCAGCGATGACACGATACTGCGCTGCCTCAAACGACGAGTGAAGACGCGCGGCTCGGAGGAGACGGCGCGCGTCGTGGGCGTCGATGATTGGGCTTGGCGAAAAGGCTCCACTTACGGGACCATCATCGTGGACCTGGAGCGACGGGAGGTGCTCGATCTCTTCCCGGAACGCGCGGCAGGCATGACTGCAGACTGGCTCAAGCGGCATCCTGGCGTCGAGATCATCAGCCGTGATCGCTGCGGTTCGTTCGCCCAAGGCGCACACGAGGGAGCGCCGCAGGCACGGCAAATTGCCGACCGTTTTCATATCCTGCAGAACCTGCGGGAGGCCGTTCAGGCGCAACTCGGCCGTGCAACAGGGTTTTCCGCACGTCCATTGCTGCCGGCGGACGGCGAAGAGGTTGCCAGCGTGAGAGACAAGCATGGCGGCGCTGAGCATCGCCGCCTCACCAGAGTAGCCAACGAGCGTTCAAGGCAAGCGGTTTTCGATCGGGTTCGCGCGCTACGCAAGGAGGGTCGAAATGTGGTGGACATCGCGCGCCAGACGGGTTTCGATCGTCGCACGGTCGCCAAATGGATCCGAGCCGAAGTGCTTCCTCAACGGAGCGCTTCGGCCCCGAAGACGACGTCTCCGCGGCATTTCGAGGAATTTCTATCGCGCCGCTGGTCGGAAGGTTGCGTGCGCGGCCGGCGCCTGTTCCAGGAGATTAGAGCACGCGGTTACACCGGCAGTTTCTCAAATCTCGAACGGCTGCTGGCGAAATGGCGCAATCCGAGATCCAGGACTGTAAAGCCCACATCGACTGTTCCGAATCCAAGACCCGTCGATCCCGCGACTGGACGTTCGATCTCGCCGATCGTCGCCGCCGCGCTCTGCATCAAGCCGCGTGGACTGTAATCAAGCTGCAAAAGTCGAGTCGATGAAAAAGGACTGGCCATAGTTCGCGACAATGCGTCGGCTCGCTATGCGCTTCAGGGGCCTCCTCAAAAGCAAGAGCGTTGGCAAGCTCGGCGCCTGGCTGAGAGACGCCCAGAAATCGGGCTTGTACGCGATGCAGCGTTTCGCTCGCACGGCGCAAAGAGACATCGACGCGGTGAGAAATGCGATCACTGAGCCCTGGAGCAACGGCCAGACAGAAGGACAGATCAATCGCCTGAAGGCACTCAAACGAACGATGTATGGACGAGCAGGGCCAGAGCTCCTCCGGGCCCGCCTGCTTCCTGTGTAGCAATCACTGCAACAGGAAGTGAGGAAGACCGGGTTTGATGGCTTTTTCGATTCGGAATCGGAAATTCTCAAGCCAAGATGGCCCCTGACAATGACGTCGGCGTGTGTTTGTTCCCCCATAACCGTGATGCAGTGGGTGCGATCGCGCAGCACAGCCGAGCCCATCACGTGGTCGGCGTGCAGATGCGTGTCAATGACCTTTACCAGATTAAGGTCAAGCTCATGGCCAAGCTGGAGGTAGCGGTCTACTCTCTCCAACACGGGATCGATGATCAGGGCCTCGCCACCGTATCGGCTGGCCAGCAAATAAGTGTAGGTGGAGGAGGCGCAGTCGAAGAATTGGCGAAAAATCATGGATGCCCCTTTCCCCCTGCAACTCAAAGCAGCTGGCCAGCGGCTCTCCCTAGCTGTTTGATCCCGGGGTTTAGTGGTGCAATCTTATCCAGCGACTGGAAGGATGCACTATGGGCCAGGTTCTCCACGGGAGCGCCCGCACGACAGAGGCGGTGCGTCGAGCGATACAAAATAGTCAAGAGAGCCTGAGAGCCCTCGCCAAGCGGTATGGCGTCAACCAGAAGACGATCGCCAAATGGAAGAAGCGGGCCTCGGTTCGCGATGA
>NZ_JBPFEB010000142.1:0-3513 GCF_051061225.1 Methylocystis sp.
GACGCCGCCGGGACGGTTCGAAAAAGACTTCACCGCCAGATTCCGGTCATTATTCTAACCGGCGATATATCGACGGGCGCCTTGCACAAGATCGCGAGCGGCGATTGCGTTCAGCTCAACAAGCCCGTTAAATCAGCCGAGTTGATGCAGGTCGCCGAACGGCTTCTTGCGCAGCCCGTTTTCCCAGAGTTATCACGCACGCTTGTTCCAAACACAGGCGAAGGGACCCCGGATCGGGAACCGGCCGTCATCTTTGTCGTCGATGACGACAAGAGAGTCCGCGAGACGCTGCGGGAAGTGCTCGCAGACGATGGACGGGTCGTCGAGGAATTCGACAGCTGCGAAGGGTTCCTCGAAGCCTATCGCCCGGGCCGAGAGGGCTGTCTGCTGCTCGACGCCTATCTTCCTGGGATGAGCGGACTCGACTTGCTGAAACGGCTGCAGAAACGCGGCGTCCATCCGCCGATCATCATGCTCACCGGAGCCGCCGACGTCACGATGGCTGTCGACGCCATGAAGGCAGGAGCTTTGGATTTCGTTGAGAAGCCGATCGGCCGCGACGACCTGCTCGCCTGCATCAGGCGCGCGCTCGAACACGGACAGGATGCAAGCAAGTTGTTCGCATGGCAAAAAAGCGCCGCCGCTCACGCGGCTGGCCTGACGGTTCGACAGCGGCAGATTATGGAATTGGTTGTCGCTGGACACCCCAGCAAGAATATTGCCGCCGATCTTGGCATTAGCCAACGCACTGTCGAGAATCATCGTGCTTCGATCATGAAAAAGATGGGCGCGAAATCGATCCCGGAGCTAGCCCGATTAGCTCTCGCGGCCGCCTCGAAAGGTTGAAAGCTTATTCGCGGAGAGGGGGTCAATGAAGATCTGCGAAACGACCGCCCCTCAGGCGGCGCCGGGTCGCCGATCGTCGTTCCACCGTTTCGAGGATAGTCGCAGCGCGGAACGTCTCGGACGGCATCTAGTCGGCTGGCGCGGCATTCTCCAATGCCGCGTATCGCAAGCTTAGGGAGCGCGACCGGCCCGGTGGACCTGCAACGCTCGCCTGCCGTTGGGAACATCTGCGCCTGGAATTCTGCAAATCTAAAATTGTCTCCGTCTCGTAGACGGAAACCTGGACGGTCGACCGCATCGCTGAGCTATGGCCGTTTAGACGCGAATCGGAGGCTGCGACCCACCGACTCGTCTCAGCGCCCGACGCCAGGCTTCAACGCTGATTGTCCACGAGCTTTATAGCCGGTGGGAAAACGACCTGCCCTGGATCTCGGGAAAGCCAAATCCTGCCAAGGCGGCTGGCGCCTACTGGTGGCCTCCGACCATTTCTTGATAGGCGTGACATCAATCAACGTGAAAGCGCCCCGCGCCAATATATGATAATATCCTCCAAGATAAATCAGCAGGAGCGGATATGGAAACGCACGGCGACCAGAGCGTCGCGGAAATCTACGCAGGCATCGCGGCGAGGGAGCGGGCGATCGGCGGGGAGCGGCGCGTCTTGGCGCATCTCGCCACCCAGGGTGGCCTCCCGCAGGACCGGCCCGCGCGGGAGCGGTCCCGTCGACACCATGTGACGACGATCAGGACGCTGGAGTCGGACGTGCGGGCGATGGAAGCCGAATTGCGCTCCCGGGGGCATTGAAATGCACTCGCCGTTCCCGCCAGCCGTGAGGCGCACATGAACGTTCATTGGTGGACCTGGGTCAGCTATGCGGTGGCCTTCCTCATCCTAGCCGCTGGGCATATCGTCTGGTTTATCGCCACGCATGATCCATCAATTGCGATGCGCTTCGGCGCGGCGGTGATAACTTTAGGCATTGTCGTTACTGCGCGACCTTACTTTCGGGTCGGCCTGCGGGAAACCGTCGATCGTCAAATGCCAGGGCACCATCTCTCGGCCCAGGCGTCCAGCGCGCACCTTCAGCGACAGATAGCGGCGCACGTCATCGCGCGTCCTGGAGTTGTGCATGACGTCGTGGCCGAGCGCGTCATCGGCGTGGCCCTCATCCTGTTCGGAACCTTGGCTAATGGCTATGGCGACTTGCCGTTGAGATGGATCGGATACGGCTCAAGATGACTTCCTTCCTCCCCATCGTCTCCGCTTCACGGGATCGATTTGTAGCCGCGAAAATGAGGGGATTCATGAGGGCGTGTCATAATCTGCTTGTTATATATGTAAGGCAGGCTAGCGTCCGTGCCGAAGAGGGCTTGCAATGTCCCGATCTTGGAGCTTGCGTTGATCACGCTCAGGATTCACCACAGAACAATCTATCGTTACAGTCAGCCGGTAAGCTTCGGAGCTCACCGTTTGATGCTTCGCCCACGTGAAAGCCGGGAACTTCGCCTGATCTCGAGCAATTTGACCGTCGCTCCTGCCGCAGCGGTGACGTGGGCTCAGGATGTCTTTGGCAATGCCGTTGCGACTGCCACCTTTCAGACCATGTCCGACAATCTCTCGATCGATAGCGTCACTGAACTCGAACTCGAGTCCAGCGCCTGGCCGATTTTCGACATCGCCGCCACCGCGATTTTCTTTCCTTTCCGATATTCCGAGGAGGAATGGACTGATCTCGGAGCCTTAACGATCCTACAATATCCGGACCCTTCAGGACGTTTGCGAGACTGGGCTTGCGCCTTCATCAGGGGCAATCCAACGGATACTCTCTCCCTGCTCAAAGACCTCAGCGCCGGCCTTTCAGCATGGATCAGCTATCAGAGTCGGGACGACGAGGGGACCCAGGCGCCGGACGAAACTCTGGAGCGCGGCTGGGGATCCTGCAGGGATTTTGCGGTCTTTTTCGTTGAAGCAGCGCGCTGCCTTGGATTCGGGGCGCGGATCGTCTCCGGCTATCTCTACAATCCGAATCAGGAAATGGTGGGCTCAAGTGACGCAGGCTCGACCCATGCCTGGGCGGAAGTTTATGTGCCCGGCGCGGGCTGGATCACTTTCGATCCGACCAACCGCGCTGTCGGCGGTTGCAATCTTATCCCCGTGGCCGTCGGGCGCAACATTCAGCAGGTAATACCAATAGCCGGTAGTTTCGCAGGACCGGATGATGCGTCTCGGGGAATGTCAGTGCAGGTCCTCGTCACATCGCAGAACAGAAATGTTAGCATTTAAGTAATTACAGTGCGGCTCATATCGCCGAAAAATGATCCCCAGCGATTTATCGCGGGGCCATTGATTTTTGTGCACTGCAGCATATCTATGCTTCAAGGCACAAATTGCCGACGAAAAATCGGGGGCAGAACTCAAGTTCGCTGCTTGCATCTGCGAGTGGGCGACGGAGGAATCAAAGTGAAAACAGCAAAACATATTGCAGCGGCAACGTTTGGAATATTGGTGTCTCTCGCAAACACGACAGAGCTGGCCCCGCTTGTCTGGACAGGTCCCCGCGGATTTTGAGTGGATCTCTGCCGGGGTTTGCCGAACGCGGGGCGGGTCGATTTTGTCGCGGCGGCGGGAGGGCGTAGCCCGACCAGAGCGGCGACAAAATCGACGGC
>NZ_JBPFEB010000143.1:0-4822 GCF_051061225.1 Methylocystis sp.
CGTAACATGGCAGAGCTCCTCTGAAGCGTCAGCGCCGTAAGGCGCAGCCCATTGGCAAGTGGTGCCCACTCCAGCAAGATCAACAAAATTTCCATCGTGGTTGAGGGTGCCTCCGTTGAGCCTCTATCGCTGGCTCGAGCAAGCGTCCGAAATTGACCTTGGCGTGTGGAATGGTCGCTGCCATCAGCGCTCTCTTCAAACGGCCCCCTCAAAGGTGTGGACTCTCACCTCTCAACCGTGAGAAAAACAAAACGCTTTTCTTTCGCACAACTGCTGCCGATTTCGGTTTTACCTCTACCTGTAAGCCGGCACATGGCTCTCACATGCGAATTGAAGCCTTTCGACGCACAGACGGACAAGTGCGTGCTCCTGGCCCACTAGAAAAGGCCGCCATGCAGCGCCGAGAAGAGAAAGATAGAGCGAAGCGCACCGCGGGCCTTACGCCTCGGAACTGAGCAGCGATCATGGAGTCAAGGGAAAATAAGAAGGCCGCCGAGCGAGAGGTAATCGAGCACCAACTCGCGAAGGTGGAAGCCAGTATTGCCGCCGTCGAGACCGCGGCAGAATTAGAGAGCGCGGAAGCCGCCGCATCGGACGCGCGCGAGGATGCTCCCTCCAAGGGTTCCGATCAGTTGGTCGCGCTGCTGATAGCGCGACTGCTACGGATTGCTCACCGAGACTAGGCTGGCTGTGTCTTGGTTCCGCTGTTGTCCTGCGTGAACACGAAGCACAGCTCCACAGCTGGGCGGTTTCCCACGTTCCACCATATTCGCCGAATTCTCTGCCATCATCGCCCCCCGGCGTGGCCCCCTGTTGGCCCACGGTCATAGATCAAGCTGGCATAAGGGAACACGCCCGCGACTGCGATTTCGCGGGCGTGCATCTTTTAAGCTCAATTAGGGGAGAGTGCAGCTACCTGTTCCACCATCACGCACGTAGTAATCCGTCGACAGAGAACCGTTGGCGGCGGAGATGACATTCAGCCCGGCACTGAGGAAAACGGGAGTGCTTCTACGGGTCGAACCATTCAATTGCGTAAGTGGCACGTCGTTGGCGGACACGTTCAACAGATACTTGCCGTTATCAAAGAGGTTGACGTAGGGCTGGGCGCGACCGGTGGCCGGGTTCAACGCGCAACCGGGTGTCACCGTAGTGTAGGATTTCGAGCTAGCTGCATACTCTAAGTCTCCGGATATCCGATTTCCGCTTGTATTCGGGATGCACATATTCGGCTGACCTGCGTAGGTCAAAGGCGCGTTGAATGAGTAACTGTCTGCCGGCGAGCCGGCCGGCGCAACGACTACAGTGTTGCTGCCATTAGCAAGCCAGACGCTGGCGTCTGGATTTAGGAACGTGACGGTGGCGACCGATGCACCATTTAGCGAAACAGTCGCAGTTGAAGTGCTGATAGGGTTGTAAAGCCCGGCTTGCACCATCGGCGCCATGCCGCTGACGGGATTAAGGGCGCATTGGACCCCGGCAGATGCATATGTCTTGCCGCTAGACCCGATCTGCTGGCCAGTAAGGGCCAAAGCTGGATGCCCAGAGCCACGCATATAAATAACGTGAGAAAGAAGAACGTCTTCCGGCTTTTCATTTTTTGTCGTCTTTCTTGCCGCCCCCGCCACAAGCCCAAACGTGATCTCTCAAGCTTTCCGCCGCAACGCGACAAAGCGCCGCCGCATCTTCGTACATTGCAGCCGTAAGAAAGCCAGAATCACTGGCATGCGTTCATTCCGCTCGATGCGGATATACAGGTGCGGCGCGGGCATCGCTCTCTGAAGCCGCATTGGAGTCGACGACACGAGCCTTGCTTACTGCGCGTAAGCTGCTTCAATCCGAGCTCTACTACGTGGAGACGTGTCTAGTGGGATCCTGCGTGGCTTCGGGCTGAAAGTGGGCCAACTACGCCAGAGCGGTTGAGCAGCATCGAGGACCTTGTCGTTGGGCATCCGACGCTCGAGATGATTCGAAGGCGTTGCTTTCGGCGGATAACGCTTTGCTAAAAGTTCGACATGTTTGAGAAGCTCGTCCGGGCGATGGCGCAATGACAAGCGCACCAACTGATGAGTGAAAGCTGGGGCGGCGTCGGCCTTCGCTGCGACATTTGCGACGCCCGCTGGTGATCCGCGTCAGGACGGCCGTGCAGTGCAGTCCCTTTGGCGGCACGCGAAACTGGAGACGGGGCAGTAAAGTGAGAAGCCCCCGGGAGAGGAAACTTCCAGCGGCTTCGTCGGGCGCAAATGGGGGAAACTCTCTTACCGTTTAGGTGGGGTTGGGGCACAGCACTTCTGTGCAGGTGCATGAGGTTGAGCTCCCACTGCCTGTGCATACACAGTAGTAGCAACCCGCGTCCATCTTGAGGGACATCACCGGTACGGGACTCCCGTCCGGGGCGGTCGCGGTGAAACCGGCTATCTTGCCTTCCTTCAGTATGGGTTTCATTAGAATGCCGTCGGGGGTTCGGTACTCCATATCAGGGAGCTGTTCCTTTGTCGCGCGCATGAAACGATCATCATCGATGAGCGTCAGTGTCATTGTCTTGTCCATAGCGCATCTCTCGTCGTGGATTGTGTTTCTAAGTCCGGATCTCCCGTGCGCAGAAGCGCCCGCTAAGCTTTGCTAACCAATGTTTCACGGAGAGTATCGCCCACACCCGTCGGAAGCACCGCGTTGCGGGGGATAAGTTTCTAGAAGCGTTTTTTTGAGAACGTTTCACGATGAATTCCGTTCCAGAGGTAGCAATTGCCAGAGCGGTAGCATTTTCGAATGTGTCTTGGGCAGAGCGATAAGGCGGGGGCGACAATCGTTGCTGGACGCGGGCTATCCCAATGGTCTTGCCGGCTGCCTCATGCGGGACTTGGCCCGGCGCTCGAAGGACGTCAGTCAAAATCGGCGGCTGCTGGCGCAGCTGCGAGCCGCGACGGTAAGGACCGGGCCGACGCAGCCAGGATCGGCGGCATGGACCGGCAGACGGTTGCGCGACTGGGTTCATCGCTTCAACGCCGGGGGACCGGAAGACCTCTTTGGATCGCAGCGCACGAGATGGGCAACTCCAATCGGCTCGATGATTACGCCGAGCGCAACGCCGGCGGCGTAGGCGGCGATATTCCAGAACGAGAAGATCCGCCCGAGCAGCAAGGCGCCGGGCAGGGTCAGGCGGAAAGCGTAGAGCCAGGGCGTATGGTAGAGCCTGAGCATTTCAACACAGATCGCGATCGTCATGGCGACGGCGGCGACCATCTGTCTGCCCTGTCGCCGGGCGAGCAGGGCGACGAGGAGATAGACCATCGTCGCCCAGAGGATCGAGCCGCCATATTTGACAACCAAAGCCGGCAGGCCGACGCTGGGCCCGAACGCGCGAAGGGACAGGCCCGCGATAATTACGATGGCGATGCGGATTAGGAGCAACGTCATGCTTGCGCCAAGGGGATGACGAGCGCGAAGGCGGTTCCTGGCGGCGGATCGGCGTCTTCTTCATCGACAAGGTCGATGCTTCCGCCATGCGATTCAAGCATGGCGCGCACGATCGCGAGTCCCATGCCCGTGCCGCCCTCCGCGCGACGCGTCGTAAAAAAGCTGTCGAAGATTTTGTCGCGGTTGGCGCGGGAAAGGCCGTGCCCGTCATCGCGCACAACGACCTTGAGATCGTCGCCGTTGCGCGAGCTCAAAATCATGAGCGTCTTCGCGCCGTGCCGCTGCGCATTGTCGGCGAGGTGCAAAAGCGCGACGCCGATGTTTTCCGCCGACATGCGGATGGCAACCGACAGCGGGCCGTCCGTCTCGATCCGGAGAGAGCTGAAGGTCGAGCGCAATTCGGCGACGGCCGCCTCGAGCGTTGTCACGCCGGCGACCGGCGTTTCTTCGGCGTGGGCAAGTTCTCGCAGCCGTCGCACGATCGTGGCCAGACGGTCCGTATCCTCGATGATATTCCCCAGAAAGCGCCGCCGCTCTGCCCCGCTCATGCTGTGCGGGGTTTCGATATCGTCGCGCAACAGTTCTGCCGCGCCATGGATTGAGGTCAAGGGAGATTTCAGTTCGTGCGAGACATGTGCGGCGAAAGTGGCGATGAAGTCCGACCGGTTTTGCAACGCCGCGGCCATGTCGAGGAAGCTCTGCGTGAGCTGGGCAAATTCGGCTGTGCCGTGGTGGGTCATCGGCGTGAGGGCCTCCCGGTCGCCGCGCGCGATCGCGGTGGTGCGGGACATCAGCTCCCGGATCGGCCGCGTGAGCGCGCGCTCGAAGATCCAGCCGATCAGCAGGGCCAGCGCCACGATTGTCGCGCTGGCGGCCGCGACCTTGCCGCGCTCCTCGTAGAAATTCTTGAAGACGTTGCTCGGCGTGCGCGAGGCGTAGACGACGCCCGCCACCCGCCCTCGCAGGACTACCGGCATGGCGGTGAAGACGCGCACGGCTGTTCCCCGGCTCCAGGAATAGAGCGGCGGGGGGGCGTGCTTGGACATGCGCAGCCGCATCACGCTGCGGAAACCGCCGCGCAAGGCTGCCGCGACCTCTTCGACATGCGCAAGCGACAGACCGACTTCTTCCCGGCCCGCGATCACTACCCCGCGGGGATCGAGCAGGCGAAAGCCGGCGAGCGTCGTCTTCTGGGTCTCGATCAGGTCCGGCGCGAGCCTTTCGCCGAGCGCAAGAAAGGCCGGATCGGCCGGGAGGGGAGCAGAGAGCTGGCCCCGCTTGTCTGGACAGGTCCCCGCGGATTTTGAGTGGATCTCTGCCGGGGTTTGCCGAACGCGGGGCGGGTCGATTTTGTCGCGGCGGCGGGAGGGCGTAGCCCGACCAGAGCGGCGACAAAATCGACGGC
>NZ_JBPFEB010000144.1:0-48548 GCF_051061225.1 Methylocystis sp.
AACCCGTTCTGGAAATCCCTTACACGACGGTCAGGCATCAGTAGAGTGAGGACCCCCAGTCGGCCGCGCTATCGGGGTACGCGATCCGCGTCGGCTCAATCGACACGCGGGCCAAGTCCTGCAACATCTCCGCTTCCAACTGGTCGGCTTGCGCGATCAGGTACCGCGCCCCTTCTGCTTCCGCGCCGCCTTTGTTCAGCATGGCCGCTGCGGTCCTCAATGAGATGATCCGCTCGTACCCGTCCGGGTAATCGACCGTGATCGTGTCGGCGCTCAGGTTGTCGATCCGCGTCGGGATGTAATTGACCCAAATCCCTGTCGCCACGGTCGAGGCACTGATCGGCATGGCCGTCAGGAACAGCCCTTCCAAGTACCAGTAATAGCCGCGGTACAGTCCGAGGCTCGCCGCCAGAAACTCCTGCTCGCTCCGCGGCTGGAACTGGTAGGTGATGTTGTTGATCGCCACCCGTAAGACTCGGTAGAGCCTTTGCTGGGCGTTGGCCGTCGTCGTGTTGGTCAGGTCTGCGATCGCATAACGTCCCGTGGCATCGCTTGTCGCCGTCCGTTGAGCCACGCGATAGAACGGGGAAGCGTTCAGGATTCTGCGCCACGACCGATCGAACTCGTCACCTAAGAACTGGTCGATTTCGCCCGCTGCGCCAGCCGTGCTATCCCATCGTTGGGAGCCAGAGGCGTCCGCCATCTGCTGGGCGCGAGTCCGGTAGACCAGCCGCGTCAGGCCCATCTCAGTCGCCTACCTGCGGGGCCGGGATCACCGCATCAATGCCCTTCGTGCGCTTCTTTCCAGAGGTCTGGTTGTCGTCGGACTGAAAGACCCGCGTCTTGCCCTGCTCACCCGACAGGTGGCCGGCGCTCGACTCGGCGAGCTCCATGGCGTAGTCCACGACGGGCTGCTGGTTGCGCTGCGTCTGGCGTTCGTTGTAGGCGTCGATCCGCGCCAGATACTTAGCCCACTCGGGGCGGGACTGGACCTGCGACTTGAGGCAGGTCAAGAGATAGTCCGCCGTGTCCTTCGCGGTCGTGAGCTTCAGTTCAGCCGGCGGGAATCCCACCACGTCGAAGTCTCGGTCGGGTGGAGTTTCCCCGCTCTGGATCCATGCCCGTCTGCGATCGTTCGCGCTCCACGTCTCACAGAGCGCCCACTCCCAACGCCCACGCTGGGCGAACGGGAAGGCTCGGAGAAACAAGCGGTGGTCGATCGCCCGGAGAAATTCCTGTACTTCGCTCGGCGCGATTGGCTCGCCGTCGTTAGTGACCAAGCGAAGATTGGTGGCCTGCACGCCGGGAGGAAGAACCAGATCCGCCACGCCGACGTGTTCAGGCGCGGGGACGTGATGGCCGAGAGGCAGAGGGCTGTTCATCGGGCGCTCCAGTTGCCAAGCAAGTTCGGCGTCTTGATGGTCTCACCACGGCTCGGGACCTTGTGCTTGTGCGCTTTCGCGCTGCCCGGTGTCGTCATCCTGACGGGTGCTTTCGTCGGGGGCACAGCGGACTCTTTGGACGCGCCGTGCTTGGCCAGCGTCTTGGGATCGACCGCCTTGTTATGCGCGGTCACTTTCTCGGGGGTCGCTTTCTTGAACATCACTCCCTCAGGGAAAAAGGAACCCCGCCAGCCATTGCTGACTGACGGGGGTAATCGGTCCTGCTAGTCGATGATGTTCGCTTCGACGTTGAAGTACAGCTCCACCGGCTCTGTCACGAGCGTGCCGGTGTTGACCACCACGACCTCCAGCACGTCAGCAGGCTGGCAAATCCGGTCCGCTTCGACCGTACTGTGCGAGCCGATCACGAACGGGTTGGAGACCTTCGCCGTGCCCGTTGCGAGATTGAGCGCCGACGTAATCGTGGCGACGGTGGTGCCAGCGACCCGCTTTCTGAGCGTGGCCACCGTCGTGCCGTGCGTGCTCACCAGCGTGCTGGCGTGCGTGCTCGCCGCCCGGACGGCCAGCTTCCGGTACGGCGTCGGGATCGTGAACGTGATCGAGCCCTGCGTGACCAAAACACCAGTCGAGTACAGCAGGTTCGACCCACCGAGCGGGCCAACCGACAGGATGACCGGGGAAGTCCCAAAGGCATCCGGCTTGGGCCGTCTGAACCAGTATGACATTTTCTTTTCTCCTAGAAACACGAAGGGCGCCGATCAAGGCGCCCGGACGGTTCCGTCTGTAAAGGGTTGGTCATCGCACCCCGCGTTTGTTCAGAGTCGCGATTTCTGAGTGAAAGCGATCCTGCAACGCCTGAATGCGTGGCGTCATGGCGCGACCTGTGACCTGTACGTATCGCTGGAAACGGCGGGCCAACTTGGCCTGTCGGCGCTTGGTGCGAAGGAATGGATAGACTGCATCAAGTAACCGAAGTGCTTTGTTCGAGGTGCAGTGCCAATGCCACACGGCCCTGCGATTGTGCTCGCGATTCTCCGGCGTGAACGCGACACTGCCCGCGAACTTGTCGCGGAGCCATCGCAACATTCCTTCGTCGGTGTTGGTGACTTCCACCGTGAGCGTGCATTGTCCGACGCGCAAGCCAACCCCTCCCATTCTTCCGCGCTTCGTGATGCGAATACACCCCTCGCCATCCAACAGACCGGCGGCATACGCCAAGTCGATCTGCGAGATGACGAGAGGAACATTTTTCCGAGCAAAATCCCTTTCCCTGCGTGCGGCACGCAGCTTCGTCCGATAGAGGCGATTGTAGCACTCCCGGTTGCGAGCGTTGTGACACTTCTTACAACGCTGCCGAGACTGCTTGTAGAACTCACCCTCATCCTTGACCGCCCCGCAGTACTTGCACGTGAACGACGCCATGAACCCGTCCATGAAAGAGATACCATAAAACTACATGGTTTCTCATACCTGTACAGGTAAACCTTGTCAGACAACGTGTGAGAACCTCTGCGTGTCCGTGTAGCCGACCAGCATTCCGTTGCAGATGCGGTTCAGCACGCAGGTGTTCCAGTACGCGCCGAAGTCCACCTCGTACGCATCCCGGCCCGCGATGAAGCGCCACGGACCCGCGCCCTCGAACACCAGCTTCGTCCAGTCCATCTTGTCCACCCACGACAAGGACGGCGTGTGGATCAGGTAGATGGTACCGGCCGGGCACCAGTAATCGGAGATCACCGGCAGTCCGCACAGCTCCAGCGCACCGAACCCGCCCTGCAAGGTCCTCATGCCCATGTCCCAGCGGCGTTGACCGAGGAAGGTCTCGCCGATCTTCTTGACGAGGCCCGGCGTGGTCAGAAGCAGGAACTCGCTCGGCGTCATCTGGGCATCCTTGCCCGACTTGCCCGCCACGACGCGGATGAGCTTCCAGACATCCATCTCGGTCGGCTGCGAAGCGTCGTCGGTGTCGGTGCCCGCCGTGAGGCGGATACCGTCCCAGCGCGCATACGTGCCGGCGTCGATGCCGTGGAGGTTGTTGTACGAACCCCCTCGGTTCAGCATGTTCGTCAGCCCGTTCGGCACCTGGTTGTAGCTGGTGTCCGAGGTCGAGGCTGCGACCACGAGGTCCGTGGTCAGCATACCGGCGATCGCGGTGGCAAACGTCACCGTCGCGGAATCGCCAGAGTTGGAAACCGCGCTGATCGTGGAACGACCACGCACGGTTGCACCTGTGGAGTCAACGACGGCCACGTACATGCCGACATCGATCAGGAGACCGCCCTGACCAGAGGAGGCGATGCCATAGGGCTTGGTGACCACGACTGAGGTCGAGGACGAGACGGTGGTCGTGACGCCCTTGATGCCCAGACCGTCGCCGTGGAGGATTTCCTGCTGGCCCAGACGGGCCGCATCCAGCGCTTCCTCCACGATCTTGCGCGTGATGTTGACGAACGCGGCCTCACGGGACTGCGTGCCTGAGTCAGCCAAGGCATCGATCTGCCGGGTGACATAGGTCCGCTTGATGCCGACGTTCGCTTGCTGCTCCGTGACCACAGCGTGCGGCGGGAAGTAGCCCAACTGCGAGCCGTTCATGCCGACCGGGCGCGTGAGCTTCACGTCCCAGTACACGCCATTGCCGCCCCACTGCATCCGTTCGGGGCCACCGGGCTTGCCTTTCTTCAACTGCGCCAAGAGCGGCGTAGCGATCGGGAAGGTGTTTTCCCGGAACGCCGCGTACACGTTCTTGAGGACGCCGGAAATGGTGGCGTCCGTGATGAGTTGCGGGGTATCCGCCATTCGGTTTCAGAACCTCCGAAACGCAAACAGCCCCCATCGCTGGGAGCCGCTGAGTTTCTACTTGAGTGGTGAGTTTATCCGGCCTGCTGGACCAGCCTGCCGATGTCGTTCAGGATGTCGCCGGCCTTTTCGTACTTCGGCGCCTTCGGGGTGTCGCGGAGCGGAGTCGGTGACGTGCCGGCCGTGTTCGGGAGCGCTCGAGTCAACTGGCGCTTGGCGATGACGGCTCTGGACGTGGCGACCTGCGTTTCGCGTTTGATCTGTTCCTGCGTGGTAGCCTGCTGCTGCGCTTTCGCGGCGGACCGGCTGTCATGGGTGTGCTGCACCCACGGGGTCAGTTCGTTGTCCACGAGTTGCGCGACCTGCTGGAACTTTGACGGCGGCACACGACCGGCCTGAAGTAAGGGAGCCGTGAGGACCGTAAAGCGTCCGATGATTTCTTCGTTGGAGACCGTTGGATACTGCTTGGGGAGCCCGCTCAGATATTCCTGCAACGGGGCGGCGAAGGCGTTGACCTGCGCCATCATCGCGGCTTCCTGCTGCGAGGTCTGGAGCGTTTCAAGCTGCTGCCGCGTGCGCTGGAGTTGCGCCTCTGGCGTGTTCGCTTGGGCGTACTTGGCCTTCAAGTCGAGATAGAGCGCGTCCTGCGGGTCCGACAGCATCGCCGTGATGTCGCGCTGGATGTTCTGGACGTGCTCCGAAAGTGCGGCGTTTTCCTGCTGGATGCGCTGGGCTTCGGCGCGGGTCTGCGTGACCTGCGCTTCGCGCTCCTCGTTGTAGAAACCGCGCTGCGCCAGTGCGATGACCTGGTCCAGCGACTTCTTCTGCTCCTTCCCGTTGGCGGTGAAGGTCAGCGTCAGGTCCGGCACTTCGATCTCACCGGCCGCGTCGAACGCCTTGTAGTCCTTGGGCTTGACCTCAGCCGCGGGCACTTCTGCCGGCGCTTCTGCGGGAGGAGTTTCGACCGGCACTTCCTCTGCGGGCGGCGTCTCCGCTGGCACTTCGGCGGGGGTCTCGGCGGGAGGCGCTTCAGCCGGCTTGGCCTTGGGCTTCCGCGCTGCTTCGACCGGCGCTGGGGCTTCCGTCGCATCGTCCGCTTTTTCGAGGAACGACTCCATGCCGAACTGCTTCATGAACGCGGAGTCGTCGGCCCGGATCTGCGATTGGGCGGTGGGGGTCGGTTCAGCGGCTGGAGCAGTCACGGCTGGCGCGGTCATGCGGATACCAGTTCCTTGTCAGTGCTACCTGACGTTTGAGGTCCCCGCGTCCGCACCCGCCAGTCCACCAGCGGGAGCATGTCAAACGCGGCAGGGTCGAACCGCACCGATCGCTCGACCGGCACGCACAACAGGTTGATCGAACAGAGCCCGCCGAACGGGTTCTCCGTGTTCTGGCGGTAATTGTCCGGCGCATACAAAGGCGGCATGTGCCACCAGCACTCGAACTTGGCGGCCATGAGCCAGTCGGGGATGGTCTGCTGCTGCGCGGGGCGCTCGACCTCCAGATAGATCACGGGGCGCATCGTCCCCATCCCGTTCAGCACTTGGAGCTCCATGCCTTCGCAGTCCAGTTTCAGGAAATCGCACGGCGGTTGCTGGTCCAGTCTGACGATAGGCACGGATTCAGTCGGTCCCGTGGGATGGTCCACCAGCGAGACGCCGCCGAAGTTGCCTGCTGCGTTCGGATCGAGGTACGGGCACTCCACGACTCCGGTGTGAATCCCGCACGCCGCTTGATACGCCCAGACATTCGTCAGCCCGTTCAGGGCGATCGTGCCGCACAGGGCTTGAAATGCAATGCGCTGCGGCTCGTAGGCCGTGACCTTCCGGGCGAGTTTCGCGAGTTGCACGGTATGGGCGCCACAGTTCGCGCCGACCTCGATCACATGCCAGTCGGGCTGAATGATCTCGGCAAACAGCTTGGCTTCTCCGCGTGAAAATTCCCCCATCTCGATCAGCGACTTGCCCACGTAATCGTCGTTGGTGTTGACGATGAACTGACCATGCCGACCCTCGACTACCGTGTTGAATGTCACGGCTGTCGGCTCGCGGTGTCGTGCTGCGCGGCGTTCACGGCTTGGTCGTTCCCCGCCATCATGTGCGCGTTCCCAGCATCCGTGCCGGGGTTCGTGCCTTGGATCGGGCGGGCGCTCGGCGGCTGGCTCGGCTGGCCACCTTGCGGCGGTCCGGCTGGAACACCCATTGAGGGGGCCATGCCTGCGGCTTTCATCGCGGACTGCTGGGCCAGCATCATCCACCGCTCGAAGGCCAAGCTCCTGAGCATCGGCGGGTTCTCCTGCGGGTCGTCCGGCAGAATCAACTGCCGCTCCAGCGCGTCCTGATGGATGGCTTCGTTGTCCTGCCAGAGGATCGGGCACTCCGGCGGATTGGGGTTCGGCGGCATCATCATCCCCATCGGCCCGGCCTGCATGATCTGCTGCATCTGATTGCGGAGCGCTTCGACCGCACGCTGGGCGCGGGCGTAGTGGTCGGTGTCCGGCGTGTCGATGTTCTGCGTGAACGCGAACGGCAGTCGGCGGCGGTACTCCTGCTGGGTCATCAGGCCCTTGGAGTACATATCGTCCAGCATGAACAGCCTCAGAGCACGCGGGAGTGGCATCAGCGTCTCAGGCTCGATCAGCACGTTCGCCACGCCATCGAAGTCATCGCTTGTAACTGCACGTGCGAGGTCCGGTCTGCCGTGGCCTTCGACCGCCAGTGACCGCTGGGTGTCGTAGCCCCACCGCATGGCGGCAATCGTGATCTTGGCCCACTCCTCCATCGACTCGGCGGCGGCGTTGACCATCGGCGCGAAGATGCGTTCGATCTGCTCGCGGATGACGAGCAGGGCTCTGCCGCTCTCCGTGGACTCGAACTGCCCGCGTGAGGTGCTGTTCCAACCTGACAGGGCTTCAAACACACCTTTCTCGGTTTCCAGCAATTCCTTCACATCCTCGCCAATCGAGAAGGCGGGGAAGGGCTGCACCATGTCCCCGATCGAATGCGAGGCCGGACCCTTGACCCCGATCACGGTGGTGGTGCCGCCGACCAGCGTTTCGGTGGAGAGCGTGTTCTCTCGGGCCAGTACTTTCCCGCCCGTGTTGAGGCGGATGGATTCCACCCACTTGGACTTGAGGACGTTGACCCGCATCTGCGAGTCCACCCAGCCTTCCATGATGGCTTGCGGGTAGAACGACGGGTCCGTAGAGCCATCCGTCCACCTGAACACAGGGACACAGCCCCAGAGCAGCGGCGTCGGCTGCACCACGACCTTCCGCCCCACCACCACCATGTAGAGGCCGCCCTTCAACGCGTCGGACTTGTCGCAGTAGACCGTGAAGCGATCGACGGTGGGGATGTTCCGGAGCAACTCATCCGGCGTCGGGAACTGGTAGCCCATCCGCATCGCGGGCGAGGAATCAATGGCAGAGTCCTGAGCGCCCCCATGCTCCATGTCGGCCAGCACTTCCGGCCCGTACTCCTGCACTGCCACGCTTTCAGGAATGGCGTCACGGATCACCCAGTAGTAGGGCTTGGTCGTCGCTGAGGCGTTGCTTGAGACGCGGACCTGATCCATCCGCCGGCATCGCGTCTTGACCTCTCCCAGCGGCATCTGCCCCGTGGACTGCAACTGCATCACGCCGTTCTGGTCGTACAGCGGCTGCCCGTTGTGGTCCGTTGCGGGGAGAAAGAGTTGGTCCCACGGTCCGGCGTCGGGGTCCCAGTACGTTTCGCCAAAACTCACGCCATCGGTGCCCGCCCAGTAGGCGAGCTCCATCATCACCTTCCGCATCGACTGCTGGTCGTACTGGTATTCCAGCGCGACCTGCTGCGCTTCCGCTTTCTTGAGGTTCTTCTGGTCCTGGTTCTCCGGACGGCAGCGGAAACCGGGACGCTGTTCGGCAAGAATCTGCACCCGCTGGTCCAGCGCGGGCGCGATCATGTTGTCTACGACGCGGGCGGAATCCCTTGGCTTGGGCGGCTCACGCCACGGGCCTATGCCGATGGCACTGACCCACTGCACGCCTCGCCGGAACAGGCGGTTCCGTTCTACCAAGTGGAGGCGGATGTTGACGCCCGCCGAGTGGAAGCGCCAGAGGTTCGACGCCCAGCTTGCCCACTGGTCGCTGCGCGGGTCGGTGTTCTCGTCGCCGGCCAGCGGGAACTCGTTGCCGTACATCGCGCGCAACGCTCGGGCGACTTCCGGGTCCTGCGTGTCACCCAGCCCCAGATCCTCGGGCATCGTCGGCTCTGGCGGCTGCGCGGGTCCACTCAGTCCGTTCGGCTGCTGGCCTTGCATGGCGAGCGTTGGGACGACGGCACGGTCCAGAGAGAACGCGGGGCGCTCGAAGCCGAGCAAGTCGTGGAGCGCTTCCAGCGAGTCCTGTGTCTGCGCGTCGAGTGGCTGCCCTGCGATCGGCAACGCTTCAGCGGGTGACTGCGGCCATTGCTGCTGCCATTGCGGGACACCGGGGTTGGCCGGGGGAGCCATCGGCGTCGGGTAGGGCGACAGAATGGGCGCGGTCAACTCAGTTCACCCTTCGCCTTGAGGTAGCGGGCCTGATCGGCCAGTGCTGCGCCCATGACCTGATCCCAGCTCTGCGTCTGGTCGTAAATCTCGCAGTAGTAGTCCATCGTCTGCTCACAGGCCCACGGATCTTTCCACTGCTCCGCGATCTGCCGGATCTGGAGCGGGAGCTTGTCGCGTTTCGTCGGCTCGGGCAGCGGGGCTGGTGTTGCAGCGACGATGGCAGCGTTCGCGGTCGTGACAGCGGCTTGCCCACGCTGCTCGAATACTGCGATGAGGCGCAAGGCAAGTGGCTTGACGGCTTTACCGAACATGAAAAAGCCCCCCAAGAGGAGGGCCAGAAAGACGACGGAGGGCCAGTTCACCCGCCACCCTCCGCGATCAGCTTCACCTTCTCCAGTTCCCACGGCGGCAACAGCTTGCCCATGCGGATCATGATGTCGTTGAGCACGGCGGAAATCTGCTCCGCGTCCTCCTCGTGCCCAGCCTCGCTCGCGTTCTTGGTCACGTAGACCATGATCGACGCCAAGTTCTCCAGATCGACCGAGGTAAAGATCGATTTCTGCGTCACCACGCCGTTCGCGTCGAGGATGCCCTCCGCTTTGCGTGGCTGGAGCGTCAAGTTCTTGCCGTTCATGCGGACGGGGATGCTCATAGCGTGGCTTTCATCTCGTTCAGGGTCTTGTGGATCTCTGCGAACACCCCGCGCCAATCGCCGGGCTTCGCCTGCCGGAACATCGTCATCGAATCATACCACGGCGTCTTTTGGTCGTAGGGCCTCCCGAGACACCAGCGCCACTCAGGCGGGTTCGGACCCAAGAGCCAGACGGGTAGACCCATCGCGCCTGCGAGATGCGCCAGCCCTGAATCGACCGAGATCACGAGATCACAGCCCGCCATGATCGCGGCGGTTGCCCCCACGTTGTCCTTGATCCGGTCCCGGCAGTCCAGAATGCTGCTCACGGGCGGCGTAGCGTCGAACTGCAAGCTGACCCAGCGGATACCGGGGATGTTTACCAACGCTTGCACCGCGTCAGGCGTCAGGCTCCGGTTGTGGTCGTTCCCGTGGTCCGCTCGGCCCTGCCATGCGATCGCCACCCGTGGTTCTTTGCCTGCGGGCAGGATCTCAACGGGCGGGACCGTCAGGTACGGCTTCCCCGCGATCGACTCCGAGGTCACCCCAAGGTGCAACGCCAGCGAGCCGATGAAGATGTGCTGGTCGTGCGGCGGCAGCGGCTTCCCGAACTCCGTTAACTCCGAGATGCACGGCATCCACCGGAAGATGTTCATCAGCGGCTTGTGGCATTCCAGCACGATCTCCGCGCCCATTTCGGCCAGCGCCGGTAAGAACCTTGCCCACATCACCATGTCGCCAAAGCCCTGCTCGGCAAGAACCAGCAACCGGACTCCCTCGAGCGAGCCGCCGTTCCACTCGGGCGTGACGGGATTGTAGGGCCGGAGCTCCATGAAGCCGCTCAGGCGTTTTCTCCATTCGTGCTCTTTCAAGCCCCGGTCCCACTGGCCCGCGCCGAGCAAGGCAAGCGTCAGGTTCCAGTGTGTCGAGGTATGCGTGGGATCAATCGCCAGCGCTTCGTCCGCGATCTCGATGGCCTTGCGGAAGTTGGCGAGCTCCACAAAGGCTCCGACCAATCCCGACTTGGAGTGCTCAATGTCGCCTTTCGCTTCTGCCGCCGCCGTGAACCACTGGACCGCGGCTTCGCCGTCGTGCATCCCGCACGCTGCCGCCCCAAGGTTGTGCAGGGCCTCCGGGCAGCGAGGATTCAGACCGATCGCCAGCCGGTACGCGGTTTTGGCTTGGTCCTTCTTGCCCATCGCGTCGTAGATGGTTCCAGCCGTAGACCACGCGTCCGCCCGCGTAGCAATCGCTCGTGGGTCAGGATTGTGATGCAGCCCCCCCAGCACGATATGCAGTGCTGAGAGGGCCGCTTCGTGCTTGTTCATCTGCAACAGCTTGATCGCGTCCCCGTAGGACGCACCGACCTGCGTCAGCACGCTATAGAGTCCCGACGACAGTCGTGCTTCGAGCCGACAAACTGCTGGTCCTTCGGGGTTTCCTTTCCACAATTCGCACAGCGCGATGTGGGAGCCCGTTCGCAGAACCCAAACCCGTGCACTGCGTCGTCATCGGGCGTATAAAACCATGACCCGCAGTTCTCGCAGAGCACGCGAGTTCTGGACAAGACTGTATGGTTCATCCCGCCGCCTCGATCGGGACGATCTTCAGTTCCGGCACGCCGTCCGGTCCACTCGAAATCACCTCTGCCGTTTGCAGTGGCATCGGCTGCCCGTCGTCGTAGACGAACCGCACGACGGACGATTCCAGCGGGTCGCGCTGCAACTGCCCTTTCGTGACGCCCCAGATCCATCCGTGTGCATCGTAGATGGACTTCAAGGCCAGATTGAGTTGCTGCATCGAGTCGTTGATGGCCCGCTTGTGCCGCTCCTCCTCGATCTTCAAGAGGAAGGCTTCGGCGGGGGACAGCGTGACGGACTGAATCATAGATCCTCTTAGGTAGCGACGAGCGTGGTGTGACGGAGGACGGAGATCGCGTAGACTTCTGCGCCCGGCGTGACCGAGCCGATGCCCAGCACGAACGAGATGCCGAGCGTGCCAGCACCCGCGACACGGCCTTGGGCAACGCCCATGAGCGTGCCGGTCTGCGTCGGTTTGTTGATGCCGATGATGACGTCGCCCGTGGCCAGATTGGACAGGGCTCCCGTGGTGAACAACTGCTCCTGCACGCAGGCCACAGCCGCCGTGGTCGGGGTCGGGGTCAGCGTCTGGAGGTAGATCGAGAGGCGGGTGATCGGTGTACCGGCACCGAGGACCACGCCGTTTGTGCCGTTGCCCTGCAAGGTCAGTGCGCCGTTGGTGGTCGTGGCTTGCAGCGAATCCGAGACGACGTTCGTCATCAGGTTGGCGAGGATCGAGGCGACGAGTCCTTTCTCGCCCAAGTCGGGGTCGATCGTGCCGTAGCCCGAGTTGATGGCCTGATTGATGAGCGCGTTGAACGCCACCAACTGGTCACCGTGGGCGGTCCATGTTCCAGCAGACATATCGTTACTCCTGCAAAAGGGTTTACGCAGTCAGGGCGATTGTCGCCCCGACAGACACGCGAGTGATGGCATCGACCACGGTCTGGCTCTGGTCGATGAGTGCGGCGGGGTCCGTGCGCTTCGTCGGGTGACGAAAGACCCACGCCGTGTTGAGGTTGGCCAAAGCGTCCGTCAATCCCGCCGTGCGAGCGAAGTCCAGCCAGTTGTGCGGCGAGGCACGTTTGCCGATCGTCCACGCGGGCCAGAAGCAATGCAGCGGCTCAACCGCCACGACCGGGAAATCCGCCCAGTCCGTGGCAAAGAGCACGTTTTCGGCGTGCTGCCAGAGCACCATGTCGGGACAACCCGTAGCAGTGAGCATCGCGGGCGTCGGCTTGACCGCCAAGAGGTTGACGGAGGTCATGCGAAGGACGAACTGCTCGGCGTCGGACCACACCAACTGATACGGCACGTTGCTGAATGTGGCGCTTTCCCAGTGGTTCGCGATCAGGATCGGGTGCATCGCCGGGAACGCCAGCTCGAACAGCTCGTCGGGCGTCTTGGCCGCTTCCGCTAACTGCCGGTGGATCTGCTCAGCGGTCGTGCGGAAGGGCATCGCCGCAATCGCCCCATGACCATCGTCCAGCGCCTTGAGGATCTTCGGGAGCAGGCCAATGCTCATGCACTGGTCGGCGTTGAACGACATCAAGGCCGCATCCATCGCCGCCGCGTGCTTCAAGGCAGGCAAGAGCGTCTCCGCTTGGCGCTGATAGCGCTCCTCGTATTGCGAGGGCTGGATCACGTACACCGTCGTCTCGACTAGCTGCTGGATCTTCCGGAACTGCATGGACTGTCGCAAATCGTCCAGCGTCTGCTGGTCCGTGTACAACTCGAACGCCACCCGGTCCTTGACGGCCGGCAGGTTCGACGGATGCAGCAATGCCGTGCAGTAGGGGCCAACAAAAAGCCCCGCGTACTCGGGGCCGTAGCACAAAGTGGACAGAAGCAGCTTCGTCATGCGCTACCGACCGAGTAGCCGACGACCACCTCACCGACCACGCCAGCCCCGAACGCGGGCAGGATTACCACCAGGTCTACGCCCGGTGTGATATAGACCGGGTGGGTGCCCCAATCCCTGACCACCGGGGCGAAAGCGGACGCCGGGACTTGGAAACCCAAGGTCTGCGCCACTACGCCCAGCGTGCCGTTCGTCGGATCAGTCTGTGGGCCGGCGATCGTGACTCTCGAGGTGAGTGTCGGGGCCGCGGTGGCCGAGTACATGATGCTCTGGAGGTAGTTGGTGCTGCCGTTCTTCGTCGGTGCCGCGATGGTGAGCGTGACGGCGGTATTGGTGCCAAACCCGCACTTCACATAGGTGGGGCTGGCGAGCATTTGTTCGCGATTCATAGGTCAGTCATCGCCGATGCGTTGGAGGGTGGACATCTGGAGCACGCCACCCGAGGAGGAGGCTTGCCACGCGACCGCACCGATGTCGGTGCCGTCGTGGGCGGTGTTGTGATAGAGGACGCTGGTTGGCGCAAAGCCCGCCTTGACGTAGGTCAGGAGCGCCGAGATCGAGTACGCGGAGTTGTAGCCCGTGAAGTCGTTCTTCTTCGCCAGTTCAGCGACGGCATTCGCCACGGTGTTCGCACCGCCCAAGCTCTGGTCCCACTTCTTGATGTTGCGCCGCGGATCGACGAAGCCGGGGTTGCCTGTGACATCGTGCGCGCCGGGCGAGCCGTCACAGGTGATGTCGTAGCCGTTGCCTTTCGTCCCCGCGGTGACGTTGTAGCCACCGTTGTAGTCGGCGTTCGCGGCAGACAGGGCGTTGTTCGTCATCCCGTAGCCCTGCCCCCACGCCTTGAACGTCCCGTCGCCAACGCCCTGATCGCACCAGGTGATATTGCTTTTGCAACTCGTGACGATATCCACGTAGCCTGCGTAGGTCTCGCCGATCGACACCGAGCCTTGATGGCTCTGGAAGCAGGTGTTGTGCTCGACGACGAACGAGATCTTGTCGTTGCCCAAGAGCGTCAGCATCGTGCCGCACTCGCTCGTCCCGTTGAGGGTCGAAGGGAGCGAGATGTTCCGCTTGATGTTGTAGGTCCGCGTGCCCGCCGTGCCGGTGCCCGTCGAGTGGCAGTCACCACTCTGGAACGAGCCGTTGTGGTCGAACACGTTGTCCGTCGAGTCCTTGGACGAATCGGTCGAGCACAGTTCAATCCAGTGCGGATTGAAAATGTCTACGTCGGTGAGGAAGTAGTTCCCGACGACATCCCCCGTGGCGATGATGCCGTTCTCATCGATCTGGCGGATGAAATTCGCCTGGATGTTCGGCGATTTCGTTGTGCTGCCAGTGGCGGTGTAGCGCTGGAGAAAGACGTTCCCCGAGAGCGTGGCACTCATGCCTTCCATGCCGGAGAACAAGGGCGTCTTGTCGAAGACGCAGCCTTGGACGTACTTGTCGCCCGTCGCGCCGCCGGTCCACAGCGCGTTGAGCGGACGGGTGCCGGTGGTGCCGCTCCACGAGCAGCTTGTGAACCGGCGGTTCGTGGGGATTGTGCCGTCCTCTACCCCGGAGTCGGCCATCCATGTGCCGCAGTTGACGTACTGACACCCGGTGGCGGTGGTGATGCACTGGGACGGCGTGCTCGCCCACATCTCATGCGAGGCGTTCTCGACATCGCGGTACTCGGTGTAGGTGTCGTTCTGATCCCCTGAACCTGTCACCCGGGTCAGCGCGACCTTGCCACCACCGGATTTCGAGCGAAAGTACGCCGGATTAGCGAAGGTGCCGGTGGACTGCCCCGCTGCTTTCTCACCAACACCGGAGCCGTACTGGCAGACATAGGTGACACCGCCCGGCACATCGAACTCCACGACGGACCCGGCTTCGCGGATGAAGCGGTTCACCAGGAATCCATCACCCGCGATCTTCACGTTGGTTTTGGGCGTGAACGTGATGCCCGCCTTGATCGTGAGCCGTGCCGCAGCGAACGCGCCGTTGATCACACAGTCGAAGGTCGTGCTGTCGCCGGGTGAGGTGCCGACCGACCCCGCGACCGTCATGTCCACCGCGTGGCGGATCTCACAGGTGTCGCCCGCGATCGGGAACCCGCCACCGCCCCACGTCGCTGCGGTGTTCCAGTTCCCGGCCTGCGAGGAGGTGTACGCCGTCACAGTCCGATCCGCCCCGTCTCGCGTTTGAGTTGGATCAGTTCTTCCGCGACGGCCAAGACTTCCTTCTCGTAAGCCTGCTCGCGTGCAATCGCTCGGGCGTGGTTGGTTTCCAGTGCGATCCGCTGTTCTTCGAGCCGCTTGTTGCGCGAGACGAGCGAGGCGTAGTGCTTCCGCAGGACATCGAAGTCTCGTGAGAGCCGGGGGTCATTGATCTGATCGACCCGCTGCGCGACATCGGCGAGGATCTTGGCCGGTGCCGCCACTACCAGTCCTCTCCCGGCAACCAGTTCATGGAACCCGATCCGGTACTCGGTGGCCCCGCGTACACTTCCTCGTCCGGCGTCAGGTCGGTGTCGTCGCGGATGACCTTGACCTGCGGCTGCTGGGCGGGTGTCCGGAGCTTCGCTAAGTAGCCGTACTGGTCGAAGGTGTACACGGCGAGCGCCAAGGCCATAACGCCGTCGTCCAGCTGATCGTCCGGAGCCCTGAATCTCACGCCGCTGGCCGTGTAGATAAACTCAAAGGATTCAAGCTGTTGCGTGACCCACGCGAGCTTGCCGCCTTCCTTGAACGGGCCGCGCACCTCTTGGTTCTGTAGCGCGCCCTGCAACCGCTCGAGCAGTTCCTGCCGCGATCGATCCGTGAAGGCGTAGCCCGTGGCGAAGCGCGACCGCTCTTGGAGGAACTGGACGATCGGGTCACCGACGCCCGTTGAGTCCACAGTGGCCGGCGTCTGCTGCATCATCGCCTGGATGCGCTTGACCTGTTCCGGCCAGTCAATCAGCGCCCAGCGCTGCCATGCTTTCGTGACGACCCCTGCCTTGTCGAGCGGCACACCCACCGTCTCGTCCTGCGCTCGAGCCAGATCCCAGCCCCAAACCACGGCAGTGTCGTCAGACAGCGGCGTGTCGCATCGCTCGACCATCGCTCGCGGGAAAGGCACCGTGCCCTCCTCGGGGCAGAGGCCGCGGACGCGGGACTTGAACATCGGGTGATCGTCACTGCCATAGTCCTCTCGCTTGGACGCGATCGACTTGCGGCTGACCGCGCCGGGGATGACCTCACGGCCACACACTACGTTCGGGTGGTCGTAAGCCGATATCCGCACTGGCACTACGTCCTTCTCGCCACAGAAGCGGTGCAGGGAGTCGCTGCGGTGGTCGGGGTTGCCGAGCGCCAACCGGACGTTGTGCTCACCCACGCTGGTGTTCTTGAACGCCGTCATCACGGCTGGATCAATACCGGGGGTTTCCTCGGTCACGACCAGCATGTGGGCGGCATGGAAGCCCTGCGCCTTGGTCGCCGATTCCTCGACCGAGCCGACGCCGCAGGCCCAGCCGATGATGGCCCATGTCTCCTGCTCGCCCGCCCCTTCCTTGAGCCGGACGCGGAGCGTGACCTTGGTGGCCCACGGATACGCAGCCTCGAACCGAGGCCACTGGCGTCCGATTTCCTTCCAGAGCTGCGCGGTAAGCTGGCCCTCTTTCGGGGCCGTGGTGACCACCAACGCGTCCGAGAAACAGGCGACGAACCAGAGGCAGAGCGCCGCGGCGAGATACGTCTTGCCCGTTCCGGTCGCCGATTCCACGCCGCAGTCCCGCCCCTCCGCGATTGCCTCGCAGACGACGGCCAGCGGGTCTACCGTACCGTCCCAGATGTGGAAGGCGTACTCAGGAAGCTTCGACCAGCGGATCTGCTCCTCGGGGATGCCGAGCTTATCCCGCATCCAGCCGATCGGGTCCTTCTGGTACGCTTCGTCGGGCTTGGGCGTGTCCTTGAGTGCGATCAAGTGCGCGTCGAGTTCCTTCCGCTCATCGGGGAGCAGGAAGTCGTATAACTCCTGGACTTTCGCGGTCACCCGGAGGCTTGTCGCTGCTTCGCGATGGTCAGGAGCTCGAGCACGCGGGCCTCACGTTCAGCCGGCGTCAGTGCGTCAGTGACTTCGACGGTCTGCTTCTCGCGCCACTTATCAGGCTGGCGGTTCTTCAGCCAGAAGATTGCGGCGGCAGTGTCGGGCGGATAATGCTCGATATAGGGCTCTTGCACGACATCCGAGCCGGCGTTCCCGCCCCGAGCCACGGTCAGGATCTTCACCGCGTCGTGCTGGTAGCCGATGGCGCGGCAGTACAGGCGAGCGGCGACATTGGCGTCTGCCTTCACCTTGCCAGCCTTTATGGACTCAAAAAATTTCGGCTGGGACTGCTTCCAGTTGTTGATCGTCTGCTCGGTAACTTCAAAGAAGTCAGCGAGTTCCTTATCCGTCGCGCCGAGCATACAGAGCTTTTTGGCTTCCTTCGCGTACTCGACTCGGTACTCGGTGGGCCGACCGCCTGGCATCAGGCCGCGTTCTGCCGTTTCAGGCATACGGGGCACTCCTCATCGAACGATACTGGCGGCGGCGTCACGCCTTTGATCTTGAGGAGGATGTGCTGAGCGGCGCTCAGATCATTGGTGCGGATCGCCGTCAGGATGGCTCGATCGTGGAGGCGCTGCCTGTCGCGGGCCTTGCGTTCCTTGCGGAGTCGTATCTTCTCAGCGGCGGGGTCGGGCTTTCGGCCTCTGGTGATCGCGTTCACTCCCCGATGCGTGCCTCGGAGGTGGTTGCCAGTGTCCTTGGGAAGAATCTCGCGCCGACACATCCAGCAGAACGCAATGAAGGCGGGCGCGGACCCAATGCGGGACCCTATCGTTTTCACCCCTTGACTTTGACCATTTCAAGCGGGACGTAGCAGTCCGCAAAACTACCTAAGCACCGTGACCTTCAACGTAGCGAGCGATGAACCGCCGACGCGAGAGCGCAGAGTCGCAGGCGTTGAGTCGCATGGCAATGCGTTCGAGGTGGGACTGCACCGTGCGCTCAGAGATTCGCAGGATGTTGGCGATCTCCTTGTCGCTCAGGTCATCCGCGACGAGGCGGGCGATCTCCATCTGTCGCGGCGAGAGGGTCATCGTGGCAACCCACCGACCTGACGCCAGCGGTCGTACCACTTCTCGCGTTCAACAGGGTCGCTAGGCGGTGGTGCGGAGCCACCGGGAATGCGCGATGCGATGGGGTGCGTGGTCAGGGCCAGCAGGTCGGCTTCCCCGGCCTTGGGTGGGGTGTAGCTCAGGTCCAGCGAGGCCAGGTGCTTGGCGTTGTAGTAGATGGAGTTGTCGAAGGGCTCGGGGATTCGGCCTTGTCGGTGGGCGTCGGCCATCTCAAGCGCGGCGAACTCCACGAACGACCGCGGATACCACTCGAACGTGCTGCTCCACTTCGATGAGTCGAGTTGGTAACTCCGGTCATCCCGAGCCGCCTTGTATTCAAGGTCTGCCTCGAACTCGCTGGCGATGATTCGCCCGAGTTCGGAAAGCGAGTAGTTGTAGCCGCCAACATTGAACACTTCGCCGTTGATCTGCTCCGCTGGTGCGTCAAGCAGTTGCAGGTAGGCCCGCGCCATATCCCAGACGTGCAGGGTGCTCCGCATCTGCTCACCGCCCCACACCTCAATTCTGCCTTTGTTCACCGCCCAGTTCGTCAAGATGTTCACTGCGAGATCGAGTCTCATTCTCGGGGCGTAGCCCATCAAGGCCGCGGGTCGGAGGACCGTGCAGATGAAGTCGTTGCTGGCTTGCTCAAGCAGGATCGGCTCGCAGGCCGCTTTCCACTTGGCATAGCTGAACATCGGGTTGAGTGGGTCGGTTTCCTTTCTCGGGGTGGGCGAGGGGCCGTAGACGGCGCTGGTGCTGGCGTAGATGAAGCGCTGGACGCCTAACTCTTTCGCCAGCTTCACCATCGGGGGGAATGAGGTGAAGTTGATTTCCTCGGAAACCTGTCGATCAGCGTCACAGCTTTCGTCGTTCGACAAGCACGCGAGATGGATCACCGCGTCACGGCCTTGCATGTGCTTCCGCAGGTGCTCGGGGTTGCGAATATCCCCGTAGCAGATGTGCCGGGCGCCCTCTGTGTGCGCCCCGAACCACATGCGATCCAGGATCGTGACCTCATGCCCCGCTTCTGCGAGCATCGGGCAGAGGATGGAGCCGACGAATCCGCTTCCCCCGGTTACAAGGACTTTCATTCGGTTTTGGCGGCAAGAGCAGCAGCGATGGCATCACACATTTTTGCTTCGGCAGCAATGGCGTGACGGCAGTACACTGGCGCGGCTTCGTCGCCCCGTTCGTCAGCGCGAGCAAAGTCTCCGTTCGCGTGGAATGCCTCCGTGATGATGCGCCGCAGTTCAAGCGGAAGGTCAGTACGGTTCAGCGCGATCTTGCTGCCATCCTTCATGAAAGTTGTCATGTTTGGTCCGAGCCCAACGTCTCTTTCGCAAGCAATCGAATACTCTCGCACAACTTCTGTGATCCAGCGGCCAATTCGTCATAGTGTCGTTGCAACTGATCGACTCTCCGCTCGCAAAGACAGTATCCGCGCTCGTACCCGTGCCGGAATGCGATAACGCCGCCAGTGCCAGCACCGACAACAAGCCCGGTCAGATACGCCCATTTCTCGCCCGTCATCCATGTCATCTCGGATTCTCCACTCAGCGTACCGGAAAGTAGCCGCGATCCATCGCTGTTCCGAACGCATAGACGAGAACGCACATGAGCAGCAGCACTACCACGCCAATGGCGATGTCTAGTGCATCTGGCTTCTGGCCTTCTTGGTAAGGGTTCATCTCGGATTCTCCACGATGAGACTCGACCCGTCCTTGTCCAGCGCGTAGCGATAGGCGGGCATCACTTCACTGGCGCGGTCCACTTCCGCGATGTGCAGCGATGGCGCCATGCAGCGGAACGCGGTCGTGTGGTTCTGCGTGTGCTGCGGCCCGGCGTCCAGCGGCTGCTTCTGGCCCACCACGGTCCTGAGAATCACCTTCGCGTCCCACCCGTTATGCGGCAGTTTGTCCAGATGGTTCACGATCTGGTTCGCGGCCAACAGCATGAAGTCCATGCGCGGGAAGATGCAGACCGGGATCTTTCCAGTCAGAGCGAGCCCGATGCAGAACCCCACCTGGAAGTCCTCGATCACCGGCAACTCGATGCGCTTGTCCATCGGCACGCCGTCGAGTGAGTTGAAGATCGCTGCACCATCGTAGCAGACGGACTGGCCGACGAAGATCGTGCGCTCGTCGGTGGCCAGCATCCGCATGGCCTCGTTCACGGCTACACTGAAGTCGCTCACATTCCGTCGCTCGTCAGGAAGTACGCATGGCCGGGCGCGGCGTCCTCGTCCTCGGAGATCAGAAAATCCAGCCCAGCAACACGAAATGGCACGCGGCGGTCTGACGGCATCGTATTATACATCCGCGCTTCGATGATCTCCGCGCACAGATCGTCATAGACATCCGGCGCGACGGTAAGCAGACGCGGACGCACGCCCGTCTTGGTGTACATCACGTTCGCGAAGTGCTGCATCTTGGCTAGTACGTCAGCGGCCATGCACGCGCCTCGACATGGGAACGATGCCGGGATAGTAGACGCGAGCGCCCCACTTCGGCGGCTTCGCGGGATAGTCCTCGTAGACTTCCCCCATCGTCTTGTCGAGCAAGAAGCCAGAGGGCCGACTCTCCACCAGTTCGTTCCGCACCGTGCCGTCGCTGTAGGTCACATCGCGCGTGTACTCCGCGAACACGCCTGTCGGCAGAACGGTGTAGCCCGAGAAGCGCGGCTCGGTGGCGCTGACGGCTGCGACCATCGGCGCGTCCTTCACGAATGGGTTGGTGTAGAAGCGAGCCATATCAAAACGGCACGAAGACGCCGCTGCCAACGTGCGGGTATTTCCCGCGCCGGTACTTGTACTTCATGGTCACCAACTTCCGACCACGCCCCCACACCTCTTTCGTCGGTGTATTTGTGCTGAGGCTGTTGTCCTCAACCACCAGCGTCAGCGGGAGTTCATGCCCGCTCGCGTACTGCTCCGCATCGTGGAAGGCGCCTATGCTCGCGCACATATCTCCGACGAAGCAGAATGTCTCAAATCCCGCTTTCGCCACGCCGCACGCAATCGGGAGTATCCCCCCGACGATGGCACTCGTGAAGAATCGGTACTCGGGGAAGTGCAGCATCATCGAACGGCCGGCGAGGATCTCCGACATCACCAACTCACGCGGCACGCCGTGCAACAGCGCGTGATAATGACTGCGCCAGTTTGAGAACACCCACGCCGTTGACGGGATCTCGCGGAAGATTTCTATGAGTTGCGCCTCATTGCCATCGGAGAGATGGACGGGGGCGTGGATGCGCCTCGCCTCGAAGGCGTCGGCGACTTCCCGCTCGAAGTCTTGGAGGTCGGTGACGGTGTACGCGCTCATGGCTTCGGCTTCCAAATCTTGCCGGTGCAGAGGCCTTTCTTGTCGGGAGCGCCGGGGCATGAATAGCTGCCGCATTGCAAGCAGGGTATTTGGAGTTTCTCAATCTGCTTCTGATAACCGCTCGCGTCCGCGACCTTCTTCATGAGTGCCCAGATGTCCGCCTCGGATGGAGGCTGTGGGGTGGCAGGCGGTGAGATCGGTAGCCACTGCGGATATGTCGGCGTGCTCTCCCACTGCGACGAGCCGGGATGCAACGCCGCAAGGTCAGCGAGCCCCTTCGGGTCCCACGGCAAATCGCCGGGTGCGAATAGCTCCGACACGCTGCCGCGTTCTGTCATCGGGCGAGTATGGCCTTCCCCGCCGCCAACAGCTTCGCCTTGTTCAACGGCTCCGCGTTCCCGATGACCTTCGTCAACTGTGCCCCAGCGATCTGCGCGATCAGCAACGTCAAGTCCAGCGGGACGCCTTTCGCGGAGCAGAGTGCTGCGGCCACAAAGAACGCATCCCCAGCCCCTACGGGATCGACGGGGTTGGGCTCCAACGCGGGGCAGGTATGCCTGACATCCTGATCCTTTCGCTCCACTGGAGTCCGCCGTTCCCACGCGATCGTGTCGTCACCGCCTCGCGTCAGGAACCCCCGCTTGGCGAGCAGTGGGTAGCCGACACGACTGAGGTGTCCGCCGTCCACGTCAACGCGCTGTCTGATCGCCAGTTGCAGTTCTGTCCGATCCAGCGAGAACATGTCACACCGCTCGTACTGCGTGATGAGGTTGAACCCGAAATTGGCGCTGTTCGTCTGGACGTTGAGCGCCAGATACTTCGCGTCCAGCACGGCCCGTTTCAGTTCGGGCGTCATCACGCCGTGGCCGAAGTCCGCCACCAGCAGCACGTCGGTAGCTGAGGATGGAACAGGGGCCGCGTATTCAACGGGGGTGTACGACTCGGCCGTGAAATACCGACGCCCGTCGCGCCCTAGATAGCGGTGCTTGATCGCCACTACCGGCGTATGGCGATAGCCGAGCGACACCCCCAGCGCTTCCGCGTGTCGCCACACCGCCAACGCGCCACCCTCTTGGCTTAGTGGCCCCTCATCAATCTTGAGGCTCAGCGTCTGCGACTTCGCCGTCAATCCCTGCGGCTCGACATAGGTGTATCGGTCGAAGATCCCATCCCCGATCACTCCGACCTTGAGTGTTGCCAGCGATTCAATCGCGTCCGAGAAGTCCTTGGGGGTGTAGGTCGCGCGGCAGTGCTCCAGGAAGGGATCTTCATGGCGGAAGGTGGCGCTGGAGCTGCCTAGCTTCTCCCCGACGATTTCCAGCCGGCCGTTGAACATGGCGAGCGCCGTGGCTTCCTCGTCCGCGATGCCACTGCCGTAGTCCTCGCCTTTCACGTAAATCGCTGGCGCCTTGGCAACGATCGATTCCGCCCCCGTCTGGTAGTCCGACGCGATCACTTCGTCCACGCACCGCAACGCCTTGAGTGCTTCCATGCGCTGCTCTAGTGGGAAACGTGGACGCCCCGGCCCTTTGTTCACAAAGCGGTCGCTGGTCACGGACACCACCAGCCTATCCCCCAACGCTCGGGCTGCTTCTAAGTGTCGGATATGGCCGATGTGCAGTCCATCCCAGCAACCATGGCAGAGGACTGTTTTTGTCACGCGAGGCGCACCCGTATCTCGTTCACGCGACGGTCCAGCCACGCTTGGTTCGTCTCAGGCCGAGCCGCGGCCTTTGGCGGGGCCTTTGGCGGGGCTTGGGAGATGGGCGGCGAAAAGGTCCCACCCCATGGCTGGTATTGCTGCTGAGCACCGAGCAGCGCCTGAAGGTTGGCTTGCTGCTGCAATAACCCTTGACCCGCCAAATGTTGCTGGTAGCCCGCCAGAGCCTGCCCAAGGCTGTTCCCGATCGTTCCACCGAGGCCGGTGCTGTACCCTGTCGCCATAAGTTCCTTGTAAATGTTTCGGAGCATACCACTGAGGTCCGCCGGGGAGATGTTCATCAACGCCTGTGCTTCAACCGATACGCTACGCCCACAATACGAGAAAGTGTAGGCGTCTCGGGCTGGGTCGCACCGACAAGTGATGCCAGTCTTTGCCTCTAGTTGGCTGACCAAAGACCCGAACGCCCCCGCGCTCATTTCTTGTCATTCGAGAGGTTGGCGTAAATCTCGGCGCTCGGCAACCGCTTGGCGATGTCGCCGATGATCTCCTTGAGGTACGTCACTTCCTGCGTAAACCGCTGGTCGTGGAACTCCATCTGCTCCGCGAACCGCTTACGATCCGCCGCCAGATTCTCCTCGCGCAACTGCACGATAGCCTCACGCTTGGAGGCGGTCAGTTCCAGTTGCTGCTTCTGCTGTTCCAGTTCCTGCCGCTTGCGCTCCAATCCGATCTTGTGTTCCACGTCCCGCTCACGGCGGTCAAACTCCTCCTGCTTCCGAGCGGTCGCTGCCTGCAACGCTTCCAGTTCCTCGCGCAACTCCTTGACCTTGGCCGACAGGTCCGACATGGACTTGATAGACGAGAGTTCCGTCTCAACGTTCGTGAGGGCAGCGACCAGCAAATCCCCGAACAACCGCTGTGACCAGCGGCGCAACGCCTGCACCGACAACCCGGCGACGACCAGAATGGTGAGAATAATCCCGATGAAAAAGCCCAGCATGTGCCTCCTTGGTTAGGTACGTAGTTTGTCCGTCAGCCTGTGCAGGATCGCCGCGTGCTCTAACTCCACCACTCCGTAATCCGTGGAATCCACCCACAGGTTCACATCCCCCAACGCCCGCAGCGGGTTGTCTGGCTTGAACCCACTCAGCGTCACCACCGTGGCCCCCACGGCTTTCGCGGCCTTCGCCCCGTTCAGGATGTTCGGGGATTGCCCTGAGCTCGAGATCGCGATCAGCAAGTCCCACCGCTCCATCAAGCGTTGCAGGGGGTAGGCGTACACCTGGTCATAGCCGAAGTCGTTCGCTACGCAGGTCGTGAGGGCCGGGTCGGTCAGGACCGAGGCCCGTTCGCCGGCTGTCAGCAAGTCAACGGCGGCGTGGGAGGCGATAGAAGCGGAGCCTCCGTTCCCGATCAGCCAGACGTGGTGCGCCCCTCGGACGGCGGCTAGGAGATCCTGCTCGGCGGGGGTATCCACTGGCCCCCAATTTAGGCACGCTGCGAGGAAAAAGGCAACGATCATTTTGCGTCCAGCGTTGGTTCGGGGGCACTCGGTGAGGAAAGTTCGTCGGTCATCGCTTTTTCGGGGTGTAGGGGTCGATGCCGTTGGCGCGGTCGCACGCGAAGGCCGACAGGCCACCGAGCAGGGTATAGGCCGCATCGGTTGCATCGCGTTCGTCGAAGTTGACCATCACGTCCACGGGCTTGTTGTCGTGCGACGAGAACACGCAGAAGCGCAGTCGGTCGGTCGGCACCGGCGCGGCGTCCGTCTCGCCCACGCAGAAGTAGCTGGCGAAGTTCGGCGATGCACAGCGCGAGAGCGGCGAGCACTCCGTTAGCCCACGCGGGCAGATTCGCGCCGGCCCGTAGATCGTCCCGTCGTGAATCGTCTGGCCATCTTTCGTGCGGTCGCTCATTCAGGGGTCCTCTGCCGCGAGATGCCCGCCGGTTCGTTTGCTTTTTCGGTGAAGTCGTGGCGGAAGTAGAGCTCCCCGCGCTTCGCCCAGATCGTGAACGTGCTCGGGCCAAGCAGCAGGTACATCGTCGAGTCGGACAGCATCTCGGCGTGGTAGTCACCGAAGCCCGCGACTTCATCCACCATTGGCTCGGTGTCGTCCATCGTGCAGCCGTCGTCAAGTTCAATGCGATGAGGGGGCGGGGTCGTAGAGACCGGGATGGGGGTGTCGGCGGATACGATTTCCCACAAGACACGCGCTCGCAGTTCCATCAGCAAGTCGCGGGGCACGTGGCACACGGGGTCGTGGCGGTTCAGGGCCAGCACAGCGTCGAGCCGTCGCACTAAATCACGGTCATGCGGGGCCGTCGTCTCTCTGGGGTCAGCCATTGGCGTCCTCGGTTGGTGCTGGGATGGGCGCAAGTATTTCGTCGCGAAGTTCTTGGGCGGCGTAGACTTCCAGTGGGTTGCTGAACTGCGGCGTCTCAGCGGCCAGCTTGGCGAGCACGCGGCGCTGGGCAAAGAGTACGCGAGTGGTGTAGGCGAGATCACGCAGCAGGTCGCGGGACATGTAGTCGCCTCGGTCGATCCGCTCGGCGAGTCCTGCGACGCGATTTTCCAGTAGCATGTCAGCCATTGTCTTTCTCCGGTGCTGGGATGGGCCGGAATTGCGCGAGTAGATTGTTGATGCGCTTCACGCCGACCGGGTTCCACGAAATGCACTCGACGCGAGCAGGAACGCGATTGTCCGCGATGAGTTGCTTCAGCAGGTCGTAGCCGGTGCGCTCGGGGCGGTGGTGGTCGCCCAAGTCGTGATCCAGATACAGCGTGTCGTAGTCGAAGCGGCGCAGCAACCGCAATGCGTCGTCGTAGTTGCGAGCGACCGCGCAACCGTCCGGCGCTGGCTTGCAGTCATCCACCCACAGCGATCCGCTCATGGCTTCTCCGGTGCTGGGATGGGGCCGAGCAGGGCGAGCACGTCGCGGCGTTTGACCCAGAGAGTTGTACGCAGGTCGTCCGATTGCGCCTCGGTCTGGAACGCGAGCCACTTTGGCAATGCTTCCACTTCTGCCGCTCGGCGGTCACGGTCGGCGATTAGCTGCTCAACAGCGCGAGCCTCCATCATGGCCGCGTGCTTTCGGAGTTCAAGCTCCGTCCGCAGTCTCTCGTTCTCTGCTTGGAGGGAGGCGACCGCATCACGGTCACGCTCGCATTGGTCGAGAAGTTTGCTCAGCGACTTCCCGTCCTCCCACCCTAACTGGTCGAACATTTCGATGGCGTTGACGAGGCGAATGCGCCACTTCTGACCAGCGGTTTTCTCGGCGGGCGTCGGTGTCTCTGCGGTCGCAACTCCTAACTTGGGAGAAACTGGTACTTCGCTAGGAGTTGGTGGCGGCGGTCCTTCCGCTCGGGGCCACTGAGCGCAGATTTGCCCCGAGCCGTTTTCGCCCGTTGACGCGATGTGGTCGCCGCTGTGGCCCTTCGCCAACGTGCAGCACCACGGGCCTTGCATCTCGTCGCATTCCGACGGGGCGATGGAAGAGGAGTCGGCGCGATCAGTCATTGGCGGGCGGCTCAGGCTCGTAGTTGGGATTGCGGATTTCTTTCGCGGCGCTCCATGCATCGAGGAGGGCCTTCTCGGCAGCTTCGGCCCGCTCGTGCGCCTCGTTGTATTCGCGGAACAGATGAGCCGGAACGCGACGGACGGTTTCGTTGAACTCTGACGGCATTGCGACGTGAACCGACTGACAGCCGTCGTCATACTCCCAACCGACCCAGCCCAGCGTCACGGTCGATGCTTTCTTCGCGCTCATTCAGGACTTCTCCGGTGAGGAAGGGGCGGCGGCAAGCCTTTTCGCGGCCCGCAACTTTCGCCGAGCGTCAGCGGCCATGATGCGGCGATAGTCCTCGTCCGTCGCGGGATTCTTTGGCGTGTAGCCTTTCGGCACCTTCACCCACTTGCCGGTCGCCATCTCGGCGGGCGTGATGTCTTTGAGGTCGCGTACTTCTCGGGTATCGGTGTTCATGACAGGCTTCTTTGGTGGCGTATCCATTCTTGAAGGGCGTTGATCACATCGGCCCGCTCGGCGTTCGAGATGTAGGACATCCCGCCACCCTGCCCGAAGTCGAACACGAACACACAGACGCCAGTCTGCGGCGGGAATAGCTTGCCGACGGAATCGACAGCGGTTCGCATCTTCGCGGGTAGTTCTTCGGGGCTGACGCCGTTGACCGGCATTTGATAGCGTCTGTCGCGGCTCACGGCTGTCTCTCCCGAGAGGGGAGGACCGCAACGACAGCGCCTCGTTTCGCACGTTCGGCGCAGAAGCGGCAGGAGTCGGGAACGTACTGCTTAGTCGCGTGATGCTCGCGAAGATGCGCGGCGAAATCTTCAATCTCGGCCCGAGCCTCTGACGAGAGTGAGCCACGCGCTCCGCAAATTGTGATGTGGTCGCTCATGAGGTGGTGGGTCCGAGGGCGACCCCGGCGTCAGAGGGTCAGCGGGTGGGCATGTCGGTATGCGTGCGACCGTCTAACAGCGCTTTGTCGTGGGCGCGAGCGTCGGGGTGGCCTCCGAGTTGTTTCAGGAAGTACGCGATTTCCAGTTCTTCGCATTCGTCGCGATGCTGGCGAAACCAGTTCGGATCAGCGGGGCGATGCTCTGCGCCGGATTCGCCACCGTCGATGAGCCAATGCAATACGCCGCTGGCGCTGCTCTCGCCCATCGTGTCGGCGACGGACCAAGGGCCGATTAGCGGCTCGGAACTCACGAAGCGCACGCGAGCGGGAATGTCCAGCAGTTGCCCGAGCCGGAACGCCGTGTCCTCATGCTCGATGGAGGTGCCGAGCCACACGTTCGCGTAGCCTTCGCCCCAATCCGCCGGCAGATGCCGAGCGATGCGGCCGGGGCGCTTCGTGAGGATTTGATACGTGTGCTGGGGCGTCTTTCGGACGATCTCCCACGCTTCGTCGCGCCATGCGTCCGCGTCCTTGTGGAACCAGTCCGACCACGAACAGGTGAAGATGACCTTCGGCTCTTTCCACTTGAGCGGATCAGAGAAGCGCGTCTTGGAGCGCGTCACCACTTCCGGATCGCGCCCGTAGCGCTTCATGTCGCGGAACATGTAGCAGTGATCGCAGCCCGCACTCACCTTCGTGCAGCCGTACCACGGATTCCAGGTGGCCTGCGTCCAGCCAATCGCGGTCGTCTCGCCCATCAGAATACCTCCATGCACCACTGGCCCTTTTCTAGGCGCAGTGCGACAAAAGCGAACTCGGGAAATTTCGCGGCGGCTACTCGGATCTTCACGCGGGCGTCGTCGCGCCAGTGCCCCTTTACTTCTTCAAACGTCATCTGCCCCAGCAGGTTGATCACGAGAAAGTCCGGCGTGTAGCGGCAGTCATTCGCGAGCTTCAGCGTCACCGCTTCGTACCGCCACGACGCGATCTGGTGGTTGCGTTTCATCGCTTCGAGTTCGATCGCTCGGCGCTTCTCGGTCTGATTCATCCCTAAGAACAAATCGACACTCGCTGCTACCGCTGGGCGCTGTTGCAAAACTTTCTCGGTCGGGGGTGCCATGGGGGGACTCAAGCGCTCCGACGCGGCGCAAGTTGATAACTACGCCCGGCGAGGGATTCGCTGATGGGCTTCACTTCCACGAGCTCGAAGCGTGGCACGGGCCTGTAGTGTTCGCGGGCATAGCGGTTTTGGTAGTCTCGGTAGCACCGCCGGCAGCGATCGACGCCCCCGACCTGGATGGTGTTGTCGAGTTTCGGGCAGCCGCAGCGGAAGTTGGGGTTCTGGCGTTGGCTCATCGGGTTTTGTTGCTGTAGCCGCTTCGCATTTCTTCGATCTGAGCGCGGAGTTCGGCCCTAGCGAGAGAATGTTTCGTGTTGTCCTCGACGCAGCGGTCTGCTAGCTCGTCGTATGCCTTGATTGCTGCGAGAATCGCGGCCCGCTGGAAGCGCCAGCCAGTCTCACCCTCCTTGTCGCCTGTCGTGTCGGCACGCAGGCGCATGTACTCCGCGACAGATTCCAGCGCCGCTCTTGGGAAGTCGCTCACGCGGCTGTCTCCGTGGTGATCTTCGCGATCACGGTCTCGTAGATCCTGTGTTTTTGGCAAAAGCTCACCACCTCATGCTCCCCCTCTCCCCGACAGTGGTCCCGCATCGCTTGAGGGTTGGGTGCGGAATACTTGCACGTCGCGCAGTACATGGCTCGAGACTCGCCGTGCCCGCAATGACGAACAACCATCTGCTTATCGCCGTCAGCCGTGGCGATAATATCCCCGAACGCAACGAGTGTGACTGTCATGAGGCCCCCTTTCGGCGCGGCGGCCTGCGTTGCTCGTGAATCTTGGAACAAGGACGACAGTTGCCGCTCGGGGTCCTGTTCTCAGGCACGGACGGGTGACCTCGCTTGCAAACCGCTACTGGTGTCCCGTTTCGCCGGAGGCCCTTGCGAGCAAGGTGCTTTTGGATGCCGCCACGCCCCTTCCGAATCATGTCTTGGGTGTTGTCGCTGTACGTTCCCAGGAACAGATGGTCGGGACGAACGCACTCAGGATTGTCGCAGTGGTGGCAGACGATTAGCCCATCGGGGATTTTTCCATAGGTAAGCTCCCACGACATTCGGTGGGCAGGAACCATTTTCCCTTTTCGCAGTCCGAATGTGCCGTACCCTCTGACGCTCTTGGCTGCTGTCCATTCCCAACACCCGTCCCCCCTTATCACCTTCTCCCAAAAACGAACCTCAGGGGATCGCGTTGGTTTGCGACGCCGAGGGCGACGGTCAGGCCCCCGTCCGCGTTTGACCGGCAGGAACTGCAATCCGTCAGGCCCGTGGATCGTGGCTCCGAAGATCGGAAGCGTTACGGGCATGGCTTGGCCTCAGCAGCAAGGCGTCTCCACTCGGCCTTGATTTCTTCGGCCCGTTTCGGGGAGACGGCGTAGCGGTTCGGGTAGGGGAGATAGCCCTGCACCTTGATCTCGACCTGTCGGTCCCATCGCACTTGGCGGTAGCGGTCCTTGTAGGAGGGCTTCACGCGGGCACCTCAAGCGGGATGCCTTCTAGCCCTATCTGGTGCCACTGATACCCGCCGCCTTCAAGCAGCAGCCCACGCCACAGCGTCCCATCGCTCAGCAGCACGTACAGCGTCGTGTGGCGCATCTGGAACTGGACGACCTTCCTCAGGCGGATGAGATTTCTCATCTTGCGCTCATGCTTCCTCGTAGGTGATGACCCGCGACCCGCCAGAATCAGGGAGTGGGGACTCGAACCCCATTCCTCGGAGCCACAACCCGATGCTCTGACCAGTTGAGCTACCCCCTGTCATTCGATCCCCTTGAGCAGCCCGACCCATGTGACCCCGAGCGCTCGCTTGATGCGAAGCAGCATGTCAAAGCTGGGGTTTCGCTCACCGTTCTCGATCTGCGACACTGCGCTCTGCGAGGCGTTGATCTTTCGGGCAAAGGACGATTGGCTATACCCAAGCGCCTCCCGCACCGTCGCGATGTTGCTTCCAATCGTCGTAGCCATAGGACGCATAGTAATATCTATCCCGCCTCACCGCAAACCCGGGGGATATTCATGTTCTCCCCTTTCGGGCCGACGCGAGAGCGCCATCTGTCAAAGCGCGAATCGCGGTCGGCCCAGAACTGCTTTTAGTTCTGTTTGTATCTGCGTCTGTATGGTTGCCTTTCGGTTGCAACGGAATGGCAACGCCCGTTGAACGTCCGTTGGACGACCGTTGCTTTCTTCGTGCCTCGCCGCTGGCCCGACCCGCCATTGCCGCGATGTTGTATTTGGCCCGCTGGATCTCCCACACTTGCGTGAGCTTGGCGTTGTAGAGCAGGTCGCCGCGCCGCTCGAAGCACCCGAGAATCGGCCGGCTGATCGTCGTCCACCGTTTGAGCGAAAGGCCGAGCATTCGCGCCAATTCGGCTGGCGCAGCCGGAAGGGCTGGCTCATCACGCCCCGCGTTCCAGGCGATGGCTAGAAGCCGGAGATACGCCCCCTGCTGCTCAAGCGACATGGCGAGCACGGCAGGGGAAGTGAGCCAATCAGCGGCGTAGAAGGGGAACCACGGGAAGCGATCCGTCATGGTGGGAAAAGCAAAGGCCGTATCGGCTTGGGCAGAATCCCCACCCCCGCGTAAGCGGAGACTGAGGCACCAAGTGATACGGCCAGTGCAGATTGTTGTCGCCTTCGACGCTTCTGAACGCCGTGCGATATTTCAGTTGTGAATGGCGCAGATGGGATTTGAACCCACGACCTTCAGCTTATGAGGCTGACGAGCTACCGGGCTGCTCTACCGCGCTCCTGAAATCTGTGGCCGGGTCCTCCCATCCGCAAGACACCCCCCAACTCATTTTTCGCGTTCCCAGATGAGCAGCACGCAGCCGAATGGGGGGCGGTCACCTTTGATCGGCACGACACGCGAGGCAGGCCATTTGAAGCGCCAGCGGGTTGGCAGGAAGCGGGTCGTCAGGCGGCTCGAGAGCAGGGACGACTTCCCGTCGCGGAAGGGCTCGACTTCCTCTTGCCACCAGCCTTGCTCACAGCGATTCGCGGGAACCAGCATCACGATCAGGGCGCAACCCCGATTCATCTCGCTCCACGCCTTGCGAACCCACGGCCTCAAGTCCGAATACGGCGGATTGCACCACACGCGATGCGACACCCACCGCTGGCCCAGCGCGTCGTCCTCTCGCGTCCAGAAGGTCGGCAGCACCGCATTGCTCTCGCTGGCCGCCGCGTCGATCGTGAACCCGAACTCCGCGTGAAGGGGCTCGAAGTACTCCGGCAGAATCGCCCTGTCGTCCACCTCGTCCCGCGTCTCTTGCTGTGGATGATTCTGGGCGCGGAAGTTCATGAGGCTCATTCGTCTCCCTCAGCAGGCGGCTGTTCGGGGGAAGGGCTGGTGGGAACTGCGCTTTTCGGGGTGAGCGGGCGAGGACATTCCGCGTACCACTCGGGCGAGAGCGCACGACAGCCGCAGTAGATGCAGCGATAGTTCCCGGGCGCGTGCGGCCACATCGAGTGCTTCGTGTTGACGCCGGTCGTGTCACTCATTCGGCGCTCCGGAGCTTCTGAACGAACACGCGATGACGCTCCCAATTCGTCCAGAAGAACGCGGCGCGAGCGGGAAGGTTGTGCTCACGGCTCCACGATTGTTTCGCGGCGTCGTAGCTCGCGTGACAGCCGGGGACGGTGTAGTCCTCATGCCGGTCGTGAACGTTGGGGCGCACGAGCTGCGGGCCGCAGAGAGGGATCGTGTCCTGCCAGTTGCCCTTCCTCCCCATTCCCCCGGTGAAGCGATGCGCCTGCTGGATATTCTGACGCGTCCCGCATCCGAGGCACTGGCTCGCGTGCAGGAACTCCCGAAAGAGCTGCGGCCCGTACTTCCTCTCGTTCTCTTGCCGCTTCACCCGCGTTTTGCGCTGTTTCTCGGACTTCCGAAACGCCACCACGACAGCACTTCGCTTTGCGGATTTCCTCGCAATCGTGGACGAGATGAACTTTTCGCCGTTCGCCAGTCGCTTCGCTCGCTGCTTGTCGGTGATGGACTTCACGGTTTCGCCTCGCCGTCAGAGTCTGTCGTCGCTTCATCGGGGAGTAGGTCGGATGGGCCTTCGCTGGCGGGCAGCCATTCGGCGCGGTAGTAGTCCGCATCATCGTCATCATCGTCTGGCGAACTGTCGCAGCGGCATGGGTCTGAGTCGCACCAGTAGCAGTAGCGGTCCTCGTCGGTGCCGTACCACGGATCCTCGTAGAACATCAGAGCCTCCCGCCTGATGAGCGCACCAAGTCTTCAAGCGTCGAAGTGGTCGCCGTATCGTCAAGCGAGGAGTCCAGCACCCGCGTCAGCTTCAGCGGATTGCCCGGCGTCGAGATGGGAAGATTCATCGGCAGGTCATAGCGGGGCGCTGGCGCTTGGCCGTGCTTGTTCAGCCACCCCAGCAGCGAGCGGTAGTAGTCGCAGTCGGCTTCGTGCTCTCGCGACAGGTCGAAGAAATGCTGCGCCTTCGCCTTCCACTGATGCGATTCACGACGGTAGCCCGCGGCGATTGCAACCGTCAGCAACAGCATCACGCAAAGCGCAGTTGCCAGCACGCCGCCATTCCAGGAGCCCCCCAAAACAGAAATGGTCATTCGGCCTCCGAAACTTCTCGCGTCGGGTCGAGGATCAAATCCGCGAGGCGCGTCAATCCATCGTTGTAGTAGGGCAAGCCACCGACGCGCTTCCATGCTGGTGCGGGCGAGATGCACGCCGACTGTTCTTCGAGCCAGCCGTCCACGACGCGGTAGTTGGTCCCGTTCGCGGTGATGACGCGGGGCTTGATGGCTTTCGGCATCGGGTAGCGTTCGTTCGCAGCGTCGGCCCACCCACCATTCGGTGCACTGCCGTAGACAACCTCACCCTTCATCCACGCCGCGCCGTTCTTGAACGCTTCCCGCTTCGCAAGAATCAAATCCCGCTCCGAAAACTTCTTTTCGTCTGTGGTCATGTGTCGTGTTCGGTCATTGGGGCGGGAGAGGGATTTTCAACAGCGCGTGGCGGGGCGTCGGCTTTGGGCTTGCTGTCGCGGTCGCGGATGTTGTTGCCGATCTGCGTGCGATACAGCAGCAGCGCCTCGGTGATGATCTTGGTGGTCTCGCCGGGCATGGCCGCGAGGCGTTCGAGTTCGACCTCGATGACGCCGAGGCGATACGCGTAATCCTCGTCGCGTGTCTCCATCCCGAACCGCAGCCCCGTCTCTCGGAAAATCGCTTTCATCGCGCACCACCCGCATCGCGTCGTTTAGAAACTTTTTTGCTGCTCGGGGCTCTCGGACGAGAACGCGACGGCCCTTGAAAAGCAGTCATGTTTGGCGGCTCAGGGTATTGAGGCACGGCTCACGCGGGTTCGTCGGTGCGGCGAGTCGTCGCCACGAACAGCACCGAGTCGCGGTCGGGATGTTTGATCGCGAGGCCGTGTCCCATTGCCTGCGCCATCGGACCAGTCGGGCGAATGTCGGGCGAGGCGAGCAGCGCGTCGATGACCTTCTCGCGCTTCCAATCCGCGCCGATGAAGCCGAGGAAGGTGTGGACGTAATCGCCTTCCGGCAGCAGACTCACGGCCACCTCGAACGAAATCCCGTCCGCCGCACCACTCGCTTCGCGCTGTTCAAGAGTCTCAGACATTTGTCAGAAAAGGGTTTGGGTGAGGCATCGGCTCAGGGACGGAGGATCAGAAGGGCAGCGGGCCGTCAGAATCGTCGGCGTACTGGTACTCAGCCTCATCGTACTCTGGCTCGGGGGCTGGCTTTGGCTTGGGCGCTGCCAAGGGCGTCCCGTCTCGCGTGGCGGCGATAAAGAGGGTTGCGGTCGCAGCGATGATGTCCGCCGGCAGTGCGTTCTTGAACTCCTTCTCAACACAGGCCTTTGCCACCTTCAGGCACTCGTAGTACAGGGGGCCAAGAGGCCGCTTGGCTGCCCCGCTGGCTGGCGATCCACCCTGAGGGCGACCGTTCCCCCCTCCCTGCGCTCGCTGGCCTTTGGGGGGCCATTTCGTCCACGCGCAGTTCGTGTCCCGGCATTTGAACAAAGGACCCCGCCAGCCGCCGGCAACCTTCTCTCGGTTGTCGTAGCATTCGCCCCCGCAGGTTGGACAATTCATACGCGCACTCCGGCTGCTTGGAGAAGGCGGCGGGCCTCTGCCAACGCCGCAAACGCTGCTACCCGTTCAACCCTTTGACCTACAGGCCGGACCTCGAGATCGTCCGCGTCCTCTTTCCCGATCCGGACCACGAACACCTCTGCGATCGTGCCGTTGGTCGTTTCCTCGTACATCGCGGCGTAGGTCGCGGCCTGCACCAGCATCTCGTCATAGATGCCCTTGGAGCTTTTCAGGTCCACCAGCACGAAGGCCCCGTTGGGTCGCATGGCCACGATGTCCAGCGTCCCCCCAACCTGCATCCGTTCGGAGATCATCGACAACTCGGTGGCAATGACCACCAGTTGCTCTTTCGTCCAGAACTCCATGAACCGGCGGAAGCCGTTCTGCGCCTTGGCCAGTTGCTCGGGGGCGATGTTGTCCGTGTCGAGTTCCATCTCCCGTAAGTGGGCTTCGCAGAGCGCATGAGCAATGGTCCCGATGTCGGCCGCCCCTTGCCGGGACGCTTCCATGTCGATCCCCGACTTTCCCAAGTCCCAAGCCCAGCGAAGCAATGCGGGCTTCGAGAGCATTCCCAGCACGGTCGTGACGCCGGGGAGTCTTTTCCCTGCCGCGTTCTTGTAGACCGTGTGGCTCTTGAGGAAGTCGATCTTGTACTTCCCGTTGTCTGCGATGACTGCTTTGCTCATGTGGTCCTCAGGTTGCGAACGCCGGCCAGTTCCTGCGCGTCGATCCAGGCTGCCTGCTCTGCGGCCATCGTCGTCAGCTTGTTGACCTGCTGGCTCAGGTGCCACGCGATTTCGTCGGCATGGTTGGCGAACGACGGCTGATCCTCAGGCTCATCGACAAGCCGCAAGTCAAGATGACCCGACCCGCCACACGACGGGCAGGGATCGGCGCCCTCCTCATCCCCGACGATCACGCGAACTTCGCCAGTCCCTTCGCATTCGGGGCAGATAGCCCCTTCGTATCCGTCTGCTTGCGTCATTCGCCTGTCTCCTGTGGAGTGCCCCCCTGCTGCTATTCCGCTGTCAGTAGAATCCAGAATCCGCCGTAGTAGCCGTTATGCTCGTTGTGCGTGGCTAGTTGAATGAGCCCGCGATCCGTGGTGATGTCGCAGAACTGCACTTCGTGGACGCCGTAGTCATCTTCGTCAGAAATCGGCGCGGCTTCCCGCAGTTCGATCTTCACCAGCTTCGCGCCGATGTGATACGCAAGGTCGTCGTCGCAGCACATGTAACGCGATTCGCAACACGACTGGCCTTCATCGGAGATTCGCATCTTGAAGCCGTCCGCGAACTTGAAATGCAGCGCATCGTCACGTAGCGCGAGGGCCGTGATAGTCTGACCCTCGGCCCGCTTGTACGCCTTGACGGACTTCTCGTTGCCGCCAAGCATTCCAAGCATCACGCCAAATCCAAGATTGCCCATCGCTATCTCCTGTTAGTCCTGCATTGCGCGCCGAGGAGTTGAACCTCGGATTGCCCCACACCGCTGCCCCTTCGCGCACCCATCTCAATCTTTCACACTGCGGTGTTCGCTCCCGATCTGAGAGCCCGGTACCGCCTCCCGGATTTCCCGCTACGCTGCGAACTCGTCGAGGCCGTGCTCCTTTGCGTAGGCCCGCATCTCTGCGAGCTTTGCGGCAACCCTCTCCGCTCGCCTCGTCGCCTTGCGATGCTTCACCCACTGGCGGCCCTTCAGGCCCGTCGCCTTCTTCGCCCGTCGCGCCGGATTGATGAAGCGATAGCCGAGAAACTCGCCCCGCTTTCCGAAAATCTTCTCCGAGCCTGCGCGATCCTTCACATGCTGCTCGCTCATTTCCTCCTCCACGATTGTTCGAGTTTCTGCTGCCACATCGGTTTCACGCCCTGCTTGCGCTGCCGCTCTCGGACCCACCGCAAGACACAAAGCTTCACATTTCGCAATGCGTTCTGGACTCGCGTTTCAAAGTCCCACCCTCGGTAGCCCTTGCTCTGGCGGGCCAGCTTTAGGTCGAGTTCGATCAACTCTCGTGGGGAGGGCGGGAGGACCACGTTACGCCGCCTTCTCTTTCTCAAGCGTTGCGGCAATCGCCCGGCGGATCAGTTCTGACATGCTGACGCCCGTTCGTTCGCTCTTGGCGACCAGCCTGTTATAGAGGGTGGCCGAGAGGACCAAGTGGACCCGGCAGTCCATGCGTGCTTTTCTCATGTTGCGCATCTTACCGCATACTTGCGTAATGTCAAGAGGGTCGGTATTCTTCGGTCCATGAACAACGAATTGGAGAGCGCTACCGAACGAGAAGGTGGTACCCTGCCGCTTGACGGCAGTACCATAAAAAGCACTCGGGTTAAATCCCCGGGCCGTTCGGTAGTTGCTCGCCGCCGTTGGACCCGTGCCGACGCGGTTCCGTTCTTTCGCACCATTACCCCTCTGGCGCGACGACTCGGTTACATCGTCGCACTGTACGGGTCCGTTCTTGAACGGGACGGGTCAGACCTAGATGTGGCTGCCTTCCCGTGGCGGCCTGACCATGTCCTACCAGCAGAACTGATAGATCGGGTTTGTGCCAAGGTGGACGCGAAGCGAATTGCACCAGACTACATCTCCCTCCTTGGGACCTTCGCCGCACAACTCATGCTCCCAGATGATCGCCTCGTCGAGATTGTTGTACTCAAGGTGGCAACATGAGCGACTGGTACCGCGACGAGATGCGTTGGCAAGAGGACTTCGAGCAACGACGGTTTGATTTCTCTGACAGCCCGTGGTCGGATTCCGACGAGCAGTTCGATCAATGGATGGCAACAGAAACATTGCCGTTCGAGGACTGTGTGATGTGTGGCATAGTCGGGCATCTTCGCATTTCCGTCGCTGTCACTTCGGACATGTCCGTGATCGAAATCTGTGGCGCTTGTGGCGGCGAGCGTGTCGTCCCGCGAATCCGTCAGGGCATGTTCACCGACACCGCTGTGGCGCCTGAGTTTGTCGAGCAGCCAGCCCGTTCGTTCTACTATCGCAACCGGGTGAAGGCTCATCGCATCCAGTGGGATGATAGACCGCCAGAAGATCGCTGGAAGGACGCTGTTGTTACCAACTGGATCAACGGGGTGGCCGTGATCGACAGCGCCACCGTCACGGGTTCCGCAATGGCGGCAATGGTGAAGCTCGCTGCCAAGGCGGTTGCGTGAACGTGCTTTCTGATTTCCAGCGGGAGTCCTTGTTATGGACTGTCGCATCGCCCTTGGTCTCGTTGCGTGATGCGGCACAGAAAACGGGTCACTCGAAGACCACCGCACTGAGTTTCATCCGTGCCGCACACTCCTTGACCGTGACTTCGGGCTATCAACTCCGCGAGCCGTACCGTGATTTTGATCAGTACCGGACGGTGAGGTGTCTGCCGCTCAACGATCGTTTTCGGGCCGCTATGTATGCGGCAACGCCGCTTCCGCTACTCTATATGCGAGGCGTGATGGCTCAGGCCCAAGACGACTCAATGATGCAGGACCTTCTAGACGCCGTTCTCCCGCTCATTGCGCTCGTCTACCCAAAGCGTCGCAGCGTTATTGTAGAACTAGAGGCCAGAGAAGAGGGCGGGCTCGGCCCAACGTCGTGCCGTCACTGTGCCGGAATGTACGGATGGAAACGTCACGAGAATATCTGCGTGAGATTTGGCCTGACATGAACGCGGAGTACTCGTCGCCAGCATCGTGCGATCTCCCCGAGTGCATCAGTTTGCGCGTTGCAGCCGTGGAGTCTTTGCGTGAACTGTCGGCAGCCCTAGGACGAGCTCCATCAGAGAGCGACCTTCGACAGTTTCGTTCACCTCACATCCTGTCGGCGCGAATGCTTCGTTTGGTGTGGGGACAGAATGCACTCCGGCAACTGCGTCTCGCAGCAGGACCGCCGTACCCCGCGCACGGCCTCTACGGAACGCACGCAGACCGCCGACGCCCGTGACCACACTTCCCGACCTCTTTAGCCAGCCGTTCTTCGCTGACGGCTCCACGCTAGAGCCTCAGGACCACTCCCGCCTCGCGGCTCAGATGGCCAGAGTTCGCGACTTCATGGCCGGGGGCGCGTGGCATACCCTCGCAGAGATCGAAGCCGCGACCGGATTCCCCCAAGCCTCAATCTCGGCGCGACTTCGGGATCTCAGGAAAGCGCGTTTCGGCAGTCACACCGTCGAGCGGAGACGACGGGGGCCGGGGACCTTCGAGTACGCCCTGCTACTTCGCCAAGCGCCCACCGAGGAAACCGAGCCCCAGCCCGACCAGCCCTGACACAGCGCCCGTCGAGGTGCATGAGCGGGGAGTGGCCAGTGGGATGGCTGCGACCTTGGCGCGTTCCTGCGTCAACTGGTCCTGCAAGTTCAGCACGCGGGCGCTACAACTCGACAAGAGATTGGTGCAGGTGGCGATCGCGGAGTCCTGTACCTGGATCAGTTCCTTCACGCGGATCGTGTCGGTGAGATGGGCGAGTACCGTATCGTGGCGGATAGTCACAGAGTCCCGCCAGCGGGTGAACCGCAGGGTGTCCCGGACGAACACCGAGTCGATCTTTCGCTGGGCGACCTTCAAGACGGCGAGCGTACTGTCGGCAATGCGGTAGCGTTCCTGTGCAATGCCCTCCCGAACCTTGGCCCGGTCACGGCCTTGGCAGTAGGCGATTAGCCCGAGCGCCAACAGGACGATGGCCGCTTCCCGCCACCACTTGAGCAGCAGGATCACGCGACGGTTTCGCGGGGGTAGTGAACAAACAGCATCTTCGCCGGGTTGAGCTTGCGGGCGTGCGCTCCCTCACGAACGTAAACGCCATCCCCATTACTGGACCCGTCATCGTTGCTGTTGCCTTCGATGGTCTCGACGCGATCCGGCAGTACGCGAAACACAAACCCCGTGTGATGCGCGTCGGTCGGGCTGTTCAGGATCAGGAACACGTCCCCGACTGATGGCGTCTCGGTCAACCAGCCCTTCCCTCTGGCGTGTTCGAGGAGCACATCGCAACTCGCCGAGCGGGGCATGGGGCTCTTGCCCTCGAACACGATTCCCAGCACAAGGGAGACGAACGAGGCGCACCAGCTATCCCCGTCGCCATTCCCGGTCACCTTCTGGATCGTGTTGACCCACACCCCTTTGTTCTGGCCGCCATACTCGCGAACGAAATGCAGCTTGCCGGCCAGATAGACGACTTCCTCGTCGCGGGTCATGTGCCGGGCTCCTTGTCCGGTGGGGGTTCCTCAATCACGGTCGTGACCTTGGTCCCTGGTGTATCGCTTTCACGTCCCGGACGGGTGAACCACCGCGCCCGGATGTCCGCGCCGGCCGCTACGGCTTCCGTGATGCTTTTCGAGACATTGCCCTGCTGCCAGATCAGCAACGCGAGCACCACCAGCCCGATGCCCCACGCCATCGTGCTCATGTGGACGTGGCAGGTCTCGGTACGCGGGCACGCGACGATCTCCCAGACCTCACGACCCATCAGGGCAAACCCGAATAGCAAGAGCGGCACGACGGCAAAGCGGATGTGCTCCCGCCATGTGCGCTCCTCCCGCTGGATACTGCCCTCCGAGGGCCGAGAGTCGCGTTCTTTGCGAAGGATCTCCGCGACCTTCCCGGCGACCAGCGTGGCGGAGAGGTCGGGCTTCTTCTCGGAGTCTGCCATCAGCGGAGCTTGATGAACTGATGGCCCGTCAGTAGTCCGACGATCCACAGGAACAGGACCAGCCCCACGAGCACGTTAATGACCGTCCGAATCTTCGGGTCCAGCGGGATCAGCACGTTCAGCAGGTAGAGCAAAACGCCTGCGATTACGAGAACGATGAGGATGGTGATAATGCTCATAGGAGACTCCCGGTTAGCGTTGGTCGAACATGCGGTCGTGCACTTTGCTCACTTCCTTCTGCAATGTCCCGACCCCGACCTCAAGCACGGCCAGCGACGTATTGATTTTGGCGAACGCGGTCTGGTCAGCTTCGACATGCTCATCGAACCGCTTCGACTGCTCTTGGCGATACCGCCGGAACTCATGGTCCCGCTTCGAGCCGATCCACTTGTCCCAAACTTTTCCGAGTGCGACGATCGCGGCCACGGACATGCTCAGTGAGACTTCCGGCTGCTTCGCCGTCTCGAGGAGTTGCGCGGCGAGGGTCATTTGCGTTGAAGGCGATTCCAGACGTTTTCTTGGATGTGCTGCGCGACCTTAGTTCTGGCGTCGGCTGGTGGGGCTTGCGGGTGACGCGACCGCCACTGATAGACCATCTCCTCTGCGATTCCCCGCTTCCGGTATGCGGGATCAACCACCAGCGTTTCGCCGAAGTTGTAACTCCCGACAACCTTGTCTCCATCAAGCACCGCGATCCCGTCCGGCGATACCTTGGCAGTGAGGCCGTGGATGAACGGCTCGGGCGGTGCGGCCTCTGTAGACCTGAGCAGTTTTGGTCGCAGTGCGTCGGCGTTGCGTGTCGATGTGATTTTGGGCGAACCCAAGAACTCGTCGCGGGTCAGTCCCTTCGCCCCTTTCGCAATCACCGAATCCGCCAGCGTTTCACCGATCCCCGGCTTGCCCGAACGGCCCGCGCCTTTGACGGCCCCGCCTTCTGCAGCATCCCCAAAGAACATCGACCGGAGCGTGTTCAACTTCTGCATCGGCACGCCCTTCTGACGCGAGTCAACGGAGAGCGCCAGCAGATCGTCCAGCCCGAGTTCCGAGACGTTCGAGATATCAGCGGGTGCGGCGGCTCTCGCCTTGGCTGGCTCCACGACGTTCTTCTGACGCCATTCCAGTTGCGCCTTGGTTGGGTTGCCCCACTTGGGTCTGTAGGGCTGGCCCTCGGGCTGGGTCGCGACTTCGGCCAGTGTTGAGGCTGGTGCGGCGTCTGACTCCAGCGTCAGCAGCCGCTTGAGGGCTTGCCCGCTTTCCGCTTCGCTGGGGATGACGTTTGCCAGATTGTCCATGCTGTTGCCGAGAAATCCCTCGACGTTCGTCTGCTCGGCGGGTGCTAATGCTGTTGGTCCGGCGCTTCGTGGAACCAAGGCCAACTGGCCCCGCGAACCCTGCATGGCGCTCGCGATAGGCTCCTCTATACCAAGGGAATTGCGGTACATGCTCGCCAGTCCACGCTTCGCGGCTGCGATGGGCTTCCCGACCACGCGAGTCTTTGACAGCCCGCCTTCCGGCGACAGTACCAATTGCTTCAGGCCGGACAGCCCCGCTTCCGCCAGCGGTGCCGCGTTCACGACAGCTCCGATGACGCTATTAGCCCCACTCACGGGGTTGCTATCCTCAGCGCGTTGAATGTCCGATTGAGCGCGGGCATAACTCGGGGTCTGCTCCATCCTGCCTTGCAGGTCCGAGAGCACGCTGGTGGGATTGATGGCGTACCGGAGCGCGTCACCGATCGATGGGGGAGCACTCCCGATCTGGCCCACGAGTTCGCGCAATCCACCTTCCCGTGTCAGGGCGCGGGCGGCTGTTTGGAGTTCTGGCGCGATATGACGACCCAAGGCCGCGATACCGCCAAGTGCCTGCTGGGCGTAGTTCGCTTCCGGTTCAGCATCATCCGTCAACCCAAGTCGTTTCGCTCGTGCTTCGGGAGTCTCAGACGTAGCTCCCGTCAGGCCCAGCCGTTTGGCGCGTTCTTCGGGTGTTTCGCTCATGGCGTTTTCGGGTTGGCTTTGACCCACGCGGCAATATCGGCCTCTGTGCGCTTCCCTGCGGCCCACGCACGCGCAAAGTCGGCATCGCTCACCGAACTATTGCTCGACGCTGGGGTGGCAGTCCCCTTCTTGCGGGGCTTGTACCCACGCTCGGTAATCATGGCGATCGCTTCAGGGCTCATCTGGTTCTCTTGATCCGCGATCGCATCTTCCGGTAGCGACCCACCGATGGAGTTGATGAGGTCGATGATGTTCTTCTCTTTCTGCGCCCGAACTTCCTTGTTCGCAAAATCTCCCGGTGCGATCTCGATGGACTTCCGGATCTGCTCCACCTGATCCTGGTTGATGCGTGCGCCAGACAGCGCGTGCGCCGCAGCGAGATAGAACGGAGAGAGCGCCGCCTGATACCGTGCGTATTCCGGCGTGTGGTTCATCAGCGCCGACCCGATGCCCTTCGTGCCGGGAATGGTGCCGAATAGCGGGACATGAAGCCCATGCTCCGAGAGATCCCTAGCTGCCGTGTTTCCGACCCCTACGTCCAGCGATTCCATGCTCTTGGTCAGGTCCTCGTACTTCTTGAGCATCTCCCCGAACTGGCCGACCTTCGCTGCGATCGGCGCGGCGAGTGGCTTCACGGCCACCTTCGAGGGCGGGGCGATCTGCATTCCTGCCTGCACGGGTTGCAGCGTCTTGCTCCCGTCTGGGTTCGTAACTTCGTGCATGGCCGGCTGGGCGCCAGCGGGTCCGCGTTCCTTGAGCCCTGCCGGCGGGGCGTTCGGATCGACAAAGACGACCGTGCCGTCCGGCTGGACCACCTTCACCTTCGTCGGCACCTTGGCGGCAGCCGCCCGCGCTTCAGCGTTGATCCGGAACTGCTCCGCGAGCTTCAGGCGCTGCATTTCAGGCGACTCGTAATCTGCTGGTCGCGTGAACTGCTGCCCGAGCGCCGAGACTGTTTGGGGCTGTGCGAAGGTTGGAGGAGCCCCGGTAGTGGCGCTAGGAATCGCGCTTGCGCTGGGGGTTGGCGCAATCTGTTGCTGAACTGGCGGGATCGTGGCTGGTTGCTGTTCCGGTACGTCCAGCGTCGGGGAGTAGCCGAATTGCTCGTTGGTGATCTCCGGCACGCTCGGCGCTGCTGGTGCCGGTGGGGCGTGGGCGTGCATGTCCACGAACTGCGGATTGTTCGAGGCGCTTGGCGTGGCATTCGATGTTCCACGTGGAACATTCGGGGGCTGGGCCACGAAGCCGCTTTGCGCCATCTGCGCGGCCAAGTTTGCTTTGGCGATCTCCAACTGCTGCGCCATCTGGTCACGCTGCAACGTCTGCTCGGACTGACGCTGCCTCGACGCGCCCCACTGGTTCAGCCCCTGCGCGACTCCCTGTGCGCCGCCCGAGAGTCCCAAAAGGGCCGACAATCCGTTGAGTGGCATCACTTACCTGCCTGTGCGAGTTGCGCCAGATACTGCTGATACCACTGCTGTTGCTGCGCGTTGAGTTGCGCGGTCCCCAACTGGTTCTGGAAGCCCTGCTGCTCATAGCCCAGCAACTGACTCAGGAGCTGCTGCTGCTGGTTGAAGCCCTGCTGCTGGCCCTGAAGGTTCGCCCCGTAGCCTGCCAGTGCGTTCTGGAACCCCTGCTGGTTCTGGCCGGCGTTGAAGCCCGCCGACTGCATCTGGTTCTGAAAATTCTGGTTCTGTTGCGTCTGCTGGTTCTGATAGCCCTGCTGGCCTGCGGCGTTGTTGAAGCCCTGAATCCCCATGTTCTGCATGATCGCCATCGCGTTCTGGTCGCCCTGAAACGCGGCGGTGGCCAAGGCTTGCTGGAAGTTCTGGTTGTTCGTGCCGGCGTTCGCCTGATAGGCGCCCAGCCCCTGATTGAAGTTCTGGTTGCCGTACCCGAGTGCCGCTTGGATCGCGGCCTGCTGCGCCCCTGTCTGTGATTCCGCCTGCTGCGTGAGCAGTCTCGAGGCCAGATCCTCTTGTGCCGAGCGACGGTTGCCAAGCAAGATGTTCGACCGCTCGCCGTTGATCGAGGATTCACTCAGCCCGCGCTTCGCCATCTCGTCGCGGAGTGCGAGTTGACCTTGGTTGAAGTCCTGATCGATCTGCCCCGAGAGGTAGCCGTAACTCTGCTTCACCGCATCCGAGTTGAAGCCGTTCGGGTTCTGCAAGAAGCTCTGGACCGCGCCGGTCGTCTGGTTCGCGAGCGGGTTGTTCGGGCCTTGGAACTGCGGCGTGAATTGAGCGCCCGGTGCCTGCTGCGCCTGATACGAGCCTTGGAAGCCCTGCGGGGTGAACGGATTGGCGCCCGGCGTGAATGTCGGGGCTTGGGTCTGTTGTGATTGGCCCTCGAACTGGCCCTGTGGCTTCCAGTTGCCGAACATTGACTGCAACGTCTGCGCGAACTGCTGGCCCTGCGGGTTGAAGGGCGTCGGCTTCGTCGGGTCGGTTGGTTTGGTCCCCGTGTTCGTCGGCGGGTTGCCGGTGCCGGTGGTCGTGTGCGAAGTGACCTGCGAGTCGTCGGTCGGCTGATCGAACGTCGGAACGTCCCCGTCCAGCGTCGGGTCCTTGTGCATCGACATCATCGCACCGCCTTGCGGAGCCTGTCCGATCTGCGGCCCTGCCATGCTTCCGCCGGGCAGGAAATCCTTCGAGACTGAACCGGGGTGGGCTGCCTCCTGCGCTCTCGCTTGTGCGAGGTAGTTGGCGTCAGGGCGTGGCTGCTGCTGAGGAGCAGGGCGGGCGTACCCTTGCGATTGCAACTGCGAGAAGGTCGGGGCCTGATGGATCTGCGGCGGCTGTTGCGGAGCCTGCGCGGGGTCGCCCTGCGGCGCGTTCGGGTCGGTCGGAGCTCGGGGGCGTCTGGTCTGCATCGGCATGGTCAGCGCCCTCCCGGCGAGAGGCCCGGCAACCCACGGGCTTTGAGGATCGCGGCCCACTGTGAGGCCGGATCAAGCCCTTGCCCCTGCGGTGCGCCCGGCATGGACTGTGGTTGCTGCTGCGCGAACGGGCTCTGGAACTGGAACGGTGTCGGGGCCTGCATCTGACCACCCAACTGCTGCATCGCCTGCTGTCGGATCGGGGCCATCTCGTTGTACTTGTCGCGCTCGAATTGCGCCTGCTGACCCTGTGCGATTCCGCCAGCGACGCCACCGATGCCCTGTAATGCCGTTGAGCCCAGCGCGAGCTTGTCCGCGAAGGGCATCGACGCGAGTTGCTGCTTGAGCCCCGCCATCGGGTGCACGGCATCAAGGGCTTTTGTGCCTTGCGTGCCGAAGCGTTCGGCCGCTCCGATCGCTTCTTCCCCGACATCGCCGGCCGCATCAGTCGCGGTGGAGGACGCTTGGTTGGCCGCGTCGGTCCCGCCATACCCGAGCGCTTTGGCGATCTTCGCACCAGCGTAGCTCGTTGCCCCACCGCGCGCCCCTGCCCCAAGAATGTCCCCGAAGTTGGAGCCCGGCTGGATGGCTTTCCCTGCGGCGGCTCCTGCGGCCCCGATCCCCGCGATCGCCAGCGGTTGCAGTCCGGGGATGAATGCTGCCGCGAGTGGCGCGAGATGCCCGACCGCGCTGCCAAGTTGCTTGCGATCGATGTAGCTCTTGTGCGGCGAGATGTGAACGCCTGTCGCGTTGGCAAGCCATGATGACATAGAGTGCTCCTAAAGCAAAAGGCCCCGCGAGTGCGGAGCCCTGTGGGGAGTGTCAGAGGGTGGGGTTAGGCGGCGGGGTAGATCAGTGTTCCGAAAATCACGTTACCGCTCAGCGTGGCGTTCGTGATCGTCCCGCCGGTACTGGTGATCGGAAAAAACGTCGTGCCGTTCGCCTGCGGTTGGAGCGAGGCGAGCGTGGCCTCGTCCGTCGTTGAGACGAAGCCTTGCCGTGCCGCGTTATTGTTGGCGACCGTGAAGGGCAGGCCGCCGATCTGCGCGGCCGTTGCGTCTGCAGTCGCCGGATATGTGAGCGCGAATCGGGCGATCACGAGCCGCCCAATCTTCTCGTACGTGCCCGCTGGCGTCGTGAACGTCAGCCCCGCGCCACTCGCGTCGGTCGGTGTCCACGTGCTCGGCGTGTACGGCTGCGCTGCTGCCGTCCCGATCAGAAACGCGATCCACTGGGACCCGTCGCAGTAGAGTTGGGCTTGCGCCCATTGCGCGGAGAGGGCTTGCGTCGTCGCCCCGTTGATCGTCTCCGAGCCGTTCCCGTCCAGCGTCACCGCGTTCGCGCTCGAATCCACCTTGACCACCAGGAACGTCATCCCCTTGGCCTGAATGACGGGAGGCAGCGACAGCGTGAACCCCGCGCTGGTCGCATCGCAGGCGACGAGGTAGTCCGTCAACTGGAGCGTGGCCGCTGCCGTCACCGTTCGCGGGACGAGTTGCCCCTGCAAGGCCCGCTGCATCTGCTTGAACTGGGCCTCTGCTTTCGGGTCGGTCAGCCTTTCCATTTGTCTCCGACCACACAATCACGCGCCGTGAACCGATGGGGCGGCGTGTCGAAGCAGCGCCCTGCGGGCTCGGTGAGAAAGAGGCACGCGACGATGACGGAATCTTTCGACTGATAGAGCGGCCCGAGTCCGGTCGTATCGCCCTTGGCAACGCAGTATGGGCGCGGTGCGGTAGCACTCACGCACGCCACCAGCACCACGGCCAGCAGGAGAAGTCTCATCCGTTCCGCCGTGTGTAGGCATAGCCTTCTGCTTCGGCTCGCAGGATGCTCCACCCGACACTGATCGTCCCGTTGTCGGTGACGGTCAGATCGACAAACGGCCCCTGACCAGAGAGTTGCACCAGCCCAGCCGTCTGCGCGACCAGTGAGGCAGATGCCGTAACGGTGCCGCCAATATTCGTGACGTACTTCGCGACCGCACCCGTGGCTGCGCCAGCGGTCAGGGGTGTGATGCCAGCACCTGATCCCATCTGCACGGTGGCCTGACGCCATGACTTGATCGAGGCGGGATCATCCACGGTGTACATCCGGCGGAACTGGACCGCTGACTCGTAGTTGCTGCCGTTGTCCGTAAAGACGTTCTGCGCCTGGAAGAAGAAATCCGTGCCGTAGACATTTGACCCGTTCACGAACAGCATGTCACTAACAGACGGCTGAAACTCCAACGGAACCGTGGTGGCGAACTCAACGTGAAAGCCGAACTGGCCAGTCCCGGTGAATCGCCCGAGTTGTGTGTTGTAGATGAACAGCTTGGACGTGAATGTGTTTGCGACGGGTTGGTAGAAAGATGCGACTATCCAGACCTCCCGACGCCGTGCGTTGTCGAGAATGAACCACGGTGCCACTTGGTTGTTGGTGCGACTATATAGGTCTGAAAACTCCAGCATCGCCTGTGCAAGGGGGTCAGGGTACTCTGGGGTGCCCGCTGGCGTGACCCCACCAGCTTCCGTCAGGAGGTATAGGCCCTCCGAGGTGACGATGTAGGCCGTGTCATCAATGACTTCCCAGACAAAAGGGAGGCCGATGTTCGGGGAGACACCGACCGCACCAGCCGTGATGTTGATGTCATCGAACGTCGTCCCGCGAAAAACGCTGATCGCGCCCTCTTGCAGGATGTAATTCGATCCCCCAAGCGCAAACCCGCCGGCAATGTTCATCTGCCGACCATACGCCCGGATGTTGGCCGAACCACCACCGGCAGACACATCGTTCAGCGAATCGCCGTTGTTGAGGCCCGACCAGTAGAGCGTTGGAGTGCGCTCCCCACTGACGGCGCTCGCCCGCCACCCGCCCTTGCATCCGAACAAGCGCTGGTTGTAGACCCAGAGCTGACCCATGCCAGCCGTGAGAGTCGTGCCGACGTTCTCCGTGATGGTCGTGCCGTTCCACTTCAGCATTCCATAAGTGCGACAGCCGATATACATGCAGTCGCTGGAGCCGTCGCGGAAACTCGCGGCGTAAATGGACACATCGGGTGTGCCGGTTGTCGCAGTAAGCGTGCTCGTCGTGGCCAGAACCGGGGTCCGTGTCGGCGTTCCGTACCCCATCGTTCGGCCCTTCGGGGTAATGCTTCCCGAATCACTCCCCAGATCAAGAATGGCCGGCGTTGCGGCAGCAACCCCAGTGACCCCCCACCACGGATAGAGCACATGGTTTGCGACCGTCGTCCCGAGCGAGCGCAATCCCGGCCGCTTCGCCAACTCCTGGTTCCGGATCAGCCGCATGTTCGTCACGCTCGCGTACTGATCCAACGGGGCGATGCCTGAGCCTGCCATCGGGTTCGCGCCACCCGCAAACCCGTTCTGGAAATCCCTTACACGACGGTCAGGCATCAGTAGAGTGAGGACCCCCAGTCGGCCGCGCTATCGGGGTACGCGATCCGCGTCGGCTCAATCGACACGCGGGCCAAGTCCTGCAACATCTCCGCTTCCAACT
>NZ_JBPFEB010000145.1:0-62372 GCF_051061225.1 Methylocystis sp.
TCCCTGCCGCCAAGGGGAGAAGCATCGGTGAGTCGGCGCGCCGACCGGGCTTCCAGGGCATGCCCTGGAAGCCCGGTCGTCACGAAAACTGGGGAATTTTCAAATGCCATAACTGGGGAGATTTAATCCGCCACTGACAGAAGACAAATCTCCGTTCCGCCGCCCCATGCCTCGTTCCATTCGTCAGGTCTAACCATGGAGATAACCAGCGTGATGAGTTTATTAGGCGAGTCCGTATGAGGCAGGATGCTTCCGCCATGGGCATGCATCAGCGAAAATTCGAACCGCGCTGAGATTTCCTGTCGCATCTTCAGCCGGCCGATGAGGCTCGGTCTTTTCAGGCTGCGTTTGGAAACGACGCGAAAATTATCGAGATTGAGCACGACATTTTTGGAGGCAAGAAATCGGAGTGTTTCTTCTACGAAAAAATCTGATTTTATGAAGGTGTGAAATCTGGCCCATTCCGGGCTCGACGATAAAAACCTGAAGTAATTTTCGGCATTATATCTTTCTTTCAGCCATTTATTGACCTGCCGCTTTACGATCGACTTGTCGATTCCTGGCCAAGCCAAAATTTATTCAAGGCTACGGCCGAATTGGGCAAGAAAGCCTCCTTGTCCGGCGTTGTGCGCTATTTCGGAAAGGCTCTTTCCGGATTCCATATAAAACTTACCCTGCAAAGTGAGATGCCGATGGTGTAAATCATATCCGTGATTCATATGCAATTGGAAACGGTTCGTATCTCACCTGCGCGCCGGAGAACGAGATCGCACCGCTGTCTTCTGACATCGAATGAACCCTTGTTTTACAAGCGCCGGGAGAAATCGACGCGATTTCAATTAGCAGGAACAAAGAAGGAAATCGATGACGTCCTCTTGCTCACCAATATTCAGCTCAACTTGGATGCTTCGCGGGCGATGAGAGGAAGTAAGCAGATGTTTCATGCCCTGGAGGATTTTTAGTTCTATTCCATCCACATCTATTTTAATCAAGTCAGGATGATCTATCAATTTAAGCTCTATGACCTCATCCAGGCTCAGGGCGATAGACAATTCGGTCAGCACGGGAATGAAGTAGTTTCCTTGCCGTCCATCTCGCATTGTTGAGCCGAGTTGGCTACCGGTAGATGCAGGAATGATGCTGCTGTAGTTGAACTCAGTGGCGCATTTCTCGGAGGTCAACGGCACTGTCAAGACTCTGATGCGGTCTTCGAAACCGTTACGAAGAATATTATTGAGCAAGCTACAGACATTGAATTTATGAGGCTCGGCTGAATAGACTTTTCCCGTCGGTCCAATGCGATGTGCAGCTGCAATTGAGTAGATACCGATATTTGCCCCGATATCGAGAAAGCGGTCTCCATGCCTCAAGTTCTGATCCAGCCACTCCATTGTTCCAGCTTCTTTTATCCACAGCGACAATGCTCTCGCAGCTTGCATGTCGTTTTCACAAACGAACACGCTTTCGAATTGACGGTCGTTGACCTTCACTTCAGTTAGGAGGAAATCTCTTATCTTTTGCTTATATTGAAGAGTTTTCATTTCAAATTGCGTCAAGCCCCGATCGCCTGCGGACTGCAAAGTTACCTCCCCTAACAAGCTGGACGGGCTTACTGTTAAGCAAGACTACTCCGCCGAGTCGCATCGATAATACGCTGAACGGACAGCGGTCAACGACGCATCTGGGCTTATTAGGTGAAGAGAAAATCTCGAGAAAACATACAGAAACTTTGTAATCGAAAAAAATATTGTTACAGAAATGTGACATACGACAAAAGTGACGCAAAAGATAGGCCAGACCAGGCTGCGCGAATTAACTAGCGGGGACGTCGAGCGGATCATATCCATGGCGCGCGGAGTCCCGTCGCGGTCCTCCGTGGCCTTGGCGCGGGTCCAGGAATAACGGACGCACTGACGCCCGAACTGGCGGCGAGCGTCGCGCAGAATGGCCGAGGGTCCCGGCTGGGTTTGCTTAGTGGAACTTGCTGTCTGGCCTATTCAAGGACCCGTCAACAGCCTTCACAGACCGAGACGCCGGAACGCAGGAGAACTCGCCAGATGTTGGGGCGGAAACGACGCGTGCACTGCCGATACTTGTCCGAACGGATAGCAGCAGTTGCCTCGTCTCTTTGCTTGGTATTTCTCGGTGGACGCTTGGCTTTCGGCTTGCCTGCGCGTAACGAAACAGCGGCTCAGTATGTCGATAGCTCTTGCAGATTTGCAAAAGCGGCGCTTGATCCTCACCTGCCGTGCCTTAACGATACGGCCAACGGATTGGGGATGCCGACGGATCGCCAGGCGTTGTGGAGCTTGGTTCGGACTGCTTGTGTTCCAGCAAGCTATTTCGGCTTGGCCTTCGCTTGCGTCAAAAGTGGATCGAGCCAGAGGCTATGCCGTGATTCGGTCTCCCTCGCGCGAACGACTGGATTTCATCGTAACGCCTACCACCAGAGTGGAGGGGATTGAGAGCGCAACATCGGCAAAAGAAAGCCCGGAGAAGGTTTGGCTCGCCGCATGTAAGGAGCGGAGGCTTCTTGATGAGGCGCCGAAGCATCGTTTGGCGTGGTCCGACGTTATTCTCGCTATCAATTCGATGGCTACGAGAAGTCAGGATCAGCTTCATATCTACCTGGGTTGTATCAATCAGCAGCTGCGCAGCTTCCTTGCTTCCGAGCCCATTTCTGATGTGCAGAAATAGCGGCTCGTTCGCCCCAATTCGATTAGCTCAGGCCTTTTCATAAAGTTTGTTCCCCAGCAGGCGATCGGGGACAACATATTCAAAATGGTTTTCGACGAGATACCTGGAGGGCGCAATAGGCCGGTGAGCTTCGAGCTGCCGAAAATCGGGACGGCGGCGGACGCGACCAAGGCGACGGGGACGATCCTCTCCGCTGTGGCGTCGGGCGACGTGACGCCGGTAGAGGCGGAAGCCGTGGCGAAGATCGTGGAGACGCACTTAAAGGCGCTGGAATGCTCAGAATTCGAGGCAAGGCTGTCTGCGCTGGAACAGAGGGAGAAGGCATGCGACCGGCTGTAATGAACCGGCTGGAGCGGCTGGAACGATTTCACGGCGGGACCCGCGTGAACTGCATCGAGCGCGTCCCTTTCAACGCCGATGGAAGCTATGTTGAGCCGGAGACATATCGCGACGCGCTGGGGAATCGCTGGTTCAGGCAGCCTGGTGAGCCACGTGGACAGTTCCGCGAGCGTCTGGAGGCCGAGGCGATCGCAGCCGCGTCGCCCCGTGTCGCACGGATCTTAGGGGGAAAGCATGAGTAAGGGACTGACAGTGCGGCTCAACAAGCTGGAGGGCGCGAAGGAAGCCGGGAAGCTCGTCATTGTCTTCGCACGGTTTCCTTCGGAGCTTACCGAGGTCGAAGCTGACAGGGCCCGGCTGGAGGCTGAAGGCCGGCGAGTCTTGCTGATCCGCTGGCAGGGGGAACAACACTAATCAACTTCAGCGCGATCACAGAGGGGGAGCTACCCCTAGGCACGCCCCTCCTGCGGTGCTGGGCGAATATGGGACAGAGGCAGGCAAAAGTGAGCAATAATTTTGATCACACTGCCCGGCTTCATTTTTAAAGGCGCTGCTGCCTGCCGGCACAGGATTGCCGTAGGTGTCGTCGTTGATCGGGCAATAGCAGGTCGCCATCTGTATGCCGTTCACAGTCTCTGGGTTGAGGACGCATTTGAACCCAAAGCAGTTGGCAAAAGACCGGCCTTTCTTTGCTGCGCAAACCTGTACGAGTGGTCTCTGATCCGGTTGAGTTAGGCTGTAGCTGTGCATTGCTTGGGGCACGGGCATGGGGCTGTAAAGAGACCAGACTTGATTGGGTCCGGGTTGATCGCATCTCCCTTGCATTTGGCCTAGGTTCGCTCCGGACGCCTGGAATTTTCCGTCGAGCACAGGACATGTACAAACGGCCTCGGGATAAATACGAAAGCCTTGCAGCTGCCCCGTCGTCGACGAGACCACTCGTGTCGAAATTTCTCTGCCAGTCAAGGCACAGGTTGAAGCTGCGCAGAGAGCGTAACGCCCATAGCAATATTGAGGGCTTGGTTGAGCCGCCGATGGCGTCGCCCATGTGGCCCACAGCAAAGCAAAGACCGTTAGAATGAAGTGCATAGCCGCTCCTGTCGCGTCCGAGGGGGATCAGCGTAGCCTCGACCATCGTCTTTGCATAGAGAGGGGTGACGATGACTGAAGCAGCTCGGCTAAATAAATTGAATGGCATGAGCGAAACTGTGCAGCGACAGCAGCTTTCTAAATCGCGCAACAAGTTTTAAGCTCCCTGCATGTTGATCAAGCAGGGCCGCCGAAGATGGCAAGCGCAGAGACGGAAAACCAAACGGAAGGAACCTTGACGCGGGATGCGCTACGGGACGCCGCCTATCGATCCTGCCCAACGCTCTCGCGGGCCGAGGTGCGGGCCGTTGTTGACGCTGCCTTGGAGGAAATCAGCGAGGCGCTGCTTCGCGGCGAATTCGTTAAGCTGCGCGAATTCGGGACGTTCAAAGTCCGTTCGAAAAGCGAGAGGGTTGGCAGAAATCCAGCGACCGGCGTCGAAGCGGTCATCACTCCACGCCGGGTCATCACCTTCAAGCCATCCCCCCTCCTTAAGGCGATGGTGAACGGTCGGGCCGACGGGGTTGAGAACGGGGGCGAAGAGTAGAGCCAGCGGGGTAGCGTGGTGGTCTTTGCCTCGGGGGCTGATTTGATATTCGCTGCCGAGCGGCTGCAAAGGCCAGCGTTTCCTGCGACTGCGCCCAGGGGACTGGCTGCGAGCTTGATCACAGCACGAGGAAGTTATTTCCGCGAGTTATGCAATCGGAATTTCCGCGTCCACGATATGCTCAAGCGGCGTCCCTTCGGCCGTGAGCGTCATCCGAAGTTTCAACCTTCCGTCGCTGAATTTGTGCTCGCGCACAATTCGTTCTATTTCGCGCTGCGAGGTGACGCCAACTTCCTTTAGGAATTTGCGAATGGCCATGTTCAGTGCATCTTCATCCATGCCACGACTCCTCGTTCTATCAAACGACTAGCTAACGCTGTCTGGAATGGCGTCACCATTCCGTTGCACTCTGACAAATAATCCGAGCGTTCAACCGATCCAGCCTCTCGCTGCCCGTCAGTAGGTTGCGCAGTTGAGGGTGGTCCCGTTTCTTGTGCATGTCGTCGAGGGCGAACTCGGTCCGCTCATCATAGCGGCGCCTGCATTAATCAGGGCATTGTTCGCCGCTCTTCTTGCGGCTTGGCCGGTTGCGTCTCGACGTTCCGCTTCGCTGACGATCTGCGAACGCATAAGCGCCAGCTGCTGTTCGGCCTCGGCTTGTGTTATCTGACCATTCTCGAAGCGTTCGGCGCGGCGCTTGTGTTGTGGAGGTTGATCAGGTCGCTGTGCCCTAGAGACGGTCGCATGATGGCTGCATTCTCGCACTTTATGCGCTCAACGGCTGTGCTGCGCTCCAACGTGGGAAAGAGCTGATGGCACGCTCGATAGCCACCTCTTTTCCGACTGCCTTGCCAATCCGCAGCCGGACAAGATCGCGGTCAAGGCAAACAATGGAACGAACTTTCTCAAGACTTTACTCCTGGAGACGATAATCGAGTTATTGCTATTTAATCTGCGTTGGATAGCTTCTTGATGGGAAGTATTGTCGCACTTTCCTCGCCGTCGAGAGCGGCGGAAATCGTCCTGGCTATATGATCTGCCGCCGCAACAAGGGCCACATCGGGTCTGCGGATGTAATGCCGCGCCGTTACGCCTCTCGCGGTGTGGCCGATAATTTGCCCGGTTGTTACGTCAATATATCTAAGTTCATCGCCGATGCTGTCACAGGTTCAATCCCTGTCGCGCCCACCATTCAAATCAAATACCTCCCAAAATGCTTGGTGGAACGTCTTCTTCCCATTGCCGCCACTACGCCTGCAAGAGCGTGAACACAGCCACGCGGCTTTCTCCAGAGATCTGGGGCCTGCAACGGAGGCTGGAGCAAACGGGCAGGAAAATCGCAAGTCTCGGAAGGGCTGAGAAGGACGGCAGGATTGCCCCGCTGTCCGCCCGCCGATAGGATTTCTGTCCACGAAAGATCAATCAGCCAATTTGATGGGGAAAATCGATGGCAAACAAGACTCTGGCTGCCTACGCAGAGGAGAAGCTTGAAGACGCGCGGCGCAACCTTGGCTTGGCCGCGATGGACTTTTCAATTCCTGACGAGCGACTGCTCGAAATACGGAATGCCGTCCGTCAGGCAACCATCGAGACGAGGCGGCTGAAAAAGAAGGGGTTGCTCGGGTTTCTCGGATTGTGACAAGCGCTGCGCGTCAAGGTCCCGAAGGCCGCTGTAAGCTCGCGACCTTGCCTAGCGCAAAGGTCGGGACGCCGCATGTCCGGTCCATGCTCGGGGAGGTTGCTTCCGCAGCGCTTGCCCAGCGGCTCAACGCCCCCACGTACCGGTGGCTGTGTTCCTTGAACATGTGCCTGCGCCGAGTCGAGAGAGCCGATGAGCCGTGAAGCCTGTCTGCGATTGGCGGTCGCGTTTGTGATCCTTGTCGTTTCATTCCCGGAGGCCAATGCGGCCTCCGGTCGGTTTGATGGTCGCTGGACAATAGAGGCGATTGCCTCGGGCGTTGCGTGCCCGGTTTCAAAGCGAAACGTCGTCGGGGTGATCGTTCAGAACCGAGTGGTTCAGGTTTCTGGACTGCCAGTCCAGGGAGCCGTCGGCAAGGACGGGTCGTTGGTCGCCAGCCACCAATTCGATATGGGATTCTCCCTGCACGCGGCGGGACGAGTCGAGGGAGCGTCCGGTTCCGGCGCCTGGTGGTCGTCGCCAGGCATTTGCAGCGGAACATGGCACGCCCATCGCAGCGCGATCACGCATGCTGAACGGTAAAGAGAGGCGAACGTCGCCATCAGCATGGTCGGCAAAGGCGCCAGGCGCGACGCAACCCGCCAACTGGAACTTGCGCGGCTGGCCTAGCGAGGCGGGAGGTAGGCGAAAGCCACCGCCATCGCCAGCCCGCAAAAGAGCGCGCTGAAGAGCAGCGGAACGATGCGAGACAAGCTGTTTCCATGCCCCGCGCGCGCCTCACAATGCGCGTCGGCGCGCGCGCCGCGATTGAAGAACCGATGTGCAAGCCCGCACATGCCGGCGCCGCAGGCCAGAGCGGCGAGGGCGGCGATGATGATTGGCGCGGTGAACTCCATGGCCGGCTCCTGTCGTTTCGACAAGGGTCGCGCGTCACCGCGCGCGCGTCAATCCAGCCTCAACGCACGGCGCTGACGCCCCGCCTGAATCTGTCACCGAAATGCAACAAAGTAACTCTTTGAGCGAAGCGGTTCAGTCTCTTTCCAAGCTGGCGGCGCTGCCTGTTGCGCCCCCAACGCGCCTGAAAGGCGTTCTCGTCTGCGGCCGCGAGGGAATGGACGCCATGAGAAGGAGCGTGCGCCAAAGACGCGGAAGGCGCTGAAATTCCTGGAGCAATCCAGAGAGGCGCGGCGCGGTCAGGCTCGCTTCAGCGGCGGCGGGTTGCGATGAAAAGACGGAGAGAAGCGCGCTTCTCTCCGTCGGCCTCAGCTTGTCTTCAGTAGGAGACGACATTGGCGATGGGGGACAGGCAGTCCCCGTTCGGACTGGTGTGCACGACCGCGATGGAGGTTGCGCCCGTGGAAACCGCCGCCGAGATATCGTGTCCCGTGTCGTCCCAGAGTTGCGACAGGGGCCAGCTTGCGGAACCGTCCCAGTCGCTGTTGGCGTTCGGGGCGGTGGGACCCGAAATCAGAGCGCTGTTGATCTTGACGGTTTCGCCGCCCAGTCCGGGAACGCGCCCCGCGCCGATCTGGCCGTCGGCGCCGATGTGATCCCAGAGGAAGGGTCCGGATGAGTATGCGCCGGGAAGGGTCAGCGTATAATTGAGAGTCGAACTGAACGTCTTCCCCGCGAGGTTCGTGTCATAAATGGCCACCGTCTTGGCGCCGGTTCCCACGAGCACCAGCGACGCTCCCTCCGCGGCGGGGAACTTCACCGGCGCCGCCCAGGGATCCGCGTTGTTGAAATCGGCGGATTGGGTCGAGCTCAGGGTGACCTGATACGTGCCATTCGCATTCGCCAGACCCGTTACATCGGCGCGATAGACGGCAATGCCGCCGCCGCCCCAGCACGTATCGGCGCCTGTCGCGATCCGCGATCCTTGCAGGGTGCCAAAACAGGCGATGTTCACGCCGCCCGTGGCGCCCGTGGACCATCTGCAAAAATTGCCCAGCAACTGGTTCGCGGCTGGCGTCGTCCCGACCGGGTAGAGATAGGCCCAGTAGAGGTAGGCCTTTTTGACTGCGCCCGTTACGCCGCTGATATTGATGGCGCCCACGCGCTTGTTCCGCAAACTGACGCCCCCCGTCGCATATTGCGCGTTGGAGTAAGTGACGGACGCAGCGATCGTGCCGGCGTTGGCGGAAGTCGGCGAAGACGTGCCGCCGGGCGGCGTCGGCGACTGAGCCGAAGCCACCGAGGCGGCTCCCAGCCCGAGAACGGCCGACGCTGCGATGGTCAGAAATGCCCCAATGGATGGGACGGTCAATGTTCTCATTGCAAAAACTCCAATCGCGAACCGCCTGCCAAGAGCCCCCGAGCGGCGGTTGCTCTGCATAAGCTAGTTCAATTGTAACGAAGCGCTACGTGAAATTTCGCCGCAGCCGCGAAATGGGTGGGGCCGGCGGTTGCGCGAGACCTTTCCAGTGACCCGGACATAGCCACGCTTGAGACAAGGTTTGGACACACAACCATCCTGACCCAGCAAACATCCGGAAACCCAAACTCGAGCGAAACGCTTTAGAAAATAGGGTGTTGGCGCCCAAGGCTCTGCCCGCGCGGAGTTTGTTCCTTGCCGGAAGCCGGGGATCCCGGCGCACCAGCCAATTTTCACATCGAATAATTTTCACTGGACCTTGCGCCTGTCGCCTTCTGGCGCGACCGAGGCTATTGACGGAGTCTGTTGACGGAAGAGTATCCTGTGTCAAAAGCTGCCTTCAAGCTGCAATCCGCCGTCGGGGTGTGCTTGCAGAGCGAAGGACGAACATGAGCACGGCCGTCACGAAGGGGTCACGAGCGCCTGTTGAGTCGCCCCGGCCCAGTTGACGAAGTGTTTCGAACAGTAACCTATGCACGCGCCGCCCAATTCAGGAAAAAGCCTCTCAATGACACCTATGAAATGGCTGCGCCGGCTGCCGCCATCGAGGCTCGGACTCGTGGCCGCCGCTTCGGCTGCGGCGATCCTGCTGGGCGGGTTTTTTGTCTGGAAGGGAGCGCACAAATCCCCGGACGGCGCGCAGGCGTCTCAGGATGGCGCGCAGATCGTTCGACAGAAAGGCAAGATTTTCATCCCGCCCGGCTCGCCCTACCGGTCGCGGATCGTCGTCGCGGCCGCGCAGCAGAAGAACATCAGCCGCAGCAAGGTGGTGACGGGCGCGGTCGAAGCCGATCCGACGCGCACGGTCAAAATCCTCGCGCCGGTGGCCGGGCGCGTTGGCGCGCTGGACGTCTCACTGGGCGACACGGTGAAAAAGGGGCAGCGCCTCGCCACGATCGATTCGGGCGATCTCGCCCAGGCGGTGGCCGACGCCGAGAAAGCGCGCGCGACCGTCAAGCTGACAAAGAGCGCGCTCGAACGCGCCACGGGGCTCAACAAGGCGGGCGGCCTCGCCCTCAAGGAGCTGGAGCAGGCGCAAAACGACTATCATCAGGCGACGTCCGAGCTGAAGCGCGCCGAGGCGCGTCTGGAAGTCATCGGCGACAGCGGCACCGTCTCCGGCCAGCGCCAGATCGTCCTGACCTCGCCGATCGACGGCACCATCACCTCTCTTGAAACCGCGCCGGGCGATTTCATCGACAACGCGACCGAGTCGATGATGACGATCTCCAATCTGGAGAAAGTCTGGGTGACCGCCAGCGTGCAGGAGAAGGACCTGTCCTTCGTGCAGAGGGACGAGCGGGTCGAGGTGTCGCTTCTGGCCTATCCGGGCGAGGTGTTCTCCGGACGCGTGCAGGTCATCAGCCAGTTGCTGGAAGCCGACACCCGGCGCAACAAGGTGCGCATCTCCTTCGACAACCCACACGGCATCTTCAAGCTCAACATGTTCGCGACCGTGCGCTTCTTCGCGCCGGCGGCGCAAAGCGTTCTGGTCCCGCCCTCGGCGCTGTTCATCGTCAACGACGACACCAGCGTCTTTGTCGAGGCGGCGCCCTGGACCTTCCAGCGCAAGCCGGTGACGATCGAGGCGGATTACGAAGGGTCGACGATCGTCCGGGGCCTGGAGCCGGGACAGCGGATCGTGGTGAAGGGCGGGGTGCTGCTGAATGATTGAGCGCGCCGTCGAAATCTGCCTTCAGAAGCGCCTGATCGTCCTGCTCGTGACGGTCATGGTGTTTTTCTACGGCCTCTTTTCCTGGACTCAGCTCAAGCTCGAAGCCTATCCCGACGTGGGCGACGTAACGGTCGTCGTCACGACGCAGGCGCGCGGCCTGGCGGCGGAGGAGGTGGAGCAGCAGATCACCGTCCCGCTCGAGCGTGTGCTCGCGAGCACGCCCGGGCTGGTGACGATACGCTCGAGCAGCACCTTCGCCCTGTCGCTGATCACGATGGTTTTCAAGGACGGCGTCGAGGATTACTGGGCGCGCCAGCGCGTGCTGGAGCGCGTCAGCCAGGCGCCATTGCCGTCCAGCTTCCAGCCGACTCTCGGCCCGCTCACCAGCCCTGTCGGGGAAATCCTGCGCTATGCGCTCGAGTCGGACGAAAAGAACCTCTCGGAACTGTCCGAGATCCAGCGCTGGATCGTGGTGCCGGCGCTCAATCAGGTCCCGGGCGTGGCCAGCGTCGCGAACTTCGGGGGGCTCACCCGGCAGTTCCAGCTCGAAATCGATCCGCTCGCGCTTCAGCGCTACAACCTCGGCCTGACCGAGGTCGCCAACGCCATCACCTCCAACAGCGCGAGTTCCGGCGGCAGCCGCATCACGCGCGGCGAACAGTCCTACGTCATCCGCAGCATCGGCCTCGTCCGCAATCTGGAGGATCTCGGCAATATCGTCGTGACGGAGAGCAAGGGAACGCCGGTTCTGACCCGCGACCTCGGCACGCCGCGCATGGCCAGCCAGGAGCGCGAGGGCGTGCTCGGCAAGGACCACAACTCCGACACCATCCAGGGCACCGTGCAGATGCTCAAGGGCGAGAACGCCGGGCAGGTGTTGCGCGCGGTGCATGAGCGGCTGGAGCAGTTGCAGGCGGAGCTGGCGCCACAGGGCGTCCGGATCGCGACCTATCTGGACCGCAACGAACTCGTTGACGCGACGGTCGAGAAGGTGGGCCATACGGTGGGCGAGGGCGTCACGCTCGTCTTCGTGGTGCTCATCCTGTTTCTCGGCAGTCCGCGCAGCGCCGTCGTCGTCGCGCTGACGATCCCGATCGCCCTGAGCGTCACCTTCATTCTGATGAACCTGACCCGGCTGCCGGCCAATCTTCTGTCTCTCGGCTCCATCGACTTCGGCGTGATCGTCGACGGCGCCATCGTCGTCACAGAGGCGATCCTGCGCATTCGCGAGCACAATCCGACGCGGCCGCTGGAAACCGACACCGTGTTGTTCGTCGTCCGTCAGGTCGTCAACCCGATCTTCTTCGCGACCATCATCATCATTACAGCCTATCTGCCGCTGCTGGGCCTGGAGCGCGTCGAGGCCAAGCTGTTTTCGCCCGTCGCCTACACGATTTCCTATGCGCTGATCGGCGCGCTGCTCTGTTCGCTGCTGGTGACGCCGGGCCTCGCCTTCATGGCCTTCCACAAGCCCGCCGAGGTGTTCCACAATGTCGTGCTCGAGCGGCTGGAGGCGCGATATGGCGTCCTTCTCGCCGCCTGCGTGGATACGCCCCGCATCATTTACGCCGCCGCCGGCGCCGCCTTCATCGGGGTGATCCTCGCCGGCGCGACCATCGGCCGGGAGTTCCTGCCCAATCTGGACGAGGGGTCGCTGTGGCTTCAGGTTCAGTTGCCGAGCGGGATTTCGATCGGCAAGGCGCAGGAAATGGCCCGCGATCTGCGCAACGCGGTGCTGGAGTTCCCCGAGATTTCCTTCATCGTCACCCAGATCGGGCGCAACGACGACCGAACCGACCCCTGGACGACGAGCCATGTCGAGGCGCCGATCGGGCTCAGGCCCTATGACGAATGGCCGGCAGGGGAGACCAAGGCGGATTTCATCCGCCGTCTGTCCGAGCGCCTCAGGCAGTTGCCCGGCGTCGAAGTCGGCGTCAGCCAGCCCATCATCGACAATGTCAACGATCTGGTCAGCGGCGCTCACAGCGCGCTGGTCGTCAAGGTGTTCGGACAGGACCTGAAGGAGGCGCGCCGCATCGCGGAGGAGATCGTCTTGACGCTGCGCGAGACCCCCGGCACGACGCAAACCTCGATCGTGCAGGAGCCGCCGATCCCGCAGATCGCCTTCCACGTCGATCGCACCACCGCGGCGCGCTACGGCATCAATGTCGCCGATGTCGCCAATCTCATCCAGACCGGCGTCGGCGGCAGCCCCATCGGGCAGGTCTATGTCAACGATCGCAGTTACGACGTGACGGTCCGCTTCCCGCCGGACGCGCGCAACAGCCCCGAGGCGCTCGGCAGCCTTCTGGTGAACACCACGAGCGGCGCGCAGGTCGCGCTCTCGCAGATCGCGAAAATCTCGCTGCAAAATGGCGAAAGCGCCATTTCCCACGACAAGACCAAGCGCTCGCTCACGGTGCGCGTCGATTACGAGAACCGCGATCTCTCCTCCTATCTCGCCGACGCGCAGGCGCGCATCGCGAAAGACGTTCATTACGACAAGTCGCTCTACAAGGTGGTCTGGGGCGGCAAATTCGAAAATCAGCAGCGCGCGCAGGCGCGTCTGACCGTCATCGTCGGCGCCGTTCTGGCGCTGATGCTGGTCATTCTCTTCATCGGCTTCGGCAAGTTGCGCTATGCGCTTCTCATCCTCGCGGTCGTGCCGCTCGCCACTTTCGGCGGCCTTGTCTCGCTGCATTTGCGCAGCGACAGCCTGAATGTGGCGACCGGCGTCGGCTTCCTCGCGCTCTTTGGCGTCGCCGTTCAGAACGGCATCATCATGGTGGCGAGCCTGAACAGGACGACCGCGGTGCGGATCGCCTCGGCGCGGGCGCGCTGGGTGGTGGCGGAAACCGAGTTCGAGGGGAGGGTGCGCGACACCGTCGCCGCGCTCAGGACGGGCGTGCTGGAAGGCGCGGCGGAGCGATTCCGGCCGGTGTTGATGACGTCGACCGTGGCGACAGTCGGCATGTTGCCCGCCGCGCTCGCCACCGGCGTCGGCAGCGACGTGCAGCGCAGCCTGGCGACCGTCATCGTCGGCGGCCTGATCGTCGCGACGCTGCTGACGCTATTCATCCTCCCGACCTTTTATTTCGTGGTCGAGGCCTATGTCCGCTCGCGCACGGAAAGCGCCCTCGCGCGCGAGGGAGCGCCGACGCGATGACGCATGCGCGATTTCAGCCCCGCCTCACCGGCGCGCATCTCATGCTGCCGGCGCTCGTCGCCGCCGCTCTTTCCGCCTGCAACGTCGGGCCCGATTTCGCGACCCCGCCCGCGCCGCAGGCTGCGCATGTCACGCCCGAGCCGCCGGCCTCGCCCGGCGAGGGGCAGCGTTTCGCCGAGAACAGGGACATTCCGGCGGATTGGTGGACGCTCTTTCGATCGAAACCGCTCGATGCGCTGGTGCGGGAGTCGCTCGACAACAACCCGTCGCTTCAGGCCGCGGACGCGGCGGTCCGTATCGCCTATTACAATGCGGAGGCGCAGAAAGGCGGGTTCTCGCCGCAGATTTTCTTCAATTCGAACGACAGCACCAATCTCCAGTCGAACAACCGTTCGCTGTCGACCATAAATCAGGTCATTTACAACCAGCTTTATCCGTCGCCCGCCAACGTTCTGCTGAACGCGCCCTCGGTCAACACCCAGAATCCGCCGACGGCGAATTATGCGCTGCTTTTGAAGCAGTTCACCATTTCCTACACGCCCGACATCTGGGGCGGGATCGCGCGGTCGGTGGAGTCGGCGCAGGCCAGGACGGAGCAGCAGCGATGGCAGCTTGAGGCCGCGCATCTGGCGCTGACCACGAATGTGATCGTCGCGGCGATTCAGGAAGCCTCGATCCGCGGCCAGATCGAGGCGACGAAAAACATCATCACCATCCTGCGCGACTCGCTGGACATATTGCGGCGGCAGTATTCCTTCGGCTCCATCGCGAAGTCCGACGTCATCGCGCAGGAAGCGGCGCTCGCGCAGGCCGAGCAGACGCTCCCCCCGCTCGAGAAGCAGCTCGCCATCCAGCGCGATCTGCTGACCGCGCTGGCCGGGCGCCTTTCCTTCGAGGGCGCGGGAGAGACGTTCGAGCTGTCGAGTTTCAAATTGCCCGAGACCGTTCCGGTGACCGTGCCGTCGCGGCTCGTCGCGCAGCGGCCGGACATCCGGGCGGCGGAGGCGGCGCTGCATCAGTCCTCGGCGGATGTCGGCGTGGCGATCGCGAACCGGCTGCCCAACATCACGCTGTCGGCCAATCTTGGCGCCAGCGCTTTCAAGGCCGCGGAGCTGTTCACGCCCGGCACGGGCCTTTACACCGCCGCCGCGAATATCTCGCAGCCGATCATCGACGGCATGACCCTTCTCAACAAGCAGAAGGCCGCCGAAGCCGCCCTGGAGCAGGCGGACGCGCAGTATCGCAGCACCGTCATCAACGCTTTTCAAAACGTTGCGGATTCCCTGCGCGCGCTGCAAGCGGACGCGAAGGCGGTCGCGACGGCGCGCAAATCAGAGGACGCGGCGAAGCGAAGCCTCGACATTGTGCGCATGCAGCTCAAATACGGGCAAGTCTCGCAGATCGAGGTGCTGAACGCCCAGCGCACCTATCTCCTCGCCTCGCTGTCCCTCGTGCAGGCGGAGGCGACCCGGCTTTCGGACACCGCGGCGCTTTTCATGGCGCTGGGCGGCGGCTGGTGGAATCGTTGAGCGGCGCGCGCCCGAATTGGGCTGCCGAGTGTGCGTGGCTGGGCGTCGCCGTGGAACCTGAGCGCAGTGGTTCCAGTTAGCATGTGAAAGCCTACGCAAAGGCTTGCACATGCGGGGGACGCGCATGCCGTGGGTGCACCAGGTCGCCAGGCTCTCGAGAAACCATGGGAAGGGCGTCGAGTCGTGGGGAATCGCGGTCGCCCTCTTCGCCGTCGCCCTTGCCCTTCGCATCCTGACTGCTCCGTTGCTGGAGGGCATGAAGTTTCTGACCTTCTACCCCGCCATTGCGCTCGCCACCTTGATTTGCGGCTGGCGGCAAGGGGTCCTGGTGCTCCTGCTGGCAACGGTTTCGGCTTGGTACCTGTTCTTCGAGCCGCTCAACAGCTTCGTGATCAAGGATCAGGCGACAGTGGGAAGCCTTGTCGGTTTCTGCCTGGTCGCCGGGTTCATCCTGCTTCTCGTCGCAGCCTTGCGCGAAACGGTGCGGCGGCTGGAGATCGCGAAAATCGCGCAGGAGACGCTTTTCAGCGAGCTCCAGCACCGCGTGGCCAACAATCTTCAGCTTGTCGTCGCGATGCTGCGCAGCGCGCAGCGCAATCTGCGCAACCCGGTCGTCGCGGCGGAAACCCTGCACGACGCGGAGGAGCGCATCATTGCGATGTCGCAACTGCATCGCCGCCTGAACGACGGCACCGCTTTCGTCTTCGGCTTTGAACCGCTGCTGAGGGAGATGCTCGCCAACGCCTTCCGCGAGCTTCCGGTGAAGTTCCGGGTGGAGCTGTCGGGCGTGCCGGACCTGTCGATCGACCAGATGACCGCGATCACCCTGCTCGTGAACGAAGCGGCGCTCAATTCCGTCAAGCATGTCTTCTCGCGAGGACTTGGCGACTGTTTCGAAGTTTCCCTGTCGAGAGACGAGACGGGATGTCTCAATCTCGCCGTGAAGGACAATGGCCCCGGCATGGGCGCCGCGGTCATCAATGCGCAGGAGCGTTCGCTCGGCATGGGCATTATGGAGGCCTTCGCCACCCAGCTTGGAGGTTCGCTCGAGGTGGCGGACAAGGCGGGCATGTCGCTCAAGGTGAAGTTCGGCGGCTCGCTGACGTAGCGCCAGGTCCCGTTCAGTTCCGGCGGCGCTCCACAGGGGAGGGCTCGCGGCCGTCGTCGCCGGCGCGGCCATGCGTTTCCCTTGAAACGAGGTCAAACGCGTCTTCCGTCGTCAGGGCGAGCGAAACCGGCCGGCCGTCCTGCATCTTGACCCAATAGATGTCCCAGACGTTCTGCCATCCATGCGCCTCCAGAATCCGCGCCATCCTGTGCTCGCTGCTCTCGAAAGAAGCCATCACGCCGAACCTTCACTCGGCCCCGACGCCGCATGGCGTGGCGGAGCGACCGTCATGGCATGACAGATAGGGCGCAAGGGGAGCGCGCGACGCCGGACGCGCGCGCCTCGTTACCGATAACGCGCGGGAGATGGATCGACATCCATCCTGTCGTTCGCGAGCGCTTCCGCCGTATCCATGATCGGCTGCGTGTCGACCCGAACAGAGCCCGAGTCGGGCCGGTCGATATCCTGGATGAGCAGGATCACGGAGGCGGCGAGCAGATTGACGATGTAGACCGGCCGCCGCCATTTGCGCTTTTCGAGTCCGCTGGCGTATCCCGAAAATCCGATGCCCACGGCGGCAATGCCATAAAGCGCCAGGAAGACGATGCGCGGCACGCGCAGCCGAAACGCCGTGAGACGGCTTTCCTGAGCGTCGAAAACATCATTGAGCGCCTGAATGAAAAGGCCGGTCGGGACCATGCCGGTATCTTTCGACGCAACCGCCTTCGCCTCCTTCCACAGGCTTTCCTGGATGGCGTTGGATCGTGAGATCGCCTTCTCGATCGGCGCGGGCTGCGATATCGCTTTGGCGAGTTCCACCCGGACGCCGATATACTCGCGCAGGAGCGTGACACAGGCGGCGTTGTGCGGCGCCGGCAGCAGGCGCGCCCGCAGCGCGGCCGTCCCGATGGCGTTCGACTCCTTAAGCAGCGCTTCGCGGCGGTCGTCGAAGCGCGTCACCGCCATGGCGAAGGTGAAACTGAGCATCAGCGCCAGCAGGCCGAGGATGGACGCCTCCAGCGTGGCGATATTGGCTTCGCCCCCGTCACGGACCCCGAGCCTGTGGCCGATCTCCGAGGCCGCCGCGAACAGGCACACGCTCGTGAGAAAGATGATCCAGAACGGCAGATTCTCGAAGACTGTCACCGGCGCCCCTCCCGCTTTTGCCGGGAGCATTTAACGCAAGGATATCGCTCCGCAAAAGGGCCGGACCCCAGCGCCGCGGATGAATAGACGGCCTGTCAGGGCGCCCCGACAGGCCGTCGCATCCCCTCAAATCCCACCCTGAAAACGCCAGAAGCCTAGACGCGGCCAAGCGCCTCGCCAAGCGTAGCAGTAAGGCATAGACAGTGTTCATGGCAAACTGCTGAACGCAGTTGCAACGGCGCCACACCTTCCCGGCATGGCGACCCCGGCGTCGCATGTGATCAGCCTGCGGCTGCTCGATCTCGCAGTTGCGCGGCCCGGCGCATGGGGGGCCCACGCGCCGGGCCTGACCGCTCGAAACGGGCAGAGAATCGAGCGGCTTGAACTTAGCTATAACATCGTGTGCTTGCGCGGACCAAGCAGGAAAGGGCGGACGGCCGGAAATTTTGTGGATGTAAGATGAACGCAATTGGAAAGTTCACATTACGACGTTGGTCGCGTTCGCCATTTTCATCGAGCGCACGCGCCGGGATGCGGACTGCCCTGCGTCGCGCGTTCGGGTAGAATGCGCCGACGCGGCGCGGAGACGCTTTCCCGAGACGCGTCCGATCCAGGTCGGGGCGATCGCAAACGGCGGTGAGGACGGCGCGTGAGAAACTGGTTCCTTTTGATCTGTTGCTGCGCCGCGCTGGCCGCCGCGCCTTTGGCCTGGGGCAAGTCAAAGCCTTCAGCCGACACGCAATCCGCCGCCGCCGCCAATGCGACGCCGGGGCCGCGCAGGGTTCCCTCGCGCGTCCTTCCCGTGCCCGGAGACGTCAGCAAGCAGCTTCAGGCCCTGATCCGCGCGCCCTATCCGCCGGGCGCTCTCTCGCCCCCGCCAAAGACGAGCGAAGAATGGGGCGCGCTGGACAAGCGCATGGATACGGAATGGTCCAAGACGCTCGCCGCGCTGCGCAAATCGCTTGGGGTCAGCGTCGAGCCGACCACCATCGCCGGCGTGAAGGCGTGGCTCGTCACGCCGAACAATCTGCCCGCGGGCAACCGCAATCGCATGCTCATTCATGTGCATGGCGGGGGCTATGTCTCCGGCGGCGGCGAGGCGGCGACCTCCGAGGCCATCATGATGGCGGGCATTGGCGGATACAGGGTGATTTCGATTGATTATCGCATGCCGCCGGCCTTTCCCTTCCCGGCCGCGCTGGACGACGCGGTGATGGTCTGGGAGGCGCTCTCGCAGACGGTGAAGCCGCAGAACATGGCGATCTTCGGGTCTTCGGCGGGCGGCGGGCTCGCGCTCGCAACGGTCCTGCGCGCGAAGGATCAGGGACTGCCGCTGCCCGCGGCGGTGTCGGCGGCGACGCCCTGGTCCGATCTCAACAAGGTCGGCGACAGCTATTACGCCAATGAATATGTGGACAACATGCTGGTCACATGGGACGGCTGGTTGAGCGGCGCGGCGCAGCTCTACGCCAACGGCCGCGACCTGAAGAATCCCTATCTCTCTCCCGTCTACGGCGATTTTCGTAATTTTCCGCCGACGATCCTGACCGTCGGGACGCGCGATCTGTTTCTGTCGAATACCGTGCGCGTTCATCGCAATTTGCGACGCGCCGGCGTCCTCGCCGATCTCAACGTCTACGAAGGCATGAGCCATGCGCAATTCGCGGGGCCCGAGATGCCGGAAGCGCGAGAGATCTTCGAAGACATTGCACGGTTTTTCGACACGCATCTCGGTCGCTGACGCCGCGCCTTACTTTTGTTGGGAGAAATACTTTCGGCAGACGGCGTAGGCCGGATTTTTCCCGTCCGGATCGAGATCGTCCATTTCCGGATCGCACACCACGACCCGCCTGAATTTTGCATTGCATAAACCGTGGATGGCCAGGCGCCTGATATTGTCATCGTAATAGGGGCGCAGCGCTTTGGACTTGGCCCAGGACGGAACGTCCGTATCGTAATCGGGTCCTGTCGCGCAGGGCTTCCAGTTCTCGACCTTGATGACGGCCTCGCCCGCGACGCTGGCGCCCGGCGGGAGCTGACAGGCCGTGGCCAGAAGGACGACCGCTGCGACGCGTCTCATATTTTCGCGCTCCCTTTGCCGAAATGGAGACGATCAGTGCATGACTGCGAAAACTGTGCAATAATACTTTTTTAGCAACAGTGAGGCTAACATGGCGTCTTTTTGCAAAAGGGCCGCGATTTGTGTTCTGGCGTTGTCGGCGATGGCGACGCCCGCCGCCGCCCAGTGGGGCTGGGGTCCCGGCTGGGGCTATGGCTACGGCTACAATAATGGCGGCGCGATCGCGGGCGCCGCAATTGGCGGCCTGGCGCTCGGCGCCCTCGCCGGCGCGGCGATCGCCAGTTCACAGAACCAGTATGCGCAGCCCTATTACGACGCGCCGCCGCGTCGCGGCCGCCTGTGCCCGGCCTGGCAGCCGATCTACGACAGCTGGGGCAATTTCGTTCAGTATCAGCGCGTCAGGGCCCCCTGCTGACGCTTTGTGACTCGGCGAAAAAACGCACCGCCCCGCTGCGCCGCAGTCGGGGCGGTTTCCTTTTGAACAGGATCGCGCGGGACAAAGGCCCGTCTTTTAGCCGTAGGCCCAGCCGATCAGGGCGGCGCCGATGAAAAAGCCAACGGTTCCAATGAGAACGATCTTGTAAAGCCCCTCAGGCATTGTCGCATTCCTGTCAGCAAAACGGCCCGTCGCTCCATCCGCGCTCGGGCCGCTCGTCCGGACGACGCCTCGAGCGCCGCCTGTCGCTGAAATAGGATCGGCCTCGGAGAATGGCAAGGCGGCGCGCAGGAGCCGGGGTTACATGAAGCTGTCCAGCATTCGCGTCGCCACCATGAGCGTCAGAATGCTGATGAGCTCCATGAGGAGAAAGAGGACCATTGCCGTGGGAGCGCTCATCGCTGGCCGTCCTGGCGCGCCGATCAGTCCTGCGCCGCCGCCCTGGCGTCGAGCTTGGCCGGCTTCTCCGACTGCGCGACGACCGCCTCCACGGCCTTTGCCGGCCGGGCCGCCGCGACTCCCTTGTGTTTGGCGGGGCCGCCAAGGCTGGTGACGAAGCCGAGGGCGAGAAAGCCGACCCAGAATGCGGTCGGCACGATCTTGGACTTTTCGAGCGACATATTTTTCTCCCCGGCGTTCCCCGGTCCTCCCATGGCTCTGATCGTCCGGTAAAAGCGCAAACTGGCAAAGCGCCAGCCAGTCGCCAGCTAGTGGCGCCAGTTAACAGTTTTTTGACCATGTGAAACTTTGACCACTGGTTGCGCCGTTTCGCCGCAGCCTGGGCCGCGGTGGCGCCAGCCATGGCCGGCGGGGTGGCTCTATGCGGTTGTCGCGCGCCGCCGTAATTCTGCGGACAAGGCGGTCCAGTCCGCTTCGGTCCACCTCGGCAGAGCAAGGAACAAGATGGGCATTGCTACGCTAGGTCGTTCATCGCCGGTGGTCAGAAGCGGCCATGTGCAGTTGTCGATCATCCTGAGAGAATCGGACAAGTCGACCCTTCAGACCCAGATCTTCGACCAGATCCGCACCATGATTCTCAACGGGCAATTGCGCGGAGACGATCCCCTGCCGACGACGCGCGAATTGAGCGCGCAGCTTGGCGTGTCGCGGAACACGGCCGTCCTGGCCTATGAGCGACTGATCGCGGAAGGCTATATTCGCACAAAGCCTTATGTCGGCACCTTCGTGTCGCCGGATTTGCCCGACACGGCGTTCCTCTCCGCGTCCGAAAGCGCGACCGCCGCGCCGACCGCCGCCCACGACGCGACCGCCGCCCATCAGGGGGGCGAGGACGAGCCGCATTTGCGCACGCATCGGCTGGCCGACCCCAACCGGCGCCGCCTGGCGGCGGATTTCTGGGTCGGGCGCCCGGACGCGCGCACGTTTCCGCTGAAGGCGTGGTCCCAGCACATCAAGGCGCGGCTCAAATCGGCCGGAACCAAGCTCACCACCTACAGCGATCCGGCTGGACTGCTTGAGCTGCGCCAGGCGATCGCCAAACATCTCGCGCCGGCGCGCGGCATCGTCTGCGACCCGGACCAGATCATCATTGTCGGCGGCTGTCAGGATGGTTTCAATCTCGTTGGCCGCCTGCTGGTGAAGCCGGGATCGACGGCCGTCGTGGAATCGCCCTGCTATCAGGGCGCGGCCTTCGTGCTCGAGAGCCTCGGCGCCAGATTGCATCCCGTGCCGGTGGACCATGACGGGCTGGACGTGACGCAATTGCCGCATGTCGAGGGGGCGGTGGCCTATGTCACGCCCTCGCACCAATACCCCATCGGCGTCACGATGAGCCTTCAGCGGCGCATCGAGCTGCTGTCATGGGCGACCCAATACGACGCCTATATCATCGAGGACGATTACGACAGCGACTTCCGCTTCGTCGGATCGCCGCTCACCGCGCTCAAGGGCCTCGATCGCAACGAGCGCGTCATCTATATCGGCACCTTCTCGAAATGCATGGGACCCGGCCTGCGGCTGGGCTATGTGGTCGCGCCGCGCCGGCTGGTCGAGCGTTTCCGCCGCATGAAGATGCTCATGAACAACGGCCAGAGCTGGCTCGAGCAGGCGGCCATGGCGGATTTCATGGCGAGCGGCGAATTCGGCCGTCATTTGCGCCGCATCCGCCAGCTCTATCGCGAGCGGCGCGACGCGCTGCTGGGCGCGTTGCAGAAGCATTTCGGCGAATGTGAAGTGTATGGCGAACAGGCCGGGATGCATCTCGTCTGGAAACTGCCGAAACATTTCCCCAGCGCCGAGGAGGTGGAGAAGAAGGGCCTTGCGGCGGGCGTCGGCGTCATTTCGCTGGCGACGGGCTCGGCGCTGCGCTTCGACCGGAACGACGGCGGCGACCGTCTCCTGATGTTGGGCTTCGTCGCCTTGTCGGAAAAAGAAATCGAAGAGGGCGTGGCGCGGTTGGCCACGGCGCTGAAGGGATAAGAGGCCCTCAATTCGGGCGAACGCCGGGCGCGCATCTCACAGACGCGCTGTATTGCGTCCCGTCCCAGTTTTCTTCGATCCGGCAGCCGCGTCGCGTGTAAGCGACGTGGTAGCCGCTCTCTGGCGCCCGCCTCGCCGCATACGCGCCCTGCGCGGCGCTGTTGTGCGGCGGCGCGCTCTGACCGAGCGCGCCCTCCGTCAGAAACGCGCAGAGCAGGATGGCGGCGGCTGCTTTCATGACGGCGCGCTCCGGGGGCCGGGAAGGAAAGCCCTTCAACTGGCCTCAGCGGCGCGTGTTCCGGCCATTCAATCCTTCAGCCGGTAAACCCACCAGCCCTTGTGCTGATACACGAGCTCCAGCCTCTCGAGCTGCATCGGATTGGACGTCGAGAACGGCAGCAGTTTCGCGAGCAGTGTGTCGCCGTCTTCCTTGCGCTGAAAGTAATGCAGGCGCGTCGCGCCATTGATCGGCTCCGCCGCGAAGCCGCCGTCGATCTTCTGATCGCGCATCCACTGGGTGGCGGATTTGATGACGCCGTGCGAAACGCCGGAGGACGGAAAATCCTTGTAGCCCACGGAGAGACGTCCGGGCCGCGCGGCCGCTGCCTTCCACACGTCGGAAATATGGACAGCCACATAGGCGGGCTTTCCGCCGGCAAGCTTCGCGAGCGCCGCCGCGCCCTGCGGTTCGTCGCCGAGCAGGGCGTCGATGAACTGGCCGAAGGAGTCCGCCGATTGCGGCGGCGCGCCCGCGCCCCAGCGCCGGCTTTCGGTCTCCCGCGCATCCGTCCACGTCTGCGGGATTTGCAGTCCGCGCGCCTGCGGGTCGTCCATCGGCGCGTCCTTTTTCGCCGCGAGGCGGATCGCGCGCGAGAGGTCCCACCAGGCCAGCACGACCGCGCCCTCGGGCGCATGTTCACGAATCGCCGCGAGAACCTTCGTCATATCGGCGGCGGAAACGTCCGCGAAGAGGATCGGCTCCGTCACTTCGTTACGCCAGACGAGGGGGACCAGCCGCTCGCCCTCGCGCGCGACGAGCCCGGAGGCGATGGGCCGGCGCTCGTCGGGGCTGGCGATTTCCACGCGCTGCAGGCTTTCGGGCGAAAGCCCCAGAGGCGCGATCTCCTTCACCGCGTCGGCGGGCGCGGCGGCGATGGTCAGCGCGTAGTGAGGGACCGGGCGGAAGGTGGAATAGGCCGCCCAGCCGAGCAAGGCGAGGCCGCCGGCGACGAGACCGGCGCCGATCAGACGCTTCATCGCCCCCTCCCCAACCGCGGGAGAGGGAGCAGGGCCGCGCCTTGACCGCATGGGCTCATCGTGAGGGGTCCCTCTCCCGCGTCAGCGGGGGAGGGACAGGGAGGGGCTCGCCTCACGCCTTCTTCCGATCGCGCCGCAGCAGCAGACCGCCGCCGACAAGCACCGCAAGCGCGCCGAGACCCGCCGCCCATGCGCGCCGCGCGGGCGTATCGAGGTCCAGATCGCCGCGCTTCACGCCGGAGATGCGCTTCAGCTCGGCGCGGATCGCGGCCGCTTCGCGCAGCTTCGTGTCCTCGTCGTTGATGCGCGCCGCGCTCTTGATGAGCTGCGACCAGCCTTCGGAATAGGTGTAGCCGCCGGGGTTCATATGGGCGAGCGCCTTGTAGTGCTTGATCTGGTGGTGCTCCCACATCTCGGCGAATTCATATTCGACGGCCGAGGGGTTGTTGCCTTTCTGCCAGAAGAGCTGGAAGAAGCCGCCGGCTTCGTCCTTCTCCGGGGCGGGCGGGGCAGGGCGGTTCGTCGTCTGGCCGGGCAGCAGCTTGTCATTGTAGAGCTTGACGAGCACGCTGCGCGACTGCTCGGTGATGTCGAGGCCGGAGATCACGCCCTTGTCAATCATGTCGAGATAGGCGCGCGCGAAGCTGTCGGAGTGACAGTTGGAGCAGGTCGAGACCCACGACTCCTTGCGCTGCGTGAACCAGGGATGGTTCAGGTTTTCGGCGATCTTCGGCATGGGCATGAAGGCCCAGCGCGCCTTGCGCACCATATTGTGCGTGAACTTGCCCTGATACTCCATGTGGCAGAACTGGCAGGTCGGGGCGTTCATATTGCCCTTGTCCAGCGCATCCTCGAGGCGGGCGTTCCAGTCCCACTGATCGCCCCGCGCCTGATAGACCGTGCCGTGCTTGGAGAGCATGTAGCCCTCGAATTCATTGTGGTCGACGCCGTTGTGGCATTGCGCGCAGGCCTGCGGCTTGCGGGCTTCGACCGCCGAGAATTCGTGGCGCGTGTGGCAACTGTTGCAGGTGGTCTGCGGCGTGTGACAGAAGGTGCAGCCCTCCGCGACTTCACGCTGCTCCATCGCCGCCCAGATGGCGTTCTCCACATTGGCCTTGTAGGACAGCGCATGCGAAGGATGACCGGGCTTCCACTGGTCCTGCGGCCAGGTGAAGGTGTCCCGCTCCGATTCGCGTTCGGCGAACTGCTGCACATGGCACTGCCCGCAGGCGGCCGCGTCCGGCATCTTCAGATCGGCCTTGTGCTGGCCATGATCGGCGCCGACGCCGACATGGCAGTCGATACAGCCTACGTCCTTCAGGGGCTCGCCCGCCTTGAGCTTGCCCATGGACTGGAGGTTCGACTCGACCTCCTTGATCATCGCCTTCTTGTAGGCGCGCGAGTCGCTGTCCGGCAGCTTGCGGATTTCGTCCAGATTGCCATGGACGCTCTTCTGCCAGCTATGCGCCCAGCCGGGGGTCGTCTGCTGATGGCACTCGACGCATTGCGCCCGCGTCGCGTCGACGTCGACCGTCTGCGGCGGCTTGTAGAAGCTCTGCGGGTTCAGATATTTCGAGATCGGGATCGGCTCCCAGTATTTGGAGAGCGAGCCCTTGCCAGCGCCCTGGGCCTCGTCGTGATAGCGCTTCGTCAGCGCCTCGTAGAGATCCTTGGGCGTGGCTGATTTGGAGAGGCCCAGCGCCTTGTAGGTTTCGTCCGGCGTCTCCGCCGCGGCGGGCGCGAGCGCCGCCAGAGTCGCGCCGACAAGCGCGAAGAGGCCGACGCGGATGCGTCGGCTAAGAACCGCTCCAAAATTCAACATTTTCCCCTCGGCGCGCGAGATTCCCCCTGTGGCGGCATTGTCGGTAGCGGAGCAGCCAGTGGAAAGGACCACAGCTCAGGGCGCGAATGGCGCCACCCCAGCTTTCTTCCCCACCGCGGCGCCGCTCGCCGCCGCCACGCCCGCACGTTAAATGAGGATCAGACAAGAAGCCAAATCGGGACAAATGCCCTTGCAAGCGACGGCGCCGGACGGCATGCGGATTTACGCGATCGGTGACATTCACGGCCGGGCGGACCTTCTCGACCGGCTGGCCCGCAAGATCGACGCCGATCTCGCCTCGCGGCCCTGCCCGAAGGCGACGACCGTGTTCGTTGGCGACTATGTCGATCGCGGCGTCGACTCGCGCGGCGTGCTGGAGCGTCTGTCGCTGGACGATTTTCCGACTCCGATCGCGCCGCTGCGCGGCAATCACGAGGAGGCCATGCTGCGCTTTCTCGACGACGCGCCGGCGCTGCCGCAATGGGTGATGTTCGGCGGGCTGATGACGCTCGCCTCATATGGCGTCGATCCGGGCGAGGAGATGCGGCGCGGCGGCGCGCCCGCGGTGCAGGCGGCCTTTCTGGCGCGTTTCCCGGACGCGCATCGCCGCTTTCTCGAAGAGACGAAATATTCGGTGGAATTCGGCGATTACTTCTTTTGCCACGCAGGCGTGCGGCCGCATGTGCCGCTCGATCGGCAGGACCCGGGCGACCTCATGTGGATTCGATATGAGTTCCTCGAATACAGGGGCGACTTCGGCAAGATCGTCGTCCACGGCCACACGCCGCACACCAAGGTCGAGAGTCTCGAAAACCGGATCAATCTCGACACCCACGCCTTCAGGAGCGGCGTGTTGACGGCCGTCGCGCTGGAGGGCGCGGAGCGGCGGTTTCTCGATACGGCGCATTAGATTTTTTGAAGCGCCGCTACGTCTGTGGATCGGGGTGGACCCCACCCGGTCCCTTCGGGATCACCCTCCCCGCAAGGGGGAGGGATGAGCTCATGACCAGCGCTTGGGCTGATTTAAGTGTCCGTCTGGCGATGTGATCCCCATACCTCCCCCTTGCGGGGAGGTCGGCGGTCGGAGACCGCCGGGTGGGGTCCGAGCCGCTACGACTGTGGATGGGGTGGACCCCACCGGGTCCCTTCGGGACCACCCTCCCCGTAAGCCTTCATGGAGGTCAGGCTGTCTCCGCCAGCTTCCCCAGCGGCGCTCCATGAGAGAGCGCCGAAACGACCGCCGCCTCCACCGCCGCCGCGTCCATCCCGTGCCGGGCGCGCAGCCAGGCCTGATCGCCCACAACCGTCGGGAACACGTCGTCGAGCGCGACGCCCCTGAAGAACCCCGGGCGCGCGCCGGCCGAAAGCAGCGTCTCGGCCACGGCGCCGGTGAGGCCGCCGATGCGGCTGTGCTCCTCCAGAGTCACGACGCCGCCGGTCTCCGCCGCCGCCGCGACAATCGCCGCCGCGTCGAGCGGCTTGATCGTGTGCATCGCCTCGACGCGGCACTGAACTCCGCGCGCCGCAAGCCGATCGGAGGCGGCGAGGGCCTCGCGCAGAATCGCGCCTGTGGCGATGATGGTCGCGTCGGCCCCCTCGCGGACGCGGCGCGCCTTGCCGAGAACCGCGCGCTCGCCCGCGCGCCGCGCCATGCCCCCGGCGTCCTTGTCGATGCGCAGATAGGCCGGGCCTTTCGTCTTCGCGAGATCGCGCACCAGATCCTGCGCCTCCCACGTCTCGGTCGGCGCGACGACGCGCATGTTGGGGAGCGCGCGCAGGATGGCGAGGTCTTCGGTCGCGAAATGCGACATGCCGAGCTGGCCATAGGAGAAACCGCCGCCGACGGCGAGGATCGTCACGTCGCAATCGTGGTAGCAGATGTCGTTGCGCACCTGTTCCAGACAGCGCAGCGTCGGAAAATTAGCGATCGAATAAGTGTAAACGCGCCAGCCGGACAGCGCCATGCCGCAGGCAATGGCGGTCATGTTCTGCTCGGCGACGCCGGCGTTGACGAACTGGTTCGGGAAGCGCTCGGCGTATTTGCCGATCACCCCATAGCCGAGATCGCCCGTGATCAGCATCACGCGCAGGTCCTGCGCCGCGAGGTCGGCGAGCGTTTCGATGACGGCGTCACGCATCGGCGGCCTCGAGTTCGGCGATCGCCGCGTCAAAATCCGCGCCGAGCGGCGTGCGATAATGCCAGGCGACCTGGTTCTCCATGAAGGACACGCCCTTGCCCTTGATCGTATGGGCGATGACCACGCTCGGGCGTCCCGCCGTGAAGGGCAGGCGTCCGAAAGCGGCGAGCAGTTGCGCATGGCTGTGGCCGTCGACCTCCTCGACGGACCAGCCGAAGGCCCGCCACTTGTCGGCGAAGGGCTCCAGCGCGAGCGTCTCTTCGACCGGGCCGAGGCTTTGCAGCTTGTTGTAGTCGACGACAGCCACGAGATTGTCGAGCCGGTGATGCGCGGCGAACAGGGCGGCCTCCCAGGTCGAGCCTTCGTCGCATTCGCCGTCCGAGAGCAGGGCGAAGGCGCGCCACCTTTCGCCGCCGCGCCTCGCCGCCAGCGCCATGCCGGTCGCGACATTCAGTCCATGGCCGAGCGCGCCGGTCGACAGCTCCACGCCCGGCACGCCCTTGTGGGAGACATGGACCGAGAAGATCGAGCCGTTCTGATAGTGCTGCACCAGCAGGCCCGTATCGAAAAACCCCGTTTCCGCCAGCGCCGCATAGACCGCCGCGCCCGCATGGCCCTTCGAGAGCAGAAAGCGGTCGCGGTCGGGCTTCAGAGGGTTGGCCGGATCGATGTCGAGAACGGCGCCATAGAGGGCGGCGACAATGTCTGCGATGGAGAGCGCGGAGCCGACATGCGAGCTCTTTCCGCGATTGGTCATGCGGACGACGTGGAGACGGATGCGCTTCGCGAGGGCGGCCGTGTCGCAATCAGGGGCAAGGGGCATGGGTCTCGGCGGGCTCGAATCGAATTGCCATGCTATAGCTGTGTGCAAAGCTCTGACAATCAGCCAACGGAGAGTTCGAAGGCGTTTTCGAGATGCCGGGGCAGTTTCCCCGGCGCAATCAGGAGGGCGTCGCCGCGCCAGGCGCAGGACGCCGCCCAGGGGTGGGTCGCGAGCCAGCGGTTGGCGGCGCGCGAGATGCGGCGTTGCTTCTGCGGCGTGATGGCGATGGCGGCATCCTCCAGCGAGCCACGGGCTTTCACCTCGACGAACGCGATGGTTTCGCCGCGCCGCGCGACAATGTCGATCTCGCCGCCTTTCACACGGTAATTGCGATCGAGGATCGTATAAAGGCGCGCGCGCAGCCAGAGGGCGGCGATGGTTTCGGCCTTCAGGCCCCAGGCATGGGCGGCGCGGCGGGCGTTTTCGTCCCTGTGCTCCATCGACGCTCCCTGTCAGCTTGAACGTTGGCATTGTAGTCTGATTCCAATTTCAGAAAACCGGTTCCAGCCGGTTATCCCCATACCTCCCCTTCACGGGTGGGGTTCTGGCCGCCATGACTGTGGAGCGGGGCGGACCCCACCCGGTCCCCTCGGACACCCTACCGGAGGGGAGGGACCGGCCCGCGCCCCGCGCGTGTCGCCCCGACAGGATTTGCGCAGCGCGGCAGGGGTCACTAAACATGTCGCAACCCTCGGCCCCGCCAAAAGACGAATCGGAATGCCCGACCTTCTCCTTGAACTCTTCTGCGAAGAAATTCCCGCGCGCATGCAGCGGCAGGCGGCGGACGACCTCAGAAAGCTCGTCACCAACGCGCTGGTCGATCGGGGGCTTGCCTATGAGGGCGCCGCGGCCTACGCCACTCCGCGCCGCCTCGCGCTTCAGGTGGTCGGCCTGCCGGGCCGCCAGCCCGATGTGCGCGAGGAGCGCAAGGGGCCGCGCGTCGGCGCGCCGGAGGCGGCGATCCAGGGCTTTCTGAAGAGCGCGGGCCTCGCCTCGCTGGAGCAGGCGCGGATCGAAAAGGACAAGAAGGGCGCGGAATTCTATCTCGCGGTGATCGAGCGCCCCGGCGCCGAGACCATCGCCGTGCTCGCCGACATCCTTCCGGCGATCGTCAAGAACTTCCCCTGGCCGAAATCCATGCGCTGGGGCGCGGCGTCCGAGCGCACCGACAGCCTGCGCTGGGTGCGGCCGCTGCATTCCATCGTCGCCACGTTCGGCCCGGAGACCGAGACGCCCGACGTCGTGCCCTTCGAGGTCGACGGCATTGTCGCCGGCGACGTCACGCGCGGCCACCGCTTCCTCGCGCCCGGGGAGATTCGCGTCCGGCGCTTCGAGGATTACGCCATGGCGCTGGAGCGCGCGAACGTCGTGCTCGATGCGGAGCGCCGGCGCGACATCATCCTGCATGACGCCCGGGACCTTGCCTTCGCGCAGGGGCTCGACCTCGTCGAGGACGCCGGACTACTCGAAGAAGTCGCGGGCCTCGTCGAATGGCCGGTGACGCTGATGGGGTCGTTCGACGAGAGCTTCCTGTCGATTCCGCCGGAAGTCATTCGCGCCACCATTCGCGTCAACCAGAAATGTTTCGTGCTGCGCAAGGGCGAGGCGCTGACCAATCGCTTCATCCTCGTCTCCAACATCGATGCGACGGACGGCGGCGAGACGGTGGTGGCGGGCAATCAGCGCGTGATCGCCGCGCGCCTCTCGGACGCGAAATTCTTCTATGAAACCGACCTGAAGACCCGGCTCGAGGATCGTCTGCCGAAGCTCGACCAGATTGTCTTCCACGAGAAGCTCGGCACGCAGGGCGAGCGCGTGAAGCGTATCGCCGCCTTCGCCGGCGAGCTGGCGCCGATCGTCGGCGCCGATCCGGAGAAGGCCGCACGGGCGGCGACGCTGTGCAAGGCCGATCTCGTCACCGAAATGGTCGGGGAGTTCCCTGAGTTGCAGGGGCTCATGGGCAGCTATTACGCCCGGGCGCAGGGCGAGGACGCGTCGGTCGCCAACGCCTGCTACGAGCATTACAAGCCGCAGGGCCAGGGCGACTATGTTCCGAAAGACCCGGTCTCCATCGCCGTGGCGCTGGCCGACAAGCTCGACACGCTCGTCGGCTTCTGGGCCATCGACGAAAAGCCGACCGGCAGCAAGGACCCCTATGCGCTGCGCCGCGCCGCGCTGGGCGTGATCCGGATCGTGCTGGAGAACGAGCTGCGCGCGCGTCTCTCGCAGATCGTCGACCGCCATTACAACGCCTTCTCCTTCCACGCGAAGTCCGTGAAAAGAACCGACTGCGGCATGGTCGGCGTGACCGCCATCGACCTGCTGGACTTTTTCGTCGATCGCCTGAAGGTCTACTTGCGGGACAAGGGGGCGCGGTACGATCTGATTGATGCGGCGCTGGGGGCGACAGCGTTCGCCGATGGCGCGACGGTGAGCGCCCCCCTACAGGACGATCTGCTCATGATCACGCGAAAGGTGGAAGCGCTGGACAGCTTCCTCTCGACCGAAGACGGCAGGAACCTTCTTGCCGGCTACAAGCGCGCCAGCAATATCCTCAAGGCCGAGGAGAAGAAGGACGGAGCGGAGGCCTATTCCCTGCCCCACGCGCCGAATCTGCGGATCGAGCCGCAGGAGCACAAGCTCGCCGCCGCGATCCATCGCGCGCAGGAGGAGACGGCGGAGCGGCTCGCGACGGAAGATTTCGCCGGCGCCATGCATGCGCTGGCCAAGCTTCGCGAACCTGTCGACGCCTTCTTCGACCACGTGACGGTGAACGCCGACAACGCCGACCTGCGCCTCAACCGCCTGCGCCTGCTGGCGGAGTTGCGCCGGGTCATGATGGGCGTGGCGGATTTCGGCAAGATCGCGGGCGAGGGCGGGGCGGCTTGAGCCGCCTCTCCCCGCGTGCGGGGAGAGGGGCGTCTGTCAGGCGCCGTTTCCGGTGAAGTTGCGCGGCGCGGGCGAGATGATCTTCGCCGATCCGCCGCCAATCTCCAAAATCGACAGCCCGCGCTCGTTCGTTCCATCCGGCTTGAAGCGGAAGACGCCGTCCGCGCCGTTGAAGCCCGACGGATTGGTCAGCACGCTTTCCGAATAACGCTGCGAGCCCTGCGAACGCGACAGCGCGATCGCCAGCGACACGGCGTCATAGGCGAGCGTCGCGATGCGCGCCGGGTCGGACCCGAATTTGGCCTTGTAGCGCTGCGCGAAGGCGTTGAAGCCCGCGTTCTCGGGCGCCGTGAACCAGGCGCCCTGCAAGGCCGGAAGGCTCAGCGTGCGGCCATCGTTCCACACGCCGGTGCCGATGATCTGCACCTTCTTCGAATCCAGGTTCGCGGCCATCAGCTCCTTCGACACCGAGGCCATGGCGTCCGCCTGCTCGGGAATGAAGATCGCGTCGAACTGGTCGCGGGCGGCGGCGAGGCGCTGGACCGCTTCGCCCGGCGCGCCGGGCTTGTAGCGTTCGATCAGCGGCACGCGCAGGCCGGCGGTGGCCGCGCTCTGCTGAAACTGCGCCAGCGCCAGCGTGCCGTAATCACTTTCGGGCACCAGGGCGGCGACCGACTTCTTGCCCCGCTGGGCCGCGAAGGTCAGGCCGCGGTCGACATGGCCCTCGACCAGGAAGGACAGCAGATAATTGCCGCGCCCGGCGGCGGAGGAGTCGGTCGAAAAGGCGATCACCGGCCGGCCCGCCGAATGGGCGACGCGCCCCACTTCCTTCACGTCCGTGGCGAAGACGGGCCCCAGAATGATCTCGGCTCCCTCGTTGATCGCGGCCTGCGCGGCGGCGGCCGCGCCGGCGGGGGTCGATTTGTCGTCCTTGACGAGAATGGTGACGTCGCTCGTGCCGCTGTCGGCATAGGCGAGCTTCGCCGCGTTGCGCAGCGACGCGCCGACGGCGGACGGGCCGTTGGGACCCGTCAGCGGCACGATCAGCCCCACCTTCACGGCGCCAGTGCCAATCGTCTCGCCGGCGTCGGCCTGCCCGGCCGGAGCGCCGGGCGCGCCCGCGTCCATCTTCATGCCGGGGATGCCGGGGCCGGCGCCAGGGTGGCAGGCGGACAGCGCAAGCGCCGCCGCACAGGCCGCGAGGCCCATGCGCATGCGCCGGAAAACGCCGTCGGAGCCCACAGAAAATTTGCTCATTTCCAGTTTCGAACCCCCTGCGCCCGGCCCGTCGGGCTCGCGCGCGCGTTAAGTTGAGCATAGGGTCCGTTTCCAGGGCCGAAAGTCAATAGACAGCCCCGAGCCTCAGTTTGAACGCCTTGCGCGAAGAACCCCGACTGTTTCATATTCCGAACAATTGAGACGACATAACGAACATTGCGGAGAGATCGCGCCAATGGCCCTTGACGACGCCCCCCTCCCGGCAGCGGGCTACACTGCCTTCGGCCTTCGCGCCGAAGCCGAGAAAATTGAGCCAGGCCTTCACGTTGTCGCGACTCCGATCGGCAATCTGAAGGATATTTCCTTCCGCGCTTTGTCGACGCTCGCGGCCGCCGCCGCCGTGATCGCGGAGGATACGCGCGTCACCAAGACGCTGCTGGCGCATTATGGGATATCCACACCCCTGATCGCCTATCACGAGCACAATGCGAAGGTGATTCGTCCGCATTTGCTGGCCCGGCTGGAGGCGGGCGAGCGGCTGGCGCTGGTGTCCGACGCCGGCACGCCGCTCGTGTCCGATCCGGGCTTCAAGCTGGTGCAGGAGGCGTTGGAGCGCGGCGTGCACGTCACCTCGGTCCCCGGCCCTTCGGCGGTTCTGGCGGCTCTGGTGGTCGCGGGCCTGCCCACCGACCGCTTTTTCTTCGAGGGGTTTCTGCCGCACAAGAGCGGGCCGCGCCGCGCCCGCCTCGCTGAGCTCGCCAATGTGCCGGGCACGCTGGTCTTCTTCGAGAGCCCGCGCCGCCTGGCCGAGACGCTTGTGGACTGCGCCGCCGTGCTCGGTCCCCGCGACGCCGCCATCGCGCGGGAACTGACCAAGATGTATGAATCGGTGCGTCGCGGCCGGCTCGACGACCTCTCCGAGGCGCTGGCCGGGGAAGGGCCGCCGAGAGGTGAGATCGTGCTGCTCGTGGCGCCGCCCCAGGAGGGAGCCGCGGCGCTCGCGGAGGCCGATCTCGACGCGCGGATCGTCGACGCGCTCGCGACTCATTCGGTGAAGGACGCCGCCAGCGTCGTGTCGGCGGCCACGGGACAACCCCGCCGGCAGGTCTATTCCCGCGCGCTGCAACTGTCGGTCGAGAAAGGGAAATAAGTGGAGGGGGCCTGACCCCCTCCCTGTCCCTCCCCCGCTGCCGCGAGAGAGGGGACGCTCACGATCAGCGCTCTCAGCGAAGCCCGGTTCTGCTCCCTCTCCCGCCATAGCCCGTCTGTTGGACGGGCGTCCCTAAAGACGCCCTGTGGCGGAGGAGAGGGGCGGCGTCCTCAAAGCTCCTTGTGCGAGCCGTCGCAAAGCGGCCCGTTCTTCGAGTGCTTGCAGCCGCAGAAGAAGGCCTTGCCCGTGGCTTCGGCCTTGTAGGCGACAGGGAGGATGTCCGTGCTCCCGTGCGAGCCGTCGCAGAAGGGCTGCCGCGCGCTGAGGCCGCAGGCGCACCAGTAATAGGTCTTGCCGGCCTCCACCTCGACCGGCATGGCTTTCTTCTGGAAGATGACGCGTTCCGACATGTGTTTCTCCTTAAACGGGTTCGGTCGCCAGCGCGGGGGCGTCGAGCAGGAACTTCTCGACTTCGAGCGCCGCCATGCAGCCCAGACCGGCGGCCGTCACGGCCTGCCGGTAGACCTCGTCGGCGACGTCCCCGGCCGCGAAGACGCCCGGAAGATTGGTGCGGGTCGTGCCGGCCTCGACGGCGATATAGCCGGAGGGCTTCACCGTGATCTGGCCCCTGAACAGCTCCGAGGCCGGCGCGTGGCCGATGGCGATGAAGACGCCCTCGGCGTCGATGATCCGCGTCTCGCCGGTGTTGACGTTTTTCACCCGCGCGCCGGTGACGGCCAGCGGCCCTTCGGTTCCGAGCACTTCGTCGATCACATGGTCGAACAGCACCGAGACATTCGCCTGGCGGCGCAGGCGCTCCTGCAGCACGCGCTCGGATCGCAGCGTGTCGCGGCGGTGCACCAGCGTGACATGGGAGGCGAGGTTGGAGAGGTAGAGCGCTTCCTCCACCGCCGTATTGCCGCCGCCGACGACGATGACCTTCTTGCCCCGGAAGAAGAAGCCGTCGCAGGTCGCGCAGGCCGAGACGCCGAATCCCTTGAATCTCTCCTCGCTCGGAATGCCGAGCCATTTCGCCTTGGCGCCGGTCGCGATGATGAGCGCGTCGCAGGTGTACGTGGTCCCGCTGTCGCCGACGAGCGTGAACGGGCGCCTGTCGAGGCGCGCTTCGACGATGTGGTCGGAGACGAGCTTCGTGCCGACATGCTCGGCCTGAAGCCGCATCTGCTCCATCAGCCAGGGGCCCTGTATGGGCTCGGCGAAACCGGGATAGTTCTCGACCTCGGTGGTGATCATGAGCTGACCGCCCTGATCGAAGCCCGCGATCAGCACCGGCTCCAGCATGGCGCGGGCGGCGTAGATGGCGGCCGTGTAGCCGGCCGGCCCGGAGCCGATGATGATGACGCGCGAATGCTGTGGGGCGGACATGGGACCTCTCTCCCGGCCTGAAAGGAGAGCGCAATCTAGCGATTATGCGCCGCGCCGCAACCGGGCGCCGAAAGCCGCGTAGGCCGCCGCGATCCGGTCGGCGACCAAGGGCGTCGAATTGAGCGGCGCGCAGGGCCAGTCCTCGAAGGGGCCGCGCCACCGGCGAACCGCCCCGGCGCCTTCGAGCGCCGAGACATAGGCGCGCAACTTTCGCCGCGGGGCCAATGGCTCGATCACATGGACGGGAACGCCGGTCGCGACGGCCTCCCCGATCATGTTCACGCTGTCGCCGGTGACGAGGATGCGGTCGGCGTTGGCGAGCATGTCGAGATAGGGATTGTCGCCCGTCCCGTCCCAGAACCAGCCGCCGGGCGCGGCAAGCGCCGCGCCGAGCGCTCGGATGAGTTCCGGCGGCGTGCGCCGCGACGCCGTCGCCATCACGCCAAAGCCGCCGGAAAGCAGCGAGGCGGCGATATGGTCGAGATCATGGGCGATCCCTTCCGCGCTGCCGATGAGCATGGCGACGCGCGGATGAGGCAGGCGGGCGATGCGCGGGCCGGGCGCGGCGCGGGCGCGCGCAAGGCGTTCCGCGCTGATGCGATTGGGCGGCGTCAGAGGCGCGACGACATTGGGGCCGCTCAGGCGGTCATGGCGGGGGGCGACGATCAGGTCCGCCGTGCGCGGGCCGGTGGCGGGGGCGTTGAGATAGACGGTGAAGGTCCTGCCGCCGGAGTCGCGCTTGAGACGCCGCAGCGCGGGGATGGTCCGGCGTCCGGCGGCGATGCAGAGATCGGGGTAGGGCGGCGTGTAGGCGGGAGCGTCGCGGGGGTCCGGCGGGCCGAAGGGGGCGAGCCATTCATAGGGCTTGCCGGGCGCGACCCGGCGGATATCGGGGGCAAGCCGCAGCGCCTCGGCGAGGCCGAGCGCCTGCGCTTCATGGCCGGCGCGACCGTCGGTGAGGACGCGGAGGGTTGCGCCCCCGCAATCCCCCCCTCTCCCCGCTTGCGGGGAGAGGGCTGGGATGAGGGGCGAAGCCGCTTCCCCGAGCGCGCCGGATGTGGCCTTGCCCCTCACCCTGACCCTCTCCCCGTTGCGCGGGGAGAGGGGAGCGGATTACACAAACGCAACCTTCAGAATCTCGTAGCTCTTGCCGCCGCCGGGGGTTTTCACCTCCACCGTGTCGCCGACCTTCTTGCCGATCAGCGCGCGGGCGATGGGGCTCGTCAGCGAGACGCGGCCGCTCTTCACATCGGCTTCGCTTTCGCCGACGATCTGATAGGCTTTCTCCTCCTCGGTGTCCTCGTCGACCACCGTCACCGTCGCGCCGAATTTGATCGTCGCGCCCGAAAGCTTCGAAACGTCGATGACCTCGGCGCGCGAGAGCTTGTCCTCGAGCTCGGCGATGCGGCCTTCGTTGAGCGACTGGGCCTCCTTTGCGGCGTGATATTCCGCATTCTCCGAGAGATCGCCATGGGCCCGCGCCTCGGCGATCTGCTGGATGATGCGCGGGCGGTCTTCCTGCTGCCTGCGGCGCAATTCCTCTCCGAGCGCCGCATAGCCCGGGGCTGTCATGGGGACTTTCTCCATTGCTCTCGCTCTTCGCCTTTCGGTTGCCTTCGGGGAAAGCGGACCCCGAATCATGAGCTCATTGCAGCAAAAGCGGCGCCGCCGGCCAATCCCGCCGCAGCGCCCGCGTGCCGTTCTGCCCGGTTTTCTCAGTCCCTGCCGGCCGGGAAATAATCCTGCAGCGCCCGCGCCTCCAGATCCCCCGACACATAGGCTCTCACCCCCTGCGCCGCTGCGACAGCCCCGGCGAGGGTCGTATAATAGGGAACCTTATGCAGAAGGGCGGCGCGGCGCAAGGAACGCGAGTCCGCCAGCGCCTGCGCCCCTTCGGTCGTGTTGAACACGAGCTGAACGCCGCCGTTCTTGATGGCGTCGACGATATGCGGCCGGCCCTCCGAGACCTTGTTGATCTTCTGGGCCGCGATGCCCTGCTCCTGGAGATAGCGGGCGGTGCCGCCGGTCGCGACCACGCTGAAGCCGATCTCCTTCAGCTCCCGAATCGCCGGCAGGATGCGGGGCTTGTCCGCGTCGCGCACCGAGACGAAGACCACGCCCTCGCGCGGCGCCTTGGTGCCGCCGCCCAACTGGCTTTTGACAAAGGCCGCGTCGAAGGCGGTGTCGAGGCCGATGACCTCGCCGGTCGAGCGCATCTCCGGGCCGAGTACCGTGTCGACGCCGGGGAAGCGCGCGAAGGGGAACACCGCCTCCTTGACGCCAATGTGCTCGAGCGGCCCGCTCGGCAAAGTGAAGGCGGAAAGCTTCTCGCCGGCCATGACGCGGGCGGCGATCTTGGCGAAGGGCGCGCCGACGACCTTGGCCACGAAGGGCACGGTGCGAGAGGCGCGCGGATTGACCTCGAGGACGTAGATTTCTCCGTCCTTGAGCGCGAACTGCACATTCATCAGACCCACGACGCCCAGCGCCATGGCGAGGCTTTTCGTCTGCTTTTCGAGCTCGGCGACGGTCTCGGGGGTCAGCGAGCGCGGCGGCAGCGAGCAGGCCGAGTCGCCGGAATGAATGCCCGCTTCCTCGATATGCTCCATCACGCCCGCGATGACGGCCTGTTCGCCGTCGGCGACGCAGTCGACGTCGACCTCGATCGCATCCGTGAGATAGCGGTCGAAGAGCAGCGGATTCTTGCCGAGCACCATATTGATCTGCCCGGTCTTGTCATTGGGATAGCGCGTCTTGATCTCGGACGGCACGAGGCTCGGCAGCGTGCCGAGGAGATAATCGTCCAGATCGTTCGTGTCGCGGATGATCGCCATGGCGCGGCCGCCGAGCACATAGGAGGGACGCACGACCAGCGGCAATCCGAGCTCGCCGGCGACGATGCGCGCCTGCTCCACCGAATAGGCGATGCCGTTCTTCGGCTGCTTGAGGCCGAGCTTGTCGAGCAGGCGCTTGAAGCGGTCGCGGTCTTCCGCGAGATCGATCGAGTCGACCGGCGTGCCGAGGATCGGCGCGCCGGCGGCGGCGAGCCCATGCGCCAGCTTGAGCGGCGTCTGCCCGCCATATTGCACGATGAGGCCAACGAGCTCGCCCCGCGACCGTTCGACGTCGAGGATTTCGCTCACGTCCTCATTGGTGAGGGGCTCGAAATACAGACGGTCCGAGGTGTCGTAATCGGTCGAGACCGTCTCGGGATTGCAGTTGATCATGATGGTTTCGTAGCCGGCGTCGTCCAGCGCGAAACAGGCGTGACAGCAGCAATAGTCGAATTCGATGCCCTGGCCGATGCGGTTCGGTCCGCCGCCGAGAATGACGATCTTGCGGCGATCCGACGGCTGCGCCTCGCTCGCCGGAACGCCGACGAAAGGCGTCTCATAAGTCGAATACATATAGGCCGTGGGCGAGGCGAATTCCGCGGCGCAGGTGTCGATGCGCTTGTAGACGGGGCGCACGTCCAGCGCATGGCGCGCCGCCCGCACGTCTTTCTCCTCCATCCTGGCGAGCGTCGCGAGACGCGCGTCCGAGAAGCCCGCGAATTTCAATCTGCGCAGATTCTCGGCGTCCTTCGGCAGGCCGAATTGGCGCACCTTTGCTTCGAGCGCGACAATCTCCGCGACGCGCGCGATGAACCAGGGGTCGATCTTGCTCGCTTCGTGGATTTCCTGCTGGCTCATGCCGAGGCGCAGCGCCTGTCCGACGACGAGCAGGCGATCCGGCGTCGGCGTGCCGAGCGCGCCGCGCAGCACATTCATGTCGTCGCCCTTGCCGAGCCCGTCGATCTCGATCTCGTCGAGACCCGACAGGCCCGTCTCCAGCGAGCGCAGCGCCTTTTGCAGCGATTCCGCGAAATTGCGGCCGATGGCCATGGCCTCGCCGACCGATTTCATCGCCGTCGTCAGAACGGGCTCGGAGCCGGGGAATTTCTCGAAGGCGAAGCGGGAAATCTTGGTGACGACATACTCGATCGTCGGCTCGAAGGAGGCCGGCGTCGCGCCGCCGGTGATGTCGTTGGCGATCTCGTCGAGCGTGTAGCCGACGGCCAGTCGCGCGGCGACCTTGGCGATGGGGAAGCCGGTGGCCTTGGAGGCCAGCGCCGACGAACGCGACACACGCGGATTCATCTCGATGACGATCATGCGGCCGGTGCGCGGATCGACGGCGAACTGCACGTTCGAGCCGCCGGTCTCGACGCCGATCTCGCGCAGCACGGCGAGCGAGGCGTCGCGCATGATCTGATATTCCTTGTCGGTGAGCGTCAGCGCCGGGGCGACGGTGATGGAGTCGCCGGTATGAACGCCCATCGGGTCGATGTTCTCGATGGAGCAGACGATGATGCAATTGTCCGCCTTGTCGCGGACCACTTCCATCTCATACTCTTTCCAGCCGAGGACGCTTTCCTCGATCAGCACCTCGCTCGTCGGCGAGGCGTCGATGCCGCGCTCCACGATCTCGATAAATTCCGCCTTGTTGTAGGCGATGCCGCCGCCGGTGCCGCCCAGCGTGAAAGATGGGCGGATAATGGCGGGCAGGCCTATGTCGTCGAGCGCGTCCAGCGCCGCCGTCAGCGTCTTCACGTGATGCGAGCGCGGCGTGTCGAGGCCGATCCTGGTCATCGCCTCGCGGAAGAGTTCTCGGTCCTCGGCCTTGTCGATCGCTTCGGCCGTGGCGCCGATCATTTCGATGTCGAATTTCTTCAGCACGCCCATCTTTTCGAGCGAGAGCGCGCAGTTGAGCGCGGTCTGGCCGCCCATGGTCGGCAGCAGGGCGAAGCCGCCGGGGACGGCGTAGCGCTCCTTCTCGATGATCTTGGCGACGAATTCCGGCGTGATCGGCTCGACATAGGTGCGGTGCGCCAGATCCGGGTCGGTCATGATCGTCGCCGGATTGGAGTTGACGAGCACGATCCGATAGCCCTCGGCCTTCAGCGCCTTGCAGGCCTGCGTGCCGGAATAATCGAATTCGCAGGCCTGGCCGATGACGATGGGGCCGGCGCCGATGATCAGGATGGTCGAGATGTCGGTTCTTTTCGGCATGTCGCTTCTGTGGTTCGGCGCGGCGTGCGCGCGCTTTTGCCCATCCCGAGCCCGCGGGCCTGCAGGGCAGGCCGCGAACGGCGGGACAGGCAGGAGAATTGTTCCGCCGGCTTCCGTTTCCGGCACGGAATCGGTCGCCTTCGCCCGTCCACGCTCCCCTTGGGAGAGCGCGCATAAAAAAAGGCCGCGATTTCCGGCCTTTAGGACCGGCACGCGTCCCGTGATGCCCGTCTTGCGGGCGGCGAGCGGGGCGCGCCCGGCTCGAAAGTCGTCGTTCTGTTAGACGATTATCGCTCGGATGAGAAGAGGGCAGGCGCGCGACGTAGCGCGCGGATTTGGCGCCAGGAAGAAAAATCTCTTTTTTCTGCAACAACTTGTAACCGTACGTACGTACGGAATTACGTACTTTTCAAACGGATTTTAAATGGCAAAGATCAAGGAGTTGAGTCGTGCTACGGCGCGCTTGGGGGCACAGGATGGGCACTGAAAGGCGCGATTTTACTGAATCGGCCATGGCCGAGGCTATCGGCAGGAGGATTCTCGATCTCAGAGGGTCCAATCTGATCGAAATCTTTTATTTCCTGGAGGAGGAGAACTCGCTGGAGATGCTGCGCGCCTTCTCCACGCTCAGCTTCGAGAACCAGGCGAAACTCATCGACTTCCTCAAAGAGACGAACCGTAAGGCTGACGTGACGCTGCGCGTCAGTCGGGCGGGGATCAAGGTTCAGCCGGGGGGCTAGGCTGACGGGGGGAGCGGCGCCGGCGCGGTTGGGGTTTTCCCGCCTGCAGCCGGGGTCGCTCCTTCAGGCGATCAATCCATACCGCATGGCCTGAACAATGGCCGCCGTGCGGTTCACCGCATTCAGCGCCTCGTTCATCTGCCTCATGTATTTGTCCACCGTGTATTCCGACACGCCCATGATCATCGCGATTTCCTGATTCGTCTTCCCTTCCGCCGCCCATTGCAGCGCTTCCAACTGACGCGACGAGAGCCGCGGCGGCGCGCCCAGACCCTGCGCCCGCAGAAGTCTCGCAAAGCTGTAGCTCGCGATGAAGGAAAGGGTCCTCTTCGCCGCCATGTCCGAGGCGAGCTCAGGCCCGAAGCAACAAAGCCCATAAGCGCGCTGGTTGTCGGCTATTCTGGGAAAGACAAGCCCTTTTCCAGGCGCCCAGACGTCCTGGGCGCCCGCTCCGTCGTAAGACCAGCACAGCAGCGCGCCGCCCGGGTCGCGCGTGAAAAAACGCGTCCCAAGCTGCAGGGGGAGGGGGCCCAGCGGGGCGTCCGAGTTTCGCACACGTGGCGGAAAGGGTGCGATCCCGATCTCTTCGCACAGGCCGGGCTCTCCCGCGCGACATTCATAGGGGATCACGCCCACAGCGATCGACACGACGTTGAACGGCCCGACCAACTCGAGCAAATGGGCGTAGAACTCGGCCCGGCCCGCCGGCTGCTCGAGCCGCTTGACCAGCTCGAGGCCAGCGGCGATCTTGCTCAGGCGCCTATCGTTGGAATCGGGCAAAGAGCCCCCCAAGGGTTCGTCAGATGGAACTTCGTGACAAATGCACAAGCGTTACCGGAGCAAATTGCCAAATTGGGAAATGAAATCGAACAGTTAATATGCTCATTTTGGGCCTGTCGTCCAAAGCGAGGCAATATGCCGCGTTACGTGGCGCCATGTCGGCGTTGGAAACGCGCGATCATGGCGGCCGCCGCCTTCTGCGGGCTGTCGATCGCCGCGCGCCCGCCGGCGCAGGCCGAAAATCTGCTCGCCGCGCTCACGGAATGCGCCGCCTGCCATGGCGATGATGGAATCGGGCGGGACGTCGAGATCCCCAATCTCGCCGGCCAGCACGAGTTGTACCTCTACCGGCAGCTGCAGAACTTCAAATCCGGCAAGCGCCCGCACAAGGAGATGCGCTACGAGAGCCGGCAGCTTTCCGACGCTGAAATGCAGGGCCTCGCCCGCTATTACGCCCAATTGCCGCGTTGATCGGTTGATGTTCCGTCAGCTTGCGACCTACGCCTCCGTCGGCGCCGTGGCCACGGCTGTCCATTATGCGATTCTCGTGGGCCTCGTGGAGGCTGGCGGATGGCGGCCGGTTCCGGCGACCCTGATCGGTTACGTCGCCGGCGGCGTCGTCGCCTATGCGCTCAACCGGCGGCACACTTTCGCCAGCGATCGCCCGCATGCCGAGGCCGGGTGGCGCTTTGCGCTCACCGCCTTTCTCGGCTTTTGCGTCACGTACATGTCGATGAGCCTGTTCGTGGAGCGCCTCGGCGCGCCCTATCTGCCCGCGCAGATCGTCACGACCGTGCTGGCCATGTTTCTGACCTTCTCCATCAACAGGACATGGACCTTCGGGCGACGCTGAGCCTTTAGGGCCATTTCACGCTCGGCGGCATGGAGGACAGGATGGAGTCGACATTGCCGCCGGTCTTCAGCCCGAAGATCGTGCCGCGGTCGTAGAGCAGGTTGTATTCGACATAGCGGCCGCGGCGGATGAGCTGCTCCTCGCGCTGCTGGGCCGTCCAGGGTTTCGTGACATTGCGGCGCACGAGTTCGGGATAGATCGCGAGAAAGCTCTCGCCGACGTCGCGGGTGAAGGCGAAGTCCTTGTCCCAGGCGCTGTTGTCGGGGTCGCCCGCGCTGTTGAAATAATCATAGAAAATGCCGCCGATCCCACGCGGCTCCTTGCGGTGGGGGAGGTAGAAATACTCGTCGCACCAGTCCTTGAACCGCGCGTAGTCGGCGACCGGATGCCTTTCGCAGGCGCCGCGCATGGCTGCGTGGAAGGCGATCGTGTCGGGGTCTTCCTGCGTGCGGCGGGCGTCGAGCACCGGGGTGAGGTCCGCGCCGCCGCCGAACCAGGCTTTCGTCGTCACGACGAAGCGCGTGTTCATATGGACCGCCGGCACATTGGGATTCCACGGATGCGCGATCAGCGAAATGCCGGTGGCGAAAAAGCGCGGGTCGTCCGCCGCGCCGGGGATCTGCTTGGCGAATTCCGGCTTGAATGTGCCGAAGACGGTCGAGCAATGCACGCCAGCCTTCTCGAAAACGCGGCCGTGGATCATGCCCATGCGGCCGCCGCCGCCCGGCGCGCCGTCATGGTTCAGCCGCTCCCAGGGCGTGAGCTGGAAGCGGCCGGGAGCGGTCGCCTCGGCGAAGGGGCCGGTCGCCTCGTCCTCCAGCGCCTCGAAGGCGGCGCAGATGCGCAGTTGAAGCGCCTCGAACCACTCCCGCGCGGCGGTCTTGCGGGCGTCGATCTGGTCCTGCGCGGCGATCATGGGCGTCTCCTGGTTGCGCCGCCTTTTCAACGCCGGTCCGGGCCTTGTCAATTCATGGCGCGATGACAGGCCCCGGCCGCGACGGCCGTCAGCCTCCTTCACCCGCGCCGAGCTGACGCAGCGCCTCGCCCATGACCATCGCCGCCGCGACGGCGACATTGAGCGAGCGCGCCCGCGGCTGCATGGGGATCCGCACGGCGAGATCGGCGGCCGCGAAGACCGCGTCCGGCACGCCGGCGGATTCGCGGCCGACAAGGAGAATGTCGCCCGGCTGATAGGCGCAGGCGGTATAGCTCGCGGCGGCGCGGGTCGAGAGCAGCACCAGCCGCCGCGCCGCGCCCCCGGCCGCCGAGGCGGCGCGCCAGGCCTGAAAGGCGTCGAAGGAGGCGTGTCGGTGAATCGTCACGAGGTCGAGATAGTTCATCCCGGCGCGCCGGAACGCGGCGTCCGTGACCGGAAAGCCGGCCGGGCCGATGATCGCCGCCTCCACGCCGAGGCAGGCGCAGGCGCGCAGCATGGTCCCGGCGTTTTGCGGAATGTCGGGTTGGTAGAGGGCGAGGGCGAGGGGGGGCATGTGCGGAGAAACCAGCGGGAAGCCTTTGGAATTTGCGGCAAATCGCCGCGATGGCGCGCCCGGGCGCAAAGTGGGCGGCAAAGGCGCAAAATCCCGCCTCGCCCAAGTGGACATGGTGGCGGATCGGCGCCACATAAGCCGCGCGCGAGCGTGGTTCAAGCGTCTTTTGCCGGGCTGCGCCCTTGCAGGCTGGCGTGCGGCAGGTAAAAGTGGAACGATTGCGCCGAGTCGAGCCCGCGCTTGTTCCGGGGGCGGGCGTGGCGGCGGCGCGACGGGAGAGGTCAGGCGTGAACATCACTAACGGCACACAGAAGACGCCGGCTGAGCCGAGCCGTCGGGACATTCTCTACATCGCGACCGGCGCGGCGGCGACCGTGGCCGCCGGCGGCATGGTCTGGCCGCTGATCTCCCAGATGAACCCGGACGCCTCCACGCGGGCTCTCGCGTCGACCGAAGTCGATCTGTCCGCCATCCCCGTCGGCCAGATCGTGACCGTGAAATGGCGCGGCAAGCCCGTCTTCATTCGCCATCGCACCCCGGAGGAAATCAAGGCCGCCGAAGACGTTCCGCTGGCCGAACTCCCCGACCCGGAGCCCGATTCGAAGCGCGTCCAGAAGCCGGAATGGCTCGTGATCATCGGCGTCTGCACACATCTCGGCTGCATCCCGACGGGCAAGGCCGGCGAGTTCGACGGCTGGTTCTGCCCCTGCCATGGCTCGACCTATGACGTCTCCGGCCGCATCCGCAGCGGCCCCGCGCCCAGCAATCTGGAAGTGCCGCAATACAGCTTCCTGACCGACACCAAGATCAAGATCGGATAGTCGTTTTCGCCTCTCCGTCTTTTCCCGCGCCCTTTTCCGCGCCGCACGCATTCGAGAAAGTTCCATGAGCGGACATTCCCAGTACAAGCCCAAGAGCGGCTTCGCCCGTTGGCTGGAGCGCCGGCTGCCGATCCTCAGCTTCATGCATGATTCTTTCGTGTCCTATCCGACTCCTAAGAATCTGAATTACATGTGGACCTTCGGCGCCATCCTCTCCTTCATGCTGGTGGCGCAGATCGTGACCGGCATCGTGCTGGCGATGCATTACACGCCGGAAACCACGCTCGCCTTCGACTCTGTCGAGAAGATCATGCGGGACGTGAACTGGGGCTGGGCGCTGCGCTACTTGCACGCCAATGGCGCCTCGATGTTCTTCCTCGCCGTCTATATCCACATCTTCCGCGGCATGTATTACGGCTCCTACAAGGAGCCGCGCGAAGTGCTGTGGATACTCGGCGTCATCATCTTCGTGGTGATGATGGCGACGGGCTTCCTGGGCTATGTGCTGCCCTGGGGCCAGATGTCCTTCTGGGCGGCGACGGTCATCACCAACCTCTTCTCCGCGATCCCCGTCGTCGGCACGGCGATCACGACCTGGCTGCTCGGCGGCTATTCGGTCGATAATCCGACGCTCAACCGCTTCTTCGCCCTGCATTATCTGCTGCCCTTCATCATCATCGCCATTGTGGCGCTGCATGTGTGGGCGCTGCACGTGACGGGGCAGAACAATCCGACCGGCGTCGAGGTGAAGGACATCAAGAAGGACACCGTGCCCTTTACGCCCTATGCGACGCTGAAGGACGGCTATGCGATCGGCGCCTTTCTCGTGCTCTACGCCTGGATGGCCTTCTTCGTGCCGAATTATCTCGGCCATCCGGACAATTACATCGAGGCGAACCCGCTGGTGACGCCGCCGCACATCGTGCCGGAGTGGTATTTCCTGCCCTTCTACGCGATCCTGCGCGCCATCCCGAACAAGCTTCTCGGCGTCATCGCGCTGTTCCTGTCGATCCTGATCGCGGCGGCCTTGCCCTGGCTTGATCGCTCGCCGGTGAAGTCCGGCAGCTACCGCCCGATGTTCCGCAAGGCGTACTGGGTCTTTGTCGCGGTCTGCATTGGCCTCGGCTACCTTGGCGCACAGCCGGCGGAAGGGGTCTACCTGCTGCTCGCCCGCATCTTCTCCTTCTATTACTTCCTCCACTACGTGCTCATCCTGCCGCTGATCGCGAAATACGAGAAGCCCGAGCCCCTGCCGGAGTCGATCGACGCCGCCGTCGCCGCCGGGAGCGCCTCCCATGCGTGACGCCGGACACATGTTTGCCCAACGGGACTCTTCGATGAAGCGCAGACTGTTCTTGTCTTTCCTTTCGGGCGCCGCTCTGCTCGCAGCGGCAGTCGCCGCTTCGCCGGCGCTGGCGGAAGGACATCACGAGAAGAAACCCGAGGTCCAGAGCTGGACCTTCGCCGGGTTCTTCGGCCATTACGACAAGGCGCAGTTGCGCCGTGGCTTCAAGGTCTACAAGGAAGTCTGCTCGACCTGCCACTCGATCAAGATGCTGGCGTTCCGCAACCTCAGCCAGCCGGGCGGACCGGAATTTTCCGAAAAGGAGGTCGCGGAGCTGGCTGCGACCTACAAGGTCAAGGACGGCCCCAACGACAGCGGCGAATATTATGACCGGCCGGCGCGGCCGAGCGACCGCTTCCCGCCGCCCTTCGCCAACGAACAGGCCGCGCGCGCGGCGATGTCGGGCGCCTATCCGCCGGACATGTCGGTGCTGGCCAAGGCGCGCGGCTATGGCCGCGGCTTCCCGACCTTCCTGCTCGACGCATTGCCGGGTCTCTCCTACCAGGAGCACGGCGTCGATTACATCGCCTCGCTGCTGAAGGGCTATCAGGACCCGCCGCATGACGTGAAGGTGCCCGACGGCCAGTATTACAATGTCTATATGGCGGGCAATCGCATCGGCATCCCGCCGCCGCTTTCGGACGGGGCGGTCACCTATGACGACGGCGCGCCGCAGACGGTCGACCAATATGCGAAGGACGTGACCGCCTTCATGATGTGGGTCGCCGAGCCGCATCTCGAGGCCCGCAAACACATCGGGCAGGGCGTTCTGGCCTTCCTCATCGTGTTCGCGCTGCTGCTGTATTTCACCAAGCGCAAGATCTGGTCGAACGTCGCCCACTGAGCGGCGTTCGATGCTCACTGTCCCTCCCGTCATCGCTTGGGAGGGGCCTTCATCGGCGCGCTCATGAAAACAGGCTTTTCGCGCCGTCCATGACGAACTGGACGGCGAGCGAGGCCAGCAGCACGCCGATCAGCTTTTCCATCACGATGCTGGCCGAGGCGCCGACGAGGCGCTGCACGCCCGTCGCGAGCCGGCAGACGATCCAGCAGAGGACGACCACCGCGAGGATCGCGCCGATGAGCGCGGCAAGGCGCGCCGCGTCGCCATGGGCCTCGCCCGCGATCAGCAGCGTCGCCGTGATCGCGCCAGGCCCCGCCATCAGCGGTATCGCCAGCGGGAAGGCGGCGACGTTGCGGCCGTTTTCGCCCAGCGCCTGATGGGCCGTCGCGGAGTCGCGGCCAAGGCGCACCCCGAGCACCATCTCCGACGCGATCGAGAACAGCAGCAGCCCGCCCGCGACGCGGAAGGCGGGCAGAGTGATGCCCATGGCGCGCAGCAGCGCCGCGCCCCCGAACGCCGCGCCGGTCAGGATGAGAAAGGCGTAGAAACAGGCCCGCGCGGCGATGCTGGCGCGGGCGGCACCGCTGTGACCGGCCGTCGCGGCGAGAAAGACGGGGGCGAGCCCCAGGGGCTCGACCACCACGAACAAGGTGACGAAGGCCCCGATGAAGTCGCTGAGCACCGTGGTCATTCGCGCACCCCGCCACGGCGACGGGCGCGCCGCGACCTCACCTTCCTCGTCCTCACCTAGGGCGGATTCGCGCAGGAAGCGGCATCGCGCGGCGGCGCGACAGGGGCGTGAGCGGCGTCCCGAATTGCCGCCGTCGCCGCGCGCCCCATGTCTTGAGTATTCGGGCCCGCGGGGGCCTGCGAGAGAAGGGCGCGCACATGCGATCGCTCGCCAATGCGCTTTTCATCGTCGCCGTGGTCATCTTCGCCTCGGAGAAGAACTACGGCCTCAATTTCGTTTTCCTGCTGTGCGGCGTCATCGCCTTGCGCATGCTCTGGCTTACGAGGCTGAGGGCGGAGGTCCTCATGTTTGTCGGCGGACTGCCCAATCGCCTCGGCTACTGGATCTTCATCGGGGGTCCGCTCGGCTTCGCGGGCAGAATGCTGGCGCTGGCGCTGGTTCTCGCGCCGATCTACATCCTGGCGCCGTGAAAAAACGGCCCGCGAGCTGATCCGTCTGGCCGCAAGGCCCGGTCCCGACGCGCAACCGGGCGTCTTCCTTGATCGCCCACCCGAAATCGTGCACAAGGCCCCTTCCAGACCCCGAATTTGTCGGGGTCGTCGCTTTTTTCCGGAAGGTCGAAATGTCGGAGATCTTGCGCGTCGGCATCGCGGGGCTTGGCACCGTGGGCGCGGCTGTGGCGCGGCTTCTCCACCGTCAGGCGGAGGCGCTCATGGCGCGCACCGGCCGGCGAATCGTCGTCTCGGGCGTTTCCGCGCGCGACCAGCACAAGAAGCGCGACGCGGACTTCTCCGGCGTGGAGTTTTTCTCCGACCCGGTCAGGCTCGCCGCCTCCCCGACGATCGACCTGTTCGTGGAGTTGATCGGCGGCTCTGAAGGCCCGGCCCGCGCCAGCGTCGAGGCCGCGCTGGCGCATGGCAAATCGGTCGTCACCGCCAACAAGGCGCTGCTGGCCGCCCATGGCGTGCATCTGACGCAGCTTGCTGAAGAAAAGCATGTCGCGCTCTCCTTCGAAGCGTCGGTCGCCGGCGGCATCCCGATCGTCAAGACGCTGCGCGAGGGCCTCGCCGGCAATTCGATCGAGCGCGTCTACGGCATTTTGAACGGCACCTGCAATTACATCCTCTCCCGCATGGAGCGCGAGCAGCTCTCCTTCGAGGAATGTCTGACGGAGGCGCAGAAGCTCGGCTACGCCGAGGCCGATCCGACCTTCGACATCGGCGGCTTCGACACGGCGCACAAGCTCGCGATTCTGACCTCGCTCGCCTTCGGCACGCGCATTTCCGCCCAGTCCATCGACATCGAGGGCATCGAGCGCGTGACGCTCGCGGACATCGAGGCCGCGGATGAACTCGGCTTCCGCATCAAGCTGCTGGGCGTCGCCCAGCGCACGGCGGACGGCATCGAGCAGCGCGTGCATCCGACCATGGTGAGCAAGACTTCCGCCATCGCCCAGGTGATGGGCGTGCTCAACGCCGTCACCATCGACGCCGACGCCGTGCATGAGCTGACTCTCGTCGGCCCCGGCGCCGGCGGCGACGCCACGGCTTCGGCGGTCGTCGCGGATATCGCCGACATCGCCAAGGGCGTGCGCTCGGCGCCCTTCGGCCTGCCGTCGACCCAGCTCGTCGAGCTCAAGCGCACGCCGATGCGCCGGCACGAGGGCGGCTATTACATCCGCATGTCGGTGCGCGACGTCGCCGGCGCCTTCGCGAAAATCGCCGGGCGCATGGCCGAGCGGCAGATTTCGCTCGAAAGCATTATGCAGCGCGGGCGCCGCGGCGCGCCGGGGGCGGCCGTGGACGTGATCCTCATCACGCATGCGACGAGCGAGCATCTCGTCCGCGAGGCGCTGGACCTTATTTTCGAGGACGGCACCATCGTCTCCCGCGCCCAGGTCATCCGAATCGAGCGCGAGTAGGTCTCACCCATGGCGCAACCGCCACAGCTCGACGCCCCTTCGATCGACCGCCTGCTGACCATCGAGCTGGCGCGCGCCACGGAACGCGCGGCGGTGGCCGCAGCGCATCTGCGCGGTCGCGGCGACGAAATGAGCGCCGACCGCGCCGCCGTCGCGGCCATGCAGGAGGAGCTGGCGCGGCTGCCGGTGCGCGGGCGCATCGTCATCGGCGAGGGTGACGACGCGGATTCGTCGGGGCTCTTCGTCGGCGCCGAGCTCGGCGCGGCGGCGGGGCCGCTGGTCGAACTCGCGGTGGCGCCGCTCGAAGGGGCGACGCTCTGCGCCAAGGACATGACCGGCGCCATCGCCATCGCCGCCGCGGCGACCTCCGGCACGTTTCTGCACGCGCCCGATTCCTACATGGACAAGATCGCCGTCGGGCCGGGCTATCCCGAGGGCGTGGTCGACCTCGACCGCGACCCGGCCGACAATGTCCGCGCGCTGGCCGAGGCCAAGGGCGTGGCGACCAATGAGATCACCGTCTGCGTGCTGGATAGGCCGCGCCATGCCGCGATCATCTCCAAATGCCGCAAGGCGGGCGCCTGCGTGCGGCTGATTTCGGACGGCGACGTGGCGGGAATCGTGCTCGTCACCGATCCGTCGGAGACCGGCGTCGACATGTATCTGGGCCGTGGCGGCGCGCCGGAAGGCGTTCTGGCGGCGGCGGTTCTGCGTTGCGCTGGCGGGCAGATGCAGGGGCGTCTGGTGCTGGAGACGCCGGAGCAACGCGCCAGCGCGATCCGCTACGGTCTCACCGACCCGCGCAAGAAATATGGCGTGCGCGAGATGGTGACCGGCGACGTGGTCGTCTGCGTCACCGGCGTCACCGACGGGCCGTTGGTGGACGGCGTGGTGTTCGACAAGGGGCGCATCGAGACCGAGACCCTCGTCTATCGCTCGGCCACCGGCACGGTGCGCTGCATCGGCGCGCGGCGGCGGCCTCGCGCCGGCGCCTGACATTCCTTTTCACAGGGCGCCCTCGCCCCGTTCGCCGTTTCTGAAGGCCCGATCCGCATGACTCCCGCCGCCCAGATTTCCGCCGCCATAGAGATTCTCGGCGAGCTGACCCAGCGCCGCCGCCCCGTCGCCGATCTGCTGAAGGACTGGGGCGCGTCGCATCGTTTCGCGGGCTCGAAGGATCGCGCCGCCATCGCCAGCCTGGTCTTCGACGCGTTGCGCAAGAGCGCCTCCGCCCAGTGGATCATGGGCGCCGATACGCCCCGCGCGACCATGCTCGGGGCGTTGCGCGAGGCGCGTGGTCTGGACGCCGCGGCGATCGCCGCGCTCTGCTCCGGCGAGCGCCACGCCCCCGCTCCGCTCTTGGACGGGGAGCGCCATCGGCTGGAGACGGCGACGCTGGAGGGCGCCCCCGATCATGTGCGCGGCGATTTTCCGGAATGGCTGGCGGATCGCTTCGCCGCCGCTTTCGGCGATCGCGCCGCCGTGGAGGGCGCCGCGCTGGCGGCCCGCGCGCCAGTCGACCTTCGGGTCAACATATTGAAAGCGTCGCGCGAGCAGGCGCAGGCGCGGCTGTCCCATCTCGATCCGGCGCCGACGCCGCTCTCGCCCATCGGTCTGCGCATCGACGCCGGGCAGGGCAGGGGACCGGCGCTCGCGGCCGAGACGGCCTATGTCAAAGGGCTGGTCGAACCGCAGGACGAAGCCTCGCAGCTTGCGTCTCTCCTCTGCGCCGCCGCGCCGGGCGAGCAGGTTCTCGATCTCTGCGCGGGCGGCGGGGGCAAGGCGCTGGCGCTGGCCGGGCAGATGCACAATCGCGGGCAGCTCTACGCCCATGACGCCGACGGCCGCCGGCTGATGCCGATCCACGACAGGCTGGAGCGGGCGGGGGCGCGAAACATTCAGGTGCGTCAACCGCGCGGCAAGGCCGATGTGCTGGCCGATCTCGAAGGCCGCTGCGACCTGACGCTGATCGACGCGCCCTGCACCGGCGTCGGCACCTGGCGGCGGCATCCCGACGCCAAATGGCGCCTCGCGCCCGGCGCGCTGGACTTGCGGTTGAAGGAACAAGCGGCGCTGCTGGAGCAGGGCGCGCGTTACGTGAAGCCGGGCGGCCGGCTGGTCTATGTGACATGTTCGCTGCTGCGCGAGGAGAACGAGGATCAGGCCGCCGCGTTTCTGGCGGCCCATGCCGATTTCAAGGCGGTTTCGGCTGCTGACATGACCGAGGCGGCCGGGTTGCCGGAGCTGGCCCGCTTCGCTTCGCTGCACGGGGCGGGATTGCGGCTCTCGCCCGCGACCAGCGGGACTGACGGGTTTTATGTTTGTGTGATGCGGAGGGGGTAGGTGGGGCGTTGAGGCCCCCTCCCCAGCCCTCCCCCGCTTCGCGGGAGAGGGAGTTAGATGTCGGTGCGGCTCAGTTTATGGTCATGCTTGCCGGTGAGCGTCCCTTCTCCCGCGAAGCGGGGGAGGGACAGGGAGGGGGTCGTGCCGCGAAAGCTCCCAAAAATCGCTTTCGCACGAAAACTCCGCCGGGAAATGTCCGAAGCCGAGCGCAAGCTCTGGCATGCCCTGCGCGGCCACCGCTTCCACGGCCTGCAATTCCGCCGGCAAGCCCCCTGCGGCCCCTATGTCGCGGATTTCCTCTGTCACGGCGCAAGGCTCATCGTCGAGGTCGACGGCGCCACGCACTCGACCGACGACGAGCTGCGCCGGGACGCCGCCCGCGACAGATGGCTCGCGGCGAACGGCTTTTCTGTCTTGCGAGTCACCAATGGGCAGGTTTACTCAGAGTTTGAGGGCGTGCTGGAGACGATACGTCTGCGCGCCGAGGCCTTAACGCCCCCTCCCCAACCCTCCCTCGCTTCGCGGGAGAGGGAGTCAGAGCCTCGTCGCCGATAGGCTCAGGCTCGTCGGCGCCGACCATGAGCGTAGGGAGGGGGCCTCGAAAAGAGAACCCATGACTGCCGCCACGGACAGCTTCCACCACGACATCGCCGACCGCCACGACAAGGTGCTCATTGTCGACTTCGGCTCGCAGGTCACGCAGCTCATCGCGCGGCGCGTGCGCGAGGCGGGGGTCTATTGCGAGATCGCGCCTTTCCAGAGCGCCGACCGCGCCTTTGCCGACATCCGGCCGAAAGCGGTGATCCTCTCCGGCGGGCCCTGCTCGGTGACCGACGAGGGTTCGCCCCGGGCGCCGCAGGCGATCTTCGAGTCCGGCGTGCCGGTGCTCGGCATCTGCTATGGCGAGCAAACCATGGCCACGCAACTCGGCGGCATGGTGGAGGCGGGGCATCACCGCGAGTTTGGCCGCGCCGACATCACCGCGCTGGAGCATAGCGCCCTCTTCGACGGGGTGTGGAAACAGGGCGCGAGCTATACGGTCTGGATGAGCCATGGCGATCGCGTGACGAAACTGCCGGAGGGCTTCCGCGTCATCGCGGCCTCCGGGAACGCGCCCATGGCGGCGATCGCGGATGAAAAGCGTCGTTACTTCGGCCTGCAATTCCACCCTGAAGTCGTGCATACGCCCGACGGCGCCAGGCTGCTCTCGAATTTCGTGCACAAGGTCGCGGGGCTGAAATCCGACTGGACCATGGCCGCCTTTCGTGGCGAGGCCATCGCTGCGATCCGCAAGCAGGTGGGCGACGGGCGCGTGTTGTGCGGCCTCTCGGGCGGCGTCGACAGCGCCGTGGCGGCGGTCCTGATTCACGAGGCCATCGGCGACCGTCTGACCTGCGTCTTCGTCGACCATGGCCTGCTGCGGCTCGGCGAAGCGGAGGAGGTCGTGAGTCTCTTCCGCGATCACTACAACATCCCGCTGCATCATGTGCAGGCGGAGGAGCTTTTCCTCGGCGCGCTGGAGGGGGTTCACGATCCCGAGGTGAAGCGCAAGACCATCGGCCGCCTGTTCATCGAGACCTTCGAGGCGGAGGCGAAGAAGATCGCGCAGGACGGACGCGGCGCGCCGCAGTTTCTCGCGCAGGGAACGCTATATCCGGATGTGATCGAAAGCGTCTCGTTCACGGGCGGTCCATCCGTCACGATCAAGTCCCATCACAATGTGGGTGGTTTGCCGGAGCGCATGAACATGGCGCTGGTGGAGCCGCTGCGCGAACTCTTCAAGGACGAAGTGCGCGCCCTGGGCCGCGAGCTTGGTCTGCCGGAGGCCTTCGTCGGCCGCCATCCCTTCCCGGGGCCGGGCCTCGCCATTCGCTGCCCCGGACTCATCACCCGCGAGAAGCTCGACATTCTCCGCAAGGCCGACGCCGTCTATCTCGACGAAATCCGCAAGGCGGGTCTCTACGACAAGATCTGGCAGGCCTTCGCGGCGCTCTTGCCGGTGCGCAGCGTCGGCGTGATGGGCGACGGCCGCACCTATGATTACGTCCTCGCGCTGCGCGCCGTGACGAGCAGCGACGGCATGACCGCCGATTTTTATCCTTTCGACATGAATTTCCTGGGCCGCGCGGCAACGAGGATCATCAACGAGGTCAGGGGCGTCAATCGGGTGGTCTATGACGTCACGTCGAAACCGCCCGGCACGATCGAGTGGGAATAATTTTTGCCCATCCGAGGGTATCCGGAACTACGCCACCGCGCGACGCAACTATATGAAAAAAATAAATAATCCTGCCGATACCTATCGGGGGCTATCGGTGGGCATGAATCGCGTCTGGCGGCCTCGCTGACGGACCTCGCCCCCATTGATCAACGAGAAAATCGAAAGTACCGTCACGGCAAATGAGGCTCGTGACGGTACTTTTTTTGATCTAATACACTGAATAGTAATCGTTCTCACCGCCACGAGCCTCCGAAAACCGCGTGACGGTACTTTTCGCAAGGTGGCTCAGCATGTTGACCGATGCAGCGCTCAAGGCTCTGAAACCTAGAGAGAAAATGTTCAAGGTGACCGACCGTGACGGCATGTATGTGCGCGTGGCACCGTCTGGCGCCATCTCCTTCAGGCTCGACTACCGGCTGAACGGCAGGCGGGAGACCATCTATCTCGGCAAGTACGCCCGAGACGGGATCTCGCTCGCCCGGGCTCGCGAACTATGCCTGGACGCGCGCCGGGCGATCGCAGAGGGGCGGTCCCCCGCCATCGAGAAGCAGCGGGAAAAGCGCCGGATCAAGGAAGCCAAGAGTTTCGGCGAGTTCGGGGAGAAGTGGCTGGTCAACGCGCCAATGGCTGACAGCACGCGCGCGATGCGCCGCTCGATCTTTGAGCGGGAGCTTATGCCAGTCTGGCGGAACCGTTTGCTGACCGAGATCACGCCCGATGACCTTCGCGCCCATTGCGCGAAGATCGTGGAACGGGACGCACCGGCGACGGCGATCCATGTGCGGGATATCCTGAAGCAGATCTACGGCTTCGCCATTCTCCACGGCGAGAAGGTCGCAAACCCGGCCGATGACGTCGGTCCGGCCTCGATCGCCACCTTCACACCCAAAGACCGTGCGCTCTCGGCGACCGAGATCCGCATCATGCTCAAGCAGCTCGAGCATGTTGCCACGCTGCCAACGATCCGCCTCGGCATGAAGCTCTACCTCCTGACCATGGTCCGGAAGAGCGAGCTGCAGGACGCAGTTTGGGACGAAGTCGATTTCGACAATGCCGTCTGGACGATCCCGAAGGAGCGTATGAAGCGATCGAAGCCGCACAACGTCTATTTGTGCCGGCAGACGCTCGACATCATGATCGCGCTCAAGACTTGCGCCGGGAACTCGCGCTACCTGCTGCCCTCTCGGTACGATGCAGACGCACCGATGTCGCGCGCGACCTTCAACCGGGTCACCTACGCCGTCGTCGAACAGGCGAAGAAGGAGGGGCTGCCGCTGGAGCCGTTCACCGTCCACGATCTGCGGCGCACGGGGTCGACGCTCCTCAACGAGCTGGGCTTCAACCGCGACTGGATCGAAAAGTGCCTGGCGCACGAGGACGGGCGCTCATCACGCGGCGTCTACAACAAGGCCGAGTATGAGGTTCAGCGTCGGCACATGATGCAGGAATGGGCTGACATCGTTGATGCCTGGGTTGAGGGTCGGAAACATGTTCCAACGTTACTGCCTCCCTCTATGCCCCTTGTTGCGCTCGATCCCGCGCTTTGACAGGCCGGGACTTGCGCTTGGAGACGTCGGGATGCTGCGCTCGACGGATCGGAGTTGCGCGCCGCGCCAACAACCAAGCGTGAACCTCGGAGAGATCCCAGACGATACAGCGCGGCGACAGCGCAAAGCGCCGAGGAAACTCACCGCGCTGTTCCATCTCGTAAATCGTGCTGTCTGCGAGGGGGACCATCTCTCGCAGTTGGTGCCTTCTGATGGTCTTCCTGATCTCCAAAGTATCGCTCTGGGCCATGCTCGATCTCCTTCTCGGCTGTTGCTGGGGATTGAGAATGATAGGTGTCGGTGCTGGAAGTCCCTTAAGAACGGCTTGCGGCAATCTCGGGCTCTGGCGTGCAAATCGGTGGGCTCAGATCTGGAGCCGCTTACGATCGGCGGGCTTTTTTGAACACTCTGTCGCTGGCAATAAATCGCTCCAACATCGGCGCAATGAGTTTTTCCGGCTCGATCGCCTTCCCTGAGTCGCTCGCGAGGATTTCCGCATAGGCGACCAAATTCCGATGCAGCGCCGCCGACAGTGTGACGGTAACCTTGACCGGCTTCTCGTCTTCCACGCTGGAGAGTTTCAACTTCGTCATGGCTCGCTTCCTGTCGCCGCGACATCACCGGGTGCGCGGTAAGACGCGAGAACGATGTCGCGCGTGACCATCACCCGGACCGGAAACCCCGGCCGAATGGTGAGCGTCGGCTGGATGTTGAGATTGCGCCCGACGATCTGCTGTCCGGTCTGATTGAGGCTTTGCGCGCCGCCGCGACGCAACGCCTGAATGAGGGCGTTTTCGGTACCAGTTGTCCCGAGCTGCGTCCCGACGCCGAGAATGGTTGACAGCGCAGCCGCGCCGGCGAGGCGGAGCCAATGATGATCTACTTCGTCCTCGAGCCCGGAATAGCCGGCCGCGTCGGCGCCGGGCTGGCGCTCGAGAACGATGGAGCGCCCGTCCGGGAGAATTAGCCGGCTCCAGACGAGGAGCACGCGCGACTGGCCGAAGGCGATCTGGGAGTCGTAGACGCCGACGAGCTTGGAGCCCTGCGGAATGAGCAGGAAGCGCCCGGTCGGGCTGTCATAGACGTTCTCGGTGACTTGCGCCGTGATCTGCCCGGGAAGATCGGAGCGGATGCCGGTGACGAGCGCGGCGGGAATGACCGTGCCCGCCTGCAGGACATAGCGCGACGCCGGGGCGGCGAGGCGATCCGGACTGACCGTGCGTCGATCGGTTGGCGCATTGACGAAAGCGAGCTTGCGCTCCTGCATATTCTGGATGTCGCCGGGATCGATTGGGGCCGGCTCGGTTGGAAGCGACAACGCTTGGACGCTTGGAACCACCGTCGATCTTTGAGCTACCTCGGCACTTGCCGACGGCCGCTCGCGCACGTTCGTCGTCGCAAAGAGCTTCGCCGTCCGAGCCGCCTCGTGTTCCTGGCCAATGCGCTGTTGTTCGGGATCAGGACTGGTCGGCGGTAATTGCCCTTGGGCCGCGAGGATCGGCCGACCGAGATCGCCTGGAAGCGGCGGGCCGAGCTTGGGGACGTTCTTCGGCAGGCCCGAATAGTCGCGCGGCAGGGACGCAAGACCGTCGGGCGTGGCCTTTGCGTCGGTATTGATGACCTCCGGCGCGGGGCCAGAACGCGATCGTCCCTGCAAAGCCCAGATCGTCATGCCGAGAAGCGCAGCAGACGAGACGCCCGCGAGCGTGATAAGTACGCGGCGCGAGAGTCGAGTCACCGGCGGTCGCTCGGGGCGCAGGCGCAATTCTTCCGCGAGCTTCTTCTCGTGCTCCGGGGCGCTCATATGGCGGACCCTCCGTCGCTGCGCACGATCCGTACGACCTTCTGGTCGTCGGAACCGAAACGCAACTCAGCGGCGGCAAAGAGCCGGTCGACGATCATGTGATTGCCGCGCACCCGGTAATTGACCAGCTGGCTGTCGCCCGATGCGCCAGTGACGAAGAGCGGCGGCATCTCGCCCTGAGAAACGCCGCGCGGGAATTCGATATAGACCTTTCGGCCGTCGTCGAAGGCGCGAAGCGGCCGCCAGGGCGCGGCGTCGCCCTCGATCGCGTAGCGGAAATTGAGCCGGGCGAGATCGAGGCCGACATCGACCGGTGCGGCGGCTTCGGCGGCGACGTTCTGGCGGCGTAGCGCGATGAGCTCGTCCTGTGGATATTGCCAGGAGACCGAGGCCATATAGGTCTTATCGGTCGAACGCAGCTCAAGATGATAAGTGCGCCGGTCTGTGTTGATAACGAGATTGGTCATCAGATCGGCGCGAGTCGGCTTGACCATGATGTGGGTCTTACGGGCGGCGCCCGCGCCGCTTTCCGTATCGCCGATGATCCAGCGCACCGTGTCCCCGGCGGCGACGGGGCCGGAGCCCACGAGCTGCTCGCCATCCTGTAGCGCTATGTCGGTGATCTCGCCGGGGGCGGCATAGACCTGATAGAGCGCGCCTTCCGTGAAGGGGTAGACCTGGACGGCGTTGATATAACCGGCGCGGCGCGGCTCCATGCGCGCGGCGGCGTTGGCCTGTTCGATCCGCACTTTCGGATCGACGGGCTCCGGCCGTTCGCCTTTGCTCCGCGCAAGGGATTTGAGCTGGCCCGGCAGCGGCAGAACCTTTGGGACCTCGACGATCTTGACCGGGCCGGGCGGATCGCTCTGGAGGCTCGCGGGGACAGGCAAATCGTCATAGGCGATCTCGGGCGGCTTGAAGCTCGAACAGGCTGTGAGCAAGGACGATGAGAGAGTGAGGCTCGCGAAAGCCCGAAACGAAAATGGCGTCATTGCCCAAGCTCCTTCGACCAGTTGATGGCGTGAATGAAAAGGCCGAGCGGGTTCTTGCGCAGGCGCTCGGCGTCGCGGGGCGGTTGAAGGATGATGGTGAAAATGGCGGTCCAACGCTCTGTCGAAGCGAGGCTGGCGTTCTCGTAGCGGCGTTCCGTCCAGGCGACGCGGAAGGAATCATCCGAGGCGCGAATGACGCTGGCGACGTCGATAGCGATCTGGACCTGCCCGACCTTGGCGAAGGGATCGTTTGCCCGGGCGTAGTCGTTCAGCGCCAGCGCGCCCTTGTCGGTGACGAAGTCATAGGCCTTGAGCCAGTTCTGACGCACGACGATGGGGTCGGCCGGGATCGAGCGGACATGCTCAACGAAGCGGGCGAGATGCCAGGCGATCTGGGGATCGGTTGGCCGGTAATCGGCGATGGCGGGGGCGACGGCCTTCGCCTCGCCGAATTTGTCGATCTGCACGACCCAGGGAACGACGGAGCCGCGCGCATTCTGCCAGACGAGGGCGACGGCGAGACCGCCGGCGAGGAACAGATTGCCGAAGGCGATGAGCCGCCAGTTTTTCGCCTGCACGCGCGCCGAGCCGATGCGCTCGTCCCAGACCTGCGCGGCTTTCTGGTAGGGCGTTTCGGGTTCGGGGGTTCGTCCGTAGCGGACGGAAGATCGTTTGAACATTAGCGGGCCTCGGACAGATTGAAGGAGGCGCCGCCGCCGTGGGCGTCGCCGGAGCGAAGGGCGTGGGCGGCGATCGAGACGCCGTGCGAGACGGATTGGGAGCGCTTGAGGCGCTTCGCCCAGGCGGGTTCGACGGAAGGCGCCGGATTGACTCCAATGCCTGAGGAGGCGCTGCCGTCGGGCAGGGGAGACGCCGCGGCGCCGGCCGAAGCGAACGGTCGCGCGGCCGCACCTCCTGAGCCGCCGCCAGAGCTGCCAGTCGGCGCGGAAGGCGGCGCGTTGCCGTCGGGCGGCTGCGGCCCCCGTGATGGCGGCAATGTCGCCGCGGCCTGCGTCTCGCTCCTTCCGGCAAGCCCCGAGACCGTCCCGCCCGCAAGACGCAAGGCGCCATAGCCAGCGGCCCCCGCGCCGCCCGCGACAAGCCCGGTCCCGACGACGGCGCCCGCGCCGAGCTGCGGGCCGCCCGAGACGATCCCATTGGCGATGCCGGGGCCGAAGATTCCGAGGCCGAGTAGGGAGAGCGCCGCGAGAACCAGCGCCATGGCGTCATCGACGGTGGGCTGGCCCAAGAACCCTTGCGTGAATTGCGCGAAGAGCGTCGAGCCGATGCCGACGATGACGGCGAGCACCAGCACCTTCACGCCGGAGGAGACGACATTGCCGAGCACGCGTTCGGCGAGAAAGGCGGTCTTGCCGAAGAGGCCGAAGGGAATGAGGACGAAACCGGCGAGCGTCGTCAGCTTGAATTCGATCAGCGTGACGAAGAGCTGGATCGCCAGAATGAAAAAGCTCAGGAGAACGATGAGCCAGGCGATGAGGAGAATGGCGATCTGGATCACGTTCTCGAAGAAGGAGACGTAGCCGAGAAGCTGCGACAGGGAATCGAGAAGGGGGCGTCCGGCGTCGATCCCGACTTGCGCCACGCGGCCGGGCCGCAGAAAGTCGGCGGCGGAGAGGCCGGCGCCGGCAGCCTTGAGGCCGAGACCCGAAAAGCTTTCGAAGACGATGCGGGCGAGATTATTCCAGTTACTGATGAGATAGGCGAAGACGCCGACAAAGAGCGTCTTCTTCACTAGACGGGCGATGATGTCTTCGTCGGGGCCCATGCTCCAGAAGAGCGCGGCGAGGGTGACGTCGATGACGAGAAGCGTCGTCGCCAGAAAACCGACCTCGCCGCCGAGGAGGCCGAAGCCTGAGTCGATATAGCGGGTGAAGGTCTCGAGGAAGCGATCGATAACGCCGGTGCCGCCCATGGCGCTACTCGCTCCTTCGCGCGGGCGTAGGCGATGCGCCGTCGCCGGGCGAGCGATGCGTGGGAAACATGTCGATGAGATGCTCGGCGGGTTGCGCCGACTTCCCGTCCCCAAGAAACCTCTTGCGCTCCTTCGCCCAGAGATCCTTACAGGCGGGGTCGTCGGCTTCTTCGATGGGAAGCTGTGCGCAACGTAAAAGCTCGGCGTCGATCGCAGGCTCTCTCGACGGCGCGCCGATTGGCGCAAGCGACGCCGGTTTCGTTCGCGCCGCGACATCGGCGTCGCAGGCGGATTCGACGCCAATGAGCGCGATCGCGCCGATGACAATCCCAACGGCGACAAAGCCGATATTCTCGGGGGCGAGCCATTCTCTCCAGTTCATGACGCCGCCCTCGCTCAATGGAACATGGCGACATTGCCGGGCTGATAGGCCTGGCCGGGCGCAACGAAGCGACGCATCTGCTCGCGCGCCTGCTCCTGGGCTTCGGCGTTGCGCGCAAGCTCGAGCGACTGGGCACGCCCTTGTGACGCGAGAAGAGCGGTCACGTCTGCGAGCTGCTTGCTTTGGAGCGCCAGAAGCTGATTGCCGGCCTGCGACGCCTGAAGCGCGCCGAGCGCGGATTGGCTCGACGAGATGAGCGCGCCGGCTTCCGAGCGGGCGGTGTCGATGGATTGAACTATCCCCGCCTGAACGCGCATCGCGTCCTGCAAGGCGGACAAGGAATTTTGCCAGCGCTGCCGCGCGCCGTCGACAAGGCTCGCGGAACTCGCTGAGGCGTTGATAGCCCCATATTGCGTCGAAAAGGCCTGATCGATCTGCTGCACGTTGTAGGCGATGCGCTGAGCCTCGCGGAGCAGCTGCTGAGTCTGCGAGATCGACTGCTGGATCGTCTGCAGAGAGGAATAGGGAAGGTTCGCAAGGTTCCTTCCCTGATTGATCAGCATCCGCGCCTCGTTCTGGAGGCTCGTGATCTGATTGTTGATCTGCTGCAGCGTGTTCGCCGCGGTCAGGACGTTCTGGGCGTAATTGGTCGGATCGAACACCATCAATTGCGCCGAGGCGGGCGCACTGAGGCAAGCCAGCGACAATGCGAAAGCGCTCGCGGCAGCGAGGCGACGAATGCGGGTCATGACGATTTCTCCAGATCGGTGGGGGTAGGCAGAAGTTCGGCGGCCCAGTCGAGGCCGCGCGCGGACAGCCAGGCGCGGGCGAAGCCATCGAGCCCGACGTCCGCAAGAATCTCGGCGATGAGCTTTTGGTCGGTCTTCGAGGACGCGGCGCAAAGCACGAGCGCTATGGGACCGAGGCCCAATTCAAAAAGGCGGTTGCCGCACCGCGACTGACAGTAATAGTCGCGCTTGGGCGTCGCCCGGGCGATGATCTCGATCTGTCGGTCGTTGAGGCCGAAGCGGCGATAGATCGCGGTGATCTGCGGCTCGATCGCCCGCTCGTTCGGGAGGAAGATGCGCGTCGGGCAGCTCTCGACGATCGCCGGCGCGATCGGGCTATTGTCGATGTCCGAGAGCGACTGGGTGGCGAAGACGACGGAAGCGTTCTTCTTCCGTAGAGTCTTCAGCCATTCGCGCAGCTGGCGCGCGAAGGCGGGATCATCGAGAACGAGCCAGCCTTCGTCGATGACGAGCAAAGTCGGCCGCCCGTCCAGCCGTTGCTCCAGGCGATGAAAAAGATAGGTGAGGACGGCTGCGGCCGCGCCGGCGCCGATGAGGCCTTCCGTCTCGAAGGCCTGAAAATTGGAATAGCCGAGGCGCTCCTCTTCGGCGTCGAGCAGCCGGCCGAAGGCGCCGCCCACGCAATAGGGCTGAAGCGCCTGCTTCAGGGCCGTCGACTGGAGCAGGACGGCGAGCCCGGTGAGCGTTCGTTCATCGGGCGGCGAGGAGGCGAGCGATGTGAGCGCCGACCAGACATGCGCTTTGGCGGTCGGATCTATGGCGGCGCCTTCCTTGGCGAGGATCGCGGCTGCCCATTCCGCCGCCCAGGCGCGCTCGGCCGCGTCGTCGATGCGGGCGAGCGGCTGGAGAGACACGCTA
>NZ_JBPFEB010000146.1:0-4104 GCF_051061225.1 Methylocystis sp.
GGCGACACGATGCAGGCGGCTCGTCAAAGATTACGAGCGCTATGCTCAGACCCTCGCAGGCCTCCACGTCGTCGCCTTCGCATGTCTCATGCTCAAGCGCGCCGCAGAATTCATGCTCCAAGGTGCATAACACCCTCTAGGATTTTCCTGGTCAAAGCTCTGTTTTCCACCGCCTAAACGGATCTCACGGCACCAAACGACTTAGCTTCTCTTCTTGTTCCAAGCGTCACCTTTACCAAGTCCACAAGCCGTCGTATGGGTCCGCTTAGCATCTTGGTTGTGTAAAAACGCTGCGGAGGTCCCGCCACAGAAAACGGTCGAGTTGGCAGCTATTTGCCAAAGGCCGACATCGCTGGCCACTTCGTGCTACCGCCGGGCGAACGCGCCGGCGAGATCCGGGCTCATTTCGAGTAGTTAGAAAGCCATGCTTCAGCTTCCTCCAATGAGAAGGAATATTCGTGGTCCACGACGCCGGAACGCATCCGCGTGCCCTCGACCAGATTCATGATGTAGAATCGGCCGTGAGCCTTTCCATGTCCCGCCTTCTCTAGACGAAAGCCTTTCCGCTCAGCGATACGATTGACGCGTTTCTCGTCTGCGTTGCTCATGGCGTCACTCCCTTTGGGTCGCCCGACCGATTAGCTCATACCGCTGCAAGCGCGAGCACGTGGGTCTGACTCGATTTTTTTAGCTGTCATGTTGGGGTAAAGTTGTGCGCGAGAGGCGCTCGGTCAAACGGCAAGGACGGTAGCGATGACCCGCACTGACTCGTTTCCGATCGTCGTCCGGCAGGTGGTCGCGGCCTTCCGTCTCGCCTGGGAGGGTTAACTGGCCGTTTACGTCGACGATACGCGCGTGCCCTACGGCGGCATGACCATGTGCCACATGCACGCGGACACCGACGAGGAATTGCACGCGATGGCCGGCCGGATCGGTGTCGCGCGGCGATGGCGCCATGGGGACCATTACGACATATGCTTGGCTAAGCGCGCGCTTGCGGTGCAAGGGGGCGCCATAGAGATCACGAAGCGCGAGGCGGTGAAGGTTCGGCGGCGCGTTCGGGGGGCGAGACGCAACGAAAGCCCCAAGGTCCGACCGTAGCCAGAGCCTCGCGCCTGTTTTGTCGCTAAAGCGATACACTCAGGTCCGGCAGACCGTCGACAAATGGGCCGGCGCTTGGTGGCGCTACAAATCGCAAGAGCCCCTAGCTAATGGTCTCGCCCTTGGAACCCAGTTCCAAGCTCCGACGTCAAAGTCCGGAATGAGCACATAGCGGCCAATGTGTTCGATCGTTCGGGAGTTGAGGAGTCCTAATCTTCTCTTTTCAACCGTTCCTCCCAGAAGGCATTCTCTGCAGAATCCTGCGCAACGCGACTAGGTCCACCGGCTTCACGAGATGGTAATCGATGCCGGCCTCGCTGGAGCGGGCGCGGTCTTGCTGTTGGCCAAACCCCGTCGCGGCGATCAGAACAGCCTTTGATGTCGCCGCCAGTGCGCGCAGCCGTCGCGCCAGTTCAAAGCCGTCCATATCCGGCAGACCAATGTCCAGCACGACGACTTCGGGCGCTTTCCTGGCGGCGGTCTCCAGGGCGCTTTGTCCGTTAAGCGCCTTGAACACGGTGTGGCCTTCCATCTCCAGCAGCAGATTCAGGCTGTAGAGTGCATCGCGATTGTCATCGACCAGAAGGATGCGTCGCGGCGTGATCGGGCCAGACTCGGGAACGCCGCTCTCAGAGAGCGCCTCAGCCGACGCCGCCAGTGGCAGCCTCACGACAAATTCCGCGCCCGTGCCAAGACCCTCGCTATGGGCTTCAACGGCGCCGTGATGAAGCTCGACGAGCCGACGCACCAGCGTAAGGCCCAGCCCCAGGCCGCTTACCGGATTGCCTCCGGACGGGTCCACCCGCGCGAAGACGTCGAATACGCTGGTCAACGCCTCCAGCGTGAGGCCGACCCCATTATCCGCGACCGCAAGAACTGCGGTGTGGCCCTCATGATGGAGGGTAACGCGGATGCGTCCCTGCTAGGGAGTGTATTTGGCAGCGTTATCGAGGAGGTTCGAAACGATTTGGACAAGGCGAACCTCATCACCTTCGACTTCCACTGGTCGGGCGCTGAGCACGAGGCTGAGCTCGTGGCCGCGCTCCTTGATCGCGGAGTCCCGGTTGGTGACAGCCGCATTGATGATGTCTCGAAGGTCCACTCGTTTGGTTTTCAGTTCCAGACGCCCCGAACTGATCCGGGCGACATCCAGCAATTCATCGACAAGGCGGACGAGATGCAGCACCTGGCGCTCCGAGATGTCGCGGATCCGTCGCAATTCGGAGTCTGGAGGAAGCCGTTTTTCAAAGATCGCCATCGCGTTGCGCAGAGGCGCCAGCGGATTGCGAAGCTCGTGGCCGAGCATGGCCAGAAACTCATCCTTGCGCCGGCTCGATTCCCGCAATGCCGCCTCCGCCTCCTGCTGGGCGATCTCCGTCGCCTTTCGCTTCGTGACATCGGCGTTCATTCCCACCCAACCGCGCAGTTTTCCAGCATCGTCCCTCAATGGCACGGCCCGCGCATGAGTCCAGCGCCAGCCGCCCGTCGCATGTCGAATGCGAAATTCCGCTTCAAAGGGAGTCTGCGCCGAAATGCTCTGGCGCCAGCTCTTCACGACGGCCTCACGGTCATCGGGATGCACGGCGTCGGCCCAGCCAGAGCCGCGAAACTGCTCCATCGACTGCCCTGTGAATGCGCGCCAATTCGGCGAATCCTCAACGACATTGCCGTCGGCGTCGGTCGTCCAGACCATCTGGGCCGAGGCGGTGACGAGAGCGCGGAAATTCTCCTCGCTATTGCGCATCGCGAGTTCGGCGTTCTTCAGCTTGGTGATCTCCACGAAGGTGATCACCACGCCTTGAATCTGGTCGGAAGACGAGCGGTAGGGATTTATCCGCGTGAGATACCACTCGCCGGTTTCGCTCTGGATTTCCCGTTCGATCGGCGCCAACTTTTCGAGCACGAGCAGGGCGTCCTGTTCGAGCCGATCATACCCCTTCTCGTCGTGGAGCTCTCACGCGTTTTCCTCGAGCAGCGCTTTCGAACAGAATCGCAAATCTCGAGAAGGCGACGCTTGATGAATCCTGCCGCGGCGAGACGACACGTCGCCTGCAAACCATGCCGGGCGTCGGTCCGATTACAGCAATGGCGATCGAGACATTCGCGCCTCCTCTTGAAGCATTCCAGCGTGGGCGTGACTTCGCGGCTTGGCTCGGGCTCGTCCCGGTGCAGCGTCCCACCGGGGGCAAGCAAACCCTCGGAAGAACGTCCAAAAAGGGTCAGCGTGACATTCGCCGACTCTTAATCTGCGGCGCTGTGGTCATCGTGCGCTGGGCTTCCAAGAAGGGGGCGCCAGTGGGAACTTGGCTGCATCGCATGTTGGCTTGCAAACCTCGCATGCTAGTGGCGATCGCGCTCGCCAATATAATGGCTCGCTCGATTTGGGCCATGTTGACCAAGGGAGAAGACTATCGGGGTCCTGCGCCTGCTGTGCTCTGATCGAGAGAGGCAGCAGACAAGGAGCGTCGGGCGTGTGAGGAGGTCGACGAACGGTAAGGGGCAAATGATCGGTTTGATCGGGCCAGGAAATGCAATACAACCCAGAGAGTTAACAGCTCGCTTGTGTGATCTGCGCCTGGTCTGCGCATCTCCATACCGGCCTGCGGTCACAAAAGCCGCATTTGAGGTCTGATACATGACCGCACCCCGATCACGCACTCTTCCGCTCGAAAACATCTTGCACGAACGGGGGCATCCATACAGGGGTTGTTCATCCCTGAAAGTCCCGAGTGCATCGTGTCGCAACGACCACTCTCAAGCCTTCAGCTCGGGTGAACAACCTCCTCAGAGACCACACCTAGATCGCAAAGGTAAGCAGTCCGCCGCTCTCGCATTCGGCGGCCTGGGCGCGGTCATCGGTGCAGCCCTTGGCGCTCTCGTAGCGGGACCGGGTTCCGGCTTCGTGGGAGCAGTCTCCGGCGCGATCGGCGCGGCCTGCGGCGGCGCGCTCTTCGGGCTTTGGTTCGATCGGAACGCGTGAGTAGCCGGCGGGCGGCTCGGCGA
>NZ_JBPFEB010000147.1:0-74834 GCF_051061225.1 Methylocystis sp.
CGCTCTTCCGATCTCAACCGCCCCCTCCCCCTTCCGCAAACGTAGGCCCCCTTAGTAAGGCGGCGGTCACGCGAGATGGGCGACAGCCGCCCCAGCATGTGTGGCTGTTTTGCAACTGCCACGCGAACCTCTTCCGCAACACTGTTCACGGGCTCGGCCACGCCTTTCCAAGCTGGCAGGCGCGCGCTACCTTCCTCTTGTTTAAGAGCGCTTTTCAATGGGGCCGTTGGGCGGCTCGCCTTGAAGCTGGGCGGGCCGTCCATTTCCATCTGATGAAAGGGTCTGATTGGCCCCGCTCTAGTCCAGCGACAAAGGACCGCAGGCCATGTCGCAGAAGCCAATGTTCACGTATAGCGCGTCGCTTACCGCCGACGCTCTCGCCGCGCTGTTCGACGCCCTCAGTGGCTGCGAAACTACCCGAGAAGCGATGAATGAGGCGCGCGCAATCCTTGCCGGGTTTGACATGGATAGTGCGGATAAGGGCTCGGAATCAGCAGCAAGGCGACCGTAAAGCCCGTCCTAATCACACTCGCCTCGACGCAGTTCCGTCGCCTCAAGCTCTTCAAGCAGCGCTAGGATGTGATCCGGCAATGGCTGGTTAACCGTGTCGTCATACAGGGAAGAGAGGGCGCTTCCAATAAGGTGCTCCACGAATAGCTCGTAATGCTGGTCGGAGTCTTGTAGCATTCGGGTTGGCATCGCAACCTCATCTCTTTTCGAATGCAACGCGACTTCCAAAACGACACCTAATACGCGCGGCAATCCCCCAACCTGCGAACCACGTGCAAAGGAGTTTGCTTGTTGCGGCGGCGATCGCAAGCACAATCGCCCTCAGAGCTTTCGACCTAAAGGCCAGCGCCTCGGTCGCCGTCGCTGTAAAAAATCTAAACACAAATGCATGAGTCCGGCAAACGTGGCCATTGGTGAATGCTGGGGAAGATTCAACTGCACGGCCGCTGACGAGTCCCCGTAATCAGATCGCCTCCGCAACGCACCGCTAATTCTTTGAGAAGCTCCAAAATCCTCTCGGGCAAGGGCTCATCAACCGTGTCGTGATACGCAAAGCGAAGGGCGCTCGCCGCTTCCTGCTTGATGATCGCCTCATCTTCCGGCGATAGGTTGGTACTGTTCTTTCTCATGGAAGCAGAAACGCGTTCATGATGAGCCGTGAAAGTATAACGAAACCGCTCTCGCGCTTGATCCGAACTGATTTCGTTAAATTTTCGCAACGCGCCTATCTATTCCCCTGTCTCTTTAAAATTTGAGCCTTTGGCTAAATTTCCCGTTCAAAGGTGGCCAGCTATGACTCCCCTGACTGTTTGCGAGGGGATGACCACATGGCCGACGTTCCGAATAATTCGCTTTCTTCCAATCGGCCGGCTGTCATTCCGATCTATGAGGCAATGCTTGAGCGCGCCCTTGGTTTGTTGGAGTCCGGTTCCACCCTCGATGCTGTGGATATGCTGGCCACAGCCACCGAGACAATGCTTGGATTTGATCACCCAGAGGCGATACGCGTCGCTGGCTGGGCGTGGAACATTCTCGAAGACGCGCGCGCTACGAGCAATCACGAGTGGGTCTGAGCCTCTTTTCTCTACTCTCACAACGTTTCGTTAACGAATAGAGCGTCGCATGAGCATTTGCAGCGTCGGGCACATCCTTCCGCCAGTGTCAGCGACTCGCGAAACAGCTTGGCGTTGCACCAAAATTCCTCAGCGCAACTTGTCCCTGTAATCGTCGCCGCGAAGCGCCTCCTGCGCCGCCAGCTTTTCAAGCAGCGCCGCGAAACGATCTGGCAGGGGTTCGGACGCCACGCCGCGATATAGCCAGCGAAGGGCGCTCCCGACTTCGCGCCCAATCAGCGCCAAGTCTTGGGGCGCAAGGTCCCGTGCGCCCAATAGCGCGCTGTCGTGGATCATGGTCATCTTCAAATCCCCGCCCATTTATTAGGGATATTGAATATATATGTTGCGCGCCTGTGAGCGTGAGCGCGTTAAACCGCCGCACTACGCCCCCGATCAGTCTGCCGGGGCGCTCCCCCGGTCCGCTGGCGCAAGGCCCGTTCATGGAGTCACCACCTACCGGCCCCTATCGTTCCGCGAATGTGGACCCCCTTGGTATTGCGGCGGTCTAGCGAGATAGGCGATAGCTTGACAAGCAACGGGGACGGGTTGAGGCGGGAAGGTGGCGCGAGTTTAGAGCCCGCGCGGCGAGCGGGGCAAGGTTGCGCCTTTCGTGGCGGCGGGGCGGGAGTGATTAAAGCAGTGGGAAAAATCGCTGTGGGATTTGCCATCCCCGAGCCCCGTGCTAGAAAAAATAGTCCCCCGCAAGTTGCAGCTCGCGAGGGACTTTGACGATTAGCTATCAATACCTGTCGTGTGCGCTATGGCCATCAGGAGCTGTCCGATGGCCATAGCCACCTGACCTAGTTGCGTCAGTATCTCCCCAAAGACGGAAATGACGTGACCTATTTGCATCCACTACACCTTTCGTCAGATCAACCACGATTGGTCGCTACGCGCGGGCGGCGCCCGCTCGTTCAAAGCAAGCTGCGCGAGTCTCACTTGAGCGTCAAGATATTGTGTCGGATATTAACAGGCAGGCAATATGTGGAGAAACTGGTGGATATTGGGGATAAGACTCTTGGGGGAGGACTATTAGCGCCCTGAGTCGGCTAACCGAACCTCCGAAAATTGCCGAGGAAGCGAAGCCGCCGTAGGGTGAGGTAATCGCTCAGCCACGCACATGTTTCCCTATGCCGCGCCACGCTACACCGGCCCAGCCATGAATCTTGCAAACATGCGGTCGCTGGGGATCAGCGGCGTGGATGCCGCTTGCGCCTGCGGTCGCCGTGAGAGCGTGGATGTGTCTGGGCTCGCCGGATCGGTTGAAGTGCCGTCGCTTCGCCGCCGCCTGCGCTGCATCGCCTGCGGTGCTCGCCCCGAGGATGTGCGGCCGGATTGGTCGCAGTATCGGGCGAGCGGCATGGGGCGAGTTTGTTAAGCGGGCTCTTTGGGCTTCGGCCACCGTCGCGGAACTTCAATCGGCCCCTCTGTTTTTGGACCGAAACCATGTGCCTTTACACGCGGCCGAGAACCCTTAAACTTGTTTGCGAGCTTTTGAATGCGCGAATCATTCAAGTGGCAATAAAGGAACTCCAACGCGGAAAATGCTCTTAATTCATTGAACCGCTCTACGTGCTCACGGCCAATTTCTATAAAAGATGGGAGTCGATCCTGCCATGTCATCAATAGCATAAGTTTGGGACTGAGCGGAAAACTAACCTCAACCTCCTTATGCGCAAATCCGCCGTCGCCATAAACGGGATGAGTTTTTTGATATGGAACATAACGGATCAAAGGGTTATCGCAAGTTATTAAATAACCGTTCGTTACTGATAACAGTGTCCATTGCATATTTGAAATCAATGGAGTGAGTTTATCTACCCCAGCAAGTGCTCTAAGTGTTTCTTCCTTTCGAATCAGCAATGTGTAGGTTGAAGGGTTGATTAGGACTTGGCGCATACGTTCCTTCTCATCCGGGTGAAGTTGCCGACCCTTTTCACGTTCAATTTTGCGCGTAAGTGAATCGAAAGCCTTTTCATGAACGCCCCACGCATAACTCAATGTGTGCAGCATTCTCCCCGTTAAATCGGCAAAATCGCGACGCATGGCAGGCGTCCGAAGATACATCAAAGCTAGGAATTGTGCGAAGTCCGCCCGGTCTTGGCCCGTGGGAACTTGGCCTGTTAAGAGGCGCTCATAGATTGGCGCCGCTGCGGATTCGACTTCTGAAAGGTAAATCTCAATGTCTGTATTATAAGAACCATCCTCATTCTCGGCTGAATAGAAATGTGTTTGTTGTGCCGTGTTTTCGGGAGCAGCCGACCAAGACGCACCGGTATTCTTGTTGAAGGTCCACACTTGGCCTTCCGGCTTCGGACCTAAAAAATGTTGCAGATGTAAGCGAGGAATAAAATGTTGACCTTTGGGAACGTTCGCCAAAATAAACCTCAACTTCTTCAAATGCGGTTAGCATTCGTCCCCTAACACTTCCGCCGTAGAGCGGGACACAGATCGCGTTGAAAATCAATTTGATCAAAATCCTGGTCCTTTGACAATGGCGAAGGCGGAAAAATGGGTAGTGCACCGTGAGTGCCACTTATCGCGCAAGGTGAAGGGCAAAATAACGGGAGGGGGGTGAAACATGACCGGCCAACGCCCGCGCGGAAAGGCGCACCGGATGCGGGATGGCGGCAGGGGCGGTAGTCAAACGACAATCGACGCCTGACCGGCGACTCTCGGCGCTGGCGATGCAATGGCGCTCCCGCAGGCTCATTTCTGGATGGTGAAGATAATTTCATGCTACTGAAGTTCAATGACGGCGAGGTCTGACCATGGCTCTTACCAACCAAATAGTGGGCAACGTCGGCATGTATTTCGTCTGTTATAAGCTCTCCCTTCTCGGCTGGAATGCTATGCCTACCGCACGTAACGCGAAGGGAATCGACGTAATCGCCTATTCACCCGACGGGAAGAACTTCCGCGGCATTCAAGTGAAGGCGCAGACCGGATGTGACAATGTTCCCCTCAAGCGTTCTCTTGATGACTTGATGGGCGACTTGTGGGTGATTGTCACGAACGCCCCCAGCGATGCCCCGGTATGCTACATACTGACCCCGGATGAGGTAAAGGCAGGGGCGAAGTGTTATAACCAAGACCACTGGCTACAAAAGGCGGCATTTCTGCGAGACGAATTCAGGGAGAGGTGGGACCGGCTCACCGTGTAAAAGAGCACCTGATATTCGCGCCCCGAATTGCTGTCGGACAGCCCAAAAGACGCTTGGGGGAGCCAAGGTTCCCAAAGCGATTCACCTCCCCCGCTGACAGCCGCCGCGATGCGCCACCCCCGCCCCTTTGCGGCCCGCACGTGCGGCAAGATCGTGGTCGCGGGAGAATGACCGCGCCGCAGGATCGACCGACTTGCCGCCCTTCTTCCCGGCCTTGCTGGCAAGGCTGGGGCCGCGCGAGAATGCGCGATTCACAGGCGCAACCGACGCCTCGCCCACGCGGGCGATTTCGCGGCGCTTGTCGGGATGGCATCTAATCGCGGAACGGCGCATCAATGCCGACTCCTAATCATCGGTGCAGCGACGCCGCTTCCTTGGCTGCAAGTTGTTCAAGGAGCGCCTTGAAGCCTTCCGGCAGGGGCTCGCGCCCCGCCTGGTCATACAAGATTTGGAGGGCGTGTCCGATTGCGCGCTGGATCAGCGCCGAGTCTTCGGGGGCGAGCGTGGTCGGGCAAGCACCATATGCACTCTCGGCGGCGTTATCGATCCCTTCGGCAAAGGCCAATCGCATCAGCAAGAGCGCGTAGTCAGAAGACAACGGTTCGTTTGCGATCCTGTCGTATGAGAGCCGAAGCGCATGGCTGAGCGCGCGTAGGATCAGAAGCGAATCGCACGACTCAGTGTGTGATTTCTGGCTATCTTGGTATCTGGGGGGCACTTGCCACCTGATTTTTGCGTTTGCCGGAACAACTCATGCATAATTAGATAGTTCCTTGCGAGACCTCTCGCCCCGAGGTCAGAGATAGGCGCTTGCCTGCGCGGCCGAACAACAGGTGATAGTATGCGCCTTAACGAATATGCTAGTCGACCAGTCCGCCGCCTGTCACTGACTGTGCCGAGTCAAAAGACGAGCAAAGCGCAAGGCACATCAGGTCCAGAAGATCATTCGTCACGCGTTTTTCGAATCCCTCTGGTGCCTCATCACAATGACGCCTCCAATGAATCGAACCGTCCGCAAGTTGGGCGGCGATCAATACGCCCGCCTTATTGAAGGCGCCGAGAAATTTCGGGTGACGGGTTCCTTGATCGAACCATAATGCGCCGAATCTGAATTCTTGCATCTTCTGCATTGCGGTTCACTCGTATGGTAGTCGCCCGCGCAAGGAAGTCGAAAACTTGCTCTGGCTTTGCGAGTCGAGCGGGACGGCGACTCAGGGGAAGAGGAAGCAACCCCGTTGTTATCCCGATCGACTCTCTCAGCGCCAAGGGACGTTCGAAACCCGGCGCTGATTCTTGAAACATCCGGGGCCGACAGGCGCGCATCACATTCACTTGTCGACCCCGTTGCGCGCATTCCGCTCCGCGCGCTTCCGACTCCAGCCAAGGACCAACCGGAATCGGAAACCATGCGAGCCCCACGGGGTGGCCCCGCGCAGAGTTCCCCGTAGGGCTCGCTGCGTCGCGTGTCGCCGGATGCAGGACGAACGACTCGCGGCGCAAAACCGCCCTTGGGGCGCGGGGCACGTTCCGCATCCGTAAGAGCGGCGACTGATTCATGATTTCAGTTCCTCGATTTCCAACGTTGCTCCCGCGTCATCTTTCAGCGCCCCGCAATAGCTCGCCACTTGCGCGCCAATGGCATCACGAAGGAACGGGCCTTTTTTCAGTTCATGCGTGCCGATGATGTTTTCCGACGCCGCCAATATGACCGTTTCAGACATTTGGATGCGTCGCGTCGGTCCTGGTCCATAAAGATAGCCGGGGGCGGATGTGACGACTCTTTCTGTCGGCCCCCTCTTGACTTGCTGCATCGCGAGGAAGTTCATCACGTAGTGTTCGATGCGAAGTTCGTTCAGCTTTTCGAGATGCGCCACGGCCATTGCATTGGCTTCCGCCACGATGACTTTCTCGGCGGCAAGCTCGCGGGTCGCGTCGCATTGATAGAGGCGCTGCTTGGCGGCTTCCAGTTGCTCTTGCAGAACAGGAAGCGCTTCATTGACGGAAGCAAGTTCCGCCAGCGCATGATCGCGGGCAACAATCTTGCTCGCGAAGCCTTGCGGACGTTCTGTCAACAAGCTGGTTTCGCCATGCTCGATGGCGTGCGCGACATTGGCGGCGTTGGCGGCGGCAATTTCTTCATCAAGACCGTTGAATTGCTCGCACTTCAATTCAAGGTTTTCCGATAGCTCATACGCGCGTTGCATCATGTCCTCGGCGCGTTCCACGTCATGCTGCGCCACGTGATAGGCTTTGATCGCGGCGGCAAGATTCTTGCGTTCTGGACTCATGTCAGGCGCTCCGCTTCCACTGCCGGTCTGATGCTGCTCTCATGGCGGCGGCGATGCGCTCATTACGCGCAATGCCTTCAGCTCGAATGCTTCTCTCGCGGGCGGCGTCCATCATCTGCTTGTTGCGCAACGCGTCTCCTGTGAGCTTCTGCGTCTTGGTCTCGCCGGCGGCCTTCGTCACTTCATGCGACTGTGCTGCGGCGCGTTCGAAATTGGCCCCGGCGGCCTGTTCGTAAGGATCGAGCGGCATGCGCGCGTTGCCGGTGTAATTGGTCGGGTCGTCGCCCTCTTCGACTCGTTTCGTTGTGGGGCCTGCATGTTGCCACGCCTGAAGTTCTTCCGCTGAAAGCTCGCGGACGTTGGCCTTGGAATTTCCCAACGGCACAATGTCGAAGGAGTCGGGATTGCTTTCATCCATCAGGATTGCAAAGCCAATCTTGCCCGACTTGTTCGCGAGGGCGTCGGCGGAGTCCACCGTCAAGTGACGAATGGCGCGGGAGTCGGAAGTATATGTCATTGCGGATTCCTTTCTTGTGCTTCGTTTTCTTCTTTCTTTAGACGTTCGGCTTCGAGTTTCTTGCGTTCGAGCGCCAACATTTCACGTTCTTCGGCATAAGTGAGTCGAGTCGGGTCCCAACATCTCAGCCATTCGTCGAGATTGAACGTGTCTGTTATGCCGCTTGCTAAAACGAGTGCCCCTAATACGGCATTCGCAACGTCGTCATGCCCGCTTGGGGCGTGATCTATCGAGTCGCGACCGCCACGCGCCACGCGTCTTTCGAGTCCGCAAATCTGGTTAACGAGGCGCTGATTGTCGAGTAATTCGACGCGACCGGAATTCAGCAACGGCAATGCGTCACGATATATTTCGCTCTTGCTCTTTTCAGATGGATTGATCGTCACGCCAAAATTGCGGAACTGTTCAACGGGAAATTCACCCGCATAGCGGTCGCTCGTTGCTTCGTAAACGCAATAATTTTTGATCGTCAGGGCAATCTCTTCGATCACTTCCGATGGAATGAACGGAGGCTTGAATTCACGGACGCAGACGAGTTGCGCGGAACGAACACCGCATTCTTCTTTGCCTGTGGCAATGCCCATTGTGAAACTGTCACTATGTCCGCCGCTCGGATCGACAAAGGCGAAGTATTGCCGCCCCGGAAAGAAAGGGACTTCATAGACGCCGCGCAAGACGGCGTTTTCAACAACGTCACGATCAATATATGAGGCAACGTCATTCCTGAATTCCGCAAGGAATTCGCTCTTTGCCGCTTCGTGATCCTCTTCTATCGCTTCGTCAACCAACGATTGCGGAATGAGAGGATTCATAGTGCGAGTCGGGGCGCGCCAGACAAAGACGCTTGAGCCGTCTTTGCCGAAATGTTTATCGAATGCCGTCCATAGAGGCCCGCTGCGGCTGTAGGGAGAACTGGCGCATATCAGCATGGCGTTGGGAATCATCGCCATCGCGGGGCGCAGGGCGCGCAAAAGTTCGGTAGGCGACAGAGCGCTATCGTCCTGCCCGGCGAAGGCAATTTCGTCCACCAACGCTGCGACAACGGAATATCCTCTCGTTGTGGCGTATGAAGCGGTGGAATTTCAATCGTGACCATGTTATTAAGATCGAAGGACTCGGCGCGCTCATTGTCCACCATTTTGGCGAGCGCCGGGATTTGCAGCAAGCCGCGAATGTAACGCATGATGGTGCGGGCCTGCTTGCGGTCGGCGGCAATGACCATAAGCGTGCCGCGTTCACCGATGTTGAGATAAGGGCGATAGTTGAAGAAACATGCGAGAAAGACGGCGATAACAGCCATGCAAAAGGATTTGCCAGCACGGCGCCCGCAGATCAGGAACGCTTCCTTGAATTGCTTTTTCGGCCACGTCGTGCGCCCCGTGCAATCCTGATAAAGCGCAAGATCGTCCTTCGCCATGGGAATCGCGAACAACGCGCGCAACAAGGTCATCCATGCGCGCCATGATGCATTCTTGAATAGCGGGCCGAATAGGTCGGGATGCTTGCAGGCTTCGACGATGTTCACGGCGTGTCCTCTTCAACGGAGGACTCTTCGGCGCGTGTGTCGCAGCCCTGCTCAACCATCTCGTCAACGCGCGATTGTTCGGCGCGGGCGTCGATCATCTCGGCGTCGTTATGATGGCTGGCGACAATTTCGGCGAGGTTAGGCGTGCAATCGCGGGGACGGCGGCGAATTCCGACTGTCTCCAGAAGGCGGCGCATCCCGTTGGAGATTTGCGCAAAGGCCACAAGGTCAATCTTTCCCTCGCCATTGGCGAGGCGCGTTTCTAACGCTTCAAGTTCAACTTGAAGCGTAGCCGCTCGCTTGATGATCGCCAATTCGGCTTGGCTCAGGTTGTCGAAGCCGCCAAGGTCCGCACAATGGGCGCTGCAAATCTCAGTGAACCGCTTGGCCCACAAGCTCCTGCCATCGGCCATAATCAAACGCGTCCCATTCGCAATTGGCGTGCGAGCGCGCTTATCCTTTCTCCCCGACCAGCGCGGTTCGATCTGCGGTTCTCTGTGTGAACTCTCGAAGGTCATCTTCGGAACTTAATCGCGGGCGTCCATTCAAGACTTCCCAAAGAGGCCCTAATCCGGGCGCTTTCTTACTTTTTGAGGATTCTTGCTCTTACCTTCTAGCCAAATAGTCAGCCGAAAGACCTGAGACAAGGCTGAATCAGCGAGTGTTTTCGGAGAATCCGCACCGGATGTGTTAACAGGTGCTAACCCAAATCCGGGGCTGCTGGGCCGCATTTGACCCCCGGTGAGGGTTGAGCGCTCGGCGCGGCCTGTAGGGTTGGCGTGGGTTATGCTCAACAGGAGAAAAAATAGAGCGTCAATCTATCTGTTTTGCGGTCAAAATATCTCACTTGAGCGTGAGTTTTGCCCGCCCCTTAACTTTTTGAAGCTCGCCCAAACTCCCCTAGACTAAGCGAATAGCTCCCCTAAGCCGGAGTAACCAGTCATGCTGGTAAAGCTCGCGCCTTTAATGACAGTTTTGTTGACTGTCGTTTTCAGCACCGCGGGCCTTGCGCTCGTGAATGCTGCTACTACAAACGCCGATCCTGCAAACGAGGAGACAGTTTGGATCGAAATAGCAATTTTTGTTTTCGTGTATTTTCTCCCAGCGTATGTCGCGTATAAAAGAAACACTTCAAATAAGGACGGAATATTCCTTTTAAATCTTCTGTTTGGCTGGTCAGTCATCGGATGGTTCGTCGCATTGGTCATGGCGTGCGGTAGTGCTGGCCATAAACGTGAAAGGTCTCCTCTGATTAGCGAGCCTCTTTTTCGAGTCTTCGGTCGGGGGCCGACGAGAAAGATGCACTGAACCCCGAAAGTCTCGAAAACCGTGAACGCCCAATCCACGCCGAAGGCGTAATCTCTGGCACGCCATACTGGCGCACGCGCGATGGCCAATATTGTGCAAATATTAAAGACAGAGACGTTATTTTTCCTTCTCTCGCAATGCTCGAAGCCGCATTAGAAGGGGGGACTCTTGAAGGCAACGCGAACGACTCCGCCACGAATTCTTCAAAGCCTTCGGAAGAACCGATGCGCGAAGCACGGCCCACCGAGCCTTCCAGCAACGAGGTGATGGAAGAGATGCTGGGTCGCGCGAGAAAACCGCTTGACGTTATTTTTCCTTCCCTCGCAATGCTTGAAGCCGCCTCAAAAGGGGGAACTCTTGAAGGCAAAGCGAACGACTCCGCCACGAATTCTTCAAAGCCTTCGGAAGAACCGATGCGCGAAGCACGGCTCACCGAGCCTTCCAGCAACGAGGTAATGGAAGAGATGCTGGGTCGCGCGAGAAAACCGCTGTTCACACGGAACTCTCTAATTTTGTTGGCGAACAAAGGACTTGCGTGGGTTTTAATGAGTTTCATCGGTATGTTTCTCACGGCGGGTTTAGACCGCTTTCTCGGAGACGCAATTCCTAGCCTTAGGGAGAATGAGCAAGCCCATCCGGCCTTCGTTCCAGTTCTCGGCCTTCTGGGAATTCCCACGCTCATCGCATATCTAACTTGGCGTGGGAGAAAAATTGCGTTGGTATGGAGAAGGCCGTTGTTGTTCTTTGGGTGGATGGCGATCGTGGTAATGATCGTCGCCGCCGGATCAAAGCTGCGGCCGTCAACTTCATACCCTAATGATGTTTATCTATTCACAATCTTGGGCCTTGTTGCGTCAATCTTTTTGACAACTGCGATGTTCCTAAAAAAGACTGCTAGTCCGGAATCAGCGGAAGTTGGTGAGGCATCTGCAAAGGATTCAGAAAGCGGCCCGATAAAAGGCCCTGTCGGGACGGCCAATGGTGCGGTGGATGATTCCAAAATTGAGCAAAGCGATAGTGGAGCACTCAATCCTACCGTGGGTCAACGAGAGGCCCCGTGAGCGGCCCGAGGCCCCGAGAGGTAGGTGTGTGGTTGGCATCGGCGTTTCGCGTATGGGTGGGAGGTTTCTCGCCCATGGCGGTCGCCACGCTTGCTCGGCGGCGAAGGGGGGCGAGAAAATTATACTGCTTAAGCGCTTCTGTTTGTCGGGGGCGATTGCTCGGCGGCGCGAGGCGGGCAGGATAGCGCGGGAAAAATATCTAACTGTTACGTTTGTGTTTGGGGGGATGAAACGGAGATTTGGCGCGCTGACTTGGTGGTCAAATTCGTTCTACGCCCAAGATGGTTGATATGGGGCGGAATAAAAATTTAAGAAGCGACGGGCGATCGTTACAAGGGGAGGAACCAAAATGATGATGCGCTTCCTCGTCGCCTTGACCATCGCGACGGTTGGTTGGGTTGCACAGGCGCACGCCCATGGCGACGTCGGCTATAACCAGGGGCAGTGCCTGATGAAAATCGGGCCGGACACGATGAGCTTCACCGGCTATCAGCCCCTGAAGTCGCGCGATCAGTTCTGTGACGACATCCCGGACGCCGGTCCCACCATCATCACGCTCGCCGCGCAGCAGGACGAATTGCGCCGAATGAATCTCGAGATGCGCGTTATTCGGGACGTCGGCCAGAAGGACGACCGCGAGAACATGGAGGCGAACACCGAATATTATTCGGCACCGAAGAAGTACAAGACCGGCACGCTCACCTTCGATCATAATTTCGCGAATGAGGGTAAGTATATCGGCATCGTCAAGGCGCTCAGCGACGACGGCAGTAAGGAATATGTCGCCCGATTTCCCTTTACCGTGGGACCTACAGCAAGCGAACAGCTAAATCAGGCGATGGGAGATGCAAAAGAGGCAATCACCCTTTTGCAATCTGCCGGGGAGGCAATCACCCTTTTAGCATCTGCAAAGGTTTGCAGCAGCCCGATTTCAGAAGAGCAGAAGCGTGTCCTGTATGCTAGAATCTTGAAACCCTATAAAACACCTGGGGTGGTTACTTACCTAATAAATCAGCAGGAGAAGGTCCTAGTAGACCTCCCCGCTTCGGACCGGGCGGCTATGTGCGCGGCGATCGGCGACGCTTTGAGATCGAAGTTCCAATGACGCGGTCATTAAGACTAGATGAGTCCAAAGCGATGTTGCAAGATGGCCAAATTTCCTGACACAAAAAGTTGGCCATCTTGACCATCTTCCCGGAATTCCGGGAGAAATTGAGAAGGTGGCCAAGGTGGCCATGGCCATTTTCAAAGATGGCCAATATAAGTTGTTGTTTTTATGGAAGATGGTCAAGATGGCCATCATTTGGTGTCGTAGAGGTTGGCCACCTTCTCCCCTTTTGCGCAGTTGTAGCTCAAAACGGTTCATGCTCAGGTAAAGTCCACATCCACACCTCCGGCGTCGTCTTATTCCTGAACGACTTTATCTTCAATTCGGCTTTCGCGCGCCTGATTGTCTTTTCTGAATGTCCTGCATCCGCAAAGCGCCTTTCCATTTCTTTTGCCGATTTTGGCCCGACTTTCAAAATCTCGCGCAGGAACTCGCACGCTTTCGCGAGCGCCGAATCCGATTTATCTTTCACTTCCTCCGCTTCGGCCATCAGTTCGTGTGCGTCGCCTTCCACTTCTTCCAGCCATTTGATGCGAGAGACTTCGATTGCCGGTTCATGCAGGATCGTCATTTCAATGTCATAGCCAAAGCCTCCGCCGCTTGGCCCCAAATTGCTGGCGACGCGCAGCAACATGCGCGGCGGACCTTCGCTTTCGCTTTCCTTCCTTGTGACTGTCGCAAGCACGATGCGCGCAAGCGCCGTAAACGCCAGACTTCCGGTCACTCGGTCTAAAGGATCGCGGCCAACTGTTCCCTTAGTTAAATGATGAATCCCAAGCACGGCGCAATCGTGCTTCTCGGCAAAATCCACGACGTGCTGCAAACCCTGGCGGGTTTCTGCATTGTTATGCGAGTTCTTGCCGCGCGTGACAGCGGAAACGAACGGGTCGATTATCACTAAATCGACGCCGCCAATTCTTGCGATTGTATCTTCAAGCGCGGCAAGATCGGTTGACGGATCGAATGGCCGCTTTTCGCCGTCGCGTTCGGTCACAGTGGACAGAATAAATATGTTGTTTAGGTCCGCGCCCATAGCAATCAAGCGTGGAATGATCGTATCCGCCGCGCCATCTTCGCCGCTCCAAATCAGCACTTTGCCCATTTCGGCAATTGTGCTGTCCGGCCACTTGCCGCCACACGAAACGGTTGACGCAAGCGAAAGGCCGAGGGTTGTCTTACCGTCGCCTTTCGTTCCGGCGGCGATTTCTATTTTTCCGCGCGCAAGCCAACCTTTCCACAACCATTTGACGGGTTCCGGCTTTATATCCTTGGCGCAAACGATTGCGACTTTGCATAACTTGCGGTCATAGTCGCGAAGTTGCTTTTCAACCGTCTCTCGATCAATACCGCAACCATTGGCGAAGTTGAGAAAATTCTTGAAACGAGAACCGCGAACATGACTCGGTTGCGCGGCGAATTCTTGAAACCTTTTCTGATATTCGTCAGGCGACTTGTTCTGTCCGTTGCCGCCTTTCAAAACCTCTAGCGCCTTATCCACTGCGGCGCGCACTTCATCTTCCGACTTGTGGAACGTCTCCGCGACGAATTTGATTTTTGCCTCGCGATACATTTCGCCCGCTTTAGCGATTGACGCGATTTCCTTGATGTAGTCCGCCCCCTGTGTCATGACCGCCGCTCCAGATATTCTCTTTCTTTTTTGTTGAGCGAGATGCGCGAGCATTCGTCTTCCTCTAGGAACCTCCTGATCGCCAACTCTTTCCGTTGCCATCGGAGCGCGCCGTCGAATATCAGCCGGAATTCATCGCGGCCAATGCCGATACTCGAAGCGGCGTCGCCAATTACTTGGCGCGCGGTCTGTTCGTCCAGATTTTCGAGAGCCACTTCCCAAGCCACTAATTTGCAATAGCGGCGAAGCGTTATGCGGTCCCCAATCGGCGCTGATTCAACAGCAAGCGACGCAGCACACAGAACAGTCTGCGCGTCAGTATTTTCAAAGTCCGCGATGCTCCATGGCTCTGGCGTTTCGTCCCATGGCTTCCAGCCATATTGGCGCGCAACCTTGTAAATACTGTTGGCGGTGCGGGGATTGTTATGGAAGTCGCCAAAGCTCTCCCATTTTCGGATCGTTTCGAGCGGCCCGTTATATTTTTCGCTTTGTTGACTGAATGCGTCGAACAGATCGTATCCATCATCGCTACCGTCCGAAGCATGATAGATCGACATGCCGTTATGAACCCATTCATGGTAATTGTCATATGAATATGATGGCAACGAGAGGACGGCTTCGCACAGTTCGGCGAATTCGAATTCCATGTTATCGGTCGAGAGTCTTTCCTTGCGCTCGACGACAATAGGAGTCGCAACCCACTCCGGCAGGACTGGAAGCGCGGTGAAGCGCGCGCCGTCAGCCCATTGATAATGTCCGCCGCTCTTATGATTGCTCGGCGGCAGAATGATGTAGCCGTTGTGCTTTACATCGACTCCGTCGCCAAGAGCGCCGGGAATTCTCGCCACATAGTCGGGAGCCGCAAACAGAATGTGCTTGCCGCCGCCGCCCGTGTTCGACGTTAATGGCGAGGCAATGTCGCCATGGGCCGATTCCAAGGCGGTGAAAGTCACGTCGCCCCCGTTGCGCGGATCAATGTCAATGACGACGAGTCCGCTGCGTTTGCAATGCAAGCCAATGTTCGCGCTCGGCCATCGGGTCCACCAATAGCGGATGCGGCTCACGTTAGTGGAAGCGTCATTCTGGCCGTATCGCGTAAGCGGATGTTTCGCAGCATTGGCGCAATCAGGCTTGCCACATGAACAACAGCCATCGGCGCGCATGAAATGCAGCGGGAAGACATGGAAGCCAAGCGACGCGTAGAACAGTGCCGCGTCCATTTTGATGGCGCTGTTGAGCGAGGAAAAGTGTTGCGCTTCGCCCATGACTCAGCCTCCCCAGCGTGGGTGGGGATGCCGTGATTGGCGTGCGGCGATGGCCGCAGGGCCTCCCTGCGGCGGCACTGGATGCGGGTTGCGGAAGGTGCGGCTAGTGTCATGGCGCGCGACGGCGCAAACCGTCTCTACGCCCTTGCCGGGCGTTGCGGCGCTTCTATAATCGTAGGTGCGTTCATTTTTATAACCTCGACCGACAGCCCTGCCGCACCCTCGGCGGGGCTGTAGTCGTTCATACGGGGGGCTCATAGCTGTGCCTCGACCTTGGAAAATATCAAAGGCTCAATCGACTTTTGAAAACGCCTGCGGCGCGAGACCAAGTAACGGCTTCCCCCACAATTTGAGGGAGCGATTGCCGCAGGGGTCAGAACGTCGCGGCCTATCACGACTGCTCCTGCGGCGAGCGCCGGTTGCGCTGCGAACGCGACCGTTCGGCCACCATCAAGTTCAATCGACGGGTGTCTCTTCCGGCGCGGTGGGACGATTTGCGATGAATGCTGTCAATTCGCCGTGTTCCAGATAGCGCCGATTAGCGATGTAGCGGATTTTCGGAAATGTCGGGTCGCGCAAGGCCAGCCGTTCGATTGTTCGCAATGGTCACGCAGCCCAACATCGCAGCTGCATCGCGGATTTTGACCAGTCGCTCGCCGCCGACAAGTCCAGTGCGCTTTTGACGCGAAGGCGCGTGTTCGAGGCTCATTCCATTTATCCAATTTGGATGGTTTCGCCGCCGCGCGCCGTGGCGGGCGACTTGCTTATTATAGAAGGGTCACTAACAGCGACCTTTCAACAGCATTATTCTGCTTTTGCTAGAATAATCGCGCACAGGCTTACGCTTGCCCCTGATTTTGGAATAATCACGTTGATGCTAATTTCATTTTGAAAATTGCTAAATCGATTTTTGGCTACGCAACTTCGGTTTTCGCGAAATCTTTTCTTCGTTTGCCTAAGTCTCCCATTTGCTATGCAGACATTTCCCCTCGTTCTGGAATCACGCTCAATTTCTGACAGCAAAAAACCCGCGAACCATACGCAAGCTCGCGAGTCTTGGATGTTAGTTCGTTCGCTTATTCGCTAATTCAGACAGGTTCCGCAATTCCTGAAGCGGATACAATGTCAGTTGAAACGATTGAGTAGATATGTTCGGCCAGAAGACGAAATACCACGCGCTTTTCGTCGAGATATTCCCAACGATCGTAAACGCCTGCCACACCAGATTTGTGGCCCGACACATGATTTACGCAAGCCTCACGGACATGCGGCAACACGCCGAAGCGGGCCAGGTTGGTGACAAAGGTCCGTCTTAGGTCGTGAAACTGCCACTGCGCCAGTGGCTCGCCATTCGGATCGTCGGCGCGCTGCAAGGCGAGAATAATTTTGTCCAGCCGCTCCTTGGCGCGAGAGAATCCGCTTGGCGGCGTCGCGCCGGGACTGAGCGCGAAGTCGGTCCGGCCGTGTCGCCGCTCGAAGCGCGGCAGGGAGCGCAACACGTCCAACGCGGCCCCGCTGATCGGGACGATGTAAGGATGGCGGTTTTTGGTGCGCGAGCCCGGCACGGTCCATTCGAGCGCGTTGCCCGCGTCTATTTCATCCCAAGTCAGCCCCGCGACCTCCTTTCGCCGCGCGCCCGTCAATATCAGTAACTTGACCATTGGCCCAAAAGGAAAGTCCAAGCTGTCGCTTGCCAGCCAGACAAGGCGAAGCTCTGCGTCTGTCAACACGCGGTCGCGAGAACGCCCCTTTTCGTCAGTTGGTTTTTCAATCCCAACGAAGGGATTGGTTTCGATCAACTTGACCTTGCGGCCCGACGCCCAGCGGCACATGACCGAAAGCTGGGCATGGACCCGGTTTGCGCCGATGGGGGCGCGTTCGGCAATCTCATCGAGCAGCTCGTAAAAATCGTCCGGCTCAAGTTCGGACAGTCGCCGCCCCCGCCAAGCTTCGACGACATTCTTATTCAGAAGCCTCGCGGTCTCTTTCCAGTCGCGCGTCTTGACCTTAGCATGTTCTTCGACGAAACGGGACACCACGTCCTCGATTCGATCGTGGACATGCTCAAGGGCAGGGGGCGCGCCGCCATCCATGGGCGTGTCGCCTCCACATGTCGCGGTCCCTTCGATCAGCGCCGGGGTCCGCCTCTTCTGGGCTCGCGCGGTCTGCGCGGCCTTATAAGCTTTCTTGGCGCGAGCCGGGTCCATCCCCTCGGCGATCAGGATTCGCGCCTCTGCCGCCTTCTTTCGGGCATCAGCAAGCGGCAACGGCCCGACCGTGAGCTTCCTTTGTTTTCCTGCAAAGCTATAGAAAAGCACCCATGACTTGACGCCCGAAGGCTTGACTGTGAGCCATAAGCCCTCTGTCTTGGCGTCCTTCACGGCAAACTCTTTGGCTTCCGGCTTTAGCGCGTCAACTTCCTTAACCGTGGCGATTGCGGGCCGCTTCGCCTTCGCTTCCGTTTGCATGGTTCGATGCTCCCGTCTCGCCGACCGACCCGCCTGAAGGTAAGAGGTGAAAGTAAGAATTGGCAGCTGTCTGCGATTGTCGCCGTGTGTCGGGGTCTGTCGCAAAGGTAGGGAGCCAAGCGCATAAATCAAGCAAATCCAGTGGTTGCGTGATGTTCAATTGTCGGGGTGCGTCGCCCTGTGACGCTGCGAAGCAGCGGTTTCCTAAACCGAAGGTCACAGGTTCGAATCCTGTCGGGACCGCCACCTCTCCCCTATCCAGTCGTCCGGGTTCCCTGCGCGGGAGCGACGCGTGGCGCGCCGGTCAGGGTTGTGCTACCAATTGTAACGACCCTGGAGAAGTCCTGTGAACGTCGGTCTGGTCTGCGTCATCTCGTTTCTGTGCATCTATGCCGGCGCGCTCGCCGGCATGTTTCTGGCCAGGCGCCTGCCCGACCATCACCTCGATTCCGACTCCATCGACACTTACAAGGCGGTCCGCAGCGTCGTCGCCGGCCTGACGGCGCTCACCGTGGGGCTGCTGGTGGCCTCGGCCAAGAACTCCTTCGACGTGAAGAGCAACGACATCCGCGCCTCGGCCGCGAAAGTCGTCGCGCTGGATCGCACGCTCGCCAGATATGGGCCAAAGACGGCGGACATCCGCAAGGACTTGCGCGCGGCGGTGGCCTACTCCATCCAGCACGCGCGGACCGTGCACGAGCAGGGCGTGGAGGCCGACAAGGTCGGGATGGGGGTGGGGATCGATCAGATCCAGGGCAAGATCCTCACGCTGCGGCCCGAGAATGACGACCAGACCTGGCTCAAGACCACGGCCTTGACCCTCATCAGCGAGATTGCCGGCCTGCGGCTCGACGTCTACGAGAGTCTGAGCACCAGTCTGCAATGGCCGTTGCTGGCGGTGCTGCTGTTCTGGCTCTCGGGGATCTTCTTCAGTTTCGGACTGACGGCGCCCATGCATGCGACCGTTCTCGTCTCGCTGCTGGTCGCCGCGGCGTCGGTCACGGCGGCGATCTATCTCATTCTCGAGCTGGACATGCCGTTCCGGGGCCTGATCCAGCTCTCCACCGAGCCGCTCGAACTCGCGCTGGCGCAGTTGAAGCGCTGACGCTCCACAACCTTCGGCTGTTCCGGCTGGCGATCCATCCCCCTCCCGGGCGGATGGATCGCCAGTCCCTCGTCTGCCCACCCTGCAGACCGCGCAGCAGGCTCTTGTCGTCCTTTCGCTTGCGCAACAGCACGATACGCTGACGGCCACCCTGCGCCAGTTGTGGAAAATACGTGCCGGCGCGATTGGCTATTCGCTGTGCGCCCGACCGGGCTGCCGCATTTTCATGCAGGATAAAAAGACGATTTCCGGACGCTCTCACGACCGGCGGGCTTGCGGCTTCGCCCCGGCGCTGCATCCTCTCGAAACAGCCAAGGTCAAGACAAGGAGCGCCAGGCATGTCGATAAGGAAGAGCGGCTATCAGTTTGCGTCGCCAAATCCCGAGGCCAAAGTCTACAGTCCGACTCTCGATTTGACGCCGCCGCGCAAGGTCGATCTGCGGCGGCACATGACGCCCGTTGAAGATCAGGGGCCGCTGCAGTCCTGCACCGCCAACGCCATCGCCGGCGCCTATGAATATCTGATCAAGAAGCACACCGGCGCGCATGTCGATCTCAGCCGGCTGTTCATTTACTACAATGCGCGCTGGCGCAACGGCGAGCAGCGCGAGGATTGCGGCAGCGTCATTCAATACGGAATGGAGAGCCTGCAGAGCTTCGGCGCCTGCGACGAGACGGTCTGGCCCTACGAGCCGACCGCCGTGCTCGACAAGCCGAAGAAGCCCATCTATACGGCCGCCGAGAAATTTCGCGTTCTCGACATGCAGAAGGTCAACGTCACTCTCGACCATTGGCGTCAGTGCCTTGCCGAGGGATATCCGATCGTCTTCGGTTGCGCGCTTTTCGAATCCTTCGACGATTGCAACAGCCATCATGGCGTCGTGCCGATGCCGGACCCGAAGGCTGTCGCCCGCGGAGAGCACGGCCGGCACGCGATGCTCTGCGTCGGCTATTCGGATGTCGACAAGGTTTTCATCGTTCGCAACTCCTGGGGCGCGGATTGGGGCGATGGCGGCTATTGTTACATGCCCTACAACTACCTCATGAGTGAGAAGCTCAACGGCGGCGACTGCTGGATGCTGCGCGGCGAGGACCAGTTGCCGGACCCCTCCGAAAGCTGGATCGCCGACGACCGGCCGCTGCTGCGCCACGTCGACCACGCCCGGATCAACTCCTATCTCGCCACGGCCTATGACTGGATCGAGCTGAGCTTCTTCGGCGGCGACGACGATTTTCATTATTCGAGCGATCTGATCGGCGACTATGTCGAATTCTACGAGAGCATCGAAAGCGAATTCACTTACATTGAGGAGAGCGAAAGCTACGTCTCGTTCGAAACCGAGGAAGAGAGCGAGGAGATAGAGGAAGAAGAGAGCGAAGAGGAAACCGAGGAAGAATCCGAGGAAGAAGAGGAAGACGAGGAATCCGAAGAAGAAGAGGACGACGAAGAGGAGGAAGAGGACGAGGAGGACGAGGAGGACGAGGACGAGGACGAGGGTGAAGAGGACGAAGACGACGAGGAGAGCGAGGACGAGGAGGAAGACGACTCCGAAGACGACGACTCGGATGAGGATGACGACGGAGACGATGACGAGTCGGACGACGATGATGACGACGGGGACGATGACGACTCCGGCGACGACGACGATGGGGGCGACGACGACTCCGGCGACGACGACGAGTAAGCGACGCGCGCGTCACGCCGGTGGGCGGGCGCGCGCCGTTTCTAGATGGCGCGCAAGACGTCGGCCATGAGCGGTCGGGCGCGCGTGTCCGGCTGAACGCAGACGCGCGCCAGTTCCCTGAGGCCGGCAAGCTGCGCCGCCTCGGCGCAGCGATCCAGCGCTTCCATCATCAACAGGCCAAATGCGCGGGTCTCGATGCGGCGCCAGTCCGCATTATCATCGCCGGGAGCAAGGGCGGAGGCGGCGCCGAAGTCGCTCAGGATCGCCTCGCCCGCGTCTCCGTCCCAGAGAATATTATGGGCATAGAGATCGCCATGCAGCAGGTCGCGCGCGTGGAGATGCGCGACGGCGCCGGCGATCCCGCGCAGCAGGCGCCGCGCCGCGCCGGCGCCGAGGCGCAGCCGCGGATCGTAAACGTCGCGGCTGCAACTTTCGAGACTGGGCGGCTCGGCGAGCGGACGCCAATGCGCCGGCAGGAGCGGCAGGAGCAGCGCCTCCGCTCCGTCCGGATGGCCGGCGAGGCGGCCGATCGCCGAGGTTAGATTGGGATGCGCGCCGGCGGCGAGGCAGGCGGCCATTTCATGGGCGGGCAGGCCGTCGCTCGTCATGGCGCCCTTGAAGAGTTTCAGCGCCACCGGCTGCGCGTCGACGCCGCCCTCCATGCGCCATTCGGCGCGGTGCACGCGGCCCGAGGCGCCTTCGCCCAGAAGCCCGCCAATCTCCAGTTGCGGCCAGAGCGCGCGCCGCGTCTGCGCGGGCGCAGGCTCCGCCGCGCAAGGGTTCGCGCTCCACGATATCCACGCGAGGCTTGGCAAGGTCCGCAGCCACACAGGCAGGCGTTCCAAACGATTGGCGCTGAGCCGGATGAGTTCGAGCGAGCCGGCCTGCGCCAGCCCATCCGGCAGCGTCGTCAGCCGGTTTCCCGCCAGCATCAGTTTCTGCAAATGCGGGCGCCGCCCGAGCGCGTTAGGCAAATGCGCGATCTCATTGTCGGTGAGCGTGAGCCAGCGCAACGCGGGCGGCAGCGCTTCGCCTGGAACCTCGCGCATGCCGGTCTTGCGGAAACCGATGAGACCGAGCGCCGCGCAATCGCCCAGCGACGGCGGCAGGCGCGTGAAGCGGTTGTTGGAGCAAAAGAGCACGCGCAGCTTGCGCAGCCGCCCCATGTCTTCGGGCAGGGCCGTCAGCGCGCCATTGCCGAGATCGAGGAGTTCGAGCGTCTCCGCGAGGCCAAAAATCTCACGCGGAAATTCGGAGAGGCCGGGCAGGCGCAGTTCGCGCGCGCCGGCGAGATCGCCCCGCCGAAGGGCGTCGAGAGTGGAGAGCGTCGAATCCGGCGGCATCGGCCGCTCTTAGCAGGACGCGCTCTCCCCCGCAAAACGGAGGCGGGGCGACGTCCGCCGCCCCGCCTGTCCACAAAGCCTTACGACTTGTCGCCCGTCCGGAACAAGGCGCCGAACGCGAGCCCCGCCAGCGCGGCTAGCGCCAGCGCGGTGATCGGCTGCGCGCGCACCGCGCTCTCCACCGACGACCGCCATTCGCCGAGCGCTTCCCCGGCGTCTTCGGAGAGCTGCGCGCCCTGCTCGCGCGCCGCCGACAGGGCGCGGTTCGCCTGGTTCACGCCTTCGTCCATCATGCGCTGCGCCTGCTCCGCCGCGGCCGAAGCCTGCTGCGACACGACGCCGCCGATGTCTCTCACGTCACGTTCACGATTGCGTCTGAAGATCTGCATGTCGACACCCTCGGCCCGCGCCGCCCTTTGTTTCGCGTGACCGATCAACGAGAGGCGACGGGGGGTTGTTCCTGAGCGTGGTCGACAAAAGACAACGGGCCTATCGGGCGCCGCCGACGGCCTGGTGGTAGTTTTCAATATTCGTCTGGAAATCGGCGACGCATCTGGCCGGAACCTTGTCGGCGATCGCCGGCCGCTTGTCGTAGCAGCGGCCGAGCCTCTCCGGCCCCGCCGGAAAATCCTTGCACAGCTCGGCGTAGATGGCGTTGCAGGCGCGCGAGAGCGCTTCTTCGTCGGCCTGGGCCGGAGCCGCGTCGGCGAGACTGCGCGCGTCTTCATTGGTCGCGGCGGAGCCGACCAGAGCCGGCGCGTCGCCGCGCAGATCGAACACGAGAAGGGTCGACGCGGCCTTGCCGGTGTCGGGCTTCCGATAGGCGACGCGCACGATGAGCGCCACGGCCTTGCCGGAGGCGTCGATGCGCCACTCTGCTTTCGCCGTCCCCGAGACGTTCGGAAAATCGCCCAGCGTGAAGGCCGCGACCATGGGCGCTTCGAGCGAGAAGAGTTTCTTCGCGCGTTCGAGAACGAGGAAGCTCCGGGGGTCGTCCTCGACAACGTAAACGGCATAGCCGCCAGCGCCCTTGCAGCGGAACACGCCGGCGTCGACGACACGGTTGGGAAGCTTCAGCCGGTTGACCGTCCTGCAATCCTGCAGCGACGTATATTGCGGCTTCGACGCCTGCGCGAGGCCGAGCGTGGGAACGAGACAGGCGCCGACAACCGGCGCAAGCCATTTGCGCAGGATGGTCGAAAAGAACCTCATTGGCGTTTTTCCCTGAACGACGCGCCCGGCGTCGCGCGCCGGGACCCTTGTCCTGCCCGTTGCGCGGAGCTTTACACGGTCAAGCTTGAAAAGACCAACGCCAGGCGCCGGGCGCGACGCGTCGCCGGGTCAGGCGCCAGACCCGCGCGCCCGGCACGACGCTCGGCGCCAGCGAGGTCGCAAGTGGAAAACAAATGCGCACATTGCCGCGCTCGACCATGACATCGCCGGGCAGGCGGCCAATGCGGCGGCCAGGTCCGAGACCTTCGCCGCGCATCCACATCCGTCCGAGCCCGATCAGCGCGAGGCCAGCCAGAATCAGTATTTTGGGCATGAAACCCTGACCTTCCGAAGCGTCGCGGGGTCTCGTCCCCGCGAAGTGACATATTGTCGCGAAAGGCCCGATCGCGAAGGCATTCGCTTGCAAATGGAGTTGCTCGAAGCTACCTCGTCCGCAGGTCTTGAGCACGGAGCGACGCCGCCCCGCGAGCGGGTGCGACGAAATTGCTCAGTCAATAAAGGCGTGCATGGCGCGCCTTTCGCAAGGGTCTGATCGAGACGCAGACTCCCTGGACCGCAAGAACAACACGTCTCTCTTTAACGTCGTGGAAACTGCAAGGTCCGCGCAAGGTCGCGCGCGCCTTTATGAAAGGTCATGAAAGATGATGAGGCCCGATCATATTTTCCTCGCGATGACCATGGTGAAGCACGGCACGCTGGCCGGCGCGTTCATCTTCGCCTTCAAGATCCTGCGTTTCGCCGTGCATTCCTTCTGAGACCCGGCCGCTCCGACGACGCCGCCTCTTGACCTTCTCGCGCTGACCTCCGAGACAGCTAGTCTCGCAACAGGGGGAGCGCGACGATGACGGCGGCGATCGATGGACCCAGAGTGGCGGCGAAATCGGGCAAGGCCCGGCAGCTCGTCGTCTTTCTTCACGGCTTTGGCGCGGACGGCAATGATCTGATCGAGATCGGCCGTCAGTGGCGCTCCTTCCTCCCGGACGCGGATTTCGTCGCGCCGCATGCGCCCGAACGCTGCGCCATGTCGCCCATGGGGCGACAGTGGTTTCCGCTCTTCACACGCGATCCCGATGAACGCTGGCGCGGCGTCAACGCCGCCCGCCCCACGCTCGACGCCTTTCTCGACGCGGAGCTGGACAAGCGCGGAGTCGACGAGCGCGCGCTCGCCCTCGTCGGGTTCAGCCAGGGCACGATGATGGCCCTGCACACGGGCCTGCGCCGTCGCGTCGCGCCGCGCGCCATTCTCGGTTATTCCGGCATTCATGTGCTCGGCGCCGCGCAGCCGGGCTCCGAGCGTCCGCCGCAAAACCCGCCGCCCCCGGTGCTGCTGGTGCATGGCGAAGAGGACGAACTCATTCCCGCGGAGGCGCTGCTGCTCTCCGCCAACTCGCTCGCCGACATGGGCGTGCCGACCCAATGGCACATGTCCGCCGCGCTGGGCCATGGCATCGACAACGCCGGCCTCATCCATGGCGCGCTGTTTCTGGCGCAGTCCTTCGGGGTGAACGTCGACTACGGGCGGCGATAGCGTCCCGCCGCTCAGGCGGGCTCGGCGCCTTCGGGCTCCAGCACCGGCTCCAGCGCGGGCTCCACGAAGACCGGGATGCGCTTCACAGCCCGTCGCAGCACCGGCCGGTAGAGCTGCTTCGTCGCCTCGACGACATGCACGCCCCCGCCCGGCAGCGAGAAACGCCCGGCGATGCGTTCGAAGGCCGGCGCCGAGCGCAACAGCGTCACGCGCTGGAAGGGCGGCACATAGAGCGCCTCGCCCCAGAACACGGGGAGGAATTGCGCCTCCTGCAACAGCGTCTGCAACTGGCCGCGCGAATAGGGATGGCCGTGGCCGAAGGGGGTGGTGTCGACGCGCGCCCACAGGCCCGTGCGGCTCGGCGCGACGATCACCACGCGGCCGCCGGGGGCGAGAATGCGCCAGACCTCTTCGAGAAGGTCCTGCGGATGCTCCTCGACCTCCAGCGCATGCACGATCAGAATGCGGTCGATGGAGGCGTCGGGCAGGGGCATCATCGAGGCCTCGACCAGCGCCGTGGCGGAGCGGCCGTTGAGCGGCCAGTGCACGACGCCCTGGGTCGCCGGCATGAAGACCAGCACCCGCTGCGCCTTCTCGCGGAAACTGTCGAGATAGGGGGTCGGATAGCCAAGGCCCAGCACGCGCAGTCCGGCGTGATCCTCCCAGCGCGTGCGCAGCAGGCGGCCGACCACGCGGCGCGCGACCTCGCCGAGCGCAGTCTCGTAAAAGGCTCTCAGTTCGACGACGTCTGGTCCCATGGGGCGATCATCTTCCGGTTCGCCGGTAGAGGCAAGGCTTGACCTGGTCGCTTTTTTTGGCGCGGCGGCTATAAAGGCGGCAGCAGAATGCGGAGAGAGATATGCCCATTGAAGTGGCGCAGTTCATCTGCCTGAACGACAATTTCGGCCTCCTGGTCCATGATCGCGGCGCCGGCGCGACGGCGAGCGTCGACGCGCCGGACGGCGAGGCGATCGCCGCGGAGGCCGAGCGGCGCGGCTGGCCGCTGACCCACCTTCTCATCACGCACCATCACGCCGACCATATCGAAGGCGCTGAAATCCTCAAGAAGCGCTTCCCGCAGATGAAGATCGTGGGCGCCGCGGCGGACGCCCACCGCCTGCCGCCGCTCGATCAGGCGGTTTCGGACGGCGACGAGGTGGCCGTCGGCCGCTCCCGCGCCAGGGTCATCGCGACGCCGGGCCATACGACGGGCCATGTCGCCTATTACTTCCCCGAGGACGAGGCGGTTTTTGTCGGCGACACGCTGTTTTCGCTGGGCTGCGGCCGCGTCTTCGAGGGCACGACCGACGAGATGCGGCTGTCGCTGGAGACGCTCGCCAATCTCCCGCGCGAGACGCTGATCTACTGCGGCCACGAATACACGCAGGCGAACGGCCGTTTCGCCCTCACCGTCGATCCCGAGAATCCGGTGTTGCGCGACCGCGTGCAACGGGTGGCCGAATTGCGCGCGGCCGGCAAATACACCCTGCCCACGACCATCGCGCTCGAAAACGCCACCAATCCCTTCCTGCGCGTCGAGGATCCGGAGGTGAAGAAGGCGATGGGGATGGACGACGCCAATCCCTTCGCCGTTTTCGCCGAAATGCGCGCCCGCAAGAACCGGTTCCAGTGATGCCCGGCGGCGATCGTCTGTCGGCCGGGGAGGTCGCGCGGCTGCTCGACCTCGCGCCGCATCCCGAGGGCGGGTTCTACCGGGAGACCTTCCGCGATCCACGGGGGAGCGGCGGGCGGGCGGCCTCGACCGCCATCTATTACCTGCTCCCGGCCGGGCAGGTCTCGGCCTGGCACCGGGTCGACGCGGCGGAAATCTGGCACTGGCACGCCGGCGCGCCGCTGGCCCTGTCGCTTTACCAGGAGGGGCGTCACAGTCTGCTGCGCCTCGGGGCCGATCTCGCGGCCGGCGAGCGCCCGCAGGGGGTCGTTCCGGCGGGCGTCTGGCAATCCGCGCAAAGCCTCGGCGGCTGGACGCTCGTCGGCTGCACCGTCGCCCCCGGCTTCGAATTCGCCCATTTCGAGATCGCCGCGCCGGGGCAGGTTCCGGACGCGGGGGAGGCCCGTTAGGACGACGGCCGCCCATTTTCAAGAGCCGGGGCTTTTTGCATTCGGCCGGATGGTGTATCGGGTCGCTCAACAACAAGAAGGGACACGACACAAATGTGCTGGAGCGGAGAAGCGTCCACAGTATTGGCGGCGACGGGCATCGCCGGCGCGGCCTATTCCGCTCTGAAGAAGAACCCGGAGCCCATGGCGCTCTGGATCTGCCTGCTGTATTTCGCCAGCATGGAGTCGCTTCAGGCGGTCGCCTATTCGGTGCTCAACCAGTGCGACTCGCCATTAAACCAGTTGATGACCATATTCGGTTATCTCCACATCGCCTTCCAGCCCTTCTTCATCAACGCCGTGGCGCTGTATTTCATGCCCAAGGACAGCGCGCGCATCATTGCGCCCTGGGCCTATTTCGGCTGTTTCGTCGGCGCCATCGTCATGCTGCTGCAACTTTATCCATTCAACTGGGCGGGTCATTGCGCGCTCGGCCGGCCGCTGTGCGGCGACGTGCTCTGCACGGTCAAGGGCGAATGGCACATCGCCTGGCTGGTGCCCTCCAACGGCATCGGCAACAGCATGGCGGGCGACAGCTGGCTCGGCCGCGGCTTCCTCAGCTATCCGCTGATGGCCTTCTATTTCCCGACGCTCTACGGAAGCTGGCGCTTCATTCTGTTCTCCTGGGTCGCCGGGCCGCTGCTCGCGGGCATGACGACGAACAACATCAACGAGTGGCCGGCGGTCTGGTGCCTGTTCTCGATCGGTCTGGTTCTCGCCATCATCAAGACGCCGCTGCGCTATCACCTGCATGTCGGCGATCCCTGGTGGATGATGCTGTGGAAGTGGTGGAAGCGCCGCAATGAGGCGCCCGCCGGCGCAGCCGCGCTGACGAAGGTCGAGGAGCCAGCGGAGTAGGTCGGCCGCCTCTCCCCGCAAGCGGGGAGAGGGGCAAGGCCTGTCAGTCCCGCGCGCTGACAACGCCGCCGATCAGATTGGCGGCCAGCAGCGTCTCGGTGGAGAGTTCGGCGGCGAGGGGCGTTGCGACGGCTCCCGCCGCCATTTCTTTTTCCAGCGCCGCGCGCGCCGCGACGGCTTCCGCCCAGTCCACCGCCCGGAAGCGCAGCGTCTCCCCCGGCCGCGCCTGCGCCACCCGCCCCAGATCGGCGCCGATGACCGTCGCGATCTTGGGATAGCCCCCGGTCGGCTGGCGGTCGGCCATCAGCACAAAGGGCGCGCCGGAGCCCGGAACCTGAACAGCCCCCATGACCGCGCCGTCGGAGACGATGTCGTGTCCCCGGGCGTGCGACAGACGCGGGCCTTCGAGCGCATAGGCCATGCGGTCGCTGCGCGCGCCGACGCGCCACGCGGCCGACAGAAAGGTCTGGAGCGCCTCCGGCGAAAAATGATCCTCCTGCGGCCCGAGCGTCACGCGGATCGGCGCGCCGGCGCGGGCGAGCCAGGGCGCGGCGAGCGCGTGAGGGCCATGGGGGGCGGGGTGGGCGTCGGCGATGAAGAGGCTCTCGCCCGCCGCCAGCGGCTTCGGGCCGATCCCTGAGCGCGCATGGGTCGAAAGCGAGCCGAGCGCCGGGGGAAGATCAAGACGCCCGCCCAAGGCGGCGTAGCACCAGGCGCCGGCCGCGCCCGCCCGCACCGTCAGCCGCGCGCCGGGTTCGAGCGGGATCAGGCAGGCGGGCGGGAGCTCGCGGCCGTCGAGACGGATGGTGAAATTCCCGCCCGCGAGCGCCACGGCGAGCGTCGCGCCCTCGGCTGAAACCTCGAGGCCGCCCAGAGAGATTTCCAGAGCGGCGGAGGCGCCCACCGCGCGCGTGGCGGTCAGGAACGCCTCGCGGTCCATGGGTCCCGCCGGCGTCACGCCGAAGCGCGAGAAGCCGAAGCGCCCGGCGTCCTGCACCGTGACGCCGGGGCCGGCGGCGTGGATGTGCAGGCGGGGAGAGGTGGTGGAAGGCCCCCTCCGCACCCCTCCCCCGCTTCGCGGGAGAGGGAGCAGACGCGGGTCTGGACAGAGAACGCTGCTCGCGAGCGTCCCCTCTCCCGCCCGAGCGGGGGAGGGACAGGGAGGAGGCTCGCGCCGCATCACCATCTCCCCCGCCGCGGCGCGGGCGTCGAGCGCCGCGAAGGTCGCGGCGTCGATCGGCTCGAAGCGCAGCGCGTCGCCGGGCGCGATGAGGAAAGGCGGATCACGCCGCAACGAGAAGAGCCGCTCCGGCGTGCGGCCGATGACATACCAGCCTGTCGGCATGGGATTGGCGCCGATGAGCGACAGGCCGCCGCCGATCAGCACCGCCCCCTCCGGCGTCGGTCCGCGCGGCGCGAGTCGGCGCGGGAGGGTGAGGCGCCGGGGCAGACCGCCGAGATAACACCAGCCGGGGGCGAAGCCATACATATAGGCGCGGTAGTCCGCCGCCGCGTGAGCGGCCACGAGGTCGCGGGCGTCGAGGCCGAGCCGGGCGGCCGCCTCCCCGATGTCTTCCGCGACGGCGGGGTCGTAACAGCAGGGGACGACCCATGCGCCTGCGTCCGCGCGCGGCTCGGCGGCGGCGCCGGGGGACAGGCGGGGCGTTATCCAGGCGACGAGCGCGTCCCGCGAAATCTCCAGCGGCTCGTAGCGTACGAGAAGGGAGCGGTATGTGGGCGTCGTCTCCTTCACCCCCGCGGGCGCCCCGGCGCGGAAGGCGGCATCGAGCGCCAGCACGCGCGCGTTGAGCGCCGGATCGACCGCGTCGCCGAACTCCACCGTCAGCGCCGTTTCGCCCTGATCCAGGAAGCGGGGCGTGTCGTCGCTCATGTCACGCCCCGGAGAAGGCGCGCAGGTCATAGCCTTCGGCTTCGAGCCCGGCGCGCAGGGCGCGGGCCATGTCGACGGCGTGGGCGGTGTCGCCATGCACGCAGACGGAGTCGATCGGCGTCGGCAGGCGCTTGCCTGTTATGGTGATCAGCGCGCCTTCGGCCAGCATCTCGCGCACGCGGGCGATGGCGATGGCGGCATCGACGATCACGGCCCCCGCTTCGCGGCGCGGCTGCAGACGCCCATCTTCGAGATAGGCGCGGTCGGCGAAAATCTCGTGGGCGACGATCAGCCCGGCGCGCTCCCCGGCGCGCGCCTGTTCCGACGCCGCGATGGCGAGCAGTCCGAGGGCGGGGTCGACCGCCCGCGTCGCCCGCGCCAGCGCGTCCGCGACGGCCGCGTCCCGCTCGGCGAGATTGGCCAGCGCGCCATGCGCCTTCACATAGGTCACGCGGTGGCCCTGAAGGGCGGCTAGCCCCTGCGCCGCGCCGATCTGATAGGCGACCGCGCGCTCGATCTCCTTCGGCGTCAGCGTCATCGGCCGGCGTCCGAAGCCGGCGAGATCGGGATAGCCGACATGGGCGCCGACCGCGACGCCTGTCTCGCGGGCGAGCGCGAAGGTCCGCGCCATGATGTCGGGATCGCCCGCGTGAAAGCCGCAGGCGACATTGGCGCTGGTGACGATTTGGAGCATCGCCGCGTCGTCGCCCATGCGCCAGGGGCCGAAGCCTTCGCCGAGATCGGCGTTGAGATCGATTCGCGGAGAGTTCGCCATCGGGGAGAATCCTAGCGCAGGGCGATGAGGGGCGACAGCGCCGGGGCCGCGATTTGAAAAACCCGGCGCGGCGTGGTCAGCTTGGCCTGAGTCTTTCGCAGGGGAGGGGGAATGATGATGGTGCGCAGCGCGACGACGGCCGTGGCGGCCATTCTGCTGATGGTCTCGGCGGCCCGGGCGGGCGATCCGGTCGGAGCCTACAAGGTCGAAGGCCGGAACCCCGACAAGTCGAGCTATTCGGGCACGGCGACCGTCGAGAAGACGGGCGAGACCTACAAGGTCACCTGGGACATCGGCGGAGCGGTTTATGTCGGGACGGGCATTGGCGACAAGAACTTCCTCGCCGTGAGCTACAAGTCGGCCGGCCAGGCGGGCCTCGCGCTGTATGGTGAGGAGGGAGAGAACTGGGCCGGCGTCTGGACCTACCACAACAGCAGAAAAGTCGGCGCTGAAAAGTGGACCCGCCAGTAGCCGGCGCCCGCCCCCGCGCTAAGTTGACGCCATGGGCCCGGTCCCATGATCGACGTGGGCTCCCGTTCTGGAGCGGTTTCCGGCGCCCGCCGCCCGGAGACGCGGGAACGGCGTTGCCGGGAGGGCGCCATGTTCGGGGTCGGTCTTGTGCTTCTCTATTTTGTGCTGGCTCTGCTTGCCGCCGCGCTCATCATGCAGCCGGACAGCTATGCCGTCGGCCGCTCCGCGACCATCGCCGCCGATGTGCCGCGCGTCTTCGCGATGGCGCGCGATCCCGCCCATTGGGCGCCGCTCGGCGCGGCCTCCGTCGTCGACAGCACGCTCGACGAGCGGATCATGCTCAGGGTCGTGTGCGGACCCGCCGAGAGTCTCGCGACCGTGTCGCTGCGCCCCGAGGGCGCGCGCACCCTCGTCGATTGCGTGGTGACGGGCCGCAACAGCCTGGTCGACAAGGTGCGCAATTTCTTCGGGCTCCGCGAAAAGACGCTCGGGCCGAAAATCGAGCGGGCGCTCGCCGGTCTCTCGGCGAGCGCCGCGCAGGCGTGACGCGATCGGGCGCGGATCAGCCCAGAACGGTCTTCAGCTCCGCCACGATGGCGTCGCCCATCTGGCGGGTGGAGATCGACGACGGCGCGTCGCCCTTGATGTCGATCGTGCGCAGGCCCTTCGCCAGCACGCCGGCGATGGCCTGATCAATGGCGTCGGCGGCCTTCGCGTTGTTGAAGGAATAGCGCATGGCCATGCCCAGCGAGCCGATCATGGCGATCGGATTGGCGATCCCCTTGCCGGCGATGTCCGGCGCCGAGCCGTGGCAGGGTTCGTACATGGCCTTGCGCTTGCCATTGGCGTCCGCCGCGCCGAGCGAGGCGGAGGGCAGCATGCCGAGCGAGCCGGTGAGCATCGCGGCTTCGTCGGAGAGCATGTCGCCGAAGAGATTGTCGGTGACGATCACGTCGAACTGCTTGGGCCAGCGCACGAGCTGCATGCCGAGCGCGTCGGCGAGCATGTGCTCGAGCTGCACGTCGGCGTATTCGCGCTTGTGGAGGGCGGTGATGACCTCGCGCCACAGATAGCCCGAGCGCATGACATTCGCCTTCTCGGACGAGGTGACCTTGTTGCGGCGCTTGCGGGCGAGCTCGAAGGCGACGCGGCCGATGCGCTCGATCTCGTGGGTTGTGTAGACCTGCGTGTCGACCGCGCGCTTCTCGCCGTTTTCGAGCGTGACGATTTCCTTCGGCTCGCCGAAATAGACGCCGCCGGTCAGCTCGCGCACGATCATGATGTCGAGACCGTCGACGAGTTCGCGCTTGAGCGAGGAGGCGTCGGCGAGCGCCGGGTAACAGATGGCAGGGCGCAGATTGGCGAAGAGCGCGAGGTCCTTGCGCAGGCGCAGCAGGCCAGCCTCGGGGCGCACGGCATAGGGCACGCCGTCCCATTTCGGCCCGCCGACGGCGGCGAGCAGCACGGCGTCGGCGCTCTGGGCGAGCGCCATGTCGCCCTCGCTGATGGCGACGCCATGCGCGTCATAGGCCGCGCCGCCCACGAGGCCGCGCTCGATTTCGAACTTGGCAACGCCCGCCTGGCTCAGGAAGTCGATCACCTTCTCGGCCTCGGCGGAGATTTCCGGGCCGATGCCGTCGCCGGGCAGGAGCAGGAGCTTGTGGGCGGACATGAAAAGAACCCTCTGTGTTCGAGAAACCCGCGCCGTCAATAGAGCGCCGGGGCGCCCCGCGCAACATGGGGCGATCGGGCGTCGCCGTGCGACAATTCGCGCGGTCGCTTTCCCTTGCCCGAAAGGGGGAAGCCGTGCAGCTTGAAAAAGGTCAAGGAATAGGAAATCGCACAAGCGAGTCGCGCCGGACCTCAAAGAGCGGCGACCGCCGGGCGGTGTTTCATAAAATGCGGAGGGAGACGCTTCATGAACCTTCTTAAAGTCGCCGCGCTCGCCACTTTCGCGGCTTTCGCCGGGGCCGTCCCCGCCAAGGCTTTCTGCCTCGTGAATTGTGAGCCGAAGCCCGAAGACGCGCGCAAGGTCTTCGAGAATCTGATCAAGAATAAGTTCGATCCCGACGCGACGATCGAGAAATTCGACGTGACGCGCTTCTGGCCGCTCGACGTCGAGGGCGCGGGCCACAAGGGCTATGAGTTCTATTTCACGGCGACCGTGAAATTCCCGAAGGGTGCCAATCTCGAATGCAAGCCGGACGCCGCCGGCGCGGTGAAGGCGGGCTGCTCGGCCAGCACCTATTACTCCACGACCATCCAGAATCAGATGATCAAGGAGAAGCAGTATATCGAGCCGGGCAAGGTCGTCGACTTCAAGGATGAAACCCGCTTCGACGAAGAGGGCGGCAAGTGGAAGGGCCAGGACGGCAATCTCTACTGAGCGCGTCCGGCGCGGCGTGACGACGGGCGGGCCCTCGCGGCCCGCTTTTTTGTTCGCGCAGGGGAGCGGCGGAGGCGACGGCGCCCCTTCCGTGCGCCCCGTCCATGGTGTAGAAGCCCGCCAGGGTTTTGGCCAGGTTTTGGCGTCGAGTGCGGCCATGGCCGCGTCTCCGCTAGGGAAGAAGGTCTGAAATGCAACAGGTCATTATCGCGATCCACCTGATGGTGGTGACGGCGCTCGTCATTCTCGTGCTCTACCAAAAGTCCGAGGGCGGCGCGCTCGGCATGGGCGGCGGCAGCGGCGTGTTCACGGGCCGGGGTCAGGCCAATGCGCTCACCCGCGCGACCGGCATTCTCGCGACGATCTTCTTCCTCACCAGCATTGCGCTGACCGTTCTGCCGGCGTGGGAGCGCCGCGCCGCCGGCGGCGACGACTGGACCAAGGCGATCGACCAGGGCGACGCCAAGTTCAAGGAAGTGAAGCCCGGCGAGAAGGCGCCCGAGCCCGGCAAGGACTCGCTCTTCGACCAGCTCCAGCGCGCCCAGCAGAAGCGCCAGCAGGGCGGCGCCCCCGTGATGGAGGCTCCGAAGACCGAGGCCCCCGCCGCTGAAGCCCCCAAGGCTGACGCGCCGAAGGCTGACGCCCCGAAGGCGGAGGTTGCTCCGGCCCCGGCCGCCGAGGCGCCCAAGGCGGAGGCCCCCAAGGCTGACGCTCCGAAGGCCGAGTCGCCCGCGGCGCCCGCCGCCGAGGCTCCGAAGGCCGACGCGCCCACCCAGTGGAAATCCCCGCAGTAAACGCCACGCGCGACCTGTGAGCCGCGACGAAAACGCGCTGGGGAAGACGGCTTCCCCGGCGCAATAAATGCTATCCAAACCCCTCGAAAGGCGTTAGGCGTTAAGCCCCATGGCGCGCTACATCTTCATCACCGGCGGCGTGGTTTCCTCACTTGGCAAGGGTCTCGCGTCGGCGGTTCTCGGCGCGCTGCTGCAGGCGCGCGGCTATACGGTCCGGCTGCGCAAGCTCGACCCCTATCTCAACATCGATCCGGGGACCATGTCCCCCTATCAGCACGGCGAAGTCTTCGTCACAGACGACGGCGCCGAGACCGATCTCGATCTCGGCCACTATGAGCGCTTCACCGGCCGTCCCGCGACCCGGCAGGACAATGTCACCACGGGCCGCATCTATCAGGACATCATCAACCGGGAACGGCGCGGCGACTATCTCGGCGCGACCATCCAGGTCATTCCGCACGTCACCAACGCCATCAAGGAGTTCGTCCTCGACGGCAATGAGAACGTCGATTTCGTCCTGATCGAGATCGGCGGCACGGTGGGCGACATCGAGGCGCTGCCCTTCTTCGAGGCGATCCGCCAGCTCAAGAACGACCTGCCGCCGCATCACTGCATCTATGTGCATCTGACGCTGCTGCCCTTCATTCCGAGCGCCGGCGAGCTGAAGACCAAGCCGACGCAGCATTCGGTGAAGGAGCTGCGCTCGATCGGCATTCAGCCGGACATTCTGCTCTGCCGCACCGACCGGGAGATTCCGCGCGAGGAGCGCCGCAAGCTCGGCCTGTTCTGTAACGTGCGCGAGCAGGCGGTGATCGAGGCGCGCGACGCCGCGAATATCTACGAAGTGCCGCGCGCCTATCATGCGGCGGGTCTCGACGCGCAGGTTCTGGCCGCTTTCGGCATCGAGCCGGCGCCCAAGCCCGACATGAGCCGCTGGAACGCGGTGACCCAGCGCATCGCCAATCCGGAGGGCGAGGTCACCATCGCGGTGGTGGGCAAATACACCGAGATGAAGGACGCCTATAAGAGCCTCATCGAGGCCCTGGCGCATGGCGGGCTGGCCAATCGGGTGAAGGTCAATCTCGACTGGATCGAGTCGGAGATTTTCGAGGGCGGCGATCCCGCCGCGCATCTCGAACATGTCCACGGCATTCTGGTGCCGGGCGGCTTCGGCCAGCGCGGCGCCGAGGGCAAGATTCTGGCGGCGCGTTTCGCGCGCGAGCGCAAGGTTCCCTATTTCGGCATCTGCTTCGGCATGCAGATGGCGGTGATCGAGGCGGCGCGCGCGCTCGCCGGGATCGACAAGGCCAATTCGACCGAATTCGGGCCCTGCGACGAGCCCGTCGTGGGCCTCATGACCGAATGGCTGAAGGGCAATGAGCTGGAGCAGCGCGCGTCGGGCGGCAATCTCGGCGGCACCATGCGGCTCGGGGCCTATCCCGCGCGCCTCGCGCCGGGCTCGCGCATCGCGCAGGTCTACGGCGCGACGGAGATTTCCGAGCGCCACCGCCATCGCTATGAGGTGAACATCGCCTATCGCGAACGGCTGGAGGCCTGCGGCCTGATGTTCGCCGGAACTTCGCCGGACGGGGTGCTTCCCGAGACGGTGGAGATCGCGGACCATCCCTGGTTCATCGGCGTGCAATACCACCCCGAGCTGAAGTCGCGGCCGTTCGAGCCGCATCCGCTGTTCGCGAGCTTTATTGCGGCAGCGAAGGCGCAGAGCCGGCTCGTCTGAGCCGGTAACGCCCCCTCTTGCCCGCGTCATGGCCGGGCGCGTCTGGCCTGCGAGGCGCGCGGCATGACGGGGGAGGCGACAGTCGCTGGGCTTGGGCCTCCGATGGTGTATATCTTTCGCAGGAGGCCGCCCATGACCGACCAGCCCCGCATAACGCTCGACCCCGACGTGCTCGCCGGCAAGCCGGTCGTTCGCGGCACTCGGCTATCGGTCGAATTCATCATCGGCCTGATGGCGGATGGCTGGAGCGAGGCGGATATTCTGCGCAATTATCCGTCGTTGACGCGTGAGGATGTGGCGGCTTGTCTGGCTTACGCGCGGGATTTGCTGAGGTCTGAAAAAACCTATCCAAGCGCGGCCTGACATGCGCTTCCTCGCCGATGAGAATTTCCCCGGCGAGGCCGTCAACGCACTTCGCACGGCCGGGCACGACATTCACTGGATAAGCCAGTCCGCTGCGGGCGCCAGCGACGTGCGCGTCCTTGAGACGGCGTTGCAAGAAGCACGCATCCTGCTCACCTTCGACAAGGATTTCGGCGAGCTTGCCTGGCGCTTCGGCCTTCCGGCGTCATGCGGGATCATTCTGTTCCGGCTGCCCACGCCGCCGTCGACGTCAATTGGCGCGGCGCTGCTTGCCCGCATCGAGGAGCGGAATGACTGGGTCGGCCATTTTTCAGTGGTCGAACTGGCCGGATCAGGATGCGCGCGCTCGCCCATCGGCAATAATCACTCCGCCGCCATCACCTGCGGCGGCGGGAAGATGATTTCCACCAGCGTCCCTTCGTTTTTCCGGCTGCGGATGGTGAAACTCGCCTGATTGGCCTCGATCAGCGCCTTGGTCAGCGGCAGGCCGAGGCCGGTGCCGAGCTTCTGATGCGCCGCCGCCACCTGCTTGAACGGCTCCAGCGCCGTCGCGATCTCATCGTCCGACATGCCGATCCCCGTGTCCTTCACGCGGATGACGACATGGCCCGAGTCCGTCTGCGCGCTCGACACGATCACCTGACCGCCCGGCTCGTTGAACTTCACCGCATTCGACAGGAGATTGAGCAGGATCTGCTTTAAGGAGCGCTGATCGGCGCGCACCGGCGGCAGGCGCTCGGCCAGCGAAAGGCGCATCACGATCCGCGACTTGTTGGCCTGCGTCTGCATGATCGAGGCGCATTCGGAAATCACCGCATTGGCGTCGACGCGGTCGAAGTCCAGCTCCATCTTGCCCGCCTCGATCTTGGACAGATCGAGCAGATCATTGACGAGCGACAGGACGAGTTCGCCTGACGCATGCACGTCCTTGATATATTCCTTGTAGCGCTCATTGCCGATCGGCCCGAGACGCTCCTCCATGATCAGTTCGGCGAAGCCGAGGATGGCGTTCATCGGCGTGCGGATCTCGTGGCTGACGCGGGCCAGGAAATCGGACTTGGCCGCATTGGCCTGTTCGGCCGCGTCCCGCGCGGCGGCGAGTTCGAGCGCGCGCGACTCGGCGCCCTCCTCGCGCAGCTCGACGCAGAGCCGCTGGCCCGGCCCCAGACGGCGCAGCGTCGCCGTGAAGCTCTTCAGGCCCACACGGGCCGAGAGGCGCAGCGCGCCCTGATCGGCCGCGCGGCCGAGCCGCGCCGTCAGCAGCCGCCCGTCTTCCGCACAGAACAGCGCGGACAGCGGCAGCCCGTCCAGGGCGCCCTTTTCCGCGTCGAACAGCGCGGCGAAGGCGCCCGTCGCGCTCTCGATGCGGCCGTCGTCGGACACTACCGCCACGGCGACGCCGCTGGCCTCGACAATGGCGCGCAGCAGGCTGTTGTCGGCGCGGGCGCGGGCGAGCTTCTCGTCGCGGTCGCGGGCCAGCGCCAGCGCGCTTTCCTCGGGGCCGGGCGGGCGGTTGCGGTTGCGGCGCAGGGTCACCAGCGTCGCCGGCCGCCCCTCCCATTCGACGGTCTGAAGATGCACGTCGACGTCCAGCGCCTCGCCGTCGATCGACTGCACGGCCGCCGCCCGCGCGCCGGGATCGCCCGGAGGGCGGCCGAAGAACATGCGGGCGAGGCCGCCATCCGCCTCGAAGGCCGCGATATCCGCATAGCCGAGATAGTCGAGCAGCGTCTGATTGGCGAACAGCGTCCGCGCGCCGCGCGCGATCAGCACGCCCACCGGCAGGCAGTCCAGCACATTCGCGGCCGCCGGCGGCGGCGGCGCGGGAAGCGGGGCGGCGGGCGGCGGCGCGGCCGCGCCCTGCAACAGCGCGCCCAGTTCGGCCGCCAGCTCCTGAACCGCCTCGTCGGTCAACGGCCCGCCCCTGGCTTCGCAAGGCTCCTCCGGCGGCGGCAAAGGCGGCAATACCGCCAGCGGCGGCGGCGTGACCGCCGCGCTGGCGTCGTCGCTCGCCTGGGGCTCGTCCACGCGCAGCGCCCGCGCGATCTCCTCGAAATTCTCCCGCTCGATCGAGGTCAACATCGCGGCCTCGGGCGCGGGCGAAAGGTCTTGCGCCTCGCGCTGAACCGGGGCCGGCCGCAGCGGCACGACATTGTCGGCGGCGTAGGCCTCGGGCGGGAACGCGGGCGGCTCCGCCGGGTGAGGTTCGGGGGGCGTCTCCGCCGCCAGGGCGGCGAGCAGGGCGCGGTCGAGATGCATCACGCCATAGCCCTGAAAACCGGCGAAGCGGCGGTCCGCGTCCGTGACCGGGAGACCCCCCAGCGTCGTGGGCGCGCGGGCGCCGGCCTCGGCCAGCGGCCAATCGACCTCGACCCCGGCAAAGCTCTTCTTCGCCGCAAGCGCCGAGGCGAAGGCTGGGGTCAGTCGCAGGCGGTCGGCAATCTCCTCGACCGTGCGGCCGAGAATATCGGAGGACTCCGCGCCAGCCACATCGGCCAAGACATGGGTGACGTCGATGAAGCGTCCGTCCGAGTCCGTCTTCCAGAGGAAACGCGGCGCGCGGGCGCCGTTGCGGTCGATCAGCCGCGCGCGCAGCGCCTCGGGCGAGGCTGGGGCGGCCGGCGACGGGGGCGGCGTCTCCGCCGCAGCCGGGGAGGGGGCGACGGGGCCGGTCGGAGCGGCGCGCAGGCCGAGCGCGGCGATCACGAAACAGGCGGGCGCGTCCGGCTCGGCGAGCTGGCGGCAGAGGATCGTGACGGTCCGGGGCCCCTCGGCCAGATCGAGGCTCAGCCGCTCGAGCCGAAGCGCCGCGCCCTGGCGCAGCGACTCGACCAGCATGGCCAGACGCGGCGCGCCCGCTCCCGCGCTTTCGAACAGCCGGACCGCCAGCGCGGCGCGGTCGGAGCCGAACAGCCGGCTCGCGGCCTCGTTGAGATGAACGATCCTGAGCGGATCGCCGCTGGCCGCCAGAATGGGCGCCCCGGAGGCGTCGAGCGCCGAAAACGCAGGATCGGCCGCGATGCGCCTCGCGGCGCGCGCGCCGTCCTCGGTCTCTGCCTGCGAAGAGCTCATGACGCTAGCCGCCTTTGCGACGGGGACACGGTTCGAACACGCCTGACCCAAAGGCCATGGTCAAGCCCGTTGTTAACACAAACTTAATCGTTTGGCGCAGCCCGGTCCATCGGTCGGCGCCCCTGTTCAGGGCATTTTCTCACCAAAATGGTTAGCTTATGATGCATTGCACAATATTTGTTGCGTTGCAGCAGAAAGCAGGGCATATTTATCCTCGCCTGTCGGCTGTCGCCGGCGGGCCGCCGCCGCGCCGGGATGACGGCCATTATCGGGGCGGCGTTCACAGGAGACGTACATGGTTGACCCCGTTTATCAGGTACCCAACGAGGTTCGCGATTTCGCGGAAAAGAGCGTCGAGCAGGCGCGCAAGGCTTTTGACGGCTTCGCTGGCGCGGCCCAGAAGGCGCTGACCTCCACCACCGATCTGCCGCTGACGCCCCCGGGCGCGAAAGACGTCGGCGCCAAGGCGCTGTCCTTCGCCGAAGCCAATGTCAACGCCGCCTTCGACCTCGCGCAGAAGCTCGTGAAGGCCAAGGATCCGATGGAAGTGTTCCAGCTTCAGGCCGACTTCGTGAAGTCCCAGTTCGAGGCCATTCAGGAGCAGACCAAGGAGCTCGGCGCCGCGATCCAGCGGTCGACCACGCTGAAGGGCTGAGGCGGCAAGACCTCCCACAACCTCAAAAATGCGAAGGAACGGGAAGATGGCGACGAAAAGCAAGGCTGACAAAAGCAGGCCCGACGACGCCGGTGAGGATTTCCTCGCCGGAAAGCCGACGGAGATGACGATCGCCGCCGACGCGCCCGTTGAGACGGCGGCCGAGGCTGCCGCGATCGCCGCGGCGGACGCCGTTGCGCCGTCGCTGGCGCAGACGGCCGCGCCCGAGCCGGAAATCGCCGACAGCATTTCCGCGCCCCTCGCCGTGATTGAGGAAGCGGTCGAATCGGCGACGGACGCCTTTTCGGCGTCCTTCCAGTTCGATTCGTCCGGCTGGTCGAAGAAATCCATTGATCTCTGGGCGGAAAACGCCGCCGCCTTTCTCGATCTCGCCGAAGAGATCGGCAGGGCGAAGACTTTCGAGGACGTCATCGACATTCAGTCACGTTTCGCCAGCGAGCGCTTCGCGGCCTTCATCCGCCAGTCGCAAGAGCTGATGGATCTGGCCCGCAACGTGGCGACCCTCTCCGTCGCTCCGCTCTGCGGCGCGCAAAAGGCTGCGTGACCTTTCAAGATTTTCGCTTAGTCTGTAGCGGGCGTCGGCGGCCTTCGGGCCGCTGGCGCTTTTTTTTTGCCCGCTCCCGGACCTCTCTCCGCGCCGTCGGGCACTCAGAGCGTCGCGACGATCAGCGCGCGCAGCTCCGGCGTCACCTCCGGCATGATCCCGGTCCAGTCGCGGAAGGCCGGGCGGGCCTGATGCAGCAGCATGCCGAGCCCATCCACCGGCGTCGCGCCCATGCGCCGCGCCGCCGCCAGCAGCGGCGTCTCCAGCGGCGCATAGACGATGTCGGCCACCACCGCCGAGGCGGGCAGGGCGGCGAGCGAGAGGTCGAGCGGGTCCTGCCCGACCATGCCCTGGCTGGTGGTGTTCGCCAGAAGCCCCGCGCCGGCGAGCCCCTCGTGGCGCGCCTCCCAGTCGAAGGCCGCGACCGGCGCGCCGAAATCGGTCGCGAGCCGGTCGGCGCGGGCGCGGGTGCGGTTGAACAGGCGGATGTCCGTCGCGCCCGCCTCGATCAGCCCCGAGACAATCGCCCGCGCGCCGCCGCCGGCGCCGATCACGACGCAGGCGCCGTCATCGGCCCTCCACGCCGGCGCGGCCTCGTGGAGCGAGGCGATGAAGCCGTAGCCGTCATAGTTTCGGCCAATCAGCGCGCCAGCCTTGTCGACGACGACGCAATTGACGGCGCCGATGCGGCGCGCCGCCGGGTCGATCTCGTCGAGGCAGGCCAGCGCGGCCTCCTTGTGCGGAATGGTGAGGTTGCAGCCGGAAAAGCCCAGCGCCGGCAGCGCCCTCAACGCCGTTTCGAGCCTGCCCGGCTCGACGGCCAGCGGGACATAGCTCCCCTCGACGCCATAGCGCGCGAACCAGTGGTTGTGGATCCTGGGGCTGCGCGAATGGGCGATGGGCCAGCCCATGACGCCGGCGAGGACAAATCTGGCGTGAGCGCTCATTTATGTTCCGCCTGCGACGTCTGGTTTTGGTGAAATTTTAGCATATGTCGACCGACAACATGACTGTCGACAGGAGGCGCAAGACCATGGATGCGGCGCGGAACCGGCGGCTGACCGCCCTGCTCGAGGATGCGGAACAGTCCATCGCGGTCCATTGGGAGCGCTGCCGGGACAGAGGGGTCGGGGGCGCGACGCCGGAGGCCACCGCCCGCGTCGACGCCTGCCTGCGCGCCTATTTCGCATCGCTCAAGGCGCTGCCGCCCCTCGCGCCGGAAGACCGGATCGTCGAGCAGATCGCGCGGGTCTTCGACGAACTCATGCAGCTCGACGCCGAGACCGGGGGCGGCCTTCTCGAGGACGCCGAGCGCGACCTTCTGCATCCGCTAATCCTCAACGCCGCCGAGGCGGCGGGGCTCGACCCTTACAAGTTCCCCCGCCGGGAGCCCGGCGGGAAGCGGCTCGATTTCAGCGTGGCGCGAGCGCGCTGAACAGGGCGTCGTCCTCGTTGACGCCGGCGTTCGACGTGGTGAGGAGCTTCTCGCCGTAGAAGATCGAATTCGCCCCGGCGACGAGGCAGAGGATCTGCGCCTCGCGGGTGAGGAAGGAGCGGCCGGCGGACAGACGGACGCGGGCCTTCGGCATCACGATGCGGGTGGTCGCGATCATGCGCACGAGATCGAGCGGATCGACCTTCTGCTGCTGCGCGAGCGGCGTGCCTTCGACGGCGACCAGCGTATTGATCGGCACGCTCTCGGGGTGCGGGTCGAAGCCCGCGAGCACCTGCAACATGCCGGCGCGGTCGCGCACGCTCTCGCCCATGCCGATGATGCCGCCGCAGCACATCTCCAGCCCCGCGCCGCGCACCGCCTTCAGCGTGTCGAGACGGTCCTGATAGGTGCGGGTGGTGATGATGTCGCCGTAAAATTCCGGGCCGGTGTCCAGATTGTGGTTATAGGCGGTGAGCCCGGCCTCGACGAGGCGCTTCGCCTGCCCGCTGTCGATCATGCCGAGCGTGACGCAGGCCTCCATGCCCATCTCGCGCACGCCGCGCACCATGTCGACCACCGCGTCGAAGCGCTTGTCCTTCGGCGCCGAGCGCCAGGCGGCGCCCATGCAGAAACGGTCGGCGCCGGCGTCTTTGGCGGTTTTCGCGGCGGCGAGCACCTCGTCCGTGGTCAGGAGGTCGACGCGGTCGAGCTTCACCTCGCGGTGATGCGCGGACTGCGGGCAGTAGGAGCAATCCTCCGGGCAGCCGCCGGTCTTGATCGAGAGCAGGGCCGCCTTCTGGACGTCGTTGACGTCGTGATAGCGGCGGTGAACGGCGTTGGCCTGCGCGATGAGGTCGAGCAGCGGCAGATTGTGGATGGCGACGATCTCGTCGACCGTCCAGTCGTGGCGGATGTTGAAGTCGGCGGCGGGCGCGTTCATCGCGCGGCTCCCTTGCGGTTTTGCGAACGGGCGGCGAGCTTGCGCTCGGGGGCGGCCTGCGCGCCCTCCTTCTGGCCACGCAGGGTCATGAAGGCCACATAGAGCGCCACGACCACGTCGAAACCGATGGTCGCCATCACGGCGGGCGCGGGAGCGAAAGCCTGGCCGGCGCCGAGGTAATGCTCATAGAGCGTCCAGCCCGCGTGGAGCAGCAGGCCGGCGACCACGAACCAGGGCGAGCCCACGATGGACATGCCGGCGAGCGTGCCGAAGACGGCCACGGCCGTCATTTCGAAGCCGACCCAGGTCTCGTAATTCTCGGCGCGGATGGCGAAGCCGACATAGAGGAAGGCGATGGCGATGAGCGCATAGGCCGCGAGCAGCGCCGGCCGGGTTTTCGACCAGCGCGTGAGCACGATGAGGCCAATGGCGAAGAGAACCCCGAGCCCCGCGAAGAGGGCGATTTCCAAAGTGTCGAGCATGGCGTGACCGGTTGGACCGCGAGAGCGCGGGCGATTGACGTTTTTCTGGCCGCGCAAGGTCTATAAGGGGGGCGGGGATTTTCAACAAGGGGCCGGGCGGCGGCCCCGAAACGGCGCTTTTTCGCAGCCCGTCGAAAACTGGCCCCAAGCCTGCTATAGCCTTTGATCGAGCCCCGGGGCGGGGCGCTTGATTTCAAGGGTTCATCATGCAGATCGACGCACAGACGAAGGACACGCCCGTCACGGTTCCGGCCGCGGCCGAGCCGGAGGCGCGCGGCGATCTGCCCCTCAACGAAGACATCCGCCTGCTCGGGCGCCTGCTGGGCGAGGCCGTGCGCGAGCACGAGGGCAATGAGGCGTTCGAGCGCATCGAGACGATCCGCCGCCTCTCCGTCGCGGCGAGCCGCAACAAGGATCAGGACGCCGCCGCGAAGCTCGACGCGCTGCTGCGCTCGCTGACCGCGAAGGAGGCGACCAGCGTCATCCGCGCCTTCAGCTATTTCTCGCATCTCGCCAATATCGCCGAGGACCTGCATCCGCTGAAGGAGCGCGCCCGCACGCTCGCCGAAGGGGGGACGCTGAACGAGCCCAGCCTCGTCCGCTCCTTCGCCCATCTGCGCAAGGCGGCCGTCGGCCCCGGCAAGATCGCCGCGGCGCTGTCGCGCGGCTGGATTTCGCCGGTGCTCACCGCCCATCCCACCGAAGTGCGCCGCAAGAGCCTGCTCGACGCCGAGCGCAACATCTTCAACCTGCTCGCCGCGCGCGAGCATTTGCGCGGCAAGGCCGAGAGGGCGCAAAACGAGATGCAGCTCCGCGCCCGCGTGCTGCAATTGTGGCAGACCGAGCTGCTGCGCGAATCGCGCCTCACCGTGCGCGACGAGATCGAAAACTCCCTGAGCTATTACCGTTCGACCTTTCTGCGCGAGATCCCCAGACTCTACGGCGAGATCGAGGCCAAGCTCGATGGTCTGCGCGTGCCGCCCTTCCTGCGCATGGGCGCCTGGGTCGGCGGCGACCGCGACGGCAATCCCAATGTGACCGCCGAGTCGCTTTCGACCGCCATGCGCATGCAGTGCGAGACGGCGCTGCGCTATTATCTGCTGGAGGTGCACGAGATCGGCGCCGACCTCTCCATCTCGCGGCGTTACGGCGGCGCCACGCGGGCGCTCGAAGAGCTGGCCATCCGCGCCGGCGACGACAACCCGCATCGCGACAACGAGCCCTACCGCCGCGCGCTGATCGGCGTCTATTCGCGCCTCGCCGGCACGCTGGAGAAGCTCACCGGCGGTCAGGCCATGCGCCACGCCATGGCGCCCGGCGAGCCCTACGCGAATTCCTGGGCCTTTCTCGCCGATCTCGTCACCATCGACGAATCCCTGCGCATTCATCACAGCGAGGTGATCGCCACGCAGCGGCTGGAGCCCCTCATCCGCGCCGTCGAGGTGTTCGGCTTCCATCTCGCCACGCTCGATCTGCGCCAGAGCTCCGACCGTCACGAGGAGACGATTTCGGAACTGCTCGCCGCCGCGCGCGTCGCGGAGGATTACGCCGCCCTCTCCGAGATGGAGAAGCAGCAGCTCCTCATGCGGCTCCTGTTCGATCCGCGCCCCGTGCGCCTGCCCGACCACGCCTATAGCGACCGCGCCATGAGCGAGCTCGCGATCTTCGAGCGCGCGGTCGAGATGCGCCGGCTCTACGGCGACGAAGCGATCCGCCATTACATCGTCAGCCATACGGAGACGGTCAGCGATCTGCTCGAAGTGCTGCTGCTCCAGAAGGAATGCGGCCTGATGCGCGGCACGCTCGATCCGCGCGACGCGGACGCCGTGGCGGCCGATCTGATCATCGTGCCGCTGTTCGAGACCATCGGCGATCTGCGCAACGCGGCGCCCATCATGCGGGCCTTTTACGCGCTGCCGGGCATTCAGCGCCTCGTCGTCAATTCCGGCGCGCAGCAGGACATCATGCTGGGCTACTCGGACTCCAACAAGGACGGCGGCATTCTCACGAGCATCTGGGAGTTGTACCGCGCCTCCACCGCGCTGGCGGACTTCTTCGCCTCCATGCCCAATGTCACCATGCGCCTGTTCCACGGCCGCGGCGGCACGGTGGGGCGCGGCGGCGGGCCGAGCTACGACGCCATTCTCGCGCAGCCGCCGGGCACGGTGAACGGCCAGATCCGCCTCACCGAACAGGGCGAGGTGATCGCGGCCAAATACGCCAATCCGCAGATCGGCCATGTCAATCTGGAGCTGCTCGTCGCGGCGACGCTGGAGGCGACGCTGCTCTCCCAGCACAAGGCGCCGCCGCCGGAATTTCTGGAGATCGCCGAGGACCTTTCGCGCGCCGGCATGGCGGCCTATCGCGGCCTCGTCTACGAGACCGACGGTTTCGTCGATTATTTCTTCGCCTCGACGCCGATCTCGGAAATCGCCACGCTCAACATCGGCTCGCGCCCGGCCTCGCGCAAACCCTCGCGCAAGATCGAGGATTTGCGCGCGATCCCGTGGAGCTTCTCCTGGGCGCAGGCGCGCGTCGCGCTTCCGGGCTGGTATGGCTTCGGCTCGGCGATCGCGGGCTTTCTGAAGACGGACGGCAAGGCGCGGCTCGATCTTCTGCGCCAGATGGCGCGGGAATGGCCCTTCTTCCGCTCGCTGCTCTCCAACATCGACATGATCCTGTCGAAGACCGATCTCGAGATCGCTCGCCGCTACGCCGATCTGGTCGAGGACCGCGCGCTGGCCGAGCGCATTTTCGGGATGATCGAGGCGGAGCATGCCCGCTCGGTCGAGGCGCTGGAGAAAATCCTGGGCACGAAGGAGCGGCTGGCCGACAATCCGACGCTGGCGCGCTCGATCAGGCACCGTTTCCCCTATATCGCGCCCCTCAATTACATCCAGGCCGAACTGATCCGCCGCCACCGCGCCGGCATGACCGACGCGGAGATTCGCGAGGGCATTCTCATGTCGATCAACGGCGTGTCGGCTGGGTTGCGGAACACGGGGTGACTTTTCCGTAGCCGCGTCCCCTCTCCCTCCCTCGCGACGCGGGGGAGAGACAGGGGGGCGCCGGAGCGTCGCTCACTCGCCAGCTCGCAACAAGGCCGCCGCGTCCCTCTCGACGAGACTCGGCCGCCAGTCGGCGCATCTGCCCGCCAGCGCCACATGGTGCGCGCCGAGGCGCCAATGCGCGAGCCGCCACGCGCCCGGATCGTCCGCCATGACCACGCGCGGCGGATCGAGAAAAATCGTGAAACTGGCCAGGCCGCGCGACAGCCCCTCGCCGGTCGCCTTCACCACCGCCTCTTTCAGCGTCCAGATCGCAAAGAAAGCGTCCCGCCGCGAGTCGCCCTCGAGCGCGCGCAGCAGCGCGGTTTCCTCGGAAGCGAAGAACCGCTCGGCCAGCTTCATGCTTTCCGCCCGGCGGTTCGCGGGCTCGACGTCGACGCCGATCTCGACCCCCTCGGTCACCGCCACGGCGACCATGCTCCGCGTATGCGTCATGCTGAAGCGCAGGTCTCGCGGGGGATCGATGAGATAAGGCTTGCCATGTTTGGCCGCCGCGAAACGCCACTCCTGTGGCGCGCCGCCGGCTGCGTCCGAGAGCGCCGCGCGCAGCAGCGCATGGGCGGCGACATAGGCCTGCCGGTCTTCTTCAAACGCGAAGCGCGCCGCACGGGCGCGCTCCTGGTCATCCAGCAATTCGGCCAGCGCCGGCCAGTGTTCGGGGCGAATCCCCCCCAAGTCCAGCGTCGTGACCGAAACGTCCACGTTGCTCAGGACACTCCGAGCTTCTTTTGAAGATTGGTCGACGACGTCGTGTATTGGAACAGCAGCTTCTTCTCGGGATAGATGTAGCGATGCGCCTTCTGCGCCGCCAGCGCGCCCTCGTGAAAGCCCGAGAGAATGAGCTTCAGCTTGCCCGGATAGAAGTTGATGTCGCCCACGGCGAAAATGCCGGGATGGCTCGTCTCGAACTTCTCCGTGTCGACGGGAATCAGGTTCTCGTTGAGCTGAAGGCCCCATTCGGCGACCGGGCCGAGTTTCATGGTCAGTCCAAAGAAGGGCATCATGCGGTGGCAGGAGAGCTTTTCCTCCACGCCGTCATTGCCCTTCAGCGTCACGCTGGCGAGCTGGCCGTCGGCGCCCTCGACCGTCGTGATCTGGCCGAGGCGGAAGGAGATCTTGCCCTCCTTCACCAGATCCTGCATCGCCGTCACCGAATGCGGCGCGGCGCGGAAAGCGTCGCGGCGATGCACGAGCGTCAGGCTCCTGGCGACAGGCTGGAGATTGAGCGTCCAGTCGAGCGCGGAATCGCCGCCGCCGACGATGACGACGTCGCGGTCGCGGAAATCTTCCATGCGGCGCACGGCGTAGAAGACCGACTTGCCCTCATATTGCTCGATCGTCGGGATCGGCGGCTTCTTGGGCTGGAAGGAGCCGCCGCCAGCCGCGACGATCACGACCTTGGCCATGAAGATCTTGCCCGCGTCCGTCGTGAGGCGGAACAGAGGCTTGTCCGCCGTGCCGAGCGACGTCAGGGTCTCGACCATTTCATTGAAATGGAAGGTCGGGCCGAAAGGGTCGATCTGCTTGAGGAGATTGTCGGTCAGCTCCTGGCCGGTGACGATCGGCAGGCCCGGAATGTCGTAGATCGGCTTCTCGGGATAGAGCTCGGAGCACTGGCCGCCGGCGCGCGGCAGGATGTCGATGACATGGCACTTGATGTCCAGGAGACCCAGTTCGAACACTGCGAACAGGCCGGCGGGGCCGGCCCCGACGATGACGACATCGGTTTCGATCGCGGCTTCATTGAGCTGGTTCATGTCTCAAAATCCTCAATTGTCTCACGGCGGCGACTGTCTCACGGCGCGACCGCGACGCGCGGGGCGGGGTCGGGACAGGGTCCGCGCAGAACCCGGGGAGGACAATGAACGCGGCCAGCCGACCGGCGGATGGCTCATCCGCCGCCTCTCGCGTTCGTCTATCGTATTCGTGGCGCGATGCAACACGAATCCGCAGCGGCAAGACGCCGCCGCGTCTGGCGCGCGGGGAGCGGCCTGGCCCCTCGCCGCGCCTCTCTCCCCGCTTGCAGGGAGACGCCGGGCGAGATCAGCCCTGCTGCGCGGGCGTATTGACCACCAGCCCGTCGAGCTCCGGGCGCACGGTGATCTGGCAGCACAGACGCGAGTTGGGCTTCACGTCGAAGGCGAAATCCAGCATGTCCTCTTCCATCTGCGAGGGCTTGCCGGTCTTCTCGGTCCATTTCTCGTCGACATAGACGTGGCAGGTCGCGCAGGCGCAGGCGCCGCCGCATTCGGCCGCGATCTCGGGAATGTCGTTGCGGCGCGCGGTCTCCATCACGGTGGCGCCGACCTCGCCCTCGACCGTGCGGGCCTGGCCGTTGGAATCGACGAAGGTGATCTTGACCTTGGTCGGCGCGCCGCCGCCCGGTTCGGCGCCGTAGCGGGTGGCGGTGTCGTCGAAGCTCATCTTCACCATGACGCGCGTCTCTTCCTTGAAATGATTCCGTCGTGCGGCTTGCGCCGGCCCTTGCCCGTTCGGCGCAGGCCGAACGCCTGTTTGTTCAGCGCTCGATTAGCACCCGTCCGGGCGCCGCGCTAGCCCCTTTCGCCGCGAGCGGCGCCGCCCGCCGAGGCTGCTGGCCAATGTGTAAAAAGCGACCCTCTCACGCAATTTACCGGATGAATCAGACTTTCCCGCGCGCCCACCGCGCCATGTGCGCGAGCGCCTCTCCGGCCGCCTCCGTGAGCGCCATGACGGCCGGCGCGCCCGTATGTTCGGGAGCCGGCGTTTCGGCGACGAAGCTCTGCGCCGCGCGGGCCGCGCCCGTGTTCGCGTCGACGAGCCTCGCCGAAAGCTCGACCACGGCGACATTGCGCGCCACGTCGATTTCGAAGCGGCGGATGTCCGTGGCCAGAGCGACGCCCGCCAGCCCATAGGCGGCGGCGCCGACGCCCGCCCGTTGCAGCGCCTCGACCATGCGCTCGCGCAACAGCCGCGGCAGCGGCGCGGACCATTCCGATCCGGGCAGGATGAAGACGCCGCCATCGGCGCCGCGCACCACAACCCTCGGGGAACTCGTCGGCGGCGCGGCGGTGGGCTCGCGCACGACCAGCGCCGGTCCCGCGCGTTCCGCGCCCGGCGGCGCTCCGGCGGCGGCGGAGAGGTCGAAGGTCTGGCGCATGGGCGGCGCGCAGCCGGCGGCCGACGCCGCCAGGGCGACGCCAAGAGTCGCGCCGAACAGCGTTCCCGCGCGCCGCGCGCCCTGCATCGTCCTCGCCATGCGCTCGTCCGCCCCAAGCCGAAGTGTAGCGGTTCTAGCACCCGCGCGCGGCGGACAAAAGGTTCATCGGCCGTGATATTCGGGCGTCGTCTGCGCCGGTCCCCAGATGAATTGCGAGGGGTCGCGCTCGATGGATTTGATCGCCTGATCCAGCGTGTCGACGGCCTTGCGCGCGTCGACGGCGAGCTGCTCATACTGGCGCAGGCCCGTGGTCGAGAAATTCTTGATGTTGGCGGACGCGCCCGCGATGTTGCCGGTGATGGTCTTGATCTGCTTCGGGTCGATCGCCTTGATCGTCTTCTCCCCGGCGGCGAGCAGCGTGTCGAGACGCGCCGCGACCGGCTTGAGCGAATGCGCCGCCTCCGAGGCGTCCTTGATGAAGGAGGAGATCTGCGCCGAATTGTCGGCCAGGGTCTTGGTGAAGGCCTCGGCGTTCTTCAGCGTGCCGCTGATCGAATCCTTGTTCTCGTCGAGAAGCTTGTCGAGCTTGACGAGAACCTCCGCCGCCTTGGTGGAGAGGTTCTGCACATTGCCCAGAAGGTTCTGGATTTCCGAACGCTCGGCCTGAATCTGCGGATAGCGATGGCCCTCCGCGATGGCGAGATCGGGCGCGCCCGGCGTTCCGCCGACGAGCAGCACGTCGGCGACGCCGGTGAAGCCGCGCGTTTCGAGGCGGGCGCGGGTGTTGGTCTTCACGGGCGTGTTGTCGTCGATCTTGACGAGCACGTCGACCTTGCTCGGGTCCTTGTCGGAGATCGCGAGATGCGTCACCTCGCCGACCTTCACGCCGTTGAACAGGACGGACGACCCCCGCGACAGGCCCGAAACGGCGCCGGAAAAGACGATCTGATAGATGTCCTGCTTGCCGCTCTGGCTCGCCCCGGAGAACCAGTAGACGAAGCTGAAGGCCCCGAAGATCATCGCCAGCGTGAAGGCGCCGATCAGAGCGAAATTGGCGCGGGTTTCCATGCGTCGTCCTCTTTAGGCGCCCGAAGCGGCGAGACGGCTGCCGCGAACGCCGTGGAAATAGGCCTGCAACCAGGGATGGTCGGACTTGAGAAGCTCATCGAGGGCGCCCGACGCGATCACCCGGCCATCGGCGAGCGCGGCGACGCGGTCGCAGATCGCGTACAGGCTGTCGAGGTCGTGCGTCACCATGAACACGGTCAAGCCGAGCGTTTCCTGCAGCGTGCCGATGAGTTCGTCAAATTCCGCCGCGCCGATCGGGTCGAGGCCCGAGGTCGGCTCGTCGAGGAACACCAGTTCGGGATCGAGCGCCAGCGCCCGCGCCAGCGCCGCGCGCTTGATCATGCCGCCCGACAATTCCGACGGAAATTTGTCTGCGGCGTCGGGCTTCAGGCCAACCAGCTCGATCTTGAGCATGGCGAGTTCGTCCATCAGCCGCTGCGACAGATCGCGCGTCTCGCGCATCGGCATCTGGATGTTCTGCTTCACGGTGAGGCCGGAAAACAGCGCGCCGTTCTGAAACAGCACGCCCCAGCGCTGCTCCAGCGCGCGGCGCTCGGCCGGCCCCAGCGCGTCGCGATCCCGGCCGAAGAGGCGGATCGTTCCCGAACGCTTGGGCACCAGACCGAGAATGGTCCGCGTCAGCACGGATTTGCCCTGGCCCGACCCGCCCACGAAGCCCATCACCTCGCCGGGGTAGACGTCGAGGTTGAGGCCGTTCATCACCAGCCTGTCGCCAAACCCCACGACGAGGTCGCGCACGCTGATGATCGGCTCCCCCGCCGGCGCCCCGGCGTCCCTGCTGTCGTGGACCCGCGTCGGCATCAGTAGTCCACACCGGCGAAGAAGATGGCGAACAGGCCGTCGAGCACGATGACCATGAAGATCGACTTCACCACGGAGGAGGTGACCTGGCGGCCGAGCGATTCCGCCGAGCCCTCCGTCGCGAGGCCGTCCATCGCCGCGATGATGCCGATCACCAGCGCCATGAAGGGCGCCTTGATGATGCCGACCATGAAGGTGTGAAAGGCGATCGCCTCCTTGAGCAGCGCGGTGAAGGCGATCGGGCTGATGCCGCCGTAGCTCCAGGACACCAGCATGCCGCCAAAGAGCGCCGACATGTCGGCGATGAAGGTGAGAATGGGCAGCGAGATGACCAGCGCCAGCACGCGCGGCCCGATCAGCACCTCCAGCGGCGACAGACCCATCACGCGCAGCGCGTCGATTTCCTCGCGCATCTTCATCGAACCAATCTCGGCCGTGATCGCCGAGCCCGAGCGGCCCGCGATCATGATCGAGGTGAGCAACACGCCCAGTTCGCGCAACACGAGAATGCCGATGAGACTGACGGAATAGCTCGACGCGCCGAACTTCAGGAGCTGATAGATGCCCTGCTGCGCGACAATGCCGCCGACCAGCAGATTGATCAGGATGATGATCGGCGCGCTGCGCAGGCCGATCAGCTCCATATGGGCGACGAGCGCCGTCAGCCGGAAACGGCGCGGATGCGTCGCGACAAAGGCCATGGCGGCGACGAATTCGCCGAGGAAGGACACGCCGCGGTAAAATTCTTTCAGGCTCACCACGACCGCGCGGCCGAAATCCGACAGGAGCTGGATGAGGACGGGAAGTCTGGCGCGCGTCTGCGGCCCGAAATCGCGCCAGGCGGCCTCGTCGAGCAACATGCCGTGCTCCGGCCGGATATGCTCCAGAGCCACGCCGACATTGGCGCTGGCGAGCGTCTGGCGCGCCCGGTTGATCAGCCAGGCGCCGGCGGTGTCGAGCCGCGACACCCCCGCGAGGTCAAATGTCACGAAATGCGCGCCGGCGTCGAGCGCGGTGAGAGCCTGCGCCTTCTCTTCCAGGCGCCGGGACGCGGCGAGCGTCCAGTCGCCGAGAAGCGCAAGGCGCGCGCCGCCTTCGCGGGACGCGACATCCGGCGGCTGCGGGGCGGCGGTGAGCTCCATTGAACCTCGATCTCGGGACGGCTGTGAGTAAAGCCTTGCAATTTCTCTTAACTTCGTGACATGCGGTCGACAAGCGCGCTGGCGCACAGCCTTTGGAATCAGGCGCGGAGGAAGCGGAGGTCCGGTGTGCCCATCGAGCTGACCCTGGCCGTGGAGGCCTTTCCCATCGCCGGGCGATTCGTCATCTCGCGCGGCGCGAAGACGCAGGCCGTCGTCGTGACGGCGACGCTGCGCGACGGCGACGCGCAGGGGCGCGGCGAATGCGTGCCTTATGCAAGATACGGGGAAAGCGTCGAAAGCGTGACAGCCGCCATCGAAGGCGTGCGATCGGCGCTCGAATCGGGCGCGGATCGCGTCGCCCTGCAACGGCTGCTGCCCGCCGGGGCGGCGCGAAACGCCGTCGATTGCGCCATGTGGGATCTCGAGGCGAAAAAGAGCGGACGGCGCGCCTGGCTGGCCGCCGGCTTCTCCCGTCTCACGCCGCTCGTCACCGCCTATACGCTGTCGGTCGGGACGCCGGACGAGATGCGCGCCGCCGCGATCCGGGCCGCCGACCGGCCGCTGTTGAAGGTCAAGCTCGCCGGAGAGGGAGACGACGCCCGCCTCGCCGCCGTGCGCGCGGGGGCGCCCCACGCCACGCTGATCGTCGACGCCAATGAGGCCTGGCGGGAGGAGACGCTGGCGGCGCAGCTCGACGCCTGCGCCCGCTATGGCGTCGCGCTCGTGGAGCAGCCGCTGCCCGCCGGACAGGACGAGATGCTGGCGCGCGTCGCCCGGCCGATCCCGATCTGCGCGGACGAGAGCGCCCATGACACCGCCTCGCTCGCGGCGCTGCGCGGGCGCTACGACGCGGTCAACATCAAGCTCGACAAGACTGGCGGGCTGACCGAGGCGCTCGCCATGGCGCAGGCGGCGCGCGAGATGGGCTTTGCGATCATGGCCGGCTGCATGGTGGGCACGTCGCTCGCCATGGCTCCGGCCACGCTCATCGGGCAGATGGCGGCCTTCGTCGATCTGGACGGGCCGCTGCTGCTCGCGAAGGATCGCGAGCCCGGCCTCGTCTACGAAGGCTCGACCATGGAGCCGCCGCCCGCCGCGCTCTGGGGGTGACTCACATGCCCGCGACGACAGGCTCGCCCGCGTTCAGCCAGGCGAGAATGCCGCCGCCAAAATGGGTGTCGGCGTCGCGCCGGCCGGCGAGCCGCGCCTGCTCCATGGCCGACACCGACCGGCGCCCGGAGCGGCAGTAGATCACGACCTTCTGTCCGTCGCCCGCGACCGGAAGCTGCGAGGGGTCGAACCGCGACAGCGGGTTGAACAGCGCGCCGGCGATATGGCCAGCGGCGTATTCCTCGGCCTCGCGCACGTCCACGAGCAGGATGGCGCCCCTGGCGAGGCCCGCCTTGAGGTCGTCGAGACTGATGTCATTGAAGGCGCCGGCGTCCATGTCTTGCCTCTCCACGCGGTTTCTCTGTCAGGCGAGTCATTCGCATGCGCGCGGCCGTTCCGTCCAGCGCCCCGGCGCGCGCGCCTTGTTCGCGTTGAAACGCCGCCTTTACGTTTGGCCGCGACAGTAGCGCCCGACAGTCGAGACAAAGGTATTGAGCAGATGCAGTTGCGCCATATCGCGAGCCGGGGGCAGGACACGCCGGTCGCGACGGTCCATTCGCCCCTTTCCATGCCCCAGCGGCCCCTCGCGCCGCCCGCCCCTCTCGCGCCGCCGCCGGCCCCGGCGGTCGCCGCGGGACCCGATCCGGCGGGTATTCTCAGCTCCATCGGCGCGGTCGTCTATGACTGGGACATCGGGACCGACCGGCTGACCTGGGGGCCCAATCTGGCCGAGACGCTCGGCGACATCGCGCAGGGCGACCTCGGCATGGGCTACGCCTATGGCGAGCGGGTTTCGCCGGACAGCGCCGCCACGCGCTACAGCGCCGTCATGCAATCCGGCCAGACCGACGACGGCGCGGGCGTTCCCTATCAGGTCGTCTATGGGCTGACCCGGCCGCGCGAGCAGGGCCCCGGCCCGGTCGTCTGGGTCGAGGACGCCGGCCGCTGGTTCGCTGGCCCGGACGGCCGGCCGGCGCGCGCCCATGGCGTCCTGCGCGTGGTCACCGAGCGCCACGAAGCCGAGCGCAAGCTCGCGCTCGGCGCGCAGATCGATCCGCTGACCGGGGCGCTCAATCGCGCCCGGCTCGCCGAACAGCTCGGCCGTTTCCTGCACAGTAGCGAACGCAGCCGCAAGACCTTCGCCGTGCTGCTGGTCGCGGTGGAGAATCTCTTCGCGCTGAACCGCACCTATGGCTATGACGCGGGCGACGAGGTGATCGCCGGCCTCGCCCTGCGCCTGCGCGAGAATATCCGCGCCTGCGACGCGGTCGGCCGCCATGCCGGCAACAAATTCGCCGTTCTGCTGGAGAATTGCGGCTCCGAGGAAATGGAGACGGCGGCGCTGCGGCTCATCGACTCGGTGCGGGAGAAGGCCTTCGAGACCAGCGCCGGCCCGATTCCCGCCATGATCCGCATCGGCGGGGTGATCGGACCGCGCGAGGGGCGCAATCCCCAGGTTCTGTTCCAGCACGCCGAGGAAGCGCTCGACCTCGCGCGTCAGGGCGCCGGCAAGCGTTTCGTCGCCTATACGGCGTCGCTCGCCCGCGAGGACGCGCGGCTGCGCGCCTTGCAGGTCGCCGACAGCATTGTCTCCGCGCTCAACGAACAGCGCGTCGAACTCGCCTTTCAGCCGATCGTTCATGCGGCGAGCGGCGCGATCGCCTTCCACGAGGCGCTGCTGCGCGTGCGCCTGCCCGACGGCGCCGCCGCCTCGCCGGGGGCGCTGTTGCCGGTCGCCGAAAAGGCCGGGCTCGTGCGCCTTCTGGATCAGCGGGTGATGGAGCTGGCGCTGGAGCGGCTCGTCGCCGAGCCGGCGCTCAGCGTGTCGGTCAATTGCTCCATGCATACGGTGCTCGATCCGGAATGGCCGGACCGGCTGGCCACCGCGGTCGCGGCCGCGCCGGGCCTTGCCAACCGGCTGGTCGTCGAGATCACCGAAACGACGATGATCGAGGATTTCGACACCACCCGCGCGCTCATCGCGGCCTGCCGCCGCCTTGGCGTGAAAGTCGCGATGGACGATTTCGGCGCCGGCCACACGTCGTTTCGCAATCTGCGCGACCTCGCCTTCGACATCGTGAAGATCGACGGCGCCTTCATCCGCAACATCACGACCTCGGAGGATGACCGCTTCTTCGTGCGCACGCTGATCGATCTGGCGAGCCATCTGTCGCTGAAGGTCGTCGCCGAATGGGTGGAGGACGAAGCGACGGCGCAAATCCTGCGCGACTGGGGCGTCGACTATTTGCAGGGCGCGCGTTTCGGCTGCGCGGAGGCGCGGCCCGCGGTGGAGAAACACGCCGCGCCGCGCGCCTTCATTTGAGAGACGCCCTCTCCGCCTCCGCCCCGCGTCGCGAGGGAGGGCCGGGGAGGGGGCGTTTCCGCCCCCCAACCCTTAGAATGGCAGGTTGAACACCCGCGAGGGCACCAGGGCGCCTTCCACGACCTCTCCGAACGCCACCGGCGCGCCGCCGCAGGCCGCGTAGACCACGCCGCCGGGCGGCGCGTCGCGGCCGCGCAGCACCACCGAGCCGCCCCGGCGCAGGCGCGCGGCCGTGTCGCGGTCGACCACGACGCAGGGCAGTTCGGAAAGGCCCGCTTCGACGGACAGGAGCGCGTCGGCGGCCATGCCCTGCGCCTCGATCTCGTCGAGCGTGAAGGAATCCTCCTCCAGAAACGGCCCGACGCGGGTGCGGCGCAGCGCCGTCACATGGCCGAAGCAGCCCATGAGACGCCCCAGATCGCGGGCGATGGCGCGCACATAGGCGCCCTTGCCGCATTCCATGAAGAACACCGTCTCCTCGGGGGAGCAGGCTTCGATCGTCAGCGAATGGATGGTGACGGCGCGGGCCTTCAGCTCCACCTGCGTCCCCTCGCGGGCCAGATCATAGGCGCGCTCGCCGGCGATCTTGATGGCGGAGAACTGCGGCGGCGTCTGGAGAATGTCGCCGATGAACTGCGGCAGCAGGCGCTCGATCCCGGCGCGCTCGGGCCGGGTCTCGCTCGTGCGGGCGATCTCGCCGTCGGAATCGTCCGTATTCGTCTCCGCGCCCCAGCGCACGGTGAAGCGATAGGCTTTCTCGCCGTCCTGGACGAAGGGAACCGTCTTGGTCGCCTCGCCGAAGGCGACCGGCAGGATGCCGGAGGCGAGCGGATCCAGCGTGCCGGCGTGGCCCGCCTTCTGGGCGTTGTAGATTCGCTTGAGGCGCGACACCGCCTGCGTGGACGTCAGGCCCACGGGCTTGTCGAGCACCACCCAGCCGTCGACGACGGGGCGATTGGACTTCTTCTGGCTCATGCTCTCTCAGTCGTTGTCCGACATGTCGTCGTCGGTTGCTTCGAGGTCGCGCTTCACGCGCTCGGAATTGAGGATCGCGTCGATGCGCGAGACCGTGTCGAAGCTGTCGTCGATGCGGAAACGGATTTCCGGCGCAAATTTCAGGTTCACCTCATGCGCGATCTCGCCGCGCAGGAATTTCTTGTGGCGGTCGAGCGCGGCCAGAACGTCCGGCTCGTCCTTGCCGCCGAGCGGCATGACATAGACCGTCGCCAGCTTGAGGTCGGGGCTCATCTTCACCCGCGAGACGGTGACGACGTGTTTTTCAAGCACCGGATCGCTGATGTCGCCGCGCGAGAGCATCTGCGCGACGGCGTGGCGCACAAGCTCGCCCACGCGCAACATGCGCTGCGACGGCGCCGAGCCGCTGGAATGATGGGATCGGGACATGGTTCCTCGAAAAACGGCAAGACCCCCTCCCAACCCTCCCCCGCTTCGCGGGAGAGGGGGGTCGGCTGTGGCCTTCATCGGCGATGCTGATCGCGAGGGTCCCTCTCCCGCGAAGCGGGGGAGGGACAGGGAGGGGGCAAAACCCCCGCCTTACAGCGAGCGCTTGATCTCCTCGACGCGGTAGCACTCGATGACGTCGCCCGCGCGCATGTCCTGGTAGTTCTCGAAAGCCATGCCGCATTCCTGACCGGCGGTGACTTCCTTGACCTCGTCCTTGAAGCGCTTGAGCGTCGAGAGCTTGCCCTCGTGCACCACGACATTGTCGCGGATCAGGCGGACATTGGCGCCGCGCTCGACATTGCCGTCGGTGACGCGGCAGCCCGCGACCTTGCCGACCTTGGTAATGTCGAAGACCTCGAGGATCTGCGCATTGCCGAGCATGGTCTCGCGCAGCGTCGGCGCGAGCAGGCCGGACATGGCCGCCTTCACGTCATCCACGAGATTGTAGATGATGTTGTAGTAGCGAATCTCGATGCCGGCGCGTTCCGACGCCTCGCGCGCTTCCTTGTGGGCGCGCACGTTGAAGCCGATGACGGCGGCGCCGGAGGCCTCCGCCAGCGCGATGTCGGACTCCGAGATTCCGCCGACGCCGGCATGGACCACGCGCGCGCCGACCTCGTCGGTGCCGAGCTTCTCCAGCGCGGCGGCGATGGCCTCGACCGAGCCCTGCACGTCGCCCTTGATGACGAGCGGGAACTCCTTGCGGCCGGCCGTCTTGAGCTGGCTCATCATGTCGGAGAGCGAACCGCGCGCCGAGCCGCCGCGGGCGGCCAGCTTGTCGCGCTTCATGCGCTCGCGATATTCGGTGATCTCACGGGCGCGCGCTTCCGACTCGACGACCGCGACGCGGTCGCCGGCCTCGGGGGTGCCGCTGAAGCCGAGAATCTCGACCGGGAACGATGGGCCGGCTTCCTGCCGGGTCACGCCCTTGTCGTCGAGCAGCGCGCGGACGCGGCCCCATTGCGTGCCGGCGACGATGATGTCGCCGACGCGCAGCGTGCCGCGCTGGACCAGCATGGTCGCGACCGGGCCGCGGCCCTTGTCGAGACGCGCCTCGATGACCGTGCCTTCGGCGACGCGATCGGCGTTGGCCTTGAGATCGAGCACTTCCGCCTGAAGGGCGATGAGCTCGAGCAGCTTGTCGAGATTGAGCTTCTGCTTGGCAGAGACTTCGACTTCGAGCGTCTCGCCGCCCATGCTCTCGACCTGCACCTCGTACTGCAGCAGCTCCGTGCGCACGCGCTCGGGTTTGGCGTCCGGCTTGTCGACCTTGTTGATGGCGACGATGAGCGGCACGCCGGCGGCGCGGGCGTGGTTGATGGCCTCGATCGTCTGCGGCATGACGCCGTCGTCGGCGGCGACCACCAGCACCACGATGTCCGTCACCTTGGCGCCGCGGGCGCGCATGGCGGTGAAGGCCGCGTGGCCCGGGGTGTCGATGAAGGTCACCGGCTGGCCGCCGGGCGAGGTCACCTGATAGGCGCCGATGTGCTGGGTGATGCCGCCGGCCTCGCCCGAGACCACATTGGCGTGGCGAATCGCGTCGAGCAGCGAGGTCTTGCCGTGGTCGACGTGACCCATGATGGTGACGACCGGCGGACGCGGCTGAAGGGCGACATCCTCGTCGGGCGTGTCGAACAGGCCCTCCTCGACGTCGGACTCGGCGACGCGCTTGACGGTATGACCCATTTCCTCGGCGACGAGCTGCGCCGTGTCGGCGTCGATCACGTCGGTGATCTTGTGCATCGCGCCCTGCTTCATCAGCAGGCGGATGACGTCCACCGCGCGCTCCGACATGCGGTTGGCGAGCTCCTGGATTGTGATCGTCTCGGGGAGCGTCACCTCGCGCAGGACTTTCTCCTTCTGCTCCGCCTGGCCGTAGCCCTTCATGCGCTGCACGCGGCGGCGGAAGGAGGCGACGGAGCGCGTGCGCTCCTCGCCCTCGCCGCTCGTCGCGGTGGTGACCGTGAGACGGCCGCGATTCTTCATCTCGCCGACGCGCGACGGCGCCGGGCGAGGGGGCGTGGGCGGCGTGAAGCCGCCGATGGTGCGGACGGGCGGCCGCCTGACGGGCGTTTCGGCTCCTGGGGCGCGGCCGCCCGGGGCGGCTGCGGGCGCACGGCCGGCCGGCGCGGCCGCTCTCGCGGGCGCCGACGGGGCAGGCCTGGCGGGCGCGGCCGCGGGACCCGGCGCATGCGCGGCTTCCTGCGGCAGGCGGCGGCGGGCTTCTTCCTCGGACTTGCGGCGGGCCTCGGCCTCGCGGGACAGACGCTCCTCCTCCTCGCGCTTGCGCGCTTCGGCGGCGGCGCGTTCGGTGCGCTCGCGCTCCTCGCGTTCGGCGCGGACCTTGGCCTCGGCCTCGGCCTGGCGGCGTTCCTCTTCCTCGCGGTTGCGGGCGCCGGCGAGGGCGCGGGCGCGGGCCTCGCGTTCTTCCTCCGTCAGGGCGCGCAGCACCACCCCGGAGCCGCCGCGCTGCGCGGGGGCCGGGCGTTCGGGCCGCGTCGGCGCGGGCGCCGGCGGCGGCGCGGCGGCGGGCGTCGCGGGCTGTGCGGGCGCGGCTGCGGCGGGCTTCGCCGGCTCCGGATGGCCCGGCGCGCGGCGCTTCACCTTCTCGACCACGACCACCTTCGAGCGGCCATGGGAGAAGCTCTGGCGCACCATGCCCTGCTCTCCGGCCGGCCGCTGCTTCAGGTGCAACGTCTTGGTCGGCGCGACAGTCAGGGTTTTGTCGCTGTTCTCGCTCTCACTCATCCAGCTTCCGATCCTCGGCCGCTTCCGACCCGGTTACATCCATCTGATCCGGCCGCCCCTCGGCGTCCGGCTGTCCATCCTGCATCATCTGCGCCGCAAGAGGCGCGCCGTCCAGCGCCACGCCCCGATAGGCCGCCAGCCGGCGGCAGCGTGCAAGGAAACTCGCGCCGGGCCCGCCAAAGGCGAGCGCAGCATGTATCACATTTGTGCGCCCCAGCGCCAAATCCAATTGGCTTGACGTAAATAAGCCGACGATCGCCGGAACGCCATCATTTTCGTGCCGTTCCCCGCCGGCGCGACGCGCGATTTGCCGCAGCTTGCGCTTGCCGTCGGCGCCGCCGTCGGCCGCTTGCAGCAGAACGGCGGTCCCGCCCTTCGCCAAAGTGTCCTCAACCTTGTTGAATCCGCAGGTCGCCGCGCCCGCCTTGTTGGCCAGGGCGAGCATCTGCAGGCAATCCGTTTCGAGCAGCCGGGCGACGTCGGCGGCGAGATCGGGCGGCGTTTCCACCTGTTCCTTCAACCCGCGCGCGAACATGCGCTTCTTCGCGGCCTCCGCGACCAGATCGGCGCGCGCGCCGACCCAGACGCCCCGCCCGGGCAATTTCGCGCGAATGTCCGGCACGACGACCCCGTCGGGGCCGCGCACGAAGCGGATCATCGCCTCGGGCGGCTCGCGCCGCCGCGTGACGATGCAGGTCCGCTCGGACTCGCTCTCCTTCGCCGACAAGGCCGTCACCGTCTTACTCGCCCTCCGCCTCAACGGCCTCGGCGGCCTCGGCGGCCTCGGCTTCCGGCGCGGCTTCCTCGATCCAGCCGGCGCGGACGCGCGCGGCCATGATCATGGCTTCCGCCTCCTCGCGCGACAGGTCGATGCCCTCGAAAAAGCCTTCGTGCTTCGTCGTCTCGCCGTCCTTCTTTTCGCTCCAGCCGACCAGGTCGTCCGGCACGCAGCCGGCGAAATCCTCGATCGTCTTCACGTCGTTCTCGCCGAGACGGACCATCATGGCGGTCGTCATGCCGTCGATCTCGCGCAGCTCGTCGGCGACGCCGAGCGCCTTGCGGCGCTCTTCGTTCTCGGCCTCGACGCGCTCGAGATAATTGCGCGCGCGGGCCTGGATTTCACCGGCGGTCTCCTCGTCGAAGCCCTCGATCGAGGCGAGTTCGGGAAGCTCGACATAGGCCAGCTCCTCCACCGAACGGAAACCCTCCGACGCGAGCAGGCGGCCGACGACCTCGTCGACGTCGATGGCGTTCATGAAGACGCGGGTGCGCTCCTCGAATTCCCTCTGACGGCGCTCGGACTCCTCGGCCTCGGTGAGAATGTCGATGTCCCAGCCGGTGAGCTGCGAGGCCAGACGCACGTTCTGGCCGCGACGGCCGATGGCGAGGGAGAGCTGATCGTCCGGCACGACCACCTCGATGCGCGAGGAGTCTTCGTCGAGCACCACCTTCACGACCTCGGCCGGCTGCAGCGCGTTGACGATGAAGGTCGCGGCGTCGGCCGACCAGGGAATGATGTCGATGCGCTCGCCCTGCAGCTCCTGCACAACGGCCTGCACGCGCGAGCCGCGCATGCCGACGCAGGCGCCGACCGGATCGATGGAGGAATCGCGGGACACGACGGCGATCTTGGCGCGGGAGCCGGGATCGCGGGCGACCGACTTCACCTCGATCACGCCATCGTAGATTTCCGGCACCTCCTGCTTGAACAGCTTGGCCATGAATTGCGGATGGGTGCGCGACAGGAAGATCTGCGGTCCGCGCTGCTCGCGGCGCACGTCATAGACATAGGCGCGCACGCGGTCGCCGGGGCGGAACATTTCGCGGGGGATCATCTCGTCGCGGCGGATCACGCCTTCGCCGCGGCCAAGGTCGATGATCACATTGCCATATTCGACGCGCTTGACGACGCCGTTGACGATCTCGCCGATGCGGTCCTTGTATTCCTCGTACTGGCGGTCGCGTTCGGCCTCGCGCACCTTCTGCACGACGATCTGCTTGGCCGACTGGGCGGCGATGCGGCCGTAATCGAAGGGCGGGAGCTGATCGGAAATGATCTTGTCGCCCACCCGCGCCGCCGGATTCTTCGCCCTCGCCTCGTCGAGCGAGATTTCGATCGCGGAATTTTCCACCTTGTCGACGACGAGACGCAGGCGCCAGTAGCTCACATTGCCGGTGCGCGGATCGATCTCGACGCTGATGTCGGTTTCCTGCCCGTAACGCGAACGGGCCGCTTTCGCGAGCGCCTCCGCCATCGAGGCCAGCACAATGCTGCGGTCGATCGATTTTTCGCGCGCGACGGCGTCGGCAATCTGCAAAATCTCAAGTCGATTGGCGCTGACGGCCATGTTCACTCTCCCTCGGAGCGGGCGGCGCGGGGCTTTCCTGGCCCCGGACCTTTCTTGAATTGCGTCTGCACGCCGGCCGGAACCAGCGGCTTGGCTTTCTGTTTGGCGGGGCCGCGAAACCGCCCCGGTCCGCGACGCGGACGCTCTTCCGCCTCGTCCGTCTTTTCTTCTTCTTCCCCGCCGGACGGCTGGAGCTTGCCGGCGCGCAGCGACTCGCGAATCAGCGCCTCGGTGAGCATCAGCTTGGCCTCGTCGAGATCGGCGAGCGGCAGCGAGACGAGCGTTTCCTCGTCGGAACGCGCGTCGTTGCGCTCGAGCGAGACCATGGCCTCCCGGCCCTCGCCCGTGACGCCCCGGATGAGGCCGCGAAACCGCTTGCGGCCGGACTCCACCGGGTGGGTCAGTTCGACCCGCGCTTCATGTCCGACGGCGCGGGCGAAATCCGAGACCCGCACCAGCGGCCGGTCGACGCCGGGGGAGGAGACCTCGAGCCGGTATTCGCCGGAGATGACATCGGCCACGTCGAGCTCCGGGGAGAGCGCCTGGCTCGCCGCCTCGCAATCGTCGATGGTCATGATCCCGTCGGGGCGCTCGGCCATGATCTGGAGCGTCTGGCCGTTCTGCTGCAGCAGCCGGACGCGCACGAGCCGGAAGCCGAGCTGCTCCAGCACCGGCTCGGCGAGATGCGCCACGCGCGCGGCGACGCCCGTCTCGGAGACGAGACGCGGCTCGTCGAGGGCGGCGTCGATGGGGGCGGCGGTTTCGGTCAAGCTCTGGTCCTGTGTTTCCGGGGCGGGCAAACAAAAAAGAGCGGGTCCCCGGCAGGGCCCCACTCTCAACGGCGATCACCCCGGGAATGATCGTTATGAGATGGAATTTTGCACCTTATACACCCTGTAGCGGGGGAAAGGCAAGGAAAAGCGGGAAACGCCCTGGGACGCCCTTTCCGTGTCGCCGCAAGCCGCCCCCGGCGCGAGAGAAACCTGTTCCCACGGAACGTGGCCCTTCTTCCCCTGGAGCGGGCGCATTGATCAAGCGGCAAAAAACACGTCCTATGCGGCGAATTCCCTCGATTCGGCCCGCCGTCCGCCATGACCAGACCGCCCAAGCTCCTCGTTTTCGACTCCGGCCTCGGCGGCCTCACGGTCTTTGCGGAGATCATCAAGCTGCGCCCCGGCGCGGATTATGTCTATTGCGCCGATGACGCGGGGTTTCCCTATGGCTCCTGGAGCGAGCCCGAACTCGTCGCGCGCGTCATGGGCGTCATGGACAGGCTCATCGCCGAACATGCGCCCGACATGGTCGTGATCGCCTGCAACACGGCCTCGACTCTCGTTCTGCCGCATCTGCGCGACCGCTGGCCGGCGCTTCCCTTCGTCGGCACCGTGCCGGCGATCAAGCCGGCGGCGGAGCGCTCGCGCTCGCATCTGATTTCCGTGCTCGGCACGCCGGGGACGGTGGCGCGCGACTACACCCAGAATCTCATCGCGCAATTCGCCGGCCATTGCCGTGTGACGCTCGTCGGCTCCGCCACGCTGGCGCGCATCGCGGAAACGCTGATGCAGGGCGGGGGCGTCTGCGACGAGGACATCGCCGCCGAGATCGCGCCCTGTTTCGTGGAGACGGACGGCCGGCGCACGGACGCGGTCGTTCTCGCCTGCACGCATTATCCGCTGCTGGTGGAAGACTTTCGCCGCCTCGCGCCCTGGCCCGTGGACTGGATCGATCCCGCGCCGGCCATCGCGCGGCGGGCCGATCAGTTGTTGCGCGAAAAGGCGTTCGAAGAGGCTTTCGCCGCTACCGGCGGCGCGCGCGCCGTCTTCACCAGCGGGAAACGGCCCGACGCGCATTTGCGCGCGACGCTGGCGCGCTTCGGGCTCGTCGCTGGCTAACGAAAGCTGCTCCTTCCAGGAAGGCGCGGGAGCGTTCTCTCTTACGCCGGCGGGCGCCCCACGAGATCGCAGGTGAGCGGGCGGCCATATCTGTAGCATTTCAGAATGCGCGCCGTGTCGGGACGATTTCTCGGGGAGCAGCATCAGATAATCATAGGGCAGGACCGACCCTTCGCAGACGACGTTCCACTCGCTGGCGCCGTTCGGGGCGTAGCCGCTGTTCGTCATCTTCTGCGGCTTGCAGCTTTCGTCCCAGGTGGCGCGGATGAGTTTCTCCGCCACGCCGGCGCGCCTGGAGTCGCCAAGCTCCTTGAACTCGGTAGTGGAGACTCCCGCCGGGGTTTCGGCCTTCTTCACCGCGGCGGCGAGCTCCTCCCCCGCAAGCTTGTGAATCGGCCCGGGGGTTCCACAACCGCCCAGCGCCAAGAATATAAAGAAAGCCGCCCGTCGGATCATTTCGCAAGTCCCAATCATTCAAGCAATAGACAAGCTACAGCTTAAAGGGGCGCTGCGGTTTTCTCAAGCGGCCTCCGTCCGGGCCTGGTCAACCCTCACTTGGCGGCCGGCCTGTCGGTCAGCGTCTCCAGAAAGGCGACGATGGCGTCGATGTCCGTCTCCGACAGGCGCGGTTTCTGGCCGGGCTTCCTGTCATAAGGCCCTTCGTTCGTATTGACGTTCCCGTGATCCTCCGCCGGGAGGTCGTTGAATTTCTCACCCTTCGGGTACCAGCGCGCGGGATCGGTGTCGCGGGTGGCGTAGAAGGCGACGACGTCGCGCAATTTCTGGAAGACGCCATTGTGGAGATAGGGGCCGGTGACGGCGACATTGCGCAGCGTCGGCACTTTGAACGCGCCGCAGACGCTTGCGACATCGAAACCGGCAGGTGCGATTTTCTCGAGCCCCGGCCGCTTGCACAGGCCGAGATCCGGTGCGCTGGCCGTCGCCGCGATGGCCGTGTTCTTCGGCGCGCCGAGCGCGTCATAAGTGAAGTCAGTAAAGAGCCAGTCCTGCGGGTCGCGGGACTCTTGCTTGCCGGCGTGGCAGGCGAGGCAATTGCCTTTCTTCGGGTCCTTGAACAGCGCGAAACCTTTCTGTTCAACCGGCGTTAGCTTCGCCGTGCCGCGAAGGAAATCATCGAATTTGGAGGCGAAGGGATGGAAGCGCGCGCTCGATTCATAGGCCACGACCGCCTGCGCCACTTTCTCGAAGGCCCTGTCGGGATCGTCAAAAATCTTTTCGCCATAAACCTCGCGGACGAGCGGCGCATAGGCGCCGTCGCGGATCGCCTCGACGGCGAAGCGCTTCGAGGGCGCGTTCATCTCCAGCGGATCGAGCAGCGGCCCCTCGAACTGGGCGAGAAGATCGGCCGCGCGGCCGTCGTGGAATTGCCCGCCAGCGGGAATTTTCTCGACCTTGCCGGTCTTCTCGTCCTTCTCTTCGATGAAGGCGAAGGGCGGGGCGAAACTGGCGTACATGATGGTCGGCGTATTGCGCTTGCCGAGCGAACTGGGGAGCGACCCACGCGCCACGGCCGGAACCGGCGAGCCGTTCACGCCCTGAAAGGCGGTCGCCGCGTCATGGCAGGAGGCGCAGGAGACGCCCGCCGGGCGAGAGAGCGAGGCGTCCTCGAAGATGCGCTTGCCGAGCCGCTCCAACGGCGAGAGCCCGCCGTCGTCGGAGGCGCCGAGCGCCGCCGCCGGGAGGGCGAAAACCGACGCGAGAAGGGCAAGCGCAAGACGCGCGCCGCGTGCTGTCTTTGGCATAGGCCGCTCATTTTCCATGCAAAACGCGCTCACGGCGTCTTGTGTGGCAAATTACGAAGCTGCGGCCGTTCCGGTCAATTTCCGTTCCTTACATTCCTTCCAGTGAAGCCGGCGCCGATTGTCGCAGCGTCACACGATGAAGGCGGCCGTCGCCGGCCGCCTCGCCCGTTGCGTCACCTGCGCCCTCAGTGGAGCGTCTTCAGCCAATCATCGACGTTCTGCTTGGCCTGATCCTTGCCAATCCCGTATTTTTCCTGGATCTTGCCTTCGAACTGCTCGCGGCTGCCTTCCATCCGATCGATGTCGTCGTCGGTCAGTTGGCCCCACTTCTCCTTGATCTTGCCCTTGAGCTGTTTCCAGTTTCCCTCAACCCTGTTCCAGTCCATGTGGGCCTCCTCTGGCGCTTGGCGGGGCGCATGGCGCGCCGCACCGGATGGCCCCCAAACGCGTCCCGTCGCGCCCTTGTTCCGGCATGAGCGGGGCAGGAGAGAGCGAAGTACCGCCACAATTTTGGATTTTCCTGCCGCCCGGCCCGCCGGGGAGACGCCGGCGAAAACATCAGGCATGACCGGTCCCGCCGCGTGAGGCGGTCGACGTCAGGATGAGTGAGTTTGCATGAACCAGCAGAGCGACGACACGGAACTCAAGGCGGCTTTCGCCGAGTTCAAGGAACTGCTGCGGCGGGAGTCCGAGCCGGTTGGCGCGTCCCATGCGCCCGAGGTCAGCCTCGAACCGCGCTTCGACGCCGCGCCCGCGCGGCCTCCGGTCATGCCGCCACATGCCGAAACGGCAAGGTCCGTTCCGCCACTGCATGCGGCCGCGCCCGAGTCCCCCAAAGCCCCGCGCGCCGTCCAACCGCCGCGCATCCCGGCGAGCGGCCCGGCTGAAGACACGCGGCGCCGCCGTCTGATCTATCTGTCTCTGGGCATCATCGTTTTGGGCCTCTCCGGGCTTGGATACGCCCTCGTGAAGGTCCCGGGCGGCGCCGAAGATCCGGCCATCGCGGCCATCGCGCCGCCCGCCGGGCCGGCGGCGGAACAGGCCGAGCTGGAGGCGCCGGCGCCTGACGCCGAAAAGGGAGCCGCTCCTGACGTCCCGAGCGAGGCCGCGCCGCTCGAAAAGGCCGAGGCCACGCCTGCCGCCGACGACGCGGCCGCCGCGCCTGCGCCCGCCGTCCCGCTCGCCCCCTCCGCCGTGCCGCTGCCGGGCGTCGACATGGAAAAGCCGGCGCCCGCGCCGGCCGAGCCCCGGAAGGCGTCTGCGTCGGCCCCTGCCGCGGCCGCGTTGGCGCCCGCCCCGGCCGCGGGCTTCAACCGGGCTCCCGCCCCGGCGTCCACGGCCGCCCTTCAGCCCGCCGCCCGCGCGGTCGAGCCCGAAGCGCCCGCCGCCGAACCGGCGAAAGGCGAGAGCAAGCCCGTGGCGAAGCCCGCAAAGGTGAAGGCCAAGCCCGCGCAGACGGCCGCCAAGCCGCGCAAGCCCGCGGCGGCGACGCCGCCCGCCGACGTCGCCGATCGGGCCGCCCCTCCGCCGCCGGCGGCCGAGCCGGCGCCCGCCCCTCCGCCGCCGCCGCAAAGCGACAGCGGCGGCGCTTTCGGCTTCGTCAAGCGCACGGTGAATTCGGTGGGCTCGACGATCGGCAACCTCGGCCGGAGCGTCATTCCGTAACGTTGCTCACGATTTAGGCGCGCATTTGCCAAATCCGCCGCCCCGTCGCAATCTGGGATTCGACGGGGCGCGCGGACGCGGGCGGCGGGTTGGAGATTTCGGCCCCGTCCAGACCTGAGCCGACGCATCGCGGGTTTCGGAGTGACGAATGGCGAAGCCAACCCAGGCCGACGCAGAAGCGGCCGTGCGCGTGCTGATCGAATGGGCAGGCGACGATCCCGACCGCGAAGGCCTCCTCGACACGCCGGCGCGCGTGGCCCGCTCCTATCGTGAGCTGTTTTCCGGCTACGAGATCGACCCGCGCGACTATCTCAAGCGCACTTTCGAGGAAGTCGGCGGCTATGACGAACTCGTCGTGCTCAAGAACATCCGTGTGACCAGCTTCTGCGAGCACCACATGCTGCCCGTGCTCGGCCGCGCCCATGTCGGCTATCTGCCGACCAACCGCGTCGTAGGCATCTCGAAGCTCGCGCGCGTGGTGCACGGCTTCGCGCGCCGGCTTCAAATTCAGGAGAAGCTGACGGCGGAAATCGCCGAGGCGATCCAGGACATCCTGCAACCGGCGGGCGTCGGCGTCGTGATCGAGGCGGAGCACAATTGCATGACGCTGCGCGGCGTGAACACGCCGGGCTCCTCGCTGACGACCAGCCGCCTGCTCGGCGTCATTCGGGACGATCCGCGCACGCGGGAGGAGTTTCTCAGTCTCGTGCGCGACGCCTGAGGGCGTCGGGGCCCTCTGCGCCGCCGCTGGCGCAGGCCAGGAACAAGTGAAAGGGCGTCGCGTTAACTCGCCACTTGCTTGAACCTTCGGAGGCGGCAAATGGCTGAGGAACGGAACATTCAGCGCCAGCAGCACAATGGCCACGGCGCCAGCAGCGACATGACGGGCGCGATCGCGGAACAGGCGTCCTCCGCCGCCGAACAGATGGGCCGCGCCGTGCAGCAGGGCGTCGGAAAGGCCAACGCCGCCATCAACGCCGTGTCGGAACGCAGCGGCCGCGCAGCGGAGCGCACGGGCGAGGTGCTCGGCAATTTCCGGTCGGCGATCGAAACCTCGGCGCGCTCGCAGCCGACGACCACGGTGGCTCTCGCGGCGCTTGCGGGCTTCGTGTTCGGCGCGTTCTGGCGGATGGGAAGCCGGTAGCCGTTTTTTCCCTGCGCGCTTTCCGTCGAAGTGGAAGCCGCTTCGGCGTGAGGAGGCGCGCTCCTCCATCATCGCGCGGTGACCAACATGTTTGAGCCGTTCATCAAGCGGGCCGAGAACGCCGTCGGCGCCACGATCACCCGCGTTTCGGGAAACGCCATGGCGGCCGTGCCGCTGGTGCTGGCCTTCGGCTTCGCGACGGCGGCGGCGGCGTGGTGGGCGATCGACAGCTTCGGGCCGCTTGTCGGAAATCTCGTGATCGCGGGGGCGTTCCTCGTGATCGCGGCCTTTGTCTTCGCCTATGCGCGGCGGCGGGAGGCCCAGCAGCAGGCGCGCGCGAGCGCCGAACTGGCCGCTTTGACCGACGCCTCGCCCTTCAACGCCATCTCACGCGCGATCCAGTCGTCGAACGCCTCGCAGGCGTTGCTCGATCTTGCGAAAAGCGCGGCGCCCGCCGCGGCGAAGAACGCGGCGCGCGTCGCGCTGCGCGAGGCGCCGCGTAATCTGCCGCTCCTGCTTGGCGCGGGCGTCGGGTTGATGGTGGCGCAGCGGCTCGTCAATGCGATGACGAACGGACACGGGCGGCATTAGACCGGGGGTCGCCCCTTACGGCAACACCCTCTCTCCGTTCAACGGGGTGAGGGTGCGTCGCTTTCAGCCAAACAGCCAGGCGGCCAGAAGCGTCAGCGCGGTGAGGCCCAGCAGCAGGCGCGTGTCGGAGCGGCGCCGCGTCTCGGCCAGAGCGTCGAGCGAAGCCGGAGAGAGATCGACGCCGCCCTCCGACATGCGGGACACATTGGCGATCGCGACTTCGGCTTCGGCCAGCGTCTTCGGAAGATGCGTGGCGAGCCGCGCCAGTTCCGCAAGGCTCTTGCCGGCGTCCTCGATCTTCGCCTTCGGTCCGAGATTTTCCTCGATCCAGGTGCGCACGACCGGATCGCAGGTCTTCCAGATGTCGAGCTTGGGATCGAGCGTGCGCGCGACGCCTTCGGCGACGACCATGGTCTTTTGCAGCAGCACCAGCTCCGTGCGCGTGCGCATGTCGAAGAGCGCCGTGACCTCGAACAGCAGCGTCAGCAGCCGCGCCATGGAAATGTCGGAGGCGTTGATCGTGTGCAGCGGCTCGCCGATGGCGCGCAACGCTTGCGAGAATTCCTCGATCGAATGCTTGGCGGGCACATAGCCCGCCTCGAAATGCACCTCCGCCACGCGGCGATAATCGCGCGTGATGAAGCCGTAGAGAATTTCCGCGAGGAAGCGCCGCTCCTTGTCGCCGAGCCGGCCCATGATGCCGAAGTCGATGGCGACGAGGCGGCCCTTCCTGTCGACGAACAGATTGCCCTGATGCATGTCGGCGTGAAAGAAGCCGTCGCGCATCGCATGGCGCAGGAAGGACTGCAGCACATGCGCGCCGAGCTTTTTCAGGTCGTGGCCTTCCGCCGCCACGCGCTCCAGATCGGAGAGCGGAGCGCCGTCGATCCATTCGAGCGTCAGCACCTCGCGCGCGGTCCGGTCCCAGTCCACATGCGGGACACGAATGTCGGGGTCGTTTTCGACGTTCCCGGCAAACTCCGACGCCGCCGCCGCTTCCAGGCGGAAATCTGTTTCGAGCTTGACCGTGCGGGCCAGCGTGTCGACCACCTCGATCATCCGCAGGCGGCGCCCCTCCGCCGACCAGCGTTCGGCGACGCGGGCGACGAGATACATGTCGCGCAGATCGCGCGCGAACTGGCCCTCGACGCCGGGACGCAGCACCTTCACCGCGACCTTGCGCGGCTTGCCGTCATAGAGCGCCGTGGCCATGTGCACCTGCGCCACGGAGGCCGCGGCGACGGGCTCGCCGAAAGAGAGAAAAATCTCTCCGATGGGCCTGCCGAGAGATTTCTCGACAATCTGGACCGCCTTCTCGCGGCCGAAAGGCACCATGCGGTCCTGAAGCGCGGTCAGCGCGTCGGCGATCTCGCCGCCGACGACGTCGGGGCGGGTCGCCAGAAACTGGCCGAGCTTCACATAGGACGGGCCGATCTGGGAGAGCGCCCGCACCAGCGCCGCGCCGGCGTTCTCGCCCTTGCCTCTCGCGAAGAGATTGGCGAAGCGCACCAGCGGCGCCGCGGCGGGCGGCAGCAGATTGGGATCGAGCGAGGTGAAGACGCCTTCGCGCGCCAGAATATAGCCGGCGCGCGCCAGTCTGAAGAAATTGCCCGTCTGGAGAAACACGAAATCCGCCGTTCGTCAGAATTTCCAGCCGGAATGGATCGCCACGACGCCGCCGGTGAGGCGCTCATAGCCGGTGCGGCGGAAGCCCGCCTTGCGGATCATGCGCTCGAAATCGTCCGCGGCCGGGAACTGGCGGATCGATTCGACGAGGTAACGATAGGGCTCCGCGTCACCCGCGACGAGCTTGCCGACCGCCGGAATCACATTGAAGGAGTAGGCTTCGTAAATCTTGTCGAGGCCGGGCACGTTCACATGCGAGAATTCGAGGCACAGGAAGCGGCCGCCGGGCTTGAGCACGCGATGGGCCTCTTCGAGCGCGACCTGGATGCGCGGCACGTTGCGGATGCCGAAAGCGATCGTATAGGCGTCGAAGTGATTGTCCGGGAAGGGCAGGGACTCCGCGTTGGCCTGCACGAATTCGAGCTTGCCGTCGATGCCCTTCTCGCGGGCGCGGTCGCGGCCGACCTCCAGCATGTCGCCGTTGATGTCGAGGACGACGATCTCGGCGTCGGCGGGGGCCTGCCGGGCGATCCGGAAGGCGACGTCGCCCGTGCCGCCGGCGACGTCCAGGTGACGGAAATCCTTGCGGTTGCGGGCGTTGACCTTGCCGGCGAACGTGTCCTTCCACAGCCGGTGCAGCCCGGCGGACATGAGGTCGTTCATCACGTCGTAGCGGCGGGCGACCTTGTGGAACACATCATCGACCAGATGCTGCTTCTCGGAAAGCGGCACCTCGGAATAGCCGAAATGGGTCGAACCCTCTCGGTCGGAATGGGAATCGGTCATTCTAACGCTCGCCTGACGTATTGGAGGACGGGGAGGGTATAGCCGCTTGCGGCGGCGAAGGCTATGGGTGGGGCCGCGCTAGGGCTCGCTGCTCGCCAGCGTGCCGGTAAACTCAGTGAAATCATCGAGATGGCGCGTGATGATCGCCGTGACGACGGGCAGGAGCAGCGCCTGATCATCGTGGACGGCGATGTTGCGGAATCCCACCATCTTCTTGAGACGGCCCGCGAGGTCGGGCGAAATCCGCCCGGCGGCGGCGAGCGCGTAGACCGCGAGCAAGCGGGGCAGGCGCTGGTTCAGCCGGTCGACGATGGCCGCTTCGTTGAGCTTCATATGCGCCTCGCGCTTTGCTAATGCCCTCCTTATATCGCCCGTTGGCGCGGCGGCGATAGCGCGCGCCGGGCGGGGGGAGCCCGTGAATGCCCGAACTTCCCGAGGTTGAAACTGTTCGGCGGGGACTGCTGCCGGCGCTCGCGGGCGCCCGCATCGCCCGCGTCGAGCAGCGGCGGCCCGATCTGCGCTTTCCCTTCCCGCCCGGTTTCGTCGAACGGGTCACGGGGCGGCGGGTGCTCGGCCTGCGCCGGCGGGCCAAATATCTGCTCGCTGATCTCGACTCCGGCGAGACGCTCGTGATGCATCTGGGCATGAGCGGCTCCTTTCGGGTCGACGGCGCGACGCCGGGCCTGTTCCATCATCCGCGCGACAAGAACGCCGCCCATGATCATGTCGTCTTCCACATGGAGAGCGGCGCCCGCGTCACCTACAACGACCCGCGCCGCTTCGGCTTCATGCTGCTCATCCCGACGCCCGAGCTCGATCGCCACAAGCTCTTCGAGGGGCTCGGCGTGGAGCCGCTCGGCCCTGCGCTCGACGCCGCCTTTCTCGCCCGCGCCTTCCGAGGCCGCAAGGCGCCGACGAAGGCGCTGCTCCTCGATCAGCGGCTGATCGCGGGGCTCGGCAACATTTATGTCTGCGAGGCGCTGCACCGGGCCGGCGTCTCGCCGCTCGCCGCAGGGGGCAGTCTCGTCAAGGCCGCCGGCGCGCCCACGGCCGCGCTTGGCCGTCTGCCGGGCGCGATCCGGGAGGTGCTGGAGGCCGCGCTCGCGGCGGGAGGCTCCTCGCTGCGCGATCATCGGCAGGCCGACGGCTCGCTGGGCTATTTCCAGCATCGTTTCCGGGTCTATGACCGGGAGGGCGCGGCCTGCCCCACGCCCGGCTGCCATGGAGCCATCCTGCGCGCCGTCCAGTCGGGCCGCTCGACTTTTTATTGTCCCGACTGCCAGAAGCCGCGCCCTTGCCGGAGCGGGTCCGGCAAGCCATAACCTTCCCATGTCTCCATCACCGGACGAACCGGCTCTCTCGGTTCGAGGCCTCTCCAAAAGTTATGGCGATCGCTGCGTCGTCGGCCCTCTCGATTTCGCGCTCGCGCCCGGCTCCGTCACGGGGCTGCTCGGCGGCAATGGCGCGGGGAAGACGACCACCATCGGCATGGTCATGGGCCTGATCGAGCCGACCGCCGGTTCGATCCGCGTCTTCGGCCACGATCTCTTGCGCGAGCGCTACGCCGTGCTCGGCCGCATGAATTTCGAAAGCCCCTACGTCGACCTGCCGCACAGGCTGACCGTGCGGCAGAATTTGCGCGTCTTCGGCATGCTCTACGACGTTGCCGACATCGAGGCGAAAATAGCGGAGCTCGCCGAGGCGCTGGCGCTGGGGGATTTGCTCGACCGCCAGACCGGGCGGCTCTCGGCGGGCCAGAAGACGCGCGTCGCCATCGCCAAGGCGCTCGTCAACGATCCGCAACTGCTGCTTCTCGACGAGCCGACCGCCTCTCTCGATCCCGACACGGCGGACTGGGTGCGGGGCCGTCTGGAGGCGCACCGCGCCGCGCATAATTGCGCCATTCTGCTCGCCTCTCACAATATGGGCGAGGTGGAGCGACTCTGCGACCGCGTGCTGATGCTGAAGCAGGGCGCCATCGTCGACGATGATTCCCCGGCCAGTCTTCTGGCTCGCTACGGCCGCGACACTCTGGAGGAAGTCTTTCTCGACGTCGCGCGCGGGCGCGTGGGGACGGCGTGATGGGCGGGGCGTTCTCCTTCAAGCGCGTCGGCGCCATGGTCCTGCGCTACAGCTATCTGCTGCGCGCCTCCTACTCGCGCATTCTCGACATCATCTACTGGCCGTTGTTGCAGATGCTCACCTGGGGCTTTCTGCAAAGCTATCTCGTCAAGGCGGGGGCGCTGACGGCGCCGGGCGGCGCGGCGCAGGCGGCGGGAACGCTGATCGGCGCCATTCTGCTGTGGGATATTCTGCTGCGCGGGCAACAGGGCTTCTCCTTCTCCTTCATCGAGGAGATGTGGTCGCGCAATTTGCCCAACATTCTCATGAGCCCGCTGCGTCCGGCGGAATTCATCGTCTCGCTCGTTGTCATGAGCCTCATCCGGCTCTCCGTGGGCGTCCTCCCGGTGACGCTGCTGGCGATCGTTTTCTTCGGCTTCAATCTCTGGGCGCTCGGCCTCGCCTTCGCGGCCTTTTTCGCCATTCTCATCCTCTTCGCCTGGAGCGTCGGCCTGTTCGTCTCGGGGCTGCTGCTGCGCTATGGCCTCGGCGCCGAAAATCTCGTCTGGTCGCTGATGTTCGTCATTCAGCCGCTCGGCTGCGTTTACTATCCGGTCGCCGTGCTGCCCGCTTGGCTGCAGCCGATCTGCTGGGCGCTGCCGCCGACCTATGTTT
>NZ_JBPFEB010000148.1:0-67607 GCF_051061225.1 Methylocystis sp.
GAAGGCGAACGCCGCGCGCGAGATCGCGCTCGCCTTCGGCGTGCCGCCGCTGCTGCTGGGCCTGCCGGGCGACAATACTTTCGCCAATTACTCCGAAGCCAATCGCGCCTTCTGGCGCCAGACGGTGCTGCCGCTCGTCACCCGCGTGCAGAAGAGTTTTCAGGCCTGGCTGCGGCCGGGCTTCGGCGACTTTCGCTTCGACTACAACGTCGACCGACTGGAAGCTCTCGCCGCCGAGCGCGCCAGCGAATGGGAGCGCATCGGCAAGGCGCATTTCCTCACGCTCGACGAACAGCGCGAGGCGGTGGGATACAGCCCTGCGCCGAAGGACGCGGTGTTTGCGAAGTGGGTTGGCGGGGAGCTGCGCTACTCTCCCAGCCAGCCGCGCGTGCCGGCGGGATCGCCGGACGGCGGGCAGTGGACGAGCGGCGGGGGAGGGAATAATCAGGAAAACGTTCCTCGTTTCGGCAGAGACAGGATTACAATCGCCGGAGGCTTTACGCCGGAGCAGCTTGATATGACTGTCCAAGACTTTGTTTCAGGCTATTGCGCGGGGTCGATAGCAGGGGAAATCCCCGGACAATTATTGGGCTCTTTGGTGCGCGAAGTGCTACAGCAGGCGAAGACAGGCGACGTCGCAGCAAGGAAATGCAAAAAGCTGCTAAACGAAGATCGTTTCAGGAAATAGAAGGAGCGCATCAATGAAAAACGGCTTGGAAGGAATGCTCGAGTTCCTTGCGTTCTTGCGAACGAAAGGCATATCCTACCGAATTCAGCAACAGGTGGATGATGGAATCGAGGTTTCGTTTGACCTCGTTGGATGTCGAGTGGAAGCAACTTTCTTCGTCGACCACTTCGAGTTTAGTTATTTCGTCGGGACCGAGGATGTAGAGACGGATGAAGCGCGCCTCTTCGACCTGATCAGCCGCTATTGGAAAACCAACACCTGAGACATTTATAATTGCTGCAGGCCGCCGGGCGACAATACTGTTACCAATTACTCGGTAGCCAATCGCGCATTCTGGCGCCAGACCGTGCTGCCGCTCGTCACCCGCGTGCAGAAGAGTTTTCAGGCCTGGCTGCGGCCGGGCTTCGGCGACTTTCGCTTCGACTACAACGTCGACCGACTGGAAGCTCTCGCCGCCGAGCGTCGATGAAGAGGGCGGCGCGTATGGCGGGCACGCGATCAGGGAGCATGTCGGCAAGGGCCAGGAGTACCTGGTAAGACGCATACGGGAATCCGCTTGGGGAACACGCCTTGCCGGCGGCGGTTATAGCCGCGCGGGGACATTTAGCTCGCTCGGTGCGGCAAACAAGCTTATAAACTCGGTGCTCGCCGAGCACCGCTCCTTGGTCGAACAAGTCATCTCGGGAGCGTCACGAAAACAGATAAGGCTCAACAAGTGGTTCGCGTCGCCCACTGGCTTCGAAGCTTTCACAGACCGTCCATGGGACCCAAGTGCGCCAATAGCAATTCGAGACACCTACGGTGCCGCAGTTGTCATAGTCAAAAACCCGAATACTGAGCGAGGGTTCTCCATAGTCACAGCTTTCCCATTCTTCGATATAAAGGAATAGTTACATGCGCGACATCCTCCAGCCCGAACAGTTCGAAAGCTTCTGCGTCGGATTCGACGTGGCTCTCTACAGGGACACCCCGCGCAAGCGCAAAGGCGATTTCGACACGTTTATCGATGGCGCGATCGATTATGGGCTAGATGGATGGGAACACGGGGATCTTGTGATTCTGCGGGACTTTTTGACGAGCGTTTTAAAAGGCCATGACAGCGCAGCGACGATGAATCAACTCTGGAAAAAGACGCGTCCGAGATACGTCTTCTTCTCCGGTCCCGACGCACCGGCGGATAAGCCGGCTATCCTTCAGATTTTCACGAGGGTGCTGAGAGCCATAGAACAGAAGCTCGCCTAAGCGGCAATCGCGCATTCGTCCTCAGGAGGAAAATCGAGGTCGAGAGAAATGACAACGCCGCACAATCCTCCGGAATTCAACCAGCTCACGGCCTTCTTCTTGCAGTATGCCGATGAAATTTACGCTTCTGTCGAAGAAATGATCGACGATGGCTGGCGATCGCTGACTCCGACGCAGCAGCGCTCCGCGCGAGCTTTTCTCGACCAGATACAGTCGGGGGATTATTCCGAAACCGAGCTGCGCGAAATCTGGCGCGCATCGAAAGCGGCGCTACAGCCAATGCGGGGCCGGCGCAGCAACTGCCGCAAGCTCTTCGAGGTGATGCGCGCCCGTCATGAAGTGATCAAAGATCCGGTCGCCCCGCAGCAGTTCGAGGCCTTCTGTGCTTGCTTCGATATTGCGCTGAACGCGGATGCGCAAGGCGTGCCGAAGGCGGTTCGCGGGGCCGATCTCGACAGAGCCATCGAATACGGGCTGAGCTGGTGTGCGCGCGACGACCTTGTGATTTTGCGGGACTTCCTCTCGAGCGTAATGGAGCGACCCGACGCCGCGGAACAGCTCAGCAAATTAATGAAGCGCGCTCATCCAGGGACCGATTCCCACTCTGGCCCCGGCGCGCCTCCAGATGAACCGGCTGTCGTTCAGGCCTTGCCCCGAGTTCTGACCATCATCGAGCAAAGACTGGCCTGACCCCAGCGACCGTCAGCGCCGTGCGACAAAGCCGCGCCGCTTCGCCGGCAGAACTGCTCACCCCACCAAAGATTGCTCGAAAGAAAGGAGACCGCTTCACTGTCCGACATTCTCGACGCCATCCTCCAGCGCGGCGATCTGGCCCATCTCGCGCTGTTTCTGTGGGCCTGCGCCGCGACCGCCCAGGCGCATCTCGCCATGCGAGAGGTCAGCGAAGCCACGCGGCGCATCGACGCCTTCGTGCGTGAACTCGCCCGTTTCAACCGCCGCTGTGGAAACGACACATGACACATCTGAAACTGAAACTGCCCTTCGCGCGACGCGGTCGACGCCGGCCGCGCCGGAGTGACGATCCATCGGCGATCTTCAAGACCTTCATACATCTGCTGAGCCGAATGCAGGCGCATGCCAAGAACGGGGCCAGCGAGGCTCCGGCGTCGGAGAAAGCCTGATGGCCTTGCTTGAGCTCAAACGCGCCAGCCCCACGCTCCCTCATACGGACGCCGCTGGCGTCATCGAAGGTTATGCATCGCTTTTCGGCGTCGCCGATGACGGCCGGGATATTGTGATGGCCGGCGCTTTCACGCGGTCACTGGCGCGCCGTGGCGCCAAGGGCGTCAAAATGCTCTGGCAACACAATGCCGCCGAGCCAATCGGCGTGTGGACGTCGATCGTGGAAGACGCAAAGGGACTGAAGGTCTCAGGCCGACTCGATCTTTCCATAGCACGAGCCCGGGAAGCGCTCTCACTCATTCGCGGCGGCGCCATCGATGGCCTCTCCATTGGCTTTCGCGTGAAGAACGCCAGGACCGACAAGAGAAGCGGCCTGCGCCGGCTATTGGAAATCGACCTTTGGGAAATCTCGGTCGTCACCTTCCCGATGCAGACGCTGGCGCGCATCAGCGCCGTCAAGAAGGCGCCCCTGCAAACACCGCAGGCGCGTAACGCCGCCTTCGTGCGATTACAGGCGCAAGCGGCGGCAATGCGCTTCCAGCATCGCCTTCGCATGTTGCAATCAGCCCGCCTCTGACAGAGGCGAAGAGCCTTTCCGCGTCGCCTGCCGTCTGGCGCGGATGAATTCCGCGACGGCCCATATCCGCGCTCCGAGTCCATCGCTCCTGCCGACCTTGCCGCCGGCCGGCGCGAACTCGCGCGCCTTCAGACAGGATCACCATGTCACCAATGGACGCCAAGACAACTGGCGATGAAATCATCGCCGATCTCAATCGCGCCTTCTCCGCGTTCAAGGAGACGAATGACGAGCGTCTCGCGCAAATCGAGACGCGCATGGGCGTCGACGTCGTGTCCGAAGAAAAGCTCGCTCGCATCGACCAGGCGCTCGACGAAACAAAAGGCCGTCTCGATCGTCTGGCGCTCGATCTGGCGCGTCCCCGCATGGGCGGCGCGCCGCCGGCGGATCACACCGAAAGGGAGCACAAGTCGGCCTTCAACAGCTACATGCGCTCGGGCGAGTCGAACGGCCTGAAGGCGCTCGAAGTCAAGGCCATGTCGCGTACCTCCGGCGCCGACGGCGGCTATCTGGTGCCGACGCCCGCTGAAAAGGAGATTTTGCGCCGCCTCGCCAAACTGTCACCCATTCGCGCCATCGCGAGCGTGCAGGAAATCTCGACGCAATCGCTCCGCCGCGCCTATTCGACCACCGGCCCGGCTGCCGGCTGGGTGGCGGAAGCGGATCCGCGTCCGCAGACATCCAATCAGCAGATCGCCGACATGACCTTTCCGGCGATGGAGCTTTACGCCATGCCGGCGGCGACGCAAGCGCTGCTCGACGACGCTGTCGTCGACATCGAGCAATGGATCGCAGACGAAGTGCAAGTCGCCTTCGCCGAGCAGGAAGGAGCGGCCTTTGTCGCTGGCGACGGCGTCAACAAGCCGAAAGGCTTCCTCTCCTACACGACTGTCGCCGACGCGAGCTGGAGCTGGGGAAATATCGGCTATGTGGCGACCGGCGTCTCCGGAGCCTTTGCCGCGACGAATCCATCGGACGCACTGTTCAACCTGGTCTACGCCTTGCGCGCCGGCTATCGCCAGAACGGCAAATTCGTGATGGGCCGCCGCGCGCAGTCCCTCGTGCGGCAGTTCAAGACGACGACGGGCGACTACCTATGGGCGCCTCCCGTCAGCGCCGACGGCGCCGCGACGCTGATGAACTTCCCGGTTGTCGAGGCGGAGGACATGCCGGACCCCGCCGCCAACAGCTCTTCCATCGCCTTCGGAGATTTCGAGCGCGGATATGTCGTCGTGGATCGCGTCGGAATCCGCGTGCTGCGCGACCCCTATTCGGCGAAGCCCTATGTGCTCTTCTATACGACGAAGCGCGTTGGCGGCGGCGTGCAGAATTTCGAAGCGATCAAGCTTCTGAAATTCAGCGTCTCCTAAGCCCTTCCGCCCGCGGCCTTGCCGCGGGCGCCTTCCCCCAATTCCTTCAGGAGCCGTCATGAGACCCATGCTCATCGCCGCGCCCACACTCGAGCCGGTTTCCATTGCGGAAATGAAATCATGGCTGCGTGAGGATTCAAGTGACGAGGATCAGCTTATCCAGGCCCTCATCGCGTCCGCGCGCATGACGCTCGAAGCCTATACCCGGCGTTTCTTCATCACACAAAGCTGGCGGATCATCTTCGACGCCTGGCCGCCAGGCGGTGACGTGATCGTCATTCCCTTCGCGCCGTTTCAGACGGTCTCCGCAATCCGGATCTATGACGCTTCCGACGTCGCGCTGGCGCTGGCGCCGACGTCCTATCGGGCGCCGGCGTCGAGCGAGGAGGGACGCCTGATCTTCAGATCCGCGCCACCCGCGCCCGGCCGCTCCGCCGATGGCGTGGAAATCGATTTTGCGGTGGGATATGGCGGTCTGGCGACGAATGTCCCCGAGCCGCTGCGACGCGCGATCATGATGCTTGTCGCGCATTGGCGTGAAAAGCGTGGGGACGACGCCAACGACCCCTTGCCCGCCGCGGCGGCGCAGCTTGCGGCGCCGTTTCGACGCTGGAGGCTCAATTGAGCGCGCCCCCGCCGATCGGTGCGCTGCGTCATCGCGTCACGCTCGAAGGGCCGGTCGATCTTTACGACGGCCTCGGCGGTTTCACACGCGACTTCGCGCCGCTCGCGCAGATTTGGGCGCGCGTCGAGACACAGAGCGTCAACGAGGATTTTGTCGAACAGCGTCGGGAGCAACTGCGTCGCTCAGCGGTCACGATCCGCTGGCGAAGCGATGTGATGAGCCAGATGCGATTTGATTTCCGGGGCCGAAAACTGCTGATCAAAGGCGTCGTGGATGGCGATGAGCGCCGACGCTTTCTCATCTGTCAGTGCGAGGAAATCGCATGAGGGACTCTTCATGAGCGCGTCTCCAGTCATTGCGCTTCGCACCGCCATCCGCGCCCGCCTGCTGTCGGACGCAGCGCTTGTCGCCATGCTCGGCGGACCCCGAGTTTACGAGGAAGCCCCGCAGGGCGCGGCCACCCCCTATGTGTTATTCGCGGATGCGCAGATGCGCGACTGGTCCGGCGCGGCGTCGCGCGGGGCCGAACATTTCCATACGATTGCGGTGGTGACCACGCAACGGGGCTTCGGCGCTGCGCTCAAAGCCGCGCAACAAATGATCGATCTGCTCGATGAAGCGCCCTTGTCGCTCGAGGGACATGCGCTTGTCGATCTGCGCTTCGTGTCGATGGAAACCAAGCGTGACGCCGCCGGGCGCTTTGCGCGCGTCTCCATCCTGTTTCGAGCGACGACGGAATATCTCTAGCATTCGAGGACAAACGAACGATGCCCGCCCAGAAAGGCAAGGACCTGCTCCTTAAGATCAGTGACGGCGCCGGCGCCTTTGTGACCGTCGCCGGCCTGCGCACACGCCGCCTCGCGCTCAACGCCGACACGGTCGACGTCACCGACGCGGAATCGTCCGGTCGGTGGCGTGAATTGCTCGCGGGCGCGGGCGTGCGCCGGGCGAGCGTCTCGGGAACCGGCATTTTCAAGGACCAGGCGTCCGATCTCCTGTTGCGCCAGGTCTTCTTCGACGGGCTGTTGCGCGACTGGCAGATCGTGATTCCAGGTCTCGGCGTTCTCTCCGGGCCGTTTCAAATCTCCAATCTCGACTATCGCGGCGAGCACGCAACCGAAGTCACCTTCGACATTTCGCTTGATTCCGCCGGCGCCCTGACCTTCACAGCCCTTTAGAAGACGTCGCGATGGCAAATGCAAAACGTGGTGAGATCGAAGCGCTTCTTGATGGCAAGCGCTACACGCTCTGCCTCACGCTCGGCGCGCTCGCCGAGCTCGAGAGCGGCTTTGAGGCGAGCGATCTCGTGGCGCTCGCGCAGAGATTCGAAAGCGGGAGACTCTCCGCGAAAGATATTCTGCGCATTATCGGCTGCGGCCTGCGCGGGGCGGGCCACGCTCTCAGCGATGATGACATCTCACGAATGAAAGTATCGGGCGGCTTTGCGGCCTATGTGCGAATTGCGGCTGACCTCCTGGCCGCAACATTCGGCGACGAGCCGAAGACGCATGGCGCAAACCCCCGGTCGCCGCAGGACGCCTGAGCGAAATTGAACGTGGAACGGTGCGCGCCTCCTCCCCCCGCGCGCCGTTCCCCTTTTCGCGTGCGATGGCCTTTGGCCTCGGCGTCCTGCGGCTTGCTCCGCGAGATTTCTGGTCCATGACGCCGCGCGAGCTGTTTCGTGCGGCCGCAGGTGTTTACGGGATCGGCGACGGCTCCATGAGCCGCGCCGCGCTCGACGCGCTGATACATGATTTTCCTGATGGAGACAGGGGCCATGAACAATAACGGCAACACGACTCTCACAGACATGTTCAATCTGACAAGCGCGCCAGGGTCTCTCGCGACGCAGGATCTGACGTCGATGAAAACCCTGCTCGATCAGATCGGCGCATCGGGTGAGAAGGTGGCGAAGGTGCTTTCAACCGGCTTTGGCTCCGCGACGTCGAGCGGCAGAAACTTCAATGACGCGCTGGTGACGATTGGCCAGTCGATGGCGCGCCTTGCGCTGCGGGATGGCGCGAAGGCGCTGTCCGAGGGGCTGTCGAACAGTCTCTCGGGTCTGTTCAACACCGCTTTTGGCGGCGCTCAGCAAATCACGCCTTTTGCGGAGGGCGGCGTCGTCGCCAGCCCGACCTATTTCGGAAATGGCGGCGCCATGGGTCTGATGGGCGAACGCGGCGCGGAGGCGGTCATGCCGCTTGCGCGAGGGGCTGACGGGAGGCTCGGCGTCATGGCCCAGGGCGGAGGCGGCGCGCGGCCGGTCGCGGTCACGGTGAATATCGCCGCGCAGGACATCGACAGTTTCCGCCGCTCCGAGGCGCAGATTTCGAGCGCACTGGCCCGCGCGGTGGCGCGCGGCCAGCGCCAGCTCTGATGGGTTTCGCAAGATGAGCGACTTTCACGAAGTGCGCTTTCCGCTCGACGTTTCGCTCAACGGGCGGGGCGGGCCAGAAAGGCGCACGGAGATCGTCACGCTGGGATCGAACCGCGAGTCGCGCAATGCGCGCTGGGCGCATTCACGGCGGCGTTACGAAGCAGGCTATGGCGTCAAGACGCTCGCGCAGCTCTCCGACGTGATCGCCTTCTTCGAAGAGCGGCGGGGACGGCTTTATGGCTTTCGCTGGCGCGACCGCGCGGATTTCGCCTCCTGCGCGCCCGGCGCCTCGGTCGCGGCGGGCGATCAGCGGATTGGCGTCGGCGACGGCGCGCAACGCATCTTCCCGTTGACCAAGACCTATGGCGGCGCATTTGCGCCTTATGTTCGCAGCATCGCCAAGCCTGTCGCCGGAAGTGTCCGGGTTGCAGTCGACGGAGCGGAAAAGACGGCGCCGCAATTCTCGTTGGACGCGACGACAGGGCTTGTCACCTTCTCGCCGGGCAATGCGCCGCCGGCCGGGTCGATCGTGACAGCTGGTTTTCTCTTCGACGTGCCGGCGCGATTCGACTCGGATTATCTCGAAATCGACATGCAGGCGTTTGAGGCCGGCGCGATTCCGAAAATCCCGATCATCGAAATCACGCCGTGAGGCTCGACCATGCTTGATCTGACATCAACTCTTCAGCAAAAGCTCGATCAGCGCGCGACTACCTTCTGTCATTGCTGGCGCATCGCCACAAATGACGGACGCGTCCTCGGCTTCACGGACCACGATCGCGATCTTTCATTCAACGGCGTCACCTTTCGCGCCAACACCAGCCTCTCGGCAAGCGAAGCGGAGTCGAGCCTCGGACTCGCGGCGACGACGACGGAGGCCGCTGGCGCGTTGAGTGACGACAGTCTCTCCGAAAGCGATCTTCTCAATGGCGTCTACGATGGCGCCTCTGTCGAGATATGGCTCGTGGACTGGACCAACAGCGACGATCGCACGCTCCTGGACATCGCGTCGATCGGCGAGGTGCGGCGCGGCGAACACGCCTTCAGCGCCGAGCTGCGCTCCAACGCGCATTTCTTCGACCAGCCGCAGGGCCGCACCTTTCAGCGCGGCTGCAGCGCCGATCTGGGGGATGCGCGCTGCAAGGTGAATCTGGCCGCCTGTTCGATCGCCGGCGTGGTTGTCGCCTCAGCGGGCGGCGTCGTGACTGTCGATCTTGCGAACGCCGAGCCGACCGGTTTCTTCACGGGTGGCGTGCTGCGATTTTCGAGCGGCTCCAACGCAGGCGCGAAATTCGTCGTCAAATCACACAGGCTCGAAGCTGGCCTGCGCGGGTCGATCGAGCTCTGGACGCCGCCTGCCGGGGAGATCGCCGCGGGCGACGCCGTTCTGCTCACGGCGGGCTGCGACAAGACCCCCGCGACCTGCTGGAACAAATTCGCAAACATCGCCAACTTTCGTGGATTCCCGCACATGCCGGGCAACGACCGGGTGATCGCCTATCCCGGCTCCCGGCAACCGGCGATGGACGGCGGGAGCCTGTTCCGATGAGCGTCGCACGCCAGACGATTGTGATCGCGGCGCGGCGCTGGATCGGCACACCCTATCGCCATCAGGCGTCGCTCATCCATGTGGGTTGCGATTGCCTCGGCCTCGTGCGCGGCGTTTGGCGCGAGGTGATCGGAGAGGAACCCGAAGCGGCCCCTCCTTATACGCCGGAGTGGGCGGAAACGCTCGGCGTCGAAACCCTGCTCGACGCCGCCGGGCGGCATTTCACGCCTGTGCCCGTCGATGCATTCCGGGCGGGCGACGTGCTCGCCTTTCGCTTCCGCGATCACTTGCCAGCCAAGCATCTGGGCGTCGCGACCTCCGCGACGCATATGGCGCACGCGCATAGCGGCGCCTGCGTGTCGGAAGTCGCCATCGCGCCCTGGCGCAAGCGCCTCGCCGCGGCTTTCGCCTTTCCGGACGTCATCGACTGACGCTTTTCTGATCAAACCCTGAGAGACCTCAATGGCGACGCTGGTTCTTCAGACCGTCGGCTCCGCCGTCGGCGGCGCGATCGGCGGGCCGGTCGGCTCCGCCCTTGGCCGGATGGCGGGCGCCCTCGGCGGCGCCCTCGTCGATCAAAGCTCGCCGTCGCACACGGCGGCGCGCGTGACGGTCGGGCCGCGCCTCAAATCCATGGACGGGATCACCTCGACGGAGGGCGCCGGCATCCCACGCGTTTACGGGCGCGCGCGCATCGGCGGCCAGATGATCTGGGCGACGCGCTTCCTCGAGACGACGAATGTCTCCTTCGCCGCCACGCCCGCGACAAGCGGCGGCAAAGGCGGCGGCGGCGGCGGGAGCGGCGGGATACAGACGAACGTCAGCTATTCCTATTTCACCAATCTTGCGGTTGGTCTTTGCGAAGGCCCAATCGCCTTCGTCCGCCGCATCTGGGCGGACGGCTCCGAACTCGATCTGACGACGCTTCCCATCCGAATTTATCGGGGTGGCGAAGACCAGGAGCCCGATCCTCTGATCGTCGCCAAGGAGGGCGCGAGCGAAGCTCCCGCCTATCGCGGACTGGCCTATGTGGTTTTCGAGGCGCTGCCGCTCGCGTCCTTCGGCAATCGCATTCCCCAATTCACCTTCGAAGTGGTCAAGCCCGTCGCCGGCCTCGGCGAGATGATCCGCGCCATCGACCTCATCCCCGGAGCCAGCGAAGCGGGATATTTGCCGGAGCTGAAGCTCAATTTCTGGTCTCCCGGCGCGTCGAGCGCTGAAAACCGCCATCAACTGACCGCGAAGACGGACTGGATCGCGTCGATTGACGCATTGCAGGCGCTCTGTCCGAATCTCACGAGCGTGGCGCTCGTCGTCGCCTGGTTCGGCGATGACCTGCGCGCCCAGTACTGCACCATCGAGCCGCGCGTCGACTCGCGGTTCAAGACGATTGGCCAGTTCAATTTTGTTCTGGGAACGGCCTGGCCCGCCGACTGGAGTGTCGCAGGCCGGACACGCGCCAGCGCAAGGCTCGTCTCACAGATCGAGGGGCGTTCCGCATATGGCGGCACGCCGAGCGACGCCTCGGTTCGCGCGGCGATCAGCGATCTGAGCGCGCGCGGACTGTCCGTCGTTTTCTATCCCTTCGTGATGATGGACGTTCCGCCGGGAAACGCGCTCCCCGATCCGCGTACCGGCCTGATCGGGCAACCCGCGTTCCCCTGGCGTGGGCGCATCACATGCGATCCGGCTCCCGGCCGCGCCGGGTCTCCCGACACGACCGCGGGGGCCGCCGCGCAGATCAACGCTTTCGCCGCGTCTTACCGCAGCTTCGTCCTGCACTATGCCGAGCTGTGTCGATCGTCCGGGATCGACGCCTTTCTGATCGGCTCCGAATTCCTGGGCCTGACGCGCGTTCGCTCGGGACCCGGCCAATATCCCTTCGTCGCCGCGCTCGCCGCGCTGGCGGGCGAGGTCAAATCCGCGCTCGGACCCGGCGTCAAGGTTTCCTATGCCGCCGATTGGACGGAATATGGCGCGCATGTTCCGGAAGCCGGCGAATTGCGTTTCCCGCTCGATCCGCTCTGGGCGTCGCCCTCGGTGGATTTCATTGGAATAGACGTCTACTGGCCGCTCTCCGACTGGCGCGACGGCGACGGACATCTGGACGCGCAGGCGGCGTCGAGCGTCTATGATCTCGACTATCTGACGGCGCGCGTGGCCAGCGGCGAGGGATATGACTGGTTTTACGCGGATGATCAGGCGCGGCAGGCGCAGATCCGCACGCCGATTACCGACGGCCTCGGGAAGCCCTGGGTCTATCGCCCGAAGGACCTCGCATCATTCTGGTCGCAGCCGCATTACGAGCGCGTCCGCGGCGTGGAGCTGGGACAGCCGACGGCGTGGAGTCCGCGATCGAAGCCAATCTGGATCACGGAGACGGGGTGTCCCGCCGTGGATCGCGGCGCAAACGCGCCGAACGTCTTCCCCGATGCGCACTCCAGCGACGGCGGCCTGCCCTATTTCTCGCGCGACGGCCGTGACGACCTCATGCAGGCGCGCTTCATCGAGGCGATGCTGACGCATTTTGATCCGACCCGTCCCGGAGGCGCGGCCGCGAATCCATGGTCGAGCGTTTATGGCGGGCCCATGGTCGATCCCGCGCGCATCCATATCTGGTGCTGGGACGCGCGGCCTTTTCCCGCCTTCCCGGCCGTGACGGCGGAGTGGAGCGACGGGCCGAACTGGAGCGCCGGGCATTGGCTGAACGGCCGCCTCGAAGGCGCGCCGCTCGATCGCCTCGTCATGACTCTGGCGCAGGCTGTCGCGACTCCCGGATTGACAATCGAGCGGCCGAAGATCAGCGGGTTTATCGACGGCTATGTGCTCGACCGGCCAATGTCGCCGCGCGAGGCCATTGATCCGCTCGCGGCGCTGCATGGCGTCGACGCGGTGGTCGGCGGCGGCAGGCTGACTTTTGTCGACCGACGCGGCAAGCCGGCGCGCGCCCTCTCCGACGACGATCTGGTCGCGGGCAAGGACATGTCGCTCGTCACCCTGACGCGCGCGCAGGAAAGCGAACTGCCCGGCGAAATCGCGCTGACATACGCCGACTCGGAACACAATGGCCAGCTCGCGCGGGTTCTCTCGCGCCGTCTCGAAGGCCATTCCGTACGCCAGACCGACGCGCAGGCTGCAGTGATGCTGCATCGGGCGGCCGCGCAGAAGCTCGTCGATCTCTGGTTGCAGGACATCTGGGCTGGCCGGGAGACGGCGGATTTCTCGCTGCGTCCGGGCCTTGTCGCCCTGCAACCGGGCGACATCGTGCGCCTCGGGTCAGGCCGGCTGTTTCAGATTCAGCGGATCACCGACGGCGCCGCGAGACGCGTCAGCGCGCGCGCGGTCGATCAGCGCGTCTACGACGCGCCAGCGCCGAAGCTCGCGCACCCGGTCATCGCCGCGCCGAAGATTCCAGGGCCGCCGCGTATCGTCGTGCTCGATCTGGCGCTCGCGCGCAACCCGGAGGCGCTGTCTCATGTCGCCGCTTTCGCGGACCCGTGGCCAGGCGCGCTCGCGATTGTCAAACTGACGGGCGCTTCGGCGCAAACCGTCGGGCTGATCGAGAAACGCGCGACGATCGGGGACACGCTCGACGTCCTGCCCGCGGGTCCTGTCGGGCGTTTCGATCAGGGATCGAGCGTGACGGTGCGCTTCGGCGATGGACAGCTCGCCTCCGTCGACGATCTGAGCGCGCTGGCCGGAACGACGACGGCGGCGGTTCAGGGCGGCGACGGCGCATGGGAAATCTTTTCCTTCGCGCGCGCGGAACTCGTCGCCGAAAACACGTATCGCCTGTCACGCCTGATCCGCGGGCTCGGCGGCGAGGAACGCCTCGCCGCGCGGTCGACTCCGGCGGGCGCGACGGTCGTGCTCCTGAACGACGCCTTGACGCCTCTCGCCACGGCCGTCTCGGACATCGGCGCGCCCATCACTTATGCGATCGGCCCATCGGACCGGGACTTCGCCGATCCTCTTTACGCGCGGGCGACAGTGACCGCGACCAGCAAGGCGCTGACGCCCTATGCGCCGACGCAGGTGCGCGCCGTCAGAAGCGCCGCCGGCATTCGCATCACATTCATGCGACGCGGACGTCAGGACGCCGACGCCTGGCAGGCGATCGACATCCCGCTCGGCGAGGCGAGCGAGGCATATGAAGCGGAGATCGCCCTGCCGACGGGTCTGCGCCTGCTGTCGGCGACGACGCCTTCCATCCTCTATCCGGCCGCCCAGGAGTTGGCCGATTTCGGCACTCCCCAGAGCGCGCTCAGCCTCTCGCTCTATCAGCTCAGCGCCACTGTCGGGCGCGGCTTTCCCTTCACCGGCCTGACGCCGGTCCAGGAGGTCAATGCGTGACCCAAAGCTCCCATCTCTCTCTGCCGCTCATCGACGCCGCACAGGCGCAAAAACACGTCACGCACAATGAGGCGCTGGCGCTGCTCGACTTGCTCGTGCATCTTTCCGTGACGTCGCGGAACGTGATCACTCCGCCCGCCTCGCCCGCCGAAGGCGACCGGTTTCTGATCGGAACCGGCGCGACGGGCGCCTTCACCGGCAAGGACAAACAGATCGCCGCCTTTCTCGCCGGCGGCTGGAGCTTCCTCCAGCCGCGCGCGGGCTGGCGTCTCCATGTGGGGGCGGAGCAGCTCATGCTGCTCTTCGACGGCGCCAACTGGACCGACCTCGGCTCCGGCCTGCGCGAGTTGCAGAACCTCACGCGCCTTGGCGTGGGAACGACCGCGGACCAGACGACGCCGCTCGCCGCGAAGCTCAATGCGGCGCTCTTCACGGCGCGGAGCGTCGCCGAAGGCGGCGCCGGCGATCTCCGGCTCTCTCTCAACAAGGAGGGACCGGCGCGCACGGTTTCCCAGCTCTATCAGTCCAATTACTCCGGCCGCGCGGAAACCGGACTGACAGGCGACGACAGTTTCCGCATCAAGGTCTCGGCCGACGGCGCCGCCTGGCGGGACAGCCTTGTGATCGACCAGGCCACCGGCGCGGTCTCCTTTCCCAGCGGCGGGCCGTCCAGGATCGTGACCTTCCGCGCGAGCGCGACTTACACCCCGTCGCCGGGCGTCCGCTTCCTCGACGTGATCCTCTTCGGCGGCGGCGGCGGCGGCGGCTCCGGCGCCCGGCAGGCGCCGGGCGCGGCGGCTTCAGGCGGCGGAGGCGGCGGCGCCGGCGGCATGGCACGGGCCATCTTCCCGGCCTCGGCGATCGGAACGTCGCAGACGATCACCGTGGGCGCCGGCGGCGCCGGCGGCGCGGCGCAGACCACCAATTCGACCGCTGGCGTCAGCCGCGCCGCCGGCGGAACCACGCTGTTCGGTTCGCTCCTGCGCGCCTATGGCGGGGGCGCCGGGTCTGGCGGCGGCCTGAATATCGGCTCGGGCGGAGGCGCCGGCGGCAACCATTTGCAAGCCGGCGCGAGCGCCTCGGGCGCCACGGGCGGCGTGGGCCCCGCCAATTTGAGCACCGGCGGCTCCGCGGGACCGGGAACGAGCCCCGTCACGACCCTTTTCTGCGGTTCCGGCGGCGGCGGGTGTTCGTCCGGCGGCGCCGGCAACGCCGCCGGCAACGCATTTTACGGCGCCTCGGGCGGCGGCTCCGGCGGCGGCGTGTCGGCCGCGAATGTGGCGGCGAACGGAGGCGGCGGCGGCGCTTTCTTTCCCGGCGGCGTCGACATCAGAGGCGCCGCCGGCTCGACGTCCGGGACGCTGAACGGCGGCGACGGCTCGACCCTGACGGGCGCCCTGAACCAACCCAGCGGTGGCGCAGGCGGCGGCGCAGGCGGTTTGACCGTGGCGGGGAACGGCGGCGCCGGCGGCTTCCCGAGCGGCGGCGGTGGCGGCGGCGGCGCGCTTCAAAACGGCGGAACGGGCGGCGCGGGCGGGACCGGCGGCGCGGGCTTCGTCGTCATCGTCGAGCATTTCTGAAAGGAGACCCCCATGCGGCTGGCCCTCATCAAGGACGGCGTGGTCATCAACGTCATCGAAGCCGACACGGATTTCACTCCCGAGCCCGGCCTGCGCGCGATCGCTTCCGCGGAGGCCGGCCCGGGATGGACCCATGACGGCGGGCGCTTTTCGCCGCCTCACGAAAGCGACAGCGCGCCCCCGGCGTCCGTGTCGATGTTTCAGGCGCGCGAAGCCTTGAGGCGCGTTCCGACGCCCGACGGGTCCTGTCTGCTCGACGCCGTCAACGCCTATGTCGACGCGCACCGAAGCGACCAACCGACCCTCGCCCTCGCCTGGGAATACGCAACCGAAGTCACGCGCGAAGGCGTCTTTGTCGAGGCGCTCGCCAAGACCTTCGATCTCGACGCCGCCGCGCTCGACCGCCTGTTCCGGCAGGCGGCGGCGATCCGCGCCTGACCCTTCCCGAAAGGAAAGCAACCAACATGCAATGGCCTCATGAACGCAGCGCCGAACTGGTCGCCTTTTACGGCGACCCCGTGCTGCACAGTTCGATCAATCCCAAATGGGAGCGCGACAACATCGTCGATCTCATCCCGCCCTACGCCATGCGGTACTCCTGGGGTCCGCCAGTGACCAAACTGCGATTCCACAGGAAATGCCGGGACGCTTTCGGCGAGGCGCTCCTCGCGGTGAAGAAACTCTACGGAACGCAAAACGACATCGAGGCTCACCGGCTGCATCTCACCGGCGGCTCGCTGATGGTGCGGCTGAAGCGCGGCTCCAGCAATAGCTGGTCGACGCACAGTTTCGGCGCGGCGCTCGACATCGATCCCGAGCACAATCCGTTCCGGTCGAAATGGCGCCCCGGCTTCATCCCGATCGAAGCGGCGCGCGTCTTCCAGGAGTGCGGGCTGATCTGGCGCGGCGCCAATGGCGACGTCGACCCCATGCATTTCCAGGCCGTCGCCCGCTGAACCCATCCCACCCAGGGACAAACCGAAGGAAACCGAAATGACCGGATACCGCACTTATCTCGCCGCCGCGCTCGTCGCGATGTTTGGCGCATTGGCCTCGACCGACTGGATCGCCTTCCTGAACGATCCCAAGGCCGGCGCCGTCGCCGTGGGCTCCGCGATCCTGATGGCCGTCATGCGCAGCCTGACGACGACGCCCGCAGGCGCCCTCATGACGTTCCTGCGCCCCGAACGCTGATTGCGAAAGCCGCTGAAGGCCGCCATGATCAGCTTGGGCGGCGTTCAGCGGCCATTCAGGAGAGAACGGGTTAGGTTCGGGCCGGAGAGGACATGACCAGCGCCGCGTTCATGCTTTGCAGCTTCCTCACCCTCGCGGTCGTCGCCGCGGGGGGCGGCGGCGCATGGGCGGCTGAAGAGGAGGTCGAACGCGCCGAGCACACGGCCCAGCGCGGCCAGTGCTTCTCGACGGCCCAGACCCGCGAAAGGATCGAGGCGCACAAGCTTGTCGATCCTTTCGCCTGCATGCGCTCCGCCGCGCGCGAGCATCATGGCGAGCCCCTCGGCGCGCGTCTGTGCCGTGTCGAAGAGCAGTTTCTCTACGAGATCAGCCTGTTGCGGCCGGACGGGCGGATCGTGCGGCTTCTTTTCGACGCCGCAACGGGAAAGCCGCATTCTGGCCACAAGGATCGGTGACGCCAGCCAGGCGTTCGCCAGGAGGAGAAAAGGTGCGGCTTCTCGTCATTGAGGACGACAAGGATCTCAACCGCCAGATCGCGGATGCGCTCGAACAGTCCGGCTACGCCGTCGACCGCGCCTTCGACGGCGAGGAAGGCCAATATCTCGGCGAGACGGAGGCTTACGACGCCGTCGTGCTGGACATTGGCCTGCCAAAGAAGGACGGCATCACGGTGCTCGAGTCCTGGCGCGCCGCCGGCCGCGCCATGCCCGTGCTGATCCTCACCGCGCGCGACCGCTGGAGCGAAAAAGTCCAGGGCTTCGACGCCGGCGCCGACGATTACGTCGCCAAGCCGTTTCACATGGAGGAAGTTCTCGCGCGCATTCGCGCCCTGCTCCGGCGCGCGGCAGGACACGCCACGAACGAGATTGTGTGCGGCCCCGTACGGCTCGACACCAAGGCCGGCCGCGTCGTGGTCGACGGCGCCCCGGTGAAACTCACCTCGCATGAATATCGGCTGCTCGCCTATCTGATGCACCACAGCGGCCGGGTCGTCTCGCGCAGCGAAATCATCGAACATATTTACGATCAGGACTTCGATCGCGACTCCAACACGATCGAGGTTTTCGTCGGGCGGCTGCGCAAGAAACTCGGCGTCGATCTCATCCAGACCATCCGCGGCCTCGGTTACATGGCGGCGGCTCCGGCTCAGGACGTGAACCGCTAGCCGCATGCGCCTGCCGCGCTTCATCAGCCGCTCCATCGCCACGCGGCTCTTTCTGACGGCGGCCGCGCTGAGCTCGGTCGTGCTGCTCATCGCCAGCATGTTCTTCACGGCCTATTACCGTCGCGAGGCCGAAGAGATTTTCGAGCGGCGGCTCGACGTCTATCTCCGCGCCATCGTCGCGGACGTATCGGAATCCGGACAGGAGGGCCGGACGGGTCCGGGCCAGCTCGGCGATCCGCAATTCGAGCTGCCCGGTTCGGGCTGGTATTGGCAGATCACGCGGATGGACGATTCCGCGCATGAGATCAAGGCGTCGCGCTCGCTCTTCGCCGAGCGCCTGCCCAAGCTGTCCGATCTCGGCGTGCAAGCGGGAGTCGGCGGCTCGCGTCGCGGCGACGCCCGGGGACCCGACGGACGTCGGCTGCGGATCGTCGAACGCGTGATCGACGCCGGCGACATGGGCGTTTATCTTATTCAAGTCGCAGCCAGCACCGAGGAAATGGAAGAGCAGACCGCGCGCTTCCAATTCGAGCTGATCATCGCCTTCGCCGCGCTGGCGATCGCGCTTGCCGGCGTCGCGGCCTTTCAGGTGCGGTTCGGCCTGCGGCCCTTGCGCCTGCTCCAGCGTGAACTGGTCTCCATACGACGCGGCGAGCGCGACCATATTACCGGCGCCTATCCGAACGAGATTGCGCCGCTTGCCGGCGAGCTCAACCTGCTCATCGGCGCCAATCGCGACATTCTCGAACGCGCGCGCACTCAGGTCGGCAATCTTGCTCACGCCCTGAAAACGCCGCTCAGCGTGATGGTGAACGAAGCGGATGCGGCGCCCTCGCCGCTTGCCGAAAAAGTCAATGAGCAGGCGCGCATCATGCGCGACCAGATTTCTTTCTATCTCGATCGCGCCCGCGCGGCGGCGCGCGGCGGCGCGCTGGGAACGGCGACCCCCGTCGCCCCCTGCGTGGAAGGCCTTTTGCGCACCTTCACCAAAATTTACGGCGAGCGCGGCGTGGCGTTTTCCGGCGAGGTCGATCCGGAGCTGAAATTCCTCGGGGAGCGCCAGGATCTGGAAGAGATGATCGGCAATTTGCTCGACAATGCAGGAAAATGGGCCAGAGAGCGCGTCGCCCTCGCCGCCGCCGTCGAGCCGGGCGAACACCTGAACCGCAGCGCGCTCATCGTCACCATCGACGACGACGGCCCCGGCCTCGCGCCGAATCTGCGCGCGCAGGCGACCGAACGCGGACGCAGGCTCGACGAAACCAAACCGGGCTCCGGACTCGGCCTCTCGATCGTGGTCGATCTCGCGGCGGCCTATGGCGGGCGCCTCGAACTGGACGACAGCCCATGCGGCGGATTGCGCGCGCGGCTCCGCCTGCCGGGGTTTTGACAGCCGGCGCCCCATCCGGCATGACAGCGCAACCTGAACCTTGAACGGGAGTTGTCGATGCCGCGCGCACAAGCGACCCTGACGATCGCCCTTCTCTCCACCCTCGCCGCCCTCGGCGCCTGCAGTTCCACGGCGCCGCCGGCGCCGACGCCTGTCGTGGTCGCCGCTCCCCCGCCGCCGCCCGCGCCCGGCGTTCTCGACGGCCCGATCGGCCAATCGCTCGACGAGAAGGATCGCGCCGCCGCGATCGCCGCCCAGCACGAGGCGGTCTCATCCGGAACGCGCAAGAGCTGGCGCGGAGAGCGTGGGGCCTATGGCATTGTCACGCCGGGGGCTGAAAATGGCGTTTGCCGTGAGTACGCCCACCGCATCTTTGTGAATGGTCGGCCGAAGGAAGCCAGGGGCCAGGCGTGCCGCGACAACGGCGAATGGCGGGTGAAGAGCTGATCCCCGCACGTCGTCCGACGCCATTTCGATGAAACGGGCCATCGCCTTGTTGCTGCTGGCGGCCGTGGCCGGCGCCGCGCTGGCGTCGCTGACGCGCGACGACAGCCCTGCTCGTCTCGTGCGCGCGGAACTCGCCGGCATGAAGCTCGCCTATGAGCGCGCTTATGCGCGAGACGAGGTGACAGCGGCGGGCGGTCTCGCCGACCGTCTGGCGTTCCTCGCCTCCTACCCCCGCTTCACCGCGCCTGTTGGGAAAGCGCGTGCGCCGCTGGTCAAGGTCACCGTCACGCCGGTTGAAGAAGGGCTCGATCCGCAGGACCGGCCCGCCAAACTTTACGCGCGCTTTCTCACCTCGGAAACTCTGGAGGGACCAAGCGGCCTGGTGTTACGGCGCTTCGAGCCGGACTCGCCTTATGATTCGGAGGAATTGTTCCTGGCGCCGCCGGATGGCCGCGAGTTCTTCGCGCGCTGTCCCAAGGCGCAACTCGGCGCGCCGGGCGAGGGCTGTCTGTCCATTTTCCGCACTGGCGCGCTCGAAGTGGAGTTGCGCTATCCGCCGGAGTTGCTGGACCACTGGGACGCGCTTTATGAGGGCGCGCGAGCCTTGCTCGCGCGCATGCAGCGTCTTGCAGTGCGCCCGGCCCGCTGACGGTCACTCTTCTTCGAGATCGAAATCCAGAATCGCCATCTGCAGCGTGAAGCTCGAAAGCTTGGCGTCGTCGGCGGAAATCACGCCGAGGAACTCGCCGTCGCTGTTGAGCTCCACCGAATCGGTCTTGCGGCCGCGCGCGGCGATGGTCAGACGGTCGTTCTCGAAGAGTTTGCGCAGATAAGACTGCAGCACTTCCCGCCCGACAGGCAGCTTCATCTCGAAGGCAAAAGAGCGGTCGCCGTCCTCATCGTCGACGGAGAGCGATGCAATCTTGCGCTCGCCGAGATGCACGGCGGCGGTCTCCGTATTTTTGGGATCGAGCGCGACGCGGATGTCGTCATTGCCGAAGGAGCGGCGCAAAAACGCCTGCAGCTTTCGCAATTCGCCTTTTTCCACTCCCGCCTCCTTGATACGCGCGTCGCCCGTCCTGTGACATGAACGCGGGCGACGGGCAAGATCGGTCCTGATCAAAAAAGCGCCCGGCGAAAAGCTCCGCCGGGCGCGTCGAAACAGATTTCCGGTTGTTACTCGCCAGCTTCCTTCAGGCGCTTGTTGCAGGCGCTCCAGAACTTCGGCCAAGTCAGCTTCTTGTCGTTCTTCAGCAGTTCGGCCTTCTGGGCCTTCCACTCGGCGGCGCATTTTTTCTGGCGCGCCTGAGTGGCGGCCTTCGCATCAACAGGCTTCGCCGGCTCGGCGGGCTTGGCGGTCTCCGCGGGCTTCACCGCTTCCGCAGGCTTCGCCGCCTCGGCGGGCGCGGCAGTCTCCGCGGGCTTCGCAGCTTCGGCGGGCTTCGCGGCTTCGGCCGGCGCGGCGGTTTCAGCCGGCTTGGCTTCCGCGGGCTTGGCTTCCGCCGCAGGCGCCGGTTCGGCCAGGGTCGCGCGGCACTCCTTCAGAAACTCCTGCCAGCTCTGGCCGCCGAGTTCATTGGCGGCCTTCTTCGCCTGATAACGAGATCCGCATTCCTTCAGCACATTGGCCTGGGCGAAGGCTTCGCCCGAAACGGCCACGCCGAGGCCCATGGCGAAGAGACCCACCGCAGCGCGGGAAACAAAAAGACGGATCACCATATAAATCTCCCTTATGGAAGCCGCTGAGGTATGTGGCGGCGACTTGACAGGCGCGATCAAGCACGCAGCGCGCCATATGGCTGCGACGATGCGTCCAGCGGCGGCGCAACGATAGTCCCAACACGGTTGTGAACGCAATCTGAACGCGTCATAAAGCGCTCGATCTGGCCACCATGGAGTGCAAAGGTCTTGCCGCCGACCCGGGAACAACCTGCAAGTTGGGGAGATTGCGTGCTCCTGCACGAGGACGGCCTGTCCCGCTGCCCCTGGCCGGGGCGCGACCCGCTCTATGTCGCCTATCATGACAACGAATGGGGACGACCTGAAAGGGACAGCCGCGCGCTGTTCGAGAAACTGATTCTCGACGGCTTTCAGGCGGGGCTGTCCTGGATCACCATTCTGCGCAAGAGAGACGCCTTCCGGAGCGCCTTCGAAGGGTTCGATCCCGCCGCCGTCGCCCGTTTTGACGGCGCCCGCGTGCAATCGTTGATGCAAAATGAGGGGATCGTGCGCAACCGCGCCAAAATCGAAGGCGCGATCCTGTCGGCGCAAGCCTGGCTCGACATCGAGGCATCGCGCGGTTTTGCGCATTACATCTGGGACTTCGTCGACGGCGAGCCGATCGTGAATCATCCCAGGCGGATCGGAGACATTCCCACCCAGAGCCCGGTTTCGCTGCGCCTGTCGAGCGATCTGAAAGCCAGGGGCTTCAAGTTCTGCGGCCCGACAATTGTCTATGCCTTCATGCAGGCGGTCGGGATGGTGAACGACCATCTTGTGGACTGCCACCTGCGGACGAAGAGCCGATGACCTTTTCATCCGCCCCGAAACGCCTCTCCAGGGACGCCCCGCCGAGGGCCTGGCAGCGCATGCTGTCCGGCCGCCGGCTCAATCTGCTCGATCCTTCCCCGCTCGATATCGAAATCGGGGATATCGCCCACGGCCTCGCCCGGGTCGCGCGCTGGAACGGCCAGACCATCGGGCCGCATATCTTCTCGGTTGCGCAGCACAGTTTGCTGGTTGAGAGGATCGCGGCCGAAATACAACCCTCCGTCGGGCGGGCCGAGCGCCTCTTCATGCTGCTCCACGACGCCCCCGAATATGTCATCGGGGACATGATCTCGCCGTTCAAGGCGGTCATCGGCGACGCTTATAAATCCGTTGAAAACAGAATATTGGAGGCGATCATGCTGCGCTTTTCGCTTCCGCCCGCCCCGGCGCAGGCGACGCTGAAACTGGCCAAACAGGCGGACCGCGCGGCCGCTTTTTTCGAGGCGGTGTCTCTCGCAGGCTTTACACGGCGCGAGGCAGAGCGCATTTTCGGCCTCCCTGCGATCTCGCCGCAGGCCCTGACGGACGAGATGACGCCAACCGCCGTGGAGTCGACGCAGGCGCGTTTCCTCGCCCGTTTCCTTGAGATTGATCGCGGCTAGTTGACGACCAAGAGGGTTTAGATGTCGAGCGGGCGACTGTACGTCTGTTCCATGACCAAGGTGGTCGACACGGTGCGGGCGAGCGGGGCGCGCTCGCTCGTGACAATCCTGACCGCCGGCGCCTCCCTCGTGCGCCCCTGTGGAATCGCCCGCGAGCGCCATCTGCGGATCGCCGTCTCGGACATCGACACGGCCTTGAACGGGCATATCCTGCCCGGCGAAGAGCATATCGACCGGCTCCTCGCCTTCATGGAGGAGTGGGATCAGACCGATCCCATGGTCATTCATTGCTATGCCGGCGTCAGCCGGTCGCCCGCCGCCGCCTATGTGGCCGCCTGCGCCCTCGCCCCCCAGCGCTGCGAATTCGAACTTGCGCGGGAGCTTCGCCGCATCTCGCCGACCGCCACGCCGAATCGGCGCCTGGTCGCGCTGGCTGACCGCCGCCTGGGCCGCGAAGGCCGCATGGTCGCCGCCATCGCCGCCATCGGGCGCGGGGCGGACTGTTTCGAGGGGGCGCCTTTCGCGCTTGAGCTGGCCTGATCGAAGCGAGCGCCAGCGCCCCACGCCAGATGTTGTCCCCGCCCGTTGAAATCGGCCTGACGGCGGCGATCGTGGCGGTGGGGGGAGACGCCCCGCTCATCCTGACCGCCCCCGCGCGAGACAAGAACGCCGAAGCCGCCCTTCCCTCCGGGCCGTTCGACCCCATCCGCCACCGCACGTTCGAAATCGGCCTGCGCGCCTGGGTCGCCGAGCAGACCGGCGCGCCGCTCGGCTATGTCGAGCAGCTTTATACGTTTGGCGACCGGGGCCGGCACGCCCGCGCCGGCGACCGCGATCCGCACGTCGTCTCGGTGGGCTATCTCGCCCTGACCCGAATCGGCGAAGACGCACAGCGCGGAGCCTTCGGCGCCTGGCGGAGCTGGTACGACTTCTTCCCCTGGGAGGACTGGCGCAACGGCCGCCCGGAGCTCATCGAATCGAGCATCCGTCCCGGCCTCGCCGGCTGGGTGACGGAAGCGCCGGAAGCGATTTCATCCTCGGGGCTGTCGCGCCGCCAGCGCGTCGAACTGCTCTTCGGCGCGCGCGGCTTCAACGAGGAGAACGTCCTCGAGCGATATGAATTGCTCTATGAAGCGGGCATGATCGAGGAGGCCTTGCGGGACGGCCGCGAAGCCGCGGCGCGGCGGGGCGCCCTCGAGCCGCTGGGAGCGCCGATGCGGCATGACCACCGGCGCATTCTCGCGACCGCCATGGGCCGTTTGCGCGCCAAAATGAAGTATCGGCCCGTGATCTTCGAACTCATGCCCGCGGCCTTTACGCTGACCGAACTGCAACGAACAGTTGAGGCCATCGCCGGGCGCCATCTCCACAAGCAGAATTTCCGCCGGCTGGTGGAAACGTCTGCAATCGTCGAACCCACGGGCGAGATGTCCTTGCGGACCGGCGGTCGCCCGGCGGCTCTATTTCATTTTCGCCGCAATGTTCTGCAAGAACGACCCTCGCCGGGCCTCCGCGTGGGCATAAGGAGCTGATCGCTCTTTAAGATCTTGTTCACCACGACATGGTGAAGATTCCCCAGGCGTTGCGTCCAGAAGAGTAGAGGTGCGTCTTGGGATATCTTTCGCCGCCGCCGGCGCCTGCCCCCGTGATCGTCTACAAGGACGTCGGCGGCCTCGTCAGCGACTATGAGGCTCAGACCGAACAATACCGCCGCGAGAATCGCGACGTGCGGCTCCATGAGTGCCGCTCGGCCTGCACCCTCGCGCTCAGCCTCCCCAACGTCTGCGTCTATCCCGATTCCCAGATCAAGTTTCATCAGGCCTATAACGCGATCACCAGGGAGACGGATCTCGGCATTTCGGCCAAGCTCTTCGCCTCCTACCCTTCGGCCGTGCAGCAGCGGCTCGGTTATCTGACGCGCGAATACAGGGTGCTGCGCGGCAACGAGCTGATTGCGTTGGGCATGCGCAATTGCGAGGGCGACAATCCGGTCCTGATCGCGAGCCGCAGGCAGCGGCAGGCGCCGCCCACCGCCGTCGCCAGCGCGCGGCCGGTCAGGTCGCCGGCGCCCGCCGCCACGGCCACGATCAATCCCTTCAGCGATCTCGCCAGCCGGGTCCAGACCGCCGTCGCCAGCGCGCTGTCCGCTCCAGCCGGCCAGCAGCCGGCGGCCTCCATCCGGATCGCGGTCGCGGATCGCGAAAACCTTCCCCAGAACCGCACCCTGTCGGACACCGTCGCCCGCTCCGATCCCGCGACGACGATTCCGCGCTCGGCTCCGCTCATCGAGAATCCGCCCCTGCCGCCGCGCCGCCCGCCATCCGAGGCCTTCACGGCCAGGGACGCCGCCCCCCTCTACGGGATGATTCCTGGCTCGCAGCCGATCCTCAGCGCGAAATTCCTGCCCGTGGACGCGCGGTAACGGGAAGCGCGCCACGCATCCGCCTGCCTGTCTGGCTATTTTTCGCCATGATGTTAACCTAGCGCTAAGGGCGTTTGGGGCCGTGTGCTTGGCGGCCCGGCGCTCCGCCGGGGCCGACACAAGGCCGCGCCACGATCGAGGTCGAAGAAAACAATTTCCGCCGAGCGCGGAAGTGTCCGCCGGGCGGCTGTCAGCCGCCACGAAGGGCAAGGGATGGAGCACAGTCTTGGGCAGAGCCTGGCGGGGCTTCGCTTCAAGCCAGCCTGGGAAGCGATCCTATTGACGACGTCTCGCGATAGCGACCAACGCTATTCAAAATCGCCGGTTTCGCTTGCGCTGGGCTGTCTCGCCGCGCTGGCTCTCACCCTGATCCCGGGCGCCACGGAAACCGCCGTCGCCAATGGCGACACCCGAACCATCTATCTCCATCACGCCCATACCGGCGAGGACATCGCCGCGACCTATCTGGTCAATGGACAGTATGACAGCCGGGTCCTCGAACAGTTGAACTGGTTCCTGCGCGATTGGCGACGCGACGAGCCGACAAACATGGACCCCCGCCTGTTCGACGTGGTCTGGGAGGCCTATCGCAACGCGGGGGCGGGAAATCAGGTCATCAACGTCGTCTCCGCCTATCGCTCTCCCGAAACCAACGCCATGCTGCGCGCCCGCTCTCGCGCGGTCGCCAAATACTCCCAGCACATGCTCGGGAAGGCGATGGACACGACCATGCCCGGCATGCCGATGTCCCAGGTCCGCGAGATCGGGATGAGGATGCAGCGCGGGGGCGTCGGCTATTATCCCAACGCCAACACGCCCTTCGTTCATCTCGACGTGGGCAATGTGCGCGCCTGGCCGCGCATGACCTATGAACAGCTTGTCCGGCTTTTCCCGGATGGGAAAACGGTCCATCTGCCCACGAACGGCCAGCCGCTTCCCGGCTATGAGGAGGCCCGGGCCGAAATCGAAGCGCGGGGCAACGGCGCCTATGTCACCGCGCCGCCCCGCAGGAGTTTCGGCGGCTTTCTTGCCGCGCTGTTTGGCGGAGGCGGCGAAGACGAGGACGCGGAGATCGCCGCCCCACCGCCCAGCGCCCGCAAACAATGGTCCGCGCTGGCCCCGCGCGGGTCGCGTGGCGCGCAGGGCGAGGACGGCGGCGGCGAAGAAGGCGGCGCCGAGGAACAATCCGGCGGCCGGCGCGGCCGCGGGCAGATCGCCCGAGCGGAGGCCGATCTCCCGCGCGGCGAGACTGTCATGACGGCGACCGGCGCCGTCGCCGTCGCACCCCAGCCCGCGCGCGGCGCGCAGACAGCGGCGCCTGTTCCGCCGGAAGACATCTCCGACGCGACGCCCGCCGAAGACGGGAAGCGTCGCCACTACGCCAATGTGCCATTGCCGCCGAGGGGTCGCCCGGCGTCACTCGAAAACAGAACCACGGAAACGGCGAGCCTCGACAACGACCCCGCGGACCTGCGCCCGACCACGGACGCCCAGGCCGACGAAGGCTCCGAGCAGGGGAAGCGTCATTATGTCAGCGCCCCGCTTCCTCCCCGACGTCCTGCGAAGCTTGTCGCGGCGACTGAACCTGAACGCGCCAACGAGCGCGAGCAAAAATCCAGGACCGCCCACGCCCTCGCGCCGGACGCTGTTTCGCCGGAAAGCCATGCGGGCCAGGATGATCCCGCGCTCGCCTATGCCCCGGCGGGGGACTCCGCCGCGCCTGAGCCGGAAGACGCCAAACCCGCGCGCGCGTCGGCCCAGAAGGGCGACCTCGTCCCGGCCCGGCTGGATCGCTCGAACTTCAATACGCTGACCGCCGCAACGCCCGCCGCGCGCGCCTCGGCGCGCACAGTTTTGGGCGCGCCTATCACGGGCGTGCGTTCCGCCGCCCGAGCAGGCGACGCCGCCACGCTGCTCCCGCCGACGCGGCCGGCCCATCTCGTGGGGTTCTCGGCCTCGGCCACGCCGCCGACCAATGGGTTCGCCGCCGCCGACTCTCGCAACCGCGCGGCAACCGCGAAGAGCGAAACCAAGAAATAAGCCTGCGGCGCGGCCGGGCCGCCGCTTCGGGCGAGGCGTTCCCCACCCCGCCGCCGAATCATCGAGGCAAGCGTTCAGTAGCGCCTGAAGACGCGCTTGCCGTTGACCGTCTCCGCGACGCCCAGGGGAACGCCGTCCGGCCCGGCAAAATAAGTGACCCCGCCGATTTTCGTAACGCTGCCGATCAGGCGCCCCGACGCGTCCGTATAATCGACAGTGGCGCTCTCTGTGCTCATCGCCCGGTCGACGGAAGCTTCATAAGTCGTGGCGCCTGCAAGGCTCACAGGCGCCACAAGGGCAGCCAAGATCACAATCAACCTCATCGACGATTGCCTCCCAGACGTGTGTCACCTTGGGACAGCAATGGTCGTGCCACACTCATCTCGTTGGAGAAGCTGGCTTTTTGCCATAGCCCCCTCAAGCCGGCGCCCGATTTTAAGGCACATAGTGACTGCCGAGAAAACAGGCAGACGCGCAAGCCGGCAGGCGGCGCGTTCGAATGCCATGGATGGAGAGGATGGTGGGGGAAGTATAAATCTAAGCACCTTCAGCATGTATCTGATCACATTGTATTTGTTGATTTTATGTGCCGGATTTGGCACATAGATTTGGCACAAGCGCTCGTCCATTAGCCGTCATGCGGCCTTGCCCCCTGCCCCTCCATGAACCTGCCCAATTACCTCAAGCGAAGCCCAAAGACGGGCGCCTTCTCCTTCCGCATTGCCGTCCCTGAGAAGCTCCGCCCGGTCATCGGCAAGCGGGAGGTTAAACAGTCACTCAAGACGAAAGACCATCGCAAGGCCCTCGTTATGGCCATGCGGCTTCATGAAGAATGGAAGGGACGCTTCCTCGTTGCTGAGCAATCACTCGCTGGTCAAACCGGCTCGGCATCTGCGCTGACAATGTTTGACGAAGCGGTCTCTTGGCTGCACTCCCTCGGATTGGAGAACAAGAAACTCCGTCGAGGCGAAACCTCAGACAGCGAGCTTGATGCTCGGTCTGGCTACGCTGATCAGTTGGCTGAAGAGTATCAGCGCAAGCCTGATCCCTTCACCAGCATGAAGATCGCCGCTCTACAGGGAAGCCTTAAGCGGCCAAGTCCTACCGTCAGGGATGCGGTGAACCTTTATCTCCGTGAAAGAAATCCACCCGGCAAGCGGACAGAGAGCAAGGCGAAACAGTTCGAGCTGCACATTCGACGCAATGAGCGATACTTGCTTGCGTCTCTTAAGCGAGACAAACCGCTCACGGATATAAGTCGTGGGGATGCGCGTGAGTTCAGAGATTATCTGAAGGGACGCAAGGACTCTCGTGATGGGACGGCGCTTGCACCAGAAAGCATCAACCGAAGTTTGCAAGCCATCGTGGCCGTCTTCAATCATGCAATCCGGGAATATACCCTTGATGTAAAGAACCCTTTCAGCGGGCTTTACCTTGAAGACCATGAGGCCAAGGGAGAGAAGCGAAAATCGTTCACGGACGAACAGCTAGAGGCTTATCTAGCCGCTGCATCAGAGGGGATGAACTCACAGGCAAAGCATTGCGCCGTGCTGATGGCTTATACAGGAGCGAGAACAGACGAGATTGCCGGTCTGGAGGTTCAAGACGTTGCGCTTCATGATGGGGAAATACCTCACATCTTCATACGCCCCAACGAAACTAGGCCGAAGCTCAAGACCCCCGCTAGCAAGCGTGTGCTTCCCTTGATTGGCCCTGCCTTGGTGAGCGCCAGAGAGGCTGTCGAGGAAGCTCGAAAGCGGAATGGCGGCGGCACTGCCTTACCTAACGCCCCCTTGTTCCCTCGTTACGGGCGACCGAGAGGGGCGGATGCTCTTTCAGCAGTTCAAAACAAACTCATTCGCAAGAAGCTTAAGATTGCTGATCCGAAGATCACGGCGTATTCAACTCGTCATCGGATGAAAGACAAGTTGAGGAACGCTCTCATCGACTCCGACTTACAAGATGCAATCATGGCCCATGACCGTGGCCAGATTTCGGATCGCTACGGCAATGGGTATTGGCTGGACGTTCTAAGTAGGGCGCTGGAGAAGGCGCTTGGCGTTGAGGACGAAGATGAGCCAATGAATGAGAAGTGGACCCACACCTGAACTTGTTACCCTTATGCAGCCATTACACTAACGCTATTTATATTTTAGTTGACTTCCCTTTCTCCAGCACGTAGCAGTGAAAGCAGGCTTCGCCTTTAGAGCTTCGTTGGGGGACAAGCCCCTGTTGCTCCTTTTGTCGAAGTGCTGCACATTCTTTAATAATCAAAAGGACGAAAAATGGCTGGGGGATATATAACAATCGAGGATTATATCAGAGGCTTCGAGCCCTTCTTCATTGAGGAGATAGGAGAGCAGGCGAAAGAACTTGGTCCGTGGATCGAGGAACGGGAGAAGGAATTGGGTTTACCGTTTATCTATGACAAGGCAGGGCAGCGGTTGTTTCAGAAGGGTTTAGTGGCGTGGGCGTTCTCTTCGGCAGGTCCTACCTGCTTTGGGTGATCCAAGGTGGTTGGCAGGGCGTGGGGAAGCTCACGCCTCGCTCAGCCATCCATTTGACGCTACCAGTGACACACTCAAGCAATCTCAGGCAGAACCGCTGTGATTGCCGCCGTAATCGGTGCATCCTTGCCGGCCAATAGACGGCTCAATAAGTCAGCTAGGTCAGCACGTCCTTTGAGCCTCAGAACTCGCGCTGCGATACTGAGTAACCCTTTGTTGTCGTAAAGAGATAAGACACCTTCGAGGTCGCTAGCTTTGATGGCCGTCTGGAGGCGAGCTTTGTATTCGCTCGCTAAGGCTTCAGGATTAAGTGATTGAATGTTCGTCTGGAAGTCATTGCTCAGTGCTGCAATAGTCTTCGCTGATGAGACAAGTTTTTTCAGTTCGGCGTCCAACCTGCGAGCAGCGAAACGTGCGGAAACCTCTTCTACCTGTTCGCTTGCTATCTCCATAACCGCTGATGTCAGCTCTGCTAGCAATCCCTCCGCTTGCTGTTCGGTGAAATGTAACGACAAAGCTAACTGCTTGAAGACTTTCGGTAACAGTAGGAGATTTTCTACCTCTGCGACGGGGAGAGCAAAGACGCCGCAATCTCTCAATCGGTTGACCTGATCGCTGTCACGCCCATCTGCATCGACTATTCCGAAGGCGGTTATTCTATGCAAGCTTGGATTGGTCCGGAATGAAGTTACGGCATGTACCACCGCATCGCATGAGCCGATCGGCTCGACCGTGTAATTAGGGAAAACGCATTGATAGATTGTAGCATCCAGCTTGCCTCTGGTTCCTTCTACAAACAAAATTGGCTGTCTGCTTCCTATCAGTTCTGACAAGACCCGTTCCGGCAAACCCGTCTCATTCGGCAAAGCTTCGATTTGCCAGCAAGGCTCGGAAGAGTAGGAGGCAACGAGTAGCTTTGTTGCCGTGGGTCGGCTTACTAGAAAGTCGAGATCGTGCGTGATGTAGACAAATGCGCAGTCGGTTCTCTCCGCTTCGATGGCGTCCCACAACCGACCAAGAATCGCCTTGTGAATGTGTAGTTCTGGTTCATCGATGACGATGACTGAATTAGGGGCGGCTAGCAAACACTGCCCTAACATGTAGAAAATCACTCGCTCTCCGTCGCTCATCTGTGAACCGGGATATTCACCTGCAGAAGTCCCGCTCGGAGTGACGACAACACCAAGTTCCTGAACGCGGAGTTTGCGGTGAGGTAGCAAACGCTCCCAGATACCCTTCAGCCTGATCAAGACAGTATCTGGCGTAGGCTCACAGGGGTTTGTACGATGAGCTTCAAGATGCTGGATCGCTACTCGACTCGTCTCAGCGAAAAGTGCCTGGAGTAGAAAATCGAAATCGTTCAGCAATGCGACAGCTGGCTTATTGCCGTAGCGGAACGCTTGCCGCATGTTATTATCTGCATTAGCGTTGTCAGGATTTCCGAACGCCAATCCCTTCAGTGCTCGTTCGAGCGTGATCGCAGATATGGTATCAGACATAGACAATGATCGGTGTGCGGCGATCCGACGTAACACCTGCGGAGAGTGTCGTTCCTCTAGATAGACGCCGAGTCTGGTCTTTCCGGCACCGTTGGCTCCTGCCAAGATGATTGAGTGGCCGGACCTTAGTTCAAGCGGGAGTGTTCCCGTAGGCGTAGGAATATCAATTCTTGTGATGACGTTTTCAACCACGGACATGCGGCCCAACCCCCCTGAATTCCGTAAGGCTTTCATTTTTTGATGGAAAATGTCCGAGCCTATCTGCTATCGATCAAAGCGGCGTTTTCCCCCGTCTGGGTGGCCCGGTTTATTACATGCGGACGGGGATGGCTCTCGTATTCTTTTTAAGCGGAAAAGCGCTAACGGGCTATTCGCTCGAAGGCGTAATCAAGGTTTATTGGTGTTTTTACCGTCGTTGTGACAGAGACATCATATCTCCCGAATGGCGCTTGGATAGCAACCTTATATCCGCCATGTTCGACACCGCCACTAAAGTTCACTATTCCCGCATCGATCGGGTTGACGTCCCCTGATAGAACTCCATTCCCTGAGGCTTTCATCAGAAGACGGCCCGGCGTGTGAGTAGAGGCAACAGCCACACGAATAACCTTTGTATGAGTTCCATCTTGGTTCTCGAAATCCTTTTCCTCCACCAGTTTTAGGGCCGGCTGAACGGCTTGGTTGATGTATGTGCCAGCCGTAACGCCGCCGGTTTGCCCAATCGACACCGTATTGTTGCTGCCTGAAATGGTTACACCATTGCTCTCAGCTTCCATCATGTTGCCTACCTCTGCTTTGCGGCCTTGAGCGAGCGGTTCATTTTCACTCCTCGGCCCACTCCATAGAATCCAGACAAAGGCAGCATTGAGTAGAACAGAACTGACGCTGAGAAGCAGCCGAACCTCGGTTGATTGCTGCTGAAACCATTTTATCCATTCCATGCTGATCCAGCCTCTTGCATTGTGAATCTTCATTTTTTTGTCACGAACATTTGAAAGCCTATTTGCTATTGCCGAAGGCAAACTTTTCCCCCGTCTGGGTGGCCGGGTCTGTTCAGTGCGGATTGAGATGGCTTTCGCAATCTCGTAAGCGCAGCTACGTGGCGGCAACCCAAGCGGTCAAGCCTCCCCGGCATTGCCAGAGGTGGGCTTCTCTCCTTCGGCTTCATTCTCTTGGGTAGGACGAACTCGAAGCGATTGAGCGAAAGCCAACTCCATAAGCAACAATGCCATCCGCTCAGGCAAAGGTTCGTCTACCATCGCCTGGAACGAGCGGCGCAACTCCTGCCCCAGCCTGCGTTGAATGATCAACTCCTCCTGCGGGGTTTCCGACAGGCCGAAATCTGGAGGCTCCGGCATTTTAAGAACATGCCCTCAAGGTTCAACGTTCACCCTCTTCGGGGTTTCGCATCTGCTTGATTAACTCGGCAAGAGCCAACTGCAAGAGTAACAACGAGACTTGGTCAGGGAGCGTTTCGAGCGTTAGCGCCTCAAACGAACCACGTAGTGCGTCTCCCAGTTGCCGCTGGATGAGCAACTGGTCCTGTGTCTCAACCGATTTGATCAGCGAGGGTTTTTGCATTACTCATGCCTTCTCACCCCTATTTCTAAGTAGCGCAATTTATTGAATTTGCAGCGTTGTCTACTTGGGTGGACAGGTAGCATTCCCAGACGGGTCGCCTCGTTGAGGTCATTAACATCCGCTCGGATAGCTGAAGCTTCATAGCAAATGGAGACCAAGCAAACTCGTTTGCCAACGGCCTGCCCACTTGTCTACTTTGCCTCTTGACCACAGGAGTCGTTGCGTCTACTGATCCAATATGGACCCAACGTAGACGCTTTTCGGGTTCCGAGTAGACGCCTACCAAGGGCAAGCCCAGAGTAGACACAGAGAGACGGGGCAATGACCGTAATCGGCTATGCGAGAGTCAGCACCACTGACCAGAAGACGGACACTCAGGTTGAGCGATTGAAAGCGGCGGGATGCGAAGTCATCCGGCAAGAGAAGGTCTCAGGGCGGTCCAGAGAGGGGCGCAGCGAGCTTGAGACCATATTGGACTTCGTTAGGCCGGGCGACCAGCTTGTAGTGGTCAAGCTCGATAGACTTGGGAGGTCCACCAGAGACGTTCTCAACCTTGTCCATGAGCTTGAACAGAAGGGAGCTAGCCTGAGGGTGCTTGAGCCTGAGGTCAACACAGCCGGTCCTATGGGCAAGATGGTCCTCACAGTGCTGGGCATGGTGGCTGAAATGGAACTCGGCTTTATCAAAGAGCGCCAGCGGGCTGGCATTGAGAAGGCCAAGGCCGAGGGGGTCTACAAGGGACGGCCCGCCAAGCTCGACCACAGCAAGATCAGGGAACTTAGGGCGCAAGGCATGGGCGCTACGGATATTGCCGCCAAGGTCGGATGCAAGCGGGCGATGGTCTATAAGGTGCTTTCAAAGGATGCGGGTCAGCCTTTACAGCGGGACCGAGAACGTCCTTGAGCTACGCCGAGATGGCGGAGGCTCTAAACAGCCTAGAACTTCACATTTGTCTGCAATCGACGTTCGGGCGAGAGATGCTGAGACTTGAACACAGCGGCTGAGGCGTCGGGCACCCAAACAAACGCAAAGGTTAAGTTAAATTTTTGCCTCGTGAAATCAAACAGTTAACATTAGTTGCACATCAGTATGAGCTGATAACAACCCTTCCGAAGTTCTGGCTTGCAAATGCAGTAATTTCAATCGCTTGCATCGTCAGCATACGGATTGATAACGCCTCCCCACTGGAGCTACCTTGAACGTAACTTCCGGGACGGAACACGACAAAGGACTACATGACTGACACCATGAATAACAATGACTTACACAATGAGTATGACACTGCGACTGACCTAACTAACTTAGACTCTACAAGTGGAGACCTCCACCAAGTAGCCTTCCTCAATACACCTATCCCGGTTGCTAAGGCGCTCGCTGGCGCTCACAGGCATATCAATAAGCTTGGCAAGGGTATCCATAAGCGTAAGCAGGTTAAGGGCGGTAGGATCAATGTAGGAACTCGGCTCACGGCTGAGCAAATGGCTAAGGTTGAGTGGCTGATTGAGGTCTACACTGAGCAGTATGGAACTAAGGCTACAGTATCGAGTGTGATTGCTGAGCTTATTGATAAGGCTATGCCCGGTTGTAAGGCTGCTATGGCCTCTGTAGAGGCTGCTTAACAGTGTGTGGGCCAATACAACAAGCTATACCTTTGCTATCATTCGGCATTAACGCAGGGACAAAAGCCTTCCACGCTGGCGTGGGTTACAATGCCGATCGGGATGCGACCAATAGGTATAACCAGAGCGTGGCGTTGAACGCTCAGAGCGCAGGGATCGCCGCTTCCAATCAGTATGGCGATCTTGGGCGGCAGTTCACCTATGAGGCGAGAACGGCTCAGCAAGAGGCTCAACAGGCTGTCCAGCAAGGCAGGCAAGCTCAAGGGACTGCCTTAGCCTCTGCTGGCGCTTCTGGTTTCACCGGTTCCTCTCTGACTGTTGGCGCTGTGATGGCTGATGAGGCTCGCAGGGTAGCTGAGAACGAACAGAACTACGGCCTCAAGGTGGATGACCTCAAGGGAGCCTACGGCTCAAAAGGGAAGATGGTTCAAGCTCAAGCTCAGGATCGGATTAACTCTATGAGCTATCAGACTCAGCCTTCGGGTGTGGCGCTGGGGTTGAACATTGCTAGCTCTGTTGCTGGGGCTGGCGCTAAGTATTTCAAGAATAAGAGTAGCAATGACACTGAGTATTAAGCTGTAGAATGATGATAAGACTAAGCAATGTGATCGTAATAGACAGCAATACAGAAGGACTAACCCACAGGATTGACCTGACGCCTACTAAACACGGTAGAGCCAATATGTTCTACAGGGGTGAGCATATAGGCGTAAGTAGTGAACCTCTGTTTGCATCTGCTAGGTGGTTGCTTAAGAATGGCAAGGCTGATGCTATGGATGCTGTTGAGACCTATAGAGGGTCAACTATGAGCATGAGGGCTGAGGTCGGTATCGCAGCCGGGAAGGCCGTGGAAGAAGGCGACCATGGACTGAGGTTTAGGAACTACAAACCTCCGCCTTCCCACGGCAGGTCACGCCCCATGCGTGAGGCGGCATAGAACGTGGGGGCTGCGAGTTAGGACAAGCGAGACGGGAGAGGGAGCAATACGGGTCGCGGGAGAACAGAACGCTTCTCTACGGGCTTCCTAGAAGCCTTTTGTGGGGCTCCTTTTCCCTCGGCTTGCGCTCCTTTCCGTCCGCTGCCCTCTTTCAGTGTGAAGTTTATGTTAAGAAGTAAGCAGGATACAAACAGGTGAAACATGAAGCTAATAACGATTGGGAAATAAGTTAGATGGTGAAGTTAAACAATGTAAAACGAGTGGTAGCTAGGACCGATACAAGTGAGTATGAGGCTAAGCCTGCAAGCAATAGTGCGGCTAATACTTACACTACGCCTAATGCCCCTGCTGATAAGACTGATACTAATGAGGTCATAACGGTCGAAATAGCAACTATCACTCAGTCCCCTGAGTATCAGGTTAGGCAGAAGACTGACCAAGCTACAGTCAATAGGTATGCAGAGACCATCAAGGCTGGCGTGGTCATGCCGCCTGTTAGACTTGCTAGGGTGAAGGTTGACAACGCTAATGGGCGTAGCCCTAGTAAGCCAATGCTTGTCCTTATTGACGGGTTTCACAGGCTGGCGGCCTATCAGAAGCTTGGCTTGGTCGAAATCCAAGCGACTGTTGAAGATTTGGAGCCTGAGTTGGCCCGGTGGAAGGCTGCTGAGGCTAATATGAGCCATGGTCTACAGGCGACTAAGATAGAGCTTAAGGAAGCCTTCAGAAGGTTTGTCGAAGCTAAGCAGAACGTATTGGGAAAAGATCGACAAGGTAAGACTAGATATATGTCTTATCGTGATATGGGAACTAAGCTGGCTATAAACTATGGAACACTAAGGAACTGGATGAAGACTGAGTTTCCTAAGATTTATTCTGCGATGGGAGATAAGGTTGAGGATGTGGATTGGTCAGCTAAGGCTAAGCCTGTTGCTAACGCTGGCGTTGACGAGGTAAGCGAGGGGAAGGACGAAGCGGACCCCGTTGCCATGCTTGAGGCTGCGTTCAAGGCTTATCAAGCTACTACTGACACTCAGGTTAGAGGTCAGGCGGTTTACTTGGTCAAACAAATTGCTGAGCAGATGGAGAAGGCTGGCGGTTGGGTCGATATGACGCCTGAGTTCTAAGCCGCATGGCCGCTGCCGACAGACGCTTCCCACTCCCTCTCAGTCTACAGAGGCTTGCAGGGGGTTAACGGAGTTAGGCGGAGGCGAACGGGTTGAGCGGTAAGCTTTTGTTTTTCAATTAGTTAGACTGACATCTGTTAAAATTTAACATTGCAGGGGTCGAAGGCGACCATTTTTCTCCTTTGTTTTCAAGGGTTTGACTGTTGTTAAACGGGGGTGAAGTTCGGTTTTCATCGTTCATCCCCGTTGGGCTGACCAACTATCACGGATTTTCAGGACCAGTGATCCTCTACACAATCGAGTCTGACGCCACGCGCAAGCGGGCCAGACAAACAATCAAAGAACAAACGGCGGTAAACGAGCGACTTAGATGCGGCGTCCCCGGCTGTGAAGTCCATAGGCGGGGTATCTCGCAGTTCTGTAAAGCTCACGCTCACAAGCATCAGGACAGAGGACATCCCCTCTTGGTGATGCCAAGGGGCCAGGAACGGAAGTGGATGCTTGCCGAAGGCGACAAGATGCTTGCGTGGTTGGCAGAGAAGCACGGCAAGGAGCGGGTGGACGCTTGGCTGAAGTCAGCGGCAAGAGAGATCAGCGCCCCGCCTAGCTCAGCTATTCCGCCAAGGAAGGTTCAGAAGCAGATGACGCAGCGGACACGGGCCGAGGTCATTCTTGCTTGGTTCCTGCATAAGCGGGCTGGCGATCCGCTGTCAATCGTCAAGCTCTACCTAGTCGCCGAGCTCTACACTTGGCGCAGGGACCAGGTATTCGGGCCAAGGATCAGGAACGGTTTCACAAATCGAGTGGTCGGCCAGATCGTGGCCGGTTGGGCAAAGGTCGAGCAAGAGAGGGAGGTCTATCAGGTTAGAGTTGAGAAGCAGCCATCATGGGCTAATCAAGAATTTAGGAGATACGACCAAGTTGTTAAGTTAAGAGATAAGTATAATCCTCAGAAGTCTATTTACAAGATGCTAGGCAAGATGGTGAGGGAGATACTAAGCGAGGAGGGACTGCTATCTAGCGTTAAGTCCTATTACGATCACATATACGCTAATGGAGAAGCATAATTATATGACTAATACTAGTTCTGGTGATGAGTTAATCGCTAACGCTGAACTCAAAGAGATAATGCTCAGGGTTGAGCGTAAGCTAGACCCGTTACTCAGCTTTGCACAGACCAGACCTTCTATAGAGCCACGCTCCTTTGAGGAACTGCTAAGCGGTGAAAGCAAGCCGCATACGAGTGAGGAGGACGACGGATGGATGGAAGGGCTGGACGGTATGACGTTGTTCAATCTTGAGCGGGGCTACGTGACGAAGGAGGAAGTTCGGAAGGCGTTGAGGGAGGGCTGAGGCGCTCTCTTGCTCACGCCCTTTTCTGGGACAAGATTTGGGACAAGCTGGCTGGGGATTTGGGACAGAGCCGAAATCAGGCTTTCTTGAAGCCGCTTTTATTTCAATATGTTATGGATGGTGGACGGGAATAATGGTGGGGGAAGTAGGACTCGAACCTACGAAGGCTTAGCCAGCGGATTTACAGTCCGCCCCCTTTGCCGCTCGGGACATTCCCCCATTTCTCACGGCTGTGCGTGAGACCGAGCCGCCAGCGGCGGCCAATCGGTAGCGGCATATGCGATCCTTGCCCCGCCCCTGTCAACTCCAAAATCCCCATTTTCAAGCTTGGGCCCATGTCTGGGGTTTTGGCGCACAGGCGCCCGGGTTGCTCCGCCCCGAAGAGAGAGCCGTGCTGGAACATCCGGTCGCAAGCGCGCGTTTCGCCGAAGATTCACACGGGCGAGGTTTCGACAGATGACGGCGCAGATGAGGGTTTCGGCGGACGCCCCCTTCAACCATCCATCCCTCCACGAGCTGCGGCCCACCTTCAGGAACCTCGACGCCCCCCGCCTCTACGAGGAGGCGATCCGCCGTGGCGAGGGCGCCATCGCCCGGAGCGGCGCGCTGGTCGTCGAGACCGCGCCGCATACCGGACGCTCCCCGGCCGATAAATTCATCGTCCGCGACGCGCTGACAGGGCCGTCCGTCTGGTGGGACAACAATCAGGCGATGACCCCAGAGCATTTCGAGCGCCTCCATGCGGACATGCTGGCGCATGCGCACGGCCTCGCGCTGTTCGCTCAGGACCTCCAGGGCTGCGCCGATCCGCAGCACAGGCTGCGCATTCGCGCCTACAGCGAATATGCCTGGCATTCGCTGTTCATTCGTAATCTGCTCATCAGACCGGCCGCGCCGTCGGACGCCGAGCCTGATCTGACGATTATTGATTTGCCCTCCTTCCGGGCCACGCCCTCCCGGCATGGCTGCCGGTCGCAAACCGTCATCGCCCTCGACCTGACACGCCGAATCGCGCTCATCGGTGGCACCCGTTACGCCGGGGAGATCAAGAAGTCCGTCTTCACCTTCCTCAACTTCATGATGCCCGAGAAGGGCGTGCTGCCGATGCATTGCGCCGCGAACGACCATGAGAGCGGCGCCGCCGTCTTCTTTGGGCTCTCCGGAACGGGCAAGACGACGCTTTCGGCCGACCCCGAGCGCGCCCTCGTCGGCGACGACGAGCATGGCTGGGGCGCCTCCGGCCTCTTCAATTTCGAGGGCGGCTGCTATGCCAAGGCGATTCACCTGTCCCCGCAGTTCGAGCCGGACATCTACGCAGCCTCGCAACGCTTCGGCGCCGTGCTGGAAAACGTCGGATTCGACCCGATGACGCGAAACGTCGACTTCGACGACGATTCGAAGACGGAGAACACGCGCATCGCCTATCCGCTCGACTTCATCGCCAATGCGGCGCGGCAAGGGTGTTCGGGGCACCCCAGGAACATCGTCATGTTGACCTGCGACGCCTTCGGCGTGCTTCCGCCCATCGCGCGCCTCGACCCCTCGCAGGCCATGTATCATTTCCTCTCCGGCTACACGGCGCGGGTCGCCGGGACGGAAGCCGGGATCCGCGAGCCGCAGGCGGTGTTTTCAACCTGCTTCGGCGCCCCCTTCATGCCGCGTCATCCAAGCGAATATGGCGCGCTTTTGCGCGAACGGATCTTGCGCCACGGCGTGGCCTGCTGGCTCGTCAACACGGGTTGGACAGGCGGCGCCTATGGCGAGGGCCATCGCATGCCCATTACCCTGACGCGCGCCCTGCTGCGCGCCGCTCTCCAGGGCGCATTGAGCAAGGTCGCCTTCCGGCGCGATCCTTACTTCGGCCTCGAGACGCCCCTCTCGGCGCCGGGCGTCGATCCGTCCCTGCTGGACCCGGCCGGCACCTGGGGCGCGCGCGCGGCCTATGAGCAGGCCGCGGCGCGGGTGGTCGAGCTCTTTCGCGCGAACTTTGAGAGTTTGGCGCCCTTTGTCGACGCCGACGTGCGCGATGCCGCCCCGCGCCCGGCGGCGTAAGCGCCGTCAGGCCGACTCGAACTTCACCGGCTGGAGCGTGGGAGCGGACGCTCTGTTGAGCGCGACGGTCACGAGCGCATCGAACAGGGTCGTGGCGGTGGGGTCCACGCCCGGCGCGTCGCGCAGCAGCCGGAACGTCGAGATTACGATCTGCCCTTCGCCGTAATTGCGCTCGACGGCCAGTCCCACCGGCTTGTGAATCCATCCGACCGCGAGCGCCGCGTGGACGCGCGCGTGGAAGTCGAGGAGATTGCAGCCGGAGATCACGTGAGTTGGAATGACGCGATCGAAGGTCTGGTCGATCAGCGGCCCGCCCGGCAAACTACGAAACGCGCCGCGCCGCCGCAGCCAGGCGAAGGACGAGGCCCAGTCGCCACGCCACAGCGTGCCGTCGCGCGCGACGACTTTCACGTTCTGCCAGTGCGGGAAGAAGGGCGTCAGCGTGCCTTCTTCATCCGGCAACAGCAGCGCGCGTCCGCCACCGCGAACATGGGCGGCAAGCTCCGGCGTGCTCGTCAGCGCGACGACGACATCGGCGTCTCCCATTGCCGTCGCGAGGCGATAGCCCAGACCCTGAAGGCGAACGCGCACGTCTGGATCGGGCGACCAGAGCGAGACGTTCGGGGCCTCCTTGCGCGCCGGATGCAACGCAAACTCGATCTCGTTGCGGGCGATCACCGGACCGTCGCTCCCCGCGCGCAAATGGAAGGAGACGCGCCGCATGGCCGGCTTGTCCACATCCGGCAACGGAATCGCGACCTCGCCAAGGTCCAGCACGCTCGCCGCATCGATCCGCGCAACGGGAAGCGTCTGCGGCCAGTCCGACAGGACCTCCAGCGTCAGCCCTTCCAGCGCCTCGCCGCCGCCATGCGCGATGCGCAAGGGAAGCCGAAGCGTCTCGCCCGACCAGAACGCGGCGCGCTCGAGCCGCGGCACAATGGTCGTGTCGGCGTTGACCGTGTGGAAGACGTCATGGAAGGCGCGCGTGTTCGAGCGCATGTCGAGCAGGCCGTTCGACTCCCAATGGCAGTCGGTCAACTCGGTGATGACATAGCCAGCGATCTCCGAATGGCGGCGCATCGCCTCGATCTCATATTTGAGCGCGCGGAATTGCTGCCACTGGGTCGCCTCGATAAAGCCCTCGAAACTGCCGAAGACGCGGTCGAGACTCCAGTCGTGGAAACGGTTGAGCACGCCATGGGGATACATGACGCCCTCGCCCCAGTCATGGCCCGTCTCGAACCACCACGGCTCCCGCCCGTCCGAGTCGTTGAGCTTCTCGGGATCGGGCAGGCCCCAATTGCCGAACTCGGAACACAGCAGCGGCTCCTCGCCCGTCATCACCGCGTCGCCTTCGGGGCTGAACAGCCAGTCGCCGCGACTCGCAAGCGCATCGACGAAGCGGTCCCAGTCGTGGCGGCTGTCGGGGATGGCGGCGTAGAAATGGTAATCCGCGAGGTCGCTCTGCACATGGAAGCTCGGCGCGAGCGGCGAATTGTCGACCACGAGGCGCGTCGGATCATAGGCCTTGAGCCACAGATACAGACGGCGCAGCCATGCGCGATGCTTGGCGTCGTGGACGAGATCGACGCCCCAGTTCTCGTTGATCAGCGTCCAGCAGAAAATCGAGGGGTGATTGCCGTCTCGGTCGATGATGCCCTTGAGAGTCATTTCCTTGCGTTCGCGCGACCGCTCCGTCGAATAGCCGCCGTTCGGGAGCTCCGCCCAGATCAGAAGGCCAAGACGGTCCGCCGCCTCGTAATAACGCGGGTCGGGGGCCTTGATGTGACAGCGCAGCGCGTTGAGGCCAAGCTCCTTCGCCTTGCGGAAACGATCCTCGATGAATTCCAGGGACGGCGGCGTGCAGATCGAATCCGGATAATAGTCCTGGTCCAGCGCGGCCCGCAGATAGAAGGGCTTCCCGTTGAGATAGAGTTTGCCCGCGCGCGTCTCGATCTTGCGGAAACCGAAATCCGTCTCCTTCTCATCCACCAATACGCCCTGCCGGCTCATGCGCAGGCGCAGGCGGTACAGATTCGGCGCATCGGGCGACCAGGGCAGCGGCGCGGCGACCTGCGTCCGCATGGTCGCATGCTCCGCGCCGACCGCGAGTTCGGATTTTGCTGTTGCGACGACCTCGCCCCGCGGGTCCAACACATCCAGAACGGCGTCCGTGCGACAGCAGAGGGCGCGCTCGAAACGCAACTGCGCCGAAACATCGCCGCTGTCGAGATCAGAGCCGACGCGCAGGCACGTCAATCGATCGGGCGCATTGCACTCGATGAAGACAGACTGCCAGATGCCCGAGAGCGGCCCGTACCAGCTTTGCTTGCCAAACGGCATTTCCGCGAAGGGCGTATGCGGAAACTCGGCAGGATCGTCGGTCGGACTCTCGACGCGCACCTCAATATCGGCGGAGCCGACCGAGAGATTGTCTGTGATGTCGAAGTGAAAGGGCAGAAAACCGCCAACGTGGCTGCCGATCAAGGCGCCATTCACAAAGACATGCGCTATATGGAACACGGCGCCGAAATGCAGAAACACGCGCTGCACCAGCCACTCGGCCGGCACATCGATCCTGCGGCGATAGACGGCGACGCCGCCCCGCATGCTCAGATCCGGGAACTGGGCCTGCCAGGGACTTGGTACAGAAATATTCCGCTTCCCGGCGAGCGACGGCGCGCTGCTGCCGAGATACTGGAATTCCCACATGCCATCGAGGCTGATACGCGCTTTCTTCACAGACGTCGTCCCTGGCCAGCAACCCGGCCGTTACTCGAGGGTCGAATGGAAGACAAATCCAGATTGCGAATATTACGATCAGCGAGGCGAAAACCCCTACGCGAAACTACGTAAAAGCGCCAGCATTTTTCACCCAGGAGCCTTCAGCGTGACGTGAAAATTCTGTAAGACAGCCTGGAGCGAGAGGCAGAAAAACGACATGCACACGGGCGCCGCCAGCGACTTGCCGCAAGCCTTCAAACATCGTTTCGGCCGGGAGCCCGAGCTGTTTCGCGCGCCCGGGCGCGTGAACCTGATCGGCGAACACACGGACTATAATGACGGCTTCGTGCTGCCCGCGGCGCTGGACCTCGCGACCTTCGTGGCCATCGCGCCTCGCGCCGACAGCGTGATCCGCGTTCACTCGCTGAATCTCGAAGCCGCCTTCGAGTTCGACCTCAACACGCCTCAAAGGCCCGCCCATGACTGGAGCGATTATATTCGCGGGGTCGCCGTCGAGCTCATGAACTCGGGTTATCGGCTCAGGGGCGCGGACGTCAGTGTTTTCAGCACGCTCGCCATGGGCTCGGGTCTGTCGGCCTCCGCCGCGCTGGAAGTCGCCTTTGGCTACGCCTTGCTGAGCGTTTCCGGCGAAACCATCGACCGTCTGAAACTTGCGCAGATCTGTCAGCGGGCCGAAAATCAGTTCGTCGGCATGCGTTGCGGCATCATGGACCAGTTTATCTCCTGCCATGGCGTCGAAGGCGCGGCTCTGCTTCTGGATTGCCGCAGCCTGGACGCCAGGCCGATTCCCATCGACCCAGCCATCCGCATTGTCGTCTGCAACACGATGGTGCATCACGAGCTGGCGAGCAGCGAGTTCAATCAACGGCGGAGGGACTGCGAGGACGCCGTCGCTCGTCTTGCCGCAAAGCTCACGGGCGTGTCCGCGCTGCGCGACGTGAGTCTCTTGCAGCTCGACGAACATCGCGCGAGCCTGCCGGAGCTGATCCACAAGCGCGCCCGGCATGTCGTCAGCGAAAACGCCCGCGTCCTGGACGCGGTGGCGGCGCTCGAAGCCCGCGATTTTGCGGCGGTCGGCGCTCTCATGAACGCCTCTCACGAAAGCCTGCGCGACGATTATAATGTCAGTTGCCCCGAGCTCGACCTGATGGTGGAGTTGTCGCGCCGAGCGCCGGGCGTCTATGGGGCGCGCATGACGGGCGGCGGCTTTGGCGGCTGCGCGGTCAGCCTTGTGGCGGCCGAAGCCGCCGAAGGCTTCGCCGCGATCGTTGGTCCGGCGTACGAAGAGGCGACCGGACTCTCGCCAATGATCTTCTCCTGCTATCCGGGCGCGGGCGCTGGCCCGGCGCATTTGTGACGGACGCCGACATGCTTCGCCTGCAACATGATTCACATCGCCGGCTCAACGCCCTCACAGGCGAATGGGTGCTTGTCTCGCCGCACCGGACCAGCCGTCCATGGCAGGGCCAGACGGAAGCGAAGGCCGAGACCGCCATCCCCGCCTATGACCCCGGCTGCTACCTGTGCCCGGGCAATCTGCGCGCCAATGGCGAGCGCAATCCGGCTTATGACGACGTCTTCGCCTTTACCAATGACTTCGCTGCGCTGCTGCCGGAATCGCCGCAGGAGGAGATCGACAACAACGGACTGCTCGTCGCAAGGGGCGAGCCCGGCGTCTGCCGGGTTGTCTGCTTTTCACCGCGCCATGATCTGACGCTGTCGCGCATGAGCGTGGGGGAGATCGAGAAGGTCGTGGAGCTGTGGCGCGCGGAATTTACAGCTCTCGACGCCGATCCGCTTGTCGGCGCGGTGCAGATCTTTGAGAATCGCGGCGCGATGATGGGCGCCAGCAACCCGCATCCGCATTGCCAGATCTGGGCCACGCACAGCGAGCCCAATGAATTGGTCAAGGAATCGGCCCGCCAGCGCGGCTATTACGCGGCGCGTGGCAGTTGCCTTCTGTGTGATTATCTTTCTCTCGAGCTCGAGCAGGATGCGCGCATCGTCTGCGCCAATGACGGTTTTGTCGCGCTCGTGCCCTTCTGGGCCACCTGGCCTTTCGAGACCATGCTGTTGCCGCGCCGTCATCTGGTCGCGCTCGATGAATTCACGGCGGAAGACTCGCGGGCGCTCGCGGACATTCTCAGCCAGATCACCCGCTGCTACGACAACCTCTTTGCGACGCCCTTCCCTTATTCGATGGGCTTTCACCAGCGGCCGAGCGATGGCGGCGCGCATCCGCACTGGCATTTCCACGGCCATTTCTACCCGCCGCTGCTGCGCTCGGCGACGATCAGGAAATTCATGGTGGGGTTCGAATTGCTGGGCTCGCCGCAACGGGACATCACGCCGGAAAGCGCGGCCGAGCGGCTCCGCGACGCCTTGCCGCGTTAAGCCAATCTCGCAATCTCTTTGATCAGCATGCTCGCGACGGCGTCAACGGAGCGGCCGACAGGCTCGGAAAGCGGCGCGCCCATATCGAAACGCGCGGCTTCGATTGCATAGACGATGCAGTGGCGGGGCAAGCGTCGGAGCGTCTTCGCCAGCGCCAGCGCCTCGGCGAGACCGAAGCCATGCGACGACAGCCCATAGGCCGCTTCGGGCAAATCCGTTTGCGTGACGTCGATGCGGCGCACGCTTCCGGCCGCCGCGCCTGACACACAGGCGTCGATCAGATAAACCGCTTGCTCACTTTCTATCAGCGACAGCAGCGCCGTCGCCTCGCCCTCCGTCTCGACGACACGCACATTCGAGAGGTTGCGCTGGCTGATCCGCCGCGCGACGGCCCGGCCAGCGCCGTCGTCGCCGCGCGTGGGATTTCCCACGCCGATGACGAGGATGGGCGCGCTCACCCCCGGTCCATTTCCAGCCGAAGGAAATGCGTGGCGCAGGAGATGCAAGGGTCGTAGTTTCGCACCGTCTGCTCGCAGCGATGCCGCAACGCCTCATCCGGCAAATCGAGGAAGCCGCCGACAAAGTCGATCAGATCCTGTTCCAGGCAGGCCTGATTTTGCGAAGTCGGCGGCACGATCTGGGCGTCGGTGATCGTTCCGGCGTCGTCGATATGGTAGCGGTGATAGAGAAGCCCCCGCGGCGCTTCGGTCGCCGCATAGCCAACGCCCGCGCGCGGCTCAACCGGCACGAACGGCCGCTCGGGCTCCTCATACACGTCAATGACCCGAAGCGCCTCGTCGCAGGCGTAAAGAATTTCCACCGCGCGCACCATGATGCTGCGGTAAGGGTTGCGGCACTCGCGGCCGAGGCCGATTTCCCGCGCGATCTCCTGCGCGAGCGGCGAGAGCTGATCAAAGGCGAGATTGAAACGCGCGAGCGGCCCCGTCAGATAAGACCCGCCGCCATCACGAAAGTGAGATTGCAGCGCGGTCGAATGGGCGACATGCGACTCTACAAAATGAGAGTCATAATCGGCGGCCGGAATATCGAGGCCACGACTCGAGACGATGCGCCCCTCGTTGAAGGGATATTCCGACGGATGCTTCAGCGTGACGAAGGTGTAATCGCGCTCGCGTTCCGGAAAATCAAATGTCGCCACCCAGCGCGCCGTCTCGATCGCCGCCTCCCGCGCCCATTTCAGCCGTTCGGCCAGCGGCGCCAGTTCGCGCTTGCGCGGGGCGCGGTGAAAACCGCCGACGCGGACGTTGATCGGATGAATTTCCCGTCCCCCAAGCAACTGCAAGATTTCGTTGCCGACCTTCTTGAGTTGCAAGCCGCGCGTGACCGCCTCGCCGTGATCGCGCGCCATCTGAACGCCGCCGTCGTAACCCAGGAAATCAGGCGCGTGCAGCATATAGACATGCAGCGTATGCGACTCGATCCATTCGCCGCAGTAAAGAAGCCGCCGCAACTCACGCAACGGCCCGTCGACCGTCACGCCCAGCAGATCTTCCAGCGCATGCACGCCGCTCATCTGATAGGCCACGGGACAAATCCCGCAGATGCGTGCGACAATGTCCGGCGTCTCGGCAAAATGGCGCCCGCGCAGAAACGCCTCGAAGAAGCGCGGCGGCTCGAAGATATTGAGCTCGGCGCTTTGAACCCGGCCGTCGCGCACGACGACCTTCAGCGCGCCCTCACCCTCGACGCGCGCGAGGAGGTCAACCTTGATCGTCTTGCGCGTCATGACGTTCGCTCTCCTTGCGGAACGGTTCAGCGTTGGCGTTGAAGGTGCGATAGATGCGCTCCAGCGCCTTTTCGTCCAGCCCCATGCCCGCGAGCCAGCCGCTCAGAGAGGGGGCGTTCGGCGTCTCCTTCGGGCCGAAACAGCCGTAGCACCCCCGGTCATAGGACGGACAGAGCGCGCCGCAGCCGGCATGCGTCACGGGCCCCAGGCAGGGCGTTCCCGTCACCATCACGCAGACATTGCCTTTGAGCTTGCATTCGATGCACACGCTCTGCGCCGGCGTGTTCGGCCGCCGCCCGGCGAGAAAGGCGGAGATCACATCGACAAGCTGCGCCTTGTTGATCGGGCAGCCTCGCAATTCGAAATCCACCGTCACATGCTCGGCGATGGCCGTCGAGGTCGCGAGCGTTTCGATATATTCGGGGTGGGCATAGACAATGCTTGCATATTCACGCACGTCGGCGAAATTGCGCAGGGCCTGAATGCCCCCCGCCGTCGCGCAGGCGCCGATGGTGACAAGCTTCTTCGAACGGCGCCGCACGTCGTGAATGCGCTCCGCGTCATGCGGGGTCGTGATCGACCCCTCGACCAGCGAGAGATCATAGACGCCTTTCACCTCGCCACGCGTCGCCTCGGGAAAATAAGCGAGTTCCAGTGCGCCGGCGATTGCGAGGAGCTCGTCCTCGCAATCGAGCAGGCTCAGTTGGCAGCCGTCACAGGACGCGAATTTCCAGACGCCGAGACGGGGCTTGCGATGCGGCATGTCAAAGCTCCTTCACGCCGAGGAGCGGCTTCAGCCGGCGATAGGTGAAGACGGGACCGTCGCGGCAGATGAACGTCGGCCCAAGCTGGCAATGACCGCAATGACCAATCGCGCATTTCATGTTGCGCTCCATCGACAGATAGACGCTCTCTTCGGGAACGCCCTTGTCGAAGAGCGCCATGGCGACGAAGCGCATCATGACTTCGGGTCCGCAGACCATGGCGATCGTCCTGGCGGGATCCATCGCGAGTTGCGCGATGAGGGTGGTGACGACGCCGACGCGTCCGCGCCAGTCGGCGCCCGCGTGATCGACGGTCACCTCGACGTCAATGTCGAAACGCCCGCGCCAGCTTTCGACCTCATGACGAAAGACAATGTCTTCCGGGCGCCGCGAGCCAAACAGCAGCGTGACCTTTCCGTAACGCGTCCGCTCGCCGAGGAGACGGTAGAGCGCCGGCCTCAATGGCGCCATGCCGAGGCCGCCGGCGACGAGCACCACGTCCTTGCCTTCGGCGGCGGCCATCGGCCAGCCCACGCCGAAAGGTCCGCGCACGCCAATCGGATCGCCGGGGCCAAGCTCGGTCAGCGCGCGCGAGACCGGGCCCACCGCACGAATCGTGTGGATCAGCCGGTCCGCCGCGGGATCGCCGCTCATGCTGATCGCCGCCTCGCCGACGCCGAAGGCCGTGAGCATGTTGAATTGCCCCGGCGCATAATCGAAATGCGCGCCCCCGGCCACTTCCAACTCGAGAGTCCAGGCGTCCGGCGCGTCGTGACGGCGACGGCGCACATGCGCGACCTGCGGAACCATTGGCGCGGCCGAAGCTTTGGAAATGTCAGACATGCGCGTTGTAGAGATCGAGAAACTGAAGCCGCGTGGTGTGCAGGCGGTCGATCACAATGGGCATCAGACGTTTCATGATGTCATAGCCCATGTGGTGATCGGCCTCGCATTTCCCGCGCAGGCACTTGCCGTCCATGGCGATGACGCGCGTGAGATCGAGCGCCCTCGCGTCATAGGTCCAGCGATAGGGCGGCACGAGCCAGTTGACGCCGAACACCTCGCCCGGCCCGAGCGTGAGAAACGTCGCGGCCCCGCGCCCCGGCGCCGAGACCTGCAACGCCACGCGCCCTTCGCGCAGGAGATAGAACTGATCCGCCGGATCGCCCTCATGGGCGATGAACTGCTCCGCCTCGAAGCGCGCGTTCCTGGCGCAGCCGCAGGCAAGTTCGAGGAACGTCTTGTCGAGACCCTCGAAGAAGGGGTGCCCGGACAGAATGCGCTCAAGAGTCTCCATGGCCGCCTCCCGCCGTCTCGCTCGCGCTGATGGCGTTGGTTTCCTCGGTGATGTCGATGCCCACCGGGCACCAGGTGATGCAGCGGCCGCATCCGACGCAGCCAGAGGTCCCGAACTGCTCATGCCATGTCGCCAGCTTGTGCGTCATCCACTGCCGGTAACGGGACGAGACCGTCGGCCGCACCGAGCCGCCGTGGATGTAGGAGTAATCCATGGTGAAGCAGGAATCCCAGCGCCGGTCGCGGGCGCTTTCCACGCCCATCAGATCGCCGTGCTCCTCGACGGTGGTGCAGAAACAGGTGGGGCAGACCATGGTGCAATTGGCGCAGGACAGGCAGCGCTGCGCCACCTCCTCCCAACGCTGATGCTGAAGATTGCGCATGAGCAGCGCCGGCACGTCCTCCTGCGGCATGGCGCGCCCCATATTGGCCGCCGTGCGCGTGACGATCGCCTCCGCCGCGTCGATGTCCGCCTGCGTCGCGGGGCGCGCGGGCAGTTGCGCCAGCAGCGCCGCGCCTGCGGGCGAGCCCGCCTCGATCAGAAACGCGTGGGCGTCGTCGGAAATGATTTCCGTCAATAGGAGGTCGAAGCCGCGCGTGACCTTCGGCCCGGCCTCCATCGAGACGCAAAAGCAGGTTCCGCCCGCCTTGCCGCAGTTCAGCGCAACGAGAAAGGCATTCTCGCGGCGCGCCTGATAATGGGGATCCACGTACTCCCCGCCCGTCAGCACCCGGTCCTGGATGGCGATGGCCGCAAGCTCGCAGGCGCGCACGCCAATGAACGCGACCGCCGGCGCCTCGGGGGCCGGCGCCTCGACCGTCACGTCCTGTCCCCGGCGTTCGGCCCGCCACAGACGAAGCGCGGGAACATGCAGAAACTTCTTCCAGGAGTGCGGACCGACCGCAAAGCCGAACAGGGCGCCATCGTCGCGCGGCCGCAAGGCGTAGCGCCCCGGCTCCTGTTCGTCGGTCATGCCTTTCGGCAAATCCTGAACGCCGTCGATCTCGTCATAGACGATCGCACCGCCCGCGACGGCGGGGCCGATGACGCGGCGGCCTTCGCCGCGCAGCGCGCCGATCAGGGCGTGAAGCCCCTCGACGTCGATGACGCGCGCAGCCGGAGGAAGAGGTTCGGTTTGCATTGCCAGAGACCCGGAGCCTGGTGTTCCGCTCAATATAGCTCTGAATTGCAAAAATCAGGCGACGCCCGCGCTGGCCCGGCGCCTGGACCGGGCAGGCATGAAAAAGGCGGCGGCCGTCTTGCTTGAGAGCGGCCGTCGCCCTGGAGGCCGGCTGGCGCAACATCCGCCGGCGGAACCTCAGGCGCCCCTTACTTCGAGGCTGCGGTCTTCAGCTTGGAAAGGGCGCGAATCTTGACGCGCACGCTTGCCGGCTTCGCCGCGGCCTTCACCATCTCGCCGGTCGCGGGATTGCGCACGAGCGTGCCGGCCTTGCGCGCCGGAACCTTGCGCAGCGTCACCTTCAGCAGGCCCGGCAGGGTGAACTCGCCCACGCCCTTGGGATGCACCGAGCCGAGAAAGGCGTTCTCGATCGTCGCATAAACGGCGGCGGCCGTCTTGCGCGGCAACTCGTTTTGCTCGGCGATATGATTGATCAGCGCCGCCTTCGTCATGGTCTCCTTGACCGGACGGATGCTGGGCGCCTCGGCCTTGCTGACCTTGGTGGTCGCAGCCTTGGTGGTTTTCGCCTTGGCCATCAGAATTCTCTCCTCGTCGCAATCGGCCGCCACATGCTGCGAGCCTCAGCCAACAGCAAATTGCTAACGATTTGCATGATGATTCGCAATCAGACCCGCTCATTCCCCTTGTTTTTACGCCTGCTTTTTTGTCGCTCCCGCGAAATCGACCCGGAATGAGCGCGTGAATCGACGCGCCGCGGGCGCAGGCGGCTTGGCCAAAATTGCTTATTTTGCTAGGATTTTCGCTGCAAGGCAGACCCTGCGGCGAAGAGGAATCGATATGACCGGCTTGTTGGTCAACGGGCAAAAGATCGACGTCGATGCGGAGCCGGACACCCCCCTGCTCTGGGCAATCCGCGAAAATCTCGGGCTGACGGGCACGAAATACGGCTGCGGCGTGGGCGCCTGCGGCGCCTGCACAGTGCTCTTCGACGGCGCCGCGGTGCGCGCCTGCACGGTGACGACGGCCGACGCGGCAGGCAAAAATATCACGACCATCGAGGGGCTTGCGAATGACGGCGCGCTACATCGCGTGCAACAGGCCTGGCTGGACGCGGATGTGCCCCAATGCGGCTACTGCCAGAGCGGCATGATTCTGTCGGTCGTGGCTTTGCTAAATGAAAAGCCTCAGCCAAGCGACGACGACATCGACGCGGCCATCACCAACATCTGCCGCTGCGGCACGTTCCAGCAGGTTCGCGCGGCGATCCATGCGGCCGTGAAGGCGTGAGGGAGACCGACATGCGCAACGCCTTGCCGAACGCCCTGCCTCTTGGCCGTCGCGAGTTCATCGCCGGCGCCGCCGCGCTCGGCGGCGGTTTTTCGCTGGGCCTCACCCTCCCCGCGCCGGCGGATGCTGCGTCGTCCGCGCCGGAGATCAACGCCTGGATCGTGGTGCGCCTCGACGACACGGTCGTCATCCGCGTGGCGCGCGCCGAAATGGGCCAGGGCACGCTGACCGGCCTCGCGCAGCTTGTCGCCGAGGAACTAGATTGCGACTGGTCGAAAGTGACGACCGAGTCGCCCACTCCGGGCCAGAGCGCGGCGCGCGGACGCGTGTGGGGCGATTTCCTCACCGGAGGCAGTCTGGGCGTCCGCAAATCGCAGGATTACATGCGCAAGGCCGGCGCGATCGCGCGCGCCATGCTGATTCAGGCCGCCGCCGATCAATGGAATGCGCCCACCGCCGAATGCACGGTGGACAGGGGCGTGATCACGCACGGGGCCTCCGGGCGCTCGGTGAGCTACGGCAAGGTCGCCGAGGCCGCGGCGAAACTCACACCCCCGGCGGATGCGCCGCTGAAGGACCGGCGCGACTGGAAGATCGCCGGCAAGGGGATGAAGCGCCTCGACACGCGCGACAAGATCACCGGCAAGACCGTTTACGGCGTCGACGTCAAACTGCCGGGGATGCTCAACGCCGCCATAAAGGCCTGCCCGGTGTTCGGCGGCCGGCTCGCAAGCTACGACGAGAGCAAGATCGCCAATTTGAAGGGCGTGAAGAAGGTGGTCCGCGTCGACGACACGGCGGTGGCGGTGGTGGCCGACACCTGGTGGCGCGCCAAGACGGCGCTGGACGCGCTCCCGATCGTCTGGGACGAAGGCCCGAATGCGAAAGCCTCCAGCGCCGGGACGGCCAAGTGGCTGGCCGAGGGGCTCGACAAGGCCCAACCCGCCGTCGCCGGTCATCGCAAGGGCGACGCCGGCGCGGCGATCGCCAGCGCCGCCAGAACGGTCGAGGCGGTCTACAGCTATCCGCACCAGAATCACGCGCAGATGGAGCCGCTCAACGCGACGGTGCTCTACACGCCGGAGACATGCGAAATCTGGACGAGAACCCAGAACGCGGAATCGACGCGGGAGGCCGTCGCCGCGGCCGCCGGCCTGCCGATCGAGAGATGCGACGTGCACGCGGTGATGCTGGGCGGCGGATTCGGACGGCGGCTCTTCAATGACAATGTGCGTCAGGCCGTGCTGATCGCCAGGGAGTTCCCCGGCGTTCCGGTGAAGCTGCTGTGGTCGCGCGAAGAGGACATGACGCACGGGGCCTATCATCCGGTGACGCAATGCAAGCTCGTCGGCGCTTTCGACGCGGGCAACAGGCTGACCGGCTTCCACATGCGCATCTCGGGACAGTCCATCTCCGCGAGCGTCATGCCGCAATGGGTGAAGGACGGCCTCGATCCGGCTGTCTTTCAGGGCCTCTCCGGCGCCGGCGAGGCGCAGCTCGGTTATGACTTCCCCAATCTCCTGATCGAGCATGCGATGCGCAATCCCTCCGTGCCGCCGGGATGGTGGCGGGGCGTGAACATCAATCAGAACGCCATCTATCTCGAATGTTTCATGGACGAGCTGGCGCAGGCGGCGGGCGAGGACCCGCTCGCCTTCCGCCGCAAGCTGATGTCGAAACAGCCCAAGCAGCTCGCCGTTCTCGACGCCGTCGCCGAGCGGGCTGGCTGGGGCAAGCCCGCGCCGGAAGGGGTGTATCGGGGCCTCGCCTCCTTCATGGCGTTCGGCAGCTATGTGGCGGCCGTGGCGGAAATCTCGGTGCTGCCCGGAGACAAGATAAAAATCCGCCGCATCGTGGCGGCGACCGACCCCGGCCAGATCGTCAACCCGGCGCAGGTGGAGCGGCAGATCGCCGGCTCCTTCGTTTTTGGCCTGTCGGCGCTGTTCCATGGCGGGATCACCATCAAGGACGGGCGCGTCGAGCAGCAGAATTTCGACAGCTACGATTCGATGCGGCTGAAGGACATGCCGAAGGTCGAGTGCATTCTGGCGCCGAGCGGCGGCTTCTGGGGCGGCGTCGGCGAACCGACGATCTGTGTCGCCGCGCCCGCCGTGCTCAACGCCTATTACGCGGCGACCGGCAAGCGCATCCGCAGCGTTCCGCTCAAGGATTCGAACATCAGCTTCGTCTGATCGGGGCGCGAAACTTGTCCAGATCGGCGGGGGCGTCGACATCCGCCAGCACGCCGTCGTCGTCGACGGCGCATTCGAGGACCGAGTCGTCCGCCGCCAGCAGGCGCCGCGCGCCTTCGTCGCCCCGAAGCGTCTCGACGCGGGGAAAGAGCGCGCGCGCCAAGAGGACGGGATTGCCACGCCGGCCGTTGCGCAGCGGCACAATGGCGCTGGCGCCCGGCGCGACCGCGAATGCGTCGATCAACGCATTGACGGTTTCCGCTCGCACGCCGGGCATGTCGCCGAGCAGCACGACGACGACATCCGCTTCACCGACGACGGCGAGGCCCGCGCGCAGCGACGCGGCGAGGCCGCTGGCGAAATCCGGGTTATGGGCAAAAACGACCGGCAGCCCGTCCAGCGCCGCCTCGACGGCCGCCCTGTCATGGCCGATCACGACGATCGTCCGGCAGGTTCTCGCGCCGAGCGCCGCCTCCACCGCGCGCCGCAGCACGGGCCGGCCGTCGAGATCGGCGAGAAGCTTGTTGCCGAAGCCGCCAAAGCGGCGGCCCTGCCCCGCCGCCAGCACGATCGCGGCGATGCGCGGCGAGACGCCCATCACGCGCCCTCGCCCGGCTTGCGCAGCGGCTTTTGCCCCCGCGCGAGGATCAGCTCCGCGAGAATGGAGACGGCGATTTCAGCGGGTGTGACCGCCGAAATATCGAGGCCGACGGGCGCCCGCAGCCGCGCCAGCGCCGCCGGCGTCACGCCCGCCGCGGCCAACCGCTCGGCCCGCCGCCGCTGCGTTGCGCGCGACCCGAGCGCGCCGACGTAGAAGCAGGGAGACGCCAGCGCCAGACGCAGGGCTGGATCGTCGATCCTGGGATCGTGGGTCAATACGGCGACGGCCGTGAAAGCGTCGAGACCGATCTCCGGAAGCGCGTCCTCTGGCCAACGCACATCCAGCAGCGCGCCGGGGAAGCGCTCGGCGGCGGCATAGGCGGCGCGGGGATCGAGGATGAGGACGTCGAACCCCGCCAACCGGGCCATCGGCGCCAGCGCCTGCGCCACATGCACCGCGCCGACGAGAATGAGGCGCGGCCCCGGGAGGTAGAGATTGACGAAAAGCCGCCGGCCGTCCCGGGCGATGAGGCCCGCGCGCTGATCCGCCGTTGCGGCGACTTCTCCCGCCGCCAGCAGTTGCGCGGCGCCGCCGTCGAGCGGCGTCGCCAGCGCGCAGGGACGGCGCGCGGCCGTTTCAGCGATGATCCTGGCGAAAAGGGCGGCGCGTTCATCGTCGACCCGCTCCACATGGACAGCGATGCGTCCGCCGCAGGACAGGCCGACCCGCCATGCCGTCTCATCGGCGATGCCGAATTCCAGACAGCGCGGAGCGCCGTCGGCGATGCAGTCCAGCGCGGCCGTGATGACCTCTCCCTCGACGCAGCCGGCCGACACGGAGCCGCAGAAAAGTCCGCTCTCCTCCACGACGAGATGCGCGCCGACCGGCCTCGGCGCGGAGCCGAAGGTTTCCGTCACCGTGGCGATGGCGACCCCACGCCCGGCGCGCCGCCACTCTTCGGCCTGACGCAGGATCTCGCCGTCGCTCACGGGAGCTGTCGGATGGGAGGCTGCCATGTAACTCGCGCGAGAAGGGATCGGCTTCTCTTATAGAGTTTTTCCGAATTAGAGGGAATCGCCCGCGAAGGCGTCGCCGCCCTCACGCCTTGAGCGACACGCCCGTGATCAGGCCGTCCTCGAACCAGCTTGCGAGAAATTGCGCCAGGCGTTGCGGCTCGATCTCGCCGGCGTGCTGGAACGCGGCCATATGGCAGATGTCGCCGAAGGCATGCCCCGCCCGCGCCTCGTTGAGCGCCAGATATTCATCCGCCTCAAGCTCCCGGAAGACGGTTTCCTCATTGCAGCGCCAGATCGCCACGGTCTCCAGAGCGTCGGGGTCGGGCGCCTGCCCATCGTCGGCGGCGGCCGCCTCATCGCCGCCGTCCCCCTCCTCCGCGTCCATTGCGAGATAGGCGGCCAAAGTCCCGGCCGACAATTCGAGCAGATGGAGGCTCGGATGAAAGGCGAAGACGAGGCCGGGCGACTCCTCGGGCGCGAAGGCGGCGAGCGCCTGAACGGTCAGCGACGAGGCGTCGGGAGCGTCGAAAGCGTCCACCATCGCGCGCTCGAACAGCGCCATGGACACCGCCCGCTTCTCCTCGCGCCAGCGCTCCGCCGCAGCCATGTAATCCGGCAGACCGGTCGTATACCAACGCGCATTGCGGTCCCGGGGCGGATTGGCGTCGATGAACTCCCGGATCAGCGCCTCGAAGACCTCCTCGCCGAGAAGGGACCGCAGGCCGGGATGGTCCTCGTGGAAAAACCCCTCGAGCCGAAGGCGATAGCCGGACTGATAGACATGGAGCAGTTCGTCCCGCCCGGCGCCGCGCCCCGATTCGCGAAGCTGGGCGATCAGCGGCGCGTCGTCCGTCCCCGCCCCGGCGAGGAGACGCGACTGGAACAGCGCCTGAAACGCGGCGAGCTTCATGCGGCGCTCAGCGCGCCATTGGCGCCCGCGCGGGCGTCGATGTCCCGCATTGTCTGCAATTCGTCGAGAAGCTCGGAAAAGGGCGGGAAATTGTCGTCGCGCTCGATCATGGCCGAGACGTCCCCGAAGCGGCGGCGCGCGCGCTCATAAAGCGCCCAGACCTCGTCACAGACCGGCTGATCGTGGGTGTCGACCCGATGCGTGCCCTTGTCGGTATGGCCGGCCATGTGGAACTGCACGACGCGGTCGACGGGAATGGCGTCGATGAAGGCCTCTGCGTCGAAGCCGTGATTGAAACTTGAGACGAAGACATTGTTGACGTCGAGCAGCAACAGGCAGTCGGCGCGCTCGGCCATTTCCTTCACGAATTCCTGCTCGCTCATCTCGGAGGCGAGGAAGGACACATAGGACGAGGCGTTCTCCACCACCAGCGGCCGCTTCAGATAGTCCTGAACGCGGCAGATGCGTTCGACGACATGGGCGAGCGCCTCGCGCGTATAGGGAATGGGCAGAAGGTCGTGCAGATTGAGGCCATGCACGCCCGTCCAGGCGACATGGTCGGACACCCAGGCCGGCTCGACGCGCTCGATCAGCGCCGCGAGGCGGGCGAGATAGTCGAAATCGAGCGGGTCCGTCGAGGCGAGCGACATCGATACGCCATGCATGACGACCGGATAATCGGCGCGTATGGCGTCGAGCATGGACAGCGGACGGCCCCCGTCCACCATGTAGTTTTCCGAAATGATCTCGAACCAGTCGACCGGCGGGCGCGTCGACGCGATCTCATCGAAATAGACCGGCCGAAACCCCAGACCATATCCGAGTGGCGCTGGCTTCTGCATGTCGCGGCGTCCCTCGCCCGAAGGCCCTTCGCGCCCCGCGCGGGGGCCGACCGGCGCCGGTTCCCGCCTCGGGAGCCGGCGCTCAGAGCTTACTTGCTATGGCACTTGCTCTTCATGTTGCAAGAGCCCTTGCTGTGGTGGCAGGCGGACTTGTGATGGCAGCTATGATGGCAGCCGGCCTTGCTCTTGCCGGCATTGTGCTTGCAGACGCCGGTCTTGGTCATGCAGGCGGTCTTGCCGCCGCAGGAGCCCTTGGCCATGGAGCAGGCATGCCCGCCATGGGCGGCGGCCGGCGAGACGACCGCGCCGCTCAGCGCCAGGCCAACGGCGGCGGCGGCGAGCGCCGAACCCGAAACGATCTTCGTCTTCATATGTTTCTCCTCTGCAAAAACGCCCCTTTGGGCGGAAACGGCGCCGCTTCTCGGAAGAGACGCCACAAGCTTCTTCACTTGCCGTCGGCCGGCTTGCCCCCCTCGGGCGTCGCGGATTCCGTTTTCGCCGGCTCCGCCCTGACGGCCTCGGCCGGCTTCGCGTCCGCGGGCTTTTCCGCGGCGGCCTTGTCGTCCCCCTTGCTCATGCCGGGGCAGCCATTCTTGCCGCCGCAATTGTGCTTTTCAGCCGCCGGCCGGGCCGCCTGATGCTTGCCCTTGGCCTGCGCCGGGACCGCGCCGGACAACGCGAGAGACACCGTCGCCGCCGCAAGGGCCGCTCCGCCCAGAATATTTGCTTTCATTCAGTCTGCTCTCCAGAATCGCAGCGCAGGCAAACGCTACGCCGCAGATTGCCAGATTACCATCGAGCCTCCGCTTCGCCAGCGGCGATTTCGCCAAAGAACGCCGCGGAATCGGACCCTGCGCGGCGATTTTTGCGTCGCAATAACGGATTTTTGGCGATGCAGCAACGAAGGCCCGGCGGCGCCGCTTGCCGTAGGCGCCGCACGCTGTTAGATAGCAGCCGCGCGACAAGGTTTTCGCCCTGGAGGGGGAGAGCGCCTCGCCGCGTCCGTCACCTGGTTTTCGACGATCGGGCCGCGCCGGCCAGTTCGTTTTTCGAGCTTTTCGTCTCCCCGCCCCGCTGCGCCGCGAGACGTTCCGACCGCCGAAAGCCGACCGCAACGCAAACCTTTCGCCGGCGCCGCCCCGACCGGGGCCTCCAGGAGAAAAAATGTCCGCTACGACCGATCGCGCCCCCACGCGCGAAGATTTCGCCGCCCTGCTCGAGCAGAGCTACGGCGACAACGAGGCTTTCGAGGGTTCCGTCATCAAGGGGCGCGTCGTCGCCATCGAGAAGGACGTGGCCGTCATCGACATCGGCCTGAAGACCGAAGGCCGCGTGCCCCTCAAGGAATTCACCGGCTATGGCCGCGACCCCGCCCCCGGCATCGGCGAAGAGGTCGAGGTCTATCTGGAGCGCGTCGAGAACGCGCTGGGCGAAGCCGTCATCTCGCGCGACAAGGCGCGTCGTGAAGAGAGCTGGGTCAAGCTCGAAAAGGCCTTCGAGACCAATGAGAAGGTCGAGGGCGTCATCTTCAATCAGGTCAAGGGCGGCTTCACCGTCGACCTGGACGGCGCCGTGGCGTTCCTGCCGCGCTCGCAGGTCGACATCCGTCCGATCCGCGACGTCGGCCCGCTGATGAACGTGCCGCAGCCGTTCCACATCCTGAAGATGGACCGCCGCCGCGGCAACATCGTCGTCTCGCGCCGCACGGTGCTGGAGGAGAGCCGCGCCGAGCAGCGTCACGAGATCGTCGCCAACCTCGAAGAGGGGCAGGTGATCGACGGCGTCGTGAAGAACATCACCGACTACGGCGCCTTCGTGGACCTCGGCGGCATCGACGGCCTGCTGCATGTCACCGACATCGCCTGGCGCCGCGTCAATCATCCGTCCGAGGTGCTGACCATCGGTCAGACCGTCAAGGTGAAGATCATCAAGATCAATCACGAGACGCACCGCATCTCGCTCGGCATGAAGCAGCTTCTCGAGGACCCGTGGCAGGGCATCGAGGCCAAGTATCCGATCGGCGCGAAGTTCCATGGCCGCGTGACCAACATCACCGACTACGGCGCCTTCGTGGAGCTGGAGCCGGGCATCGAGGGTCTTGTTCACGTCTCCGAGATGAGCTGGACCAAGAAGAACGTTCACCCCGGCAAGATCGTCTCGACCAGCCAGGAAGTCGACGTTCAGGTTCTCGAAGTCGATCCGGTCAAGCGCCGCATTTCTCTGGGCCTCAAGCAGACCCTGCAGAATCCGTGGGAGGCCTTCGCCGAGAAGCACCCGGTCGGCTCGACCGTCTCGGGCGAGGTCAAGAACAAGACCGAGTTCGGCCTGTTCATCGGCCTCGACGGCGATGTGGACGGCATGGTCCATCTCTCCGATCTCGACTGGAACCGTCCGGGCGAGCAGGTCATCGAAGAGTACAAGAAGGGCGACGTCATCAACGCTCAGGTTCTCGACGTGGACGTCGAGAAGGAGCGCATCTCGCTCGGCGTCAAGCAGCTCGCGGGCGATCCCTTCGCCTCCGTCAGCGGCGGTGAGGACGGCGAAGTCAAGAAGGGCGCCGTCGTCACCTGCGAGGTGATCGAAGTCAAGGACTCCGGCATCGACGTCAAGATAACCGGCACGGACCTGACGACCTTCATCAAGCGCAGCGAACTCGCCCGCGACCGCGCCGACCAGCGCCCCGAGCGTTTCGCCGTCGGCGAGAAGGTCGACGCCCGCGTGACCCTGTTCGACCGCAAGGCCCGCAAGGTCGCCGTGTCGATCAAGGCGCTGGAAGTCGCCGAAGAGAAGGAAGCGATCGCCCAGTTCGGCTCCGCCGACTCCGGCGCCTCGCTCGGCGACATTCTCGGCGCGGCCCTGAAGGCCCGCGAGGCTGGCTCCAAGAAGGGCAAGGAGTAATCCTGCCCCCGATCTGTTCGACCCCGCGCGCCGCGCGGGGCCGGCCACAACGAACCCCGGCCGCGCGCCGGGGTTTTTTTTCGCCCGCGCGTCACCAGGACGGCGCGTAACCTTCCATTCACCATGAACAAATTCGTTTGTCGGCGTTAACCTTAGTTTCTTCCAAACCGCGCACTATCCGGGCAGCGGCAATTTTGGCGCGCGTTGTGCGCGGCGCGGAGTAGCGTGATGAGTGCGAACACTCTCGACCACGATCATGTGTTTGGGGCCTATCGGGGCCCGATCCACGCCCGCCCGAAGGGCGCTCGCGCAGCTCTCGGGATGGGCGTCGGCGCCTGCGTCATCCTGGCCGCCGCCGCGCTCTTCGCCCGTCCCGCCGTCCCGCCGCGCGCGGTCGCCGGAGCCGACGCGCCGCCGGTCGCCGCCGCCCCCGCCAAGATCGCCGCCAAGGCGAGCATGGGCAACCAGGCCGCTCCCGACGCCCAGGCCCCGGCGCTCGACATTGAGGCGCCCGAATTCGAGCGCGAGAAGAAGGTTGCGAGCGTCGCCCAGAACCGGGAGGGCGAGGAGCGGGTCGACAGCGTGACGGCAGGTCAGTTCGCGCTGGGCGCACCCTTTCTGCGCGTTGACATTCACCCCGAACTCGACCCCTCCGCGACCAATCCCGACTTCTTTCTGGACATGACCCGCCATGCGCGCGCCGTGGGCCTCAATGTCGCGAAAATCGGTCAGCGCTCGACGCTTTCGACGCGTTTCGGCGCCTTCGAGACCGCCGACATCCGACTCTCCCAGCCGGGCGGCGAGGGCGTGGACGCGAGCGAGCGCGCCTGCCTCGCGACGCGCCTGCTCGATCCGAAAGTGCCGCTGGAAATCGCCGCCATCGCCTGCGGCTCCGCGACCAGGCCGATCGACCGGGTCTCTCTCGCCTGCATTCTCGACAAGGTGACCTATTCGGCCGGCAGCGACAACAAGGCGCTGAACGACTTCTTCCTCAACGCGGAAATCGCGCGCGGCAAGGGTTGCGTCAATGTTTCGCGCGACGACCTGACCGCCTCGATCCCGCGCAAGGCCGGCGCGAAGCCGGTCGCCCAGACACGGAAATCCCGAACCGTCGCGCGCGCTTCCGCGATTCACCCTGAGCCCACGAAAAACTGACGCTCGCGACGCGCCGGGTCGCTTTTGCCGCCGGGTGCTATATGATGTCCGTGAAGCGTCGAGCCTGAGAGGATGGAGATGCGCAAGGGACTTATGCTTTCGGTGGGCCTCGCCTGCCTGGTCGCGACGGCCGCGGGCGGAGAGGCGCTCGCCAAATCGCGCGCTCACCAGCCTGCCGCCTATGCCGTTTCCCAGAGCCGGCTGGCGGTCGCTGGCCGCGGCCCGATCGACGTCGAGCGCCGGAGCTGGCTCGATCCGGGCACGAAGGTGCCGGTCGGCAGCACGAACCGCTACATGCTGCAGCAAACCTATTACAACAAGGACCCGATCCAGTCGTCGCAGCGGAGCTGGTACATGCAGGAAACCCTGCCGCAGCGTCCGCCCTACAACGCCGACATGATCGTTCCCTATGAGGAAGGCCTGCCCTTCAGCCTGTTCTAGGACGGGTGGAAAGGCTGACGCCGGCCGCTGAGTAAGCGGCTTGACTTGGGGAGCGCATTCCTTTAGCTCCCCACCAACCCTGCGCGGAAAGCCGCGCCGGGCCATGCACCCGTGGCGTTCAACGAGAACGCCTGTCGGCCGGGTTTCCGGCAGAGGAGGGCGCGTTCCCAACCCGGCGCCGCCGGGAGCAGCGGGAGACGCGATTGCGACATTGGCGCGCGAGGACTTGGCCTCGGGCGTGTGATCGCTGTTTCGCCTCTCGCCGCCGGACGCGGCCATGAGAGGACGAAAGTAAAGTGACGAAGCGCGCAGAAGCCAAATACAAGCTCGATCGCCGCCTGGGCCAGAACATCTGGGGTCGCCCGAAGAGCCCCGTGAATCGCCGCGAATATGGCCCCGGCCAGCACGGCCAGCGCCGCAAGGGCAAGCTCTCCGACTACGGCACGCAGCTGAAGGCGAAGCAGAAGCTCAAGGGCTATTACGGCAATATCTCCGAGAAGCAGTTCCGCAAATATTACGCCGAAGCCATTCGCATGAAGGGCGACTCGGGCGACAACCTCATCGGTCTGCTCGAGCGCCGTCTCGACGCGGTCGTCTACCGCGCGAAATTCGTGCCGACGGTTTTCGCCGCGCGCCAGTTCGTCAACCACGGTCACATCCGCGTCAATGGGCGCCGGGTCAACATCCCGTCCTATCTGGTGAAGGTCGGCGACGTGATCGAGGTGAAGGAGTCCTCGAAGCAGGCGGTGACCGTGCTCGAGGCCGTCGGCCTCGCCGAGCGCGACGTGCCCGAATATTACGACGTCGATCACTCCAAGATGACCGCCAAGCTCTCCCGCGTCCCGCACGCGACGGAAGTGCCCTACCCGGTCCAGATGGAGCCGAACCTCGTCATCGAGTTCTATTCGCGTTAACGGCTGTTCGCGTCGAATAACGCGACATCTCGAACTCAGAAAATCAGGCGTCAGCATGCAAATGCTGACGCCTTGTTTTTTGTGCCGCGCCGCGAAGCAGATGCTCCTCGCCCGCGACGGCAAAATCGGGCATGTCGTGATGCGCTGGCCCTCAGAATCGGACCAGCGATCTCAAGCCGAACACAAGCGCGTATCGCAAAGCCGGTGTTCCCCCAGCGTCTTTTGGATCGGCCATGTTTCCCCCCGGATGCATGATGAACTGGATATCTGGCTGAAGAGACCAGCCTGCCGCCATCCTGGCGATATAGGTGACCTCCACCAGTTCTTCCGACGATCTGACAGGCCGCAATGAGTTGCTGAAAAACGCCGTGTCGTAATCAAGATTACGCGCCGCGCTGGAAATCCTCGTGTAACCAAATCCTATCCCGAAAAGATCGTCGGGACGGTTGTCCATAAAGCCGATGAAAGACACTCCGGCATCAGCGGACAGACTCACCACATTGCGATCATCAGGCGCCGCCCCGGCGCGCAGGAAGACTCCGGCCCCACGTCCGGGACCGATCCCCGCGCCGATCTGTTGATCAAGAATCGCGTAGACGCCGAAATTTCCCCGCAGCGATCGCGCGACGCCCGCGCCGTTCGGATCGGCCAGGGATAAGGAGTCGACCCCCCAATGTTGATCGGCGAACGAGCCGAAATGCCGCCAGCCTCCAAGTTTGAAGACACCGCCGAGACCGTTCAGGTCGTATTTGATCTGCGCTTCGGCAATAAGGAGCGCCGGGTCTTTCAACCGAAACTGAAGACCGTTCGGGTTCCGGCGCTGCGGATCGGGGTTTCCGAACAATCCCATGGGCGGGGCGGCGTCGCCGTTCAGAGCCGCCGCCATGAATGTCAGGCGATCAGTGAAATTGACCGCGACTCGCGCGCCCAGACTCGCCAGCGGATATGCCGGGCCACCATCCGGGAGATTGGTCGCGGCATAAACTGGCCACCCAAAAGCGCCGTTGATGAAAAGCGTCGCCCAGATCGGAAACATAAACTCCTGGTCGGCCGCCATTTCACCGGCACGGATGCTCAAAAAGCCGTTTAGAAAATCCTTTTGCAGCCACAATTCGTAAAGCCGTGCGGCTCGAGACGCCTCGATGTTGGAAGGAGGCATGAGCGAACCAACATATAAAAAATCTATTCCACGCCCGTGAATCTCCAGAGCGCTCGCGTGAAGCGTCAAACCTTGTGCTCCAGCAATTTTCTCGAAATCCGCGTCGAGCGAAAGCCGGAAACGACCATCGTAAGCTGTTCCGCTCTTCAAGCCGCCGGTCGCGTTTGTGAAGATCTCGCCAATATATTTGCCCATTACGCGAATGCCCCGTTCCTGAAGCCTGTCCCGCGCCGCTTTCATCGACGGGCCGGGTTCGGGGACTGCCGTAAAGATGGAACGTGATTCTTCCGGGTCGAGCGGAGGTGGTGTCGGATCGTGCCGGTCTTTGGCTGATTGCCCCATTGCGGCGCCTGAGCCCGCGAGACATCCAACCACGACAATCCGAACCAAGCGCCAAAGTGACATTCTGGTCACCCAAAGGAGCGCCGCTTATTCAAACCGTTCTCACTGGCTTTGTGACGTAAGGCGCATCAGCTCATTATAAACTTGAACTTGACCATGAACAAGATCTGACGCGGGTCCACCTCAGGCATTTGCTTGCTGCAAAGCGCGCCTCATCGCCGCCACTCGAACTTCTGCCGGAAAACGGGATTGAGGGCCATGAGCACGAGACCGAGAGAAAACAGGCACCAGACGGCTGGCACCTCGTTGACGTTCCCCGTGAGTTGCGCCGCCAGCAGCGGCCCGAAAATGGCGTGAAACAGCGTAAATCGCCACGCGCCATAAAGCAGCGGCACAAGAAACGAGACGATCATGTAAGACGGAAATCCCCATTTCATCCCGATCATCTGATCAATGTGAACGAGGAGACCGTTGTAGGGAACGTTCCACGCCAGGTGCCAATTTCCTGAAACCGTGCACAAGGGCGAGCCACAAAGGTTGACGTGTGGCTCGCAGGCTCCCGCCCATGCAAAAGGGTAGAGCTGCAACAGCATGATCGCTGAAGACACGCCGCACAGCGTATAGACCGGGATGCGCGCCCGTCGCCTGACCTCTTTGGGGACAAGTTCGAGCGAAAACGCGTTGATGAAAAATGGCTGGAAAACGATGTGGAGGATGGAGAGCAGCGTGATCGCCTGATTGACCGGATTGTCGCACTGGTTGATCACCAGATAACCGGCCAGTTGGAGCGCCTCCATCAAGGTGAACCAGGCGATCGCCACCGAGAAGGCCACTGGGACCTTGCGGCGGATGGTTATGACGGTTGCTGCAACACCAATGCCCACGATCGTGGCCGAAACGCCTGGTCCCCAACACATAAAGGCGCTCCTCCACTTTTCGTTGCAGGATGACCCAACGGCGCAGCTTTGGCAACTCAGCTTGCTGAAGAAAAACCGCTATTTATCCGCCCAAACGCTGTGGCGGCCTGCAAAAATGTTGAGATTTGCGGTTCGTTATGAGTCAATAGCCCATCCGATTCGACAAAGATCGGCTGACGATTCGGCAAGAGGCGGCCCATTTTCGTCTTTCGGAAATCCTCGGATGGTTTCCGGGGAATGATATTCGATAGGTTTACAAGCGAAGGATGGCGTTCTGCATCCTGCTGAATTCCCGGCGCATGGACGCCTGCGCCAATGTCCCGACAGGCTGGATGAAACTCCAGACGACAGCAAGCGCTGGCTCGAAGTTTGCGACCGATCGGCTGCCGGGAGTGGATTGGTGGCCTGACAAATGCGCTTGTGTGGCGCGAGACTGTCGAGGCGGCGGAGAAAAACTGGTTTTGAGCGATTTCAGGAGTCCTCGGACGATGAGACTGAAAAATTGCGATATTGCCATGACCATTCCCCAGATTCTGGCCCTTGTGGCTGTTTTCTTTCTTTTTGGCCGCGCCGCCGCGCTCCTCTTTCGACAGGCCCCGCCGTTGTAATCTCCCAAGGCAGACAGAGGGCGGCGACGACGCGCATCCCCTGATTCCACGGTCATCCAGCGCCATCTCTGGCAAGTGCGCGCCTGTGGCGCGTATGATCACAATCGTGGACGCGAATCGTCGAGGACCACAGGATCGGACATGCCCAGAATAGTCGGACTCACCTGCGCGGCGGCCGCTCTCTCGGCAGGGCTGGCGCTCGCGCTCGGCGCGGCCCATGCGGAAGATACCGCCAAGACAAAGTTTGGCGCATGGGAGTTGCAATGCCAGACGCCGGCAGGCTCGAAAACCGAGCAATGCGCTCTGACCCAGACCATTCGATCAGAGGACAAGGCAGATTCCAGCCTCGGCGTCATCGTCGTCAAACCTGCCGAGATCAAGACGACGGTCCTGCGCGTGGTCGCGCCGCTCAATGTGTATCTGCTCAACGGCGTCAGCCTGAAGATCGACCAGACGGACATTGGGAGAGTTCCGTTTTTCAGATGCTCGCCGGGCGGGTGCCTCGCGGACGCGCCGCTCGATGATCAGCAACTCAACCAATTGCGAAACGGGAAGCTTGCGACGCTCGTCATCTATCTCGATCCCTCCGAGGGACTGAGACATCAGGTGAGGCTTGAAGGATTCAAGCAGGGCTATGAGAAGCTTCGGTAGGATTCAACCAACGACGCAAGCAATACCTGTCTCTCATAAAAGCTACATGGAAGCCCCCTATCTCCCGGAATGTTCAACCGGGTGGAGGGGCCCCCATGAAAGCCATCACATCTATCGCGTCGATATTCGTCGGCGCCTCACTGATTTGTTCGACAGCTTTCGCCGAGGATAAAAAGCCGGCGATCGCCGTGTTTGGCGACTGGCCTTACAATAATTTTCTTCTGGAGAACGCCTCGCGACTTGTCGACTCCGTGAACTCCGACCCTTCTGTCAGATGGGTTTTGCATGTCGGCGACATCCACTCGGGTTCACAGCCCTGCACCAGCGCGAAAATTCTTCGTCCCATCAGCACATCCAATCCGGGCTGGAACCAGTCGGTTTTTGCGCAGTTTCAGAAATTCAAATCGCCGCTCGTCTACACTCCTGGCGACAACGAATGGTCAGATTGCCATAAAACCAAGGAAGGCAAGAGTGGGCAGCCGCTCAAGGAACTGACCGCCGTACGCGAATTGTTCTTTGCGAGGCCCGGCAAGACCCTCGGCCTGGAAGAGAAGGACGTCTGGTCACAGGCCGAAAAGGCCGACAAGGCTTTTCCCGCTGATGCGAAGTTTGTCGAAAATGTCATGTGGTACGACTTCGGGGTCGTTTTCGTGACGCTGAATGTCCCCGGCTCGAACAATGATACGCGGCCATGGACGAATGGCTTCGAGGACGCCGCGCATGCGACGGAAGTTCAGGAAAGGACAGACGCAAACATCCGCTGGCTGAAAAAGGCCTTCGACATGGCTCGTCTGTCGCTTGCGCGCGGCGTCGTGATCGCCATACAGGCGGATATGTGGGACCCGGAGGCGCTCCTCTCTGGCGGGGACGGATTGGACGCCTACACGCCCTTCGTCCAGCAATTGTCAGCTTCCGTGAGACAGTTTGGCCGGCCCGTCCTTTTGCTGAACGGCGACTCGCATGTCTTCAAGGCCGACCGGCCGCTCGCCGACCCGCAAAGCGCGTCGGGTCAGGTCCACAAGGTTCCCGCGACGCCAAACCTGCAGCGGATCGTCGTCCAGGGATCGACCACAGCCCCGGCCGAATGGCTGCGGCTGACGCTCGATCCGACGTCCCGCGACGTTTTCAGTTGGACAAACGTGCCGTACTGCGCGGATCCCACCGGGGCCTGCTAGCCTTTCCCGGAACGTCACACAGGCTCTGACCGGCGATTCCGGGAGACGCGGAGTCGCCGTTTCCTTTGGCATGCTCTAAGAAGGCGGTCCTCGGAATCGCCGCCCCGCCGCGCCTGAAGCGGGGCGGGCTATGGCGCGGAGGCGGACGTGATCCGGTTGTGCGACGGCGGCCCCATGGGACGCCTGAAGATCCTTTACAGACTCCTCGCCGCCCTTGCGGCGCTCTCCGCATTGGTCGCGCTGGCGCCGCAACTCGGTCAATCCGGTTAGCGGCGCGTCCCGCTAGTGTCCTGTCTCTCAAATATCGACTATTATCGAGTTGCAATGGATTTGCATGATGGAGGGCTGCCATGGCGCGGCCAATCAAGCGGCTCGAGACGGAGCCCGCGGTAGCGGAAGAGTTACGGCGTCGGTTGCGTTCG
>NZ_JBPFEB010000149.1:0-52296 GCF_051061225.1 Methylocystis sp.
GAGATGGTGATGCCGGGCGACAATGTGACGATGGAAGTCGCGCTGATCGTTCCGATCGCGATGGAGGAGAAGCTGCGCTTCGCCATCCGTGAAGGCGGCCGCACCGTCGGCGCCGGCGTCGTCGCCTCGATCATCGAGTAAGAAGCGGATCTGGACCGCGGGTCTTTACGGCTCGCTCTTGTGAACAAGGCCGCGCGCTGTCATCGGCGCGCGGCGCATGATGGCGGGCGTAGGAGCTCGCGGTCCCAAAGGACGAGACAATGAACGGTCAAAACATCCGGATTCGCTTGAAGGCGTTCGATCACCGGATCCTCGACACGTCGACGAAGGAAATCGTCTCCACGGCGAAGCGCACCGGCGCTCAGGTCCGCGGCCCGATTCCGCTGCCGACCAAGATCGAGAAGTTCACGGTGAACCGGTCGCCCCACATCGACAAGAAGTCGCGCGAGCAGTTTGAGATCAGGACGCACAAGCGTGTTCTCGACATCGTCGACCCCACCCCGCAGACGGTGGACGCGCTGATGAAGCTCGATCTCGCCGCTGGCGTGGATGTCGAGATCAAGCTCTAAGGACGGATTGGGCGGCGCCTGAAGGCAGCCGCCTCGCGAAGGAATATTGAACATGCGGTCGGGCGTCATCGCGCAAAAGGTCGGAATGACCCGCGTCTTCACAGAGGCGGGCGAGCATGTGCCGGTCACGGTGCTGAAGCTGGACGGCTGCCAAGTCGTCGCTCAGCGGACCAGGGAGAAGAACGGCTACACCGCCGTTCAGCTCGGCATCGGCCGCGCCAAGGTGAAGAATGTCTCCAAGGCGGAGCGCACGCGCTTCGCCGCGGCGAAGGTCGAGCCGAAACTGAAGCTTGCCGAGTTCCGTGTGAACGAGGAAGAGCTGCTCCCGGTCGGCGCGGAAATCACCGCCGATCACTTCGTCGTGGGCCAGTTCGTCGACGTGACGGGCACCTCGACGGGCAAGGGCTTCGCCGGCCCGATGAAGCGTTGGGGCTTCGGCGGTCTGCGCGCCTCGCACGGCGTGTCGGTCTCGCACCGCTCGCATGGTTCGACCGGCGGCCGTCAGGACCCGGGCAAGACCTTCAAGAACAAGAAGATGGCCGGTCATATGGGCGTCGACCGCGTGACCACGCAGAATTTGCGCGTCGTGCAGACCGACGTCGAGCGCGGCCTGCTGCTCGTCGAAGGCGCCGTCCCCGGCGTCGCCGGCGGCTGGATTTTCGTTCGCGACGCCGTGAAGCGCGCGCTGCCGAAGGACGCGCCGCAGCCGGGCAAGTTCCGCCTCGGCGACGCGGCCCCCGCTCAAGAAGAAAAGAAGGAGGACTGAGCCGTGAAGATCGACGTCACGTCGTTCGACGGCCAGGCGGCCGGTTCGATCGAGCTTTCCGACGACATTTTCGGCCTGGAGCCGCGCGCGGACCTCATCCACCGGAAGATCCGCTGGCAGCTCGCCAAGCGCCGCGCCGGCACCCATGCGGTCAAGAACCGCGCGGACATCGCCCGAACCGGCAAGAAGATGTACAAGCAGAAGGGCACCGGCGGCGCCCGCCACGGCTCCGCCCGCGTCCCGCAGTTCCGCGGCGGCGGCCGCGCCTTCGGTCCGCAGGTTCGCAGCCATGCGCATGACCTGCCCAAGAAGGTGCGTCAGCTCGCCCTGAAGCATGCCCTCTCGGCCAAGGCCAAGGACGGCGGCATCATCGTCTGGGAGAAGGCGGAACTCGCCGAGCCGAAGACGAAGATCCTCGCCGGCGGCTTCGCGAAGTCGGGCCTGTCGAGCGCGATCATCATCGTCGGCGGGGAGTTGCAGAACAATTTCGCGCTCGCCGCCCGCAACATCCCGCAGATCGACGTGTTGCCGGTCGAGGGCGTCAATGTTTACGACATCATCCGTCGCGAGAAGCTGGTTCTGACCCGCGCCGCGGTGGACGCGCTGGAGGCGCGCCTGAAATGAGCAAGGACGTGCGCCATTACGACGTGATCGTCGCCCCGGTCATCACCGAGAAGGCGACGCTCGCTTCCGAGAACAACAAGGTGGTCTTCAAGGTCGCCAGGACCGCCACCAAGCCGCAGATCAAGGCGGCGGTCGAGGGTCTCTTCGACGTGAAGGTGGAGTCCGTGAACACCCTCGTCCGCAAGGGCAAGGTCAAGACGTTCCGCGGCGTCCGCGGCCAGCAGAGCGACGTCAAGAAAGCCGTCGTGACGCTTGCCGAAGGCCACAAGATCGACGTGACGACCGGTCTGTAAGAGAAGGCGTGAGGACTAGAAAATGGCGCTGAAGACATTCAAGCCGGTCACGCCGAGCCTTCGCCAGCTCGTCATCGTCGACCGCTCCGATCTATACAAGGGCAAGCCGGTCAAGACCCTCACCGAGGGCAAGACCTCGAAGGGCGGCCGCAACAACATGGGTCGCATCACCGTCCGCTTCCGCGGCGGCGGCCACAAGCAGGCCTATCGCCTCGTCGACTTCAAGCGTCGCAAGCTCGACGTCGTCGGCAAGGTCGAGCGTCTGGAATATGACCCGAACCGCACGGCCTTCATCGCGCTCATCCGCTACGCGGACGACACGCTGGCCTATATCCTCGCCCCGCAGCGTCTGTCTGTCGGCGACGAGGTGATCGCGGGGCAGCAGGTCGACGTGAAGCCTGGCAACGCCATGCCGATCGCCAATATTCCGGTCGGCACCATCGTCCACAATGTGGAGATGAAGATCGGCAAGGGCGGCGCGATCGCGCGTTCGGCGGGCACCTACGCCCAGATCGTCGGCCGCGACCAGGGCTATGTCATCATCCGCCTGAACTCGGGCGAGCAGCGTCTGGTCCACGGCCAGTGCTTCGCCACCATCGGCGCGGTCTCTAATCCGGATCACATGAACACCTCGATCGGCAAGGCCGGTCGTTCGCGCTGGCTCGGCCGTCGCCCGCACAACCGCGGCGTCACCATGAACCCGATCGACCATCCGCACGGCGGCGGCGAGGGCCGCACCTCGGGCGGCCGTCATCCGGTGACCCCGTGGGGCAAGCCGACCAAGGGCAAGAAGACCCGCAGCAACAAGTCCACCGATCGTTTCATTGTGTCGTCGCGGCACAATCGCAAGAAGAAGGGCTAATCCATGGCTCGCTCGATTTGGAAAGGCCCGTTCGTCGACGGCTATCTGCTGAAGAAGGCAGAGACCTCGCGCGCCTCCGGCCGCTCCGAAGTCATCAAGATCTGGAGCCGCCGCTCCACCATTCTGCCGCAGTTCGTCGGTCTGACCTTCGGCGTGCACAATGGCCAGAAGCACATTCCGGTGTCCGTCTCCGAGGACATGATCGGTCACAAGTTCGGCGAGTTCGCGCCGACGCGGACCTTCCATGGCCATGCGGCGGACAAGAAGGCGAAGAGGGGCTAAGCGAAAATGTCCAAGCAAGCCAATCCGCCCCGGATCGCGGAGAACGAGGCCAAGGCCGTCGCCCGCATGATCCGCGTCTCGCCGCAGAAGCTCAATCTTCTCGCCCAGCTCATTCGCGGCAAGAAGGTCGATCGCGCGCTGGCCGATCTGGAGTTTTCCCGCAAGCGCATCGCGCATGAGGTGAAGAAGACGCTGGAAAGCGCCATCGCCAACGCCGAGAACAATCACGGGCTCGACGTCGACGATCTGATCGTCGCCCAGGCCTTCGTCGGCAAGGCGCTGGTCATGAAGCGCTTCCACGCCCGCGCCCGCGGCCGTGCGAGCCGGATCGAGAAGCCCTTCTCGAACCTCACGATCATCGTGCGCGAAGTCGAAGCGCAAGCGAACGCCTAAAGGATCAAGACCATGGGTCAGAAGGTTAATCCGATCGGGCTGCGCCTCGGCGTCAACCGCACCTGGGATTCGCGCTGGTTCGCCGGCAAGGGCGAATATGCGAAGCTCCTGCACGAGGACATGGCGATCCGCGAAGCGGTCGCGAAGACCCTCAAGCAGGCCGCCGTTTCGAAGATCGTCATCGAGCGCCCGCACAAGAAGTGCCGCGTCACCATCCACTCGGCCCGTCCGGGCGTGGTGATCGGCAAGAAGGGCGCGGACATCGACAAGATCCGCAAGCTCGTCGCCAAGCTCACCGGCTCCGAGGTGGTGATCAACATCGTCGAGGTGCGCAAGCCGGAAACGGAAGCCGCGCTCGTCGCCGAGTCGATCGCGCAGCAGCTCGAGCGCCGCGTGGCCTTCCGCCGCGCCATGAAGCGCGCCGTGCAGTCGGCGATCCGCCTCGGCGCCCAGGGCATCCGCATCAACTGCTCGGGCCGTCTCGGCGGCGCCGAAATCGCTCGCCTCGAATGGTATCGTGAAGGCCGCGTGCCGCTGCATACGCTGCGCGCGGACGTCGATTACGGCACCGCGACCGCCCACACCGCCTATGGCGCCTGTGGCATCAAGGTGTGGATCTTCAAGGGCGAAATCCTCGAGCACGATCCCATGGCGCAGGAGCGTCGCGCTGCTGAAGCGGCCGCCGGCGATCACGGCGAGCGTGAACGTGGCGACCGTGGCGATCGTGATCGCCGCCGCCGCGAGCCGCGCGAACCCCGCGACAACGCGTAACGCGCACAGCCTTAAAGGTTAAAGAGCACCCATCATGCTGTCACCCAAGCGCACCAAGTTCCGCAAGGCCTTCAAGGGCCGCATCCGTGGCGTGGCGAAAGGCGGCTTTTCGCTGAACTTCGGTCAGTTCGGCCTGAAGGCGCTGGAGCCCGAGCGCGTCACCGCGCGCCAGATCGAAGCGGCCCGCCGCGCCATGACGCGCCATATGAAGCGCGCCGGCCGCGTCTGGATCCGCATCTTCCCGGACGTGCCGGTCTCCAAGAAGCCGACCGAAGTCCGCATGGGTAAGGGCAAGGGCTCACCTGAATTGTGGGCGGTGCGCGTCGCGCCCGGCCGCATCATGTTCGAGGTCGACGGCGTGCCGGCGGCGCTGGCCCGGGAGGCCCTGAGCCTCGCGGCGGCCAAGCTGCCGATCAAGACCCGTTTCATCGAACGCATCGCCGAATAAGAGGAGGACGACATGAAAGCCAAGCAGCGCCTCTCCGACATCAAGGCGATGACCGAGGACCAGCTCAACGACGAAGTGCTGAAGCTCAAGAAGGAGCAGTTCAACCTTCGTTTCCAGCGGGCGACCGGCCAGCTCGAGAACACCGCCCGCGTCCGCGTCATCCGTCGCGACATTGCGCGGGCCAAGACCATCGCCGCGCAGAAAAGCACGGAAAAGTAAGGTTTAGAGCGCCATGCCGAAGCGAATTCTCCAGGGCGTCGTCATCAGCGACAAGCAGAACAAGACTGTTGTCGTGAAGGTCGAGCGCCGTTTCACGCATCCGCTGTTTCAGAAGACGGTCCGCCGCACCAAGCATTATCATGCGCATGACGAGAATGGCGCGGTGAAGGTCGGCGATCAGGTCACGATCGAGGAAACGGCCCCGATCTCGAAACTGAAGCGCTGGCGGGTTGTCGAAAACGGCCCGAACGCGTAAAAACCCTGTTCGAGCCGCTATACAAAAGGGTCCAAGACCCTTATAGAGCCGCTCGAGCCCATCAAAATCCGGCGCGCTTCCCCATCGCATGACCCATGCGATGGGGAAGCGCGCTGAAGTTGGACATGAAGGTTTTCCGGACGAAGTCGGCCGTCGCGATCGGGCGGGGCCGAAACCAGACCGGATTGAAAGGCGGGTAAGCCATGATTCAGATGCAAACAAATCTCGACGTCGCCGATAATTCCGGCGCCCGCCGTGTGATGTGCATCAAGGTGCTGGGCGGCTCGAAGCGGAAATACGCCGGGGTCGGCGACATTATCGTCGTGTCGATCAAGGAAGCGATTCCGCGCGGCCGCGTGAAGAAGGGCGACGTCCTGAAGGCCGTCGTCGTGCGCACCTCGAAGGACATCAAGCGGTCGGACGGTTCGGTGATCCGTTTCGATTCGAACGCCGCGGTTCTGATCAACAATCAGAAGGAGCCGATCGGCACCCGCATCTTCGGGCCGGTGCCGCGCGAGCTGCGCGCCAAGAACCACATGAAGATCATTTCGCTCGCCCCGGAGGAGCTGTAATGGCCGCCAAGATCAAGAAGGGCGACAAGGTCGTGGTGCTAACGGGCCGCGACAAGGGCAAGACCGGCGAAGTCGTGCGCGTGATTCCCGACGAGGGCCGCGCCGTCGTCGACGGCGTCAACATGGTCAAGCGCCATCAGCGCCAGACGAAGGACCGCGAGGCGGGCATCGTCAACAAGGCCGCGGCGATCGACCTGTCCAACCTCGCGGTCGCCGATCCCAAGGACGGCAAGGCGACCCGCGTCGGCTTCAAGATTCTCGACGACGGCCGCAAGGTCCGCGTCGCCAAGCGTTCCGGAGAATTGATCGATGGCTGAGGAAAAGAAGGCCAAGGCTTCCGCCAAGGCTCCGAAGGCCAAGGAAGCCCCCGCGACGGCCGCCGTCGCCCAGGCGAGCATCGCCGGCTACACGCCGCGCATGCGCAAGCACTATGAGGAAGTCGTTCGCTCCCAGCTCATCGAGCAGTTCGGCTACAAGAACGCGCTCGAAGTGCCCACCATCGAGAAGATCGTTCTCAACATGGGCGTCGGCGAAGCCGTCAACGACACCAAGAAGGTGACCTCGGCCGCTGGCGACCTCAGCCTGATCGCTGGTCAGAAGCCGGTCATCACCCGCGCCCGCAAGGCGATTTCGACCTTCAAGGTGCGCGAGAACATGCCAATCGGCACGAAGGTGACCCTTCGCAAGACGCGCATGTACGAGTTCCTCGACCGTCTGATCACCGTGGCTCTGCCGCGCGTGCGCGACTTCCGCGGCCTCAACCCGAAGTCCTTCGACGGGCGCGGCAATTACGCGCTCGGGATCAAGGAGCACATCGTGTTCCCCGAGATCGACTACGACAAGGCCGAGTCGATCCTCGGCATGGACGTGATCGTCTGCACGACGGCGAAGACCGACGAAGAGGCGCGCGCCCTGCTCAAGGCGTTCAATTTCCCGTTCCGGCAGTGAGGGGTTAACACCCCCTCAAACGCGGATACCGAAAGGCAAGACTACTCATGGCGAAGAAAAGCGCGATCGAGAACAATAAAAAGAGGGCGAAGCTGGTCAAGTCTTACGCCGGCCGCCGCGAGCGGCTGAAGGCGCAGGCGAAGGACAAGTCGCTCTCCATCGAGGAGCAGTTCGAGGCTCGTCTCAAGCTGGCCGAGCTTCCGCGCAACTCGGCGAAAATCCGCATTCGCAACCGCTGCGAAATTTCCGGACGCCCCCGCGCCTTTTATCGCAAGCTGAAAATGTCGCGCATTGCGCTGCGTGAGCTCGGGTCCCGTGGCCTGATCCCGGGCCTGGTGAAGTCGAGCTGGTAAGGAGACCCGAAAGATGGCGATCAACGATCCGTTGGGAGATCTCCTCACCCGCATCCGCAATGCGCAGATGCGCCGTAAGGACAAAGTGACGACGCCGGGCTCGAAGCTTCGCGCCCATGTGCTCGACGTGCTCAAGGACGAGGGCTATATCCGCGGCTATTCGACCACGGATTTCGGCAACGGCCGGACCGAGTTCGAGATCGAGCTGAAATATTTTGACGGCCAGCCGGTCATCAAGCAGATCGAGCGCGTCTCCCGTCCGGGCCGTCGCGTCTACGCGGCTGTCGACGCCGTGCCGCGCGTGGCCAATGGCCTCGGCGTCACGATCATGTCGACGCCCAAGGGCGTGATGGCCGATCATGCGGCCCGCGAGAACAATGTCGGCGGCGAGGTGCTGTGCAAGGTCTTCTAAGACCGTCGCGCGCGCTCAGACTGAACAGGAATTGCAACAATGTCTCGTATCGGCAAGAAGCCTGTAGCCGTTCCGGCCGGCGTCACCGCCAAGGTCGACGGCCAGCTCGTGTCCGTGAAGGGCGCGAAGGGTCAGCTTGAATTCCTGGTGCCCGACGACGTGTCGGTGACGCATCAGGACAATGCGATCAAGGTGGATCCGCGCAACGACTCCAAGCGCGCCCGCGCGCTGTGGGGCACGTCGCGCGCCCGCGTCAACAACCTCGTCATCGGCGTGACCTCCGGCTTCGAGAAGAAGCTCGAAATCACCGGCGTGGGCTATCGCGCGGCGGTGCAGGGCAAGGTCCTGCAGCTCGCGCTCGGCTATTCGCATGACGTGAACTATCCGATCCCGGCCGGCATCACCATCGTGACGCCGAAGCCGACGGAAATCACGATCACCGGCATCGACAAGCAGCAGGTTGGCCAGGTGGCGGCGGAAATCCGCGCCATCCGCGGTCCCGAGCCCTACAAGGGCAAGGGCGTCAAATACGCCAACGAATTCATCTTCCGCAAGGAAGGCAAGAAGAAGTAAGGACCAGCCGCCATGGCCAAGGATGTCAGCATCGAACAGCGCCGCAAGGCGCGTGTCCGCAAGGCGATCCGCGAGCGCGCCTATGGCCGCCCGCGTCTCTCCGTGTTCCGCTCGTCGAAGCAGATCTACGCCCAGATCATCGACGACGAGAAGGGTCAGACCCTCGTCGCCGCTTCGTCGATCGAAAAGGCGAACCGCGAGGCCCTGAAGACCGGCGCCAATATCGACGCGGCGAAGGTGGTGGGCAAGCTCATCGCCGAGCGCGCCGCCGCCAAGGGCGTCAAGGAAGTCGTCTTCGACCGCGGCTCCTACATGTATCACGGCCGCGTCAAGGCGCTGGCCGACGGCGCCCGCGAGGGCGGCCTTCAGTTCTAAGGGCGCGCGCCCCTCATCGCCTCTCGCCGCTCGCGGGGAGAGGGCCGGGGTGAGGGGCAAGGCCGAGTGTCGCGAGCGGCACGAGGCGTGAGTGCAAGACCCGCTCTTCGAGCGCGGCTTTGGCCCTCACGCCAGCCCTCTCCCCCCGCGCGGGGAGAGGGGGCAAAACGAAGCGAGCGGCGCACTGCGCCGCGTAAGTGACGGAAGAAAAGAATGGCGCGTGAAGCTGAAGGCGGTCGCGGTCGCGACCGGGATAGAGAAGAGCGCGACAGCGAATTCGTGGATCGTCTGGTCCACATCAATCGCGTCGCGAAAGTCGTGAAGGGCGGCCGTCGTTTCGGTTTCGCCGCTCTCGTTGTCGTCGGAGACCAGAAGGGCCGCGTGGGCTATGGCCACGGCAAGGCCCGCGAGGTTCCGGAAGCGATCCGCAAGGCGACGGAAGCCGCCAAGCGCGCGCTGATTCGCGTCCCGCTGCGCGAAGGCCGCACCCTGCATCATGACGTTTATGGCCGTCATGGCGCGGGCCGCGTTCTGTTGCGCGCCGCCCCCGCCGGCACCGGCATCATCGCCGGCGGCCCGATGCGCGCCGTCTTCGAGACGCTCGGGATGCATGACGTCGTGGCGAAGAGCCAGGGCTCGTCCAACCCCTACAACATGATTCGCGCGACCTTCGACGCGCTCGCCCGTGAGGATTCGCCGCGCGCCGTCGCCGCGCGCCGCTCCCTCAAGGTGTCGGCGCTTCAGGCTCGTCGCCAGGGCGTCGACGCCGACGCCGTCGACGCGTAAGGGAGGGATCTGACATGGCGAATACCAAGCAGATCACCGTCGAGCAGACGGGCAGCGCGATCGGCCGTCCGGAGCGTCAGCGCAGGACGCTGCTCGGCCTCGGCCTGACCCGCATCGGCCGCAAGCGCCAGCTGGAAGACACCCCGGCTGTGCGCGGCATGATCGCCAAGGTGGCGCATCTCGTCAAAATCATCGGCGAGAAGTGAGGACGCGGCAATGAAACTCAACGAACTCTCCGACAATCCGGGCTCCAGCAAGAACCGGATGCGCGTTGGCCGCGGCATTGGCTCCGGCAAGGGCAAGACGGGCGGACGCGGCGTCAAGGGTCAGAAGGCCCGCACCGGCGTCGCGATCAAGGGCTTCGAGGGCGGTCAGATGCCGCTGCATCGGCGTCTGCCGAAGCGCGGCTTCTTCAACCCCTTCTCGACCGACTACAATGAGGTCAACATCGGCCGCATTCAGCAGGCGGTCGAGGCGGGCAAGCTCGACGCGAAGGCGCCGGTGACGGTCGACGCGCTGATCGCGGCCGGCCTGATCTCCAAGCCCCGCGACGGCGTCAAGATCCTCGGCAATGGCGAGATCAAGACCAAGCTCGCTTTCGAAGTCGCGGCCGCGTCCAAGGGCGCCGTCGCGGCGATCGAGGGCGCGGGCGGCTCGGTGAAGCTCCTCGCGGGCGACGCCGCAACGGCCTCCTGACGAAAGCTTTTTAAGCGGCCGCTCTCGCATGGGCGGCCGCTTTGTCTTATAGAACTGTCAACGCAATCGCCGGGCGCGACAGGACGGGCATTCGCTCCCCGCGCCCGCCAACAAAAAGGCGCCGGTCAAGAAGCGGCGCGACAAAGGGGAGTTCCTCCATGGCATCGGCAGCCGAGCAGCTCGCGGCCAACGTCAATCTCTCCGCCTTCGGCAAGTCCGAGGAACTCAAGAAGCGGATCTGGTTCACGCTGGGCGCGCTGATTGTCTATCGCCTCGGCACCTATGTGCCGCTGCCCGGTATCGATCCGGAGGCTTTCGCGAAGAGCTTCTTCGGCCAATCCAAGGGCATGCTCGAGCTCTTCAACATGTTCGCCGGCGGCGCCGTGCAGCGCCGCGCGATCTTCGCCCTCAACATCATGCCGTATATTTCGGCGTCGATCATCATTCAGCTCCTCACCTCGGTGTTCCCGACGCTCGAGACGCTGAAGAAAGAGGGCGAGCAGGGCCGCAAGGTCCTCAACCAATATACGCGCTATCTCACCGTCGCGCTCGCGACCTTCCAGGCCTACGCCATGGCGATCGGCCTCGAGGGACAGCAGGGCGTGGTGACGGAGCCCGGACTCTTCTTCCGCATCACGACGGTCGTGACGCTGGTCGGCGGCACCATGTTCCTGATGTGGCTCGGCGAACAGATCACCTCGCGCGGCATCGGCAACGGCTCCTCGCTCATCATCTTCGCCGGTATCGTCGCGGCTTTCCCCTCGGCGATCGTCTCGACGCTCGAACTCGGCCGACAGGGCGCGATTTCGACGGGCGTGATTCTCGGCGTGATCGGCATGTCCTTCGCGGTGATCGGCTTCATTGTGTTCATGGAGCGCGCCCAGCGCCGCCTGCTGATCACTTATCCGAAGCGCCAGCACGGCAACCGCGTCTATGAGGGCCAGACGTCCTTCCTGCCGCTGAAGCTGAACACGGCCGGCGTGATTCCGCCGATCTTCGCGTCCTCGCTGCTGCTGCTGCCGACGACGGTCGCGAATTTCTACCAGTCGACCGGCTCCGAAAGCGTCTTCGCGACGATCTCGGCCTATTTCGGTCACGGCCGTCCGCTCTACATGCTCGCCTATGTGGGCCTCATCGTCTTCTTCGCCTTCTTCTATACGGCCATCGTCTTCAATCCGACGGAGACGGCGGACAATCTCAAGAAGCATGGCGGCTTCATCCCCGGCATTCGCCCCGGCGAGCGCACGGCGAAGTTCATCGACGACGTGCTCATGCGCATCACCGTTCTGGGCGCGGGCTATCTCGCGATCATCTGTCTGCTGCCGGAAGGTCTCATCGCCTATGCGAATCTGCCCTTCTACTTCGGCGGCACCTCGCTGCTCATCGTGGTGAGCGTGACGATGGACACCGTCTCCCAGATCCACGGCCACATGCAGGCCCAGCAGTATGAAGGGCTGATCCGGAAGACCAAGCTGAAGGGACGCCGGAAATGAGGCTGGTCCTTCTCGGCCCTCCGGGCGCCGGCAAGGGCACGCAGTCGGCTCGTCTCGTCGAGAAGCTCGCGATCCCGCAGCTTTCGACCGGCGACATGTTGCGCGCGGCCGTCGCCGCCGGTTCGCCGATTGGCCTGAAGGCCAAGGCGCTGATGGACGCCGGCCAGCTCGTCCCGGACGATGTGGTGATCGGCATCATCGACCAGCGCATCGACGAGCCCGACTGCGCCAACGGCTTCATTCTCGACGGTTTCCCGCGCACGGTCGCGCAGGCGGAGGCGCTTAGCGCGCTGCTCGCCCGCAAGGGGCAAACCGTCGACGCCGTGGTCGAGCTCGTCGTGGACGAGACCGCGCTCGTCGACCGCATGCGCAAGCGCGTCGCGGAGACGCTGGCGGCCGGCAAGCCGGTTCGCGCCGACGACAATCCGGAAAGCTTCAAGACCCGGCTGGACGCCTATCGCGCCCAGACCGCCCCGGTCTCCGAGCATTACGCCCAGCGGGGCGAACTCAAGCAGGTCGATGGCATGATGGCCATCGACGAGGTGACCACGGCGATCAACCGGTCGATCGGTCACTGAATGAAGGACGGATGGCCCGGCGCACGCCGGGCCAATCTGCTTCTGGACCCCGCAATTTCGAACAGAGACAGGCGCATGGAAGCAAAATCCTTTTGCGGCCTCGATTTCGGCACGTCGAACTCCACGGTCGCGGTTCCGGGCCGTGACGGCGTCGAATTGGCGCCGCTCGAAGGCGGAAGCCGCACGCTGCCGAGCTCGATCTTCTTTGATTTCGCCAACGGCGCGCCGGTGTTCGGTCGCGCCGCCATCGACGCCTATGTCCAGGGCGTCGACGGCCGGTTGATGCGCAGCCTGAAATCCGTCCTCGGCACGGCGCTGATGGATGAAACCACGCGCATCAAGACCAAAACCTATTCGTTCAAGGACATCATCGGCCTGATCGTCGCGCGCCTGAAGCGGGCGGCGGACGAGGCGTCCGGGCGCGACGTGACGCAAGTCGTGCTCGGCCGGCCCGTCCATTTCGTGGACGACGACCCGGCGGCGGATCGCCGGGCGCAGGACGCGCTCGAAGAGATCGCGCGCGCCCAGGGCTTTACCGAAATCGCTTTCCAATATGAGCCGATCGCCGCCGCTCTCGCCTATGAGCAGAAGGTGCGGCGGGAGGAATATGCGCTGATCGCGGATATTGGCGGCGGCACCTCGGATTTCTCGGTGGTGCGCGTCTCTCCGGAGGGCCGCGCGCGCGCGGACCGGGCGAGCGACGTGCTCGCCAGCAAGGGCGTCCATATCGGCGGCACGGATATCGACCGGCTGTTCAGCATGAAGTCGGTGATGCCTCTGCTGGGCCTCGGCGGCGACATGCGGCTGCCGTTCAGCGACAAGGCGATCAGCGTCCCGAACGGCTTCTTCGTCGATCTCGCGACCTGGCACCGGATCAATCTGCTGTACACGCCCAAGGTCGCGCGCGATCTCGCCGAGCTGGCGCGCTACGCCCTCGCCCCGGAACGGATCGCCCGCCTCGCGGAAGTAATCGAGAGCCGACGCGGCCATTCGGTCGCGCTCGCCGTGGAAGACGCGAAGATCGCGCTCTCGTCGGCGGGCGCGGCGACGATCGACCTCTCCGAAGTCGAGAGCGGGCTTTCGGTCGCGGTCAGTGAGGAGACGCTCCATGGGGCGATCGTCGACCAGCTTGGCGCGCTGTCCCGGACATTGCAGGAGACGCTCGCCGCATCCGGACTTTCCGGCGAGCGAATCGACGCCGTGTTTCTCACCGGCGGCTCGACCGCAATCCCGGCCGTGCGGGCGGCGGTGACGGGGCTGACGCCGCAGGCGACGATCGTCGAAGGCGACATGTTCGGGGCCGTGGGTCTCGGACTGGGGCTGGACGCCGCGCGCAAATTCGGGTCTGATAACGCCATGCGTGCGGCGTGAGGCCGCCGTCGATTCTTGGCTGATTTGTTCGTTTTTTCTTGACTCCGCCCCTGAGGGCTGGTTATCGCCTGTTCACCGAGCGAAATTCCAGGAAGTTCTCTTCGGAGGGCTTCCGTTTTTGCGTTCTGGGAAACCCTAACTGACTTCCCCGCAGGGGCCGGCCTCCACCGGACGCGGGGTCACTCCGGCGGCGCCGCCCGCGCCGCCCGACATGGAGAAAATCGTGGCTCGTATTGCAGGCGTCAACATCCCGACGAACAAGCGCGTCGTCATCGCGCTCCAGTATATTCACGGCATCGGCGCGAAGAAGGCCGAGGAGATCTGCGAGAAGGTGAACATCCCGGCCGAGCGCCGCGTCGCCCAGCTCACGGACGCCGAAGTCCTTCAGATCCGCGAGACGATCGACCGCGACTATCTGGTGGAAGGCGATCTGCGCCGCGAGGTCGCGATCAACATCAAGCGCCTGATGGACCTTGGCTGCTACCGCGGCCTGCGTCATCGCCGCCAGCTTCCGGTTCGCGGCCAGCGCACCCATACCAACGCCCGCACCCGCAAGGGCAAGGCCAAGCCGATCGCCGGCAAGAAGAAGTAATCGGCGCCAGGATTCGCGCCCGGCGCTCCGCCGGGGCGATCCGTCGCGAGTGGCCGGGCGCGCCCCGGCCATGACAACCTCAATCCCCAGCGCCTGGCGTTACGGGCGCGCCTGAAGGACCAAAAGAATGGCCAAGGAAACCACCCGCGTTCGCCGCCGTGAGCGCAAGAACATCGTCTCCGGCGTCGCGCATGTGAACTCGACGTTCAACAACACCATGATCACCATCACCGACGCGCAGGGCAACACCGTGTCCTGGTCGTCGGCCGGCTCGATGGGCTTCAAGGGCTCCCGCAAGTCGACCCCCTACGCCGCGCAGATGGCCGCCGAGGACGCCGCCCGCAAGGCTGGCGAGCATGGCGTCCGCACGCTGGAAGTCGAGGTTTCGGGTCCGGGTTCGGGTCGCGAATCGGCGCTGCGCGCGCTGCAGGCGGCGGGCTTCACCGTCACCTCGATCCGCGACGTGACGCCGATCCCGCACAACGGCTGCCGCCCGCGCAAGCGCCGCCGCGTCTGACGCCAGGGCGCGAAGCCTACTTTCATCGAGCATATTTCGCGCGCGGTTCCGGCTCCTCCCCGCCGGGCCGCGCACAGGAGCTTCAAGGAAAGGCGTCCCAGTGAGCATCCAGAAGAACTGGCAGGAACTCATTAAGCCGAACAAGCTCGAGGTCTCGCCCGGCGACGATCCGCGCCGCGTGGCGACGGCTGTCGCCGAGCCGCTGGAGCGCGGCTTCGGCGTGACGCTCGGCAACGCCCTGCGCCGTATTCTTCTCTCGTCGCTTCAGGGCGCGGCGATCACCTCGATCCATATCGACGGCGTGCTGCACGAATTCTCGTCGATCCCCGGCGTGCGCGAGGACGTGACCGACATCGTCCTCAACATCAAGGAAATCGCGATCAAGTATCAGGGCGAGGGCGTCAAGCGCCTGACCCTGAAGAAAACCGGCCCCGGCGCCGTCACCGCCGGCGACATCCAGGCCACGGGCGACGTCCAGATTCTCAATCCCGACCTCGCCATCTGCACGCTGGACGAAGGCGCTGAGATCCGCATCGAATTCACGGTTTCGACCGGCAAGGGCTATGTGCCGGCCGACCGCAACCGCGCCGAGGACGCGCCGATCGGCCTCATTCCGGTCGACAGCCTCTATTCGCCGGTCAAGAAGGTGAGCTATCGCGTCGAGAACACCCGCGAGGGACAGGTTCTCGACTACGACAAGCTGACCATGACCATCGAGACGAATGGCGCGCTCACGCCGGAGGACTCGCTCGCCTTCGCGGCGCGCATCCTGCAGGATCAGCTCAACGTCTTCGTCAATTTCGAGGAGCCGCGCCGCGAAGAGGCCGCCCCCTCGATTCCGCAGCTCGCCTTCAATCCGGCGCTGCTCAAGAAGGTCGACGAGCTGGAGCTGTCGGTGCGCTCGGCGAACTGCCTGAAGAACGACAATATCGTCTACATCGGCGATCTGATCCAGAAGTCGGAAGCCGAAATGCTCCGCACGCCGAACTTCGGCCGCAAGTCCCTCAACGAGATCAAGGAAGTTCTCGCGCAGATGGGCCTGCATCTGGGCATGGAAGTGCCCGGCTGGCCGCCGGAGAACATCGACGATCTGGCGAAGCGGTTCGAAGAGCATTACTGACGCTTTCGCGTGACCTCTCCCTCCCCTTTACGGGGAGGGGGGCCCGGCGAAGCCGGGTCGGGGGGGGGAGGGCCCCATCGCTATCGGAACGGCGCGGACCCCCACCCGGCGGTCTTCGACCGCCGACCTCCCCGCAAGGGGGAGGTATGGGATCAACGGCAAGCGCGGTGTTTGCCGCATTCGAATGCCCGCCAGCAGGGCGGGGAATAACAGGATGGCCGTTCCTTGGCACGGCGGCCGTCATAACCAACGGAGAGCCACATGTATCACGGTCACAAGAAGCGCCGTTTCGGCCGCACGCACGAGCACCGCAAGGCCATGTTCGCGAATATGGCGCAGGCGCTCATCAAGCATGAGCAGATCATCACGACGCTCCCGAAGGCGAAGGATCTGCGCCCGGTCGTCGAGAAGCTCGTGACCCTCGGCAAGCGCGGCGATCTCCACGCCCGCCGTCAGGCCATCGCCCAGATCAAGGACGTCAAGCTCGTCGGCAAGCTCTTCGAGGTGCTCGGCCCGCGCTACAAGGACCGCAACGGCGGTTATACGCGCGTCCTCAAGGCGGGCTTCCGCTATGGCGACAACGCGCCGATGGCGGTCATCGAATTCGTCGATCGCGACGTCGACGCCCGTGGCCAGGACGCCGGCCCGGTGCAGGTTCAGGAAGAAGAGGCGTAAGCCTTTCTCCCGTTCTTTCGGAAAAGGCGGCCGCAGGGCCGCCTTTTTCATTTGCGCCGCGATTCTCGCCGGGAGCTGATTTCGCGCCTATATTCGCGGCGGAATCGATTCTCTGACGGAGCGGCCGATGCGCCTCGATTTGCGCAAGATTGTCTTTGCTGTCCTCATCGGTGCCGTCGGCGTGTCTGCCGCCGTCCTGGCGCGCCGGGCGGAGCCGTCCGCGGCTTTCGCGCAAGCCCCCGCCGCCGACGGCCCCGCCGTGCCGAAGAGCCGCGCCGAAATCGCCTTCTCTTTCGCCCCTGTGGTCAAAAAGGCGCAGCCGGCGGTCGTCAACGTCTTCGCCTCGCGCGTCGAGCGCATGCCGGCCAACCCCTTTCTCGATGATCCGATCTTCCGCCGCTTCTTCGGCGAGGGCGGCGGCGGCGGCATGCCGGGGCGGCCGAACACCGCGCAGTCGCTGGGCTCGGGCGTGATCGTCGATCCGAGCGGCCTTGTCGTCACCAATAATCACGTCATCGAAGGCATGACGGACGTGAAGGTCGCCCTGGCCGACAAGCGCGAGTTTCCGGCGAAGATCCTTCTGCGCGATCCGCGCACCGATCTCGCGGTGCTGAAACTGACGGACGGGTCCAACTTTCCCACCATGGAGCTCGGCGATTCGGATGCGCTCGAGGTCGGTGATCTGACGCTCGCGATCGGCAACCCCTTCGGTGTCGGCCAGACGGTGACGCAGGGCATCGTCTCCGCGCTGGCGCGCACCCATGTCGGCATTTCCGACTATGGCTTTTTCATCCAGACCGACGCGGCCATCAATCCCGGCAATTCCGGCGGTCCGCTCGTCGACATGAACGCCCGGGTGGTCGGGATCAATTCCGCGATCTTCTCCAAATCCGGCGGTTCCGTCGGCATTGGCTTCGCGATTCCCGTCAATATGGTGAAAAGCGTGCTGGCGACGGCCAAGGGCGGCGGCAAGATGGTGAAGCGCCCCTGGCTCGGCGCGACCTTGCAGGCGCTCTCTCAGGAGATCGCGGAAGGCCTTGGTCTCGAACGGCCCACGGGCGCGCTCCTCGCCGACGTCGATCCCAAAGGCCCGGCAGCGGAAGCCGGGCTGAAGCGCGGCGACGTCATCACCTCCGTCGATGGCCAGCCGGTGGATGATCCGGAGGCCGTGGGCTATCGGCTCGGCACCAAGCCACTGGGCGGGCAGGCGAGCCTCGGCGTCTTGCGCGGCGGCAAGAAGATCGTCGCCCCGATCCGGCTCTCGCCAGCGCCGGAGACGCCGCCGCGCGACGCGGTCAAGCTGAAAGGGCAATCGCCCTTCGCCGGCGCGACCGTCGTGAACATTTCTCCCGCCGTCACCGAGGAAATGTCCTTGCAGGGCGCCGCCAATGGCGTCGCCGTTGCCGAGATCGAGGACGGCTCCTTCGCCCAGCAGCTTAATCTCCAGCGCGGTGACGTGCTGATCGCGGTGAACGACCAGAAGATCGAATCGACGCGCGACATGGAGCGGGTGGCGGCGTCGCGCGCCTATTACTGGAAAATCACGCTGGCCCGCGGCGGGCAGGTCTTCACCACAGTCGTCGGCGGCTGAGGGTGACCGGGCTCGCTATCCTCGTGACGACGGTCGATTCCGAGGAGGCGGCGCGCGGGCTCGCGCGGGCCGCGCTCGATGCGCGGCTCGCGGCCTGTATCCAGATCGCGCCAGTGACGAGTCATTATGTCTGGAAGGACGAGCTTTGCGAGGCGGGGGAATATCTGCTTCACATGAAGCATCGCGCCGAGGACTACGCGGCGCTGGCGGCGCTTGTTCGCCGGCTGCACAGCTATGAGACGCCCGAGATCCTGCGAATCGACGTGGCGGAGGCCGATCCCGCCTATGCCGCCTGGGTCGCCCAATCCGTGCGACGCGACTGAGCCCGCGAGAGCGCGGCGAGGGCGCGGCTTTGCAAAACCCGTGAAGCGGACTTAAAAGCCAGCACAGCACGAGCCCATGAAGGAGCGACATGTCGGCGCCTACGGACTATCTGATTGACCGCCGCCGCCTTCGGCGCAAGCTTGGCTGGTGGCGCATGGCCGCCATCGCCGCCGCGGGTTTTGCTTTCGTCGTGATGCTTTCGCGCGTCACCGGCGCTGATTCGACCGACAAGCTGACCCCGCATATCGCCCGCCTCTCCCTTCAGGGGATGATTCTCGGCGACAAGGATACGCTGGAGCTGATCAAGAAGATCGGCGAGTCGAGCCAGGCCAAGGCCGTCCTGCTGACCATCGACAGCCCCGGGGGCACGACGACCGGCGCGGAAAAGCTCTATGACGAGCTGCGGCGGCTGAATGAAAAGAAGCCGGTCGTCGCCGTTGTGGGGGCGGTGGCGGCGTCGGGCGCCTATATCGCCGCGATCGCCGCGGACACGATCGTGGCGCAAGGCAATTCGCTCGTCGGCTCGATCGGCGTGCTGTTTCAATATCCGAACTTCTACAAGCTGCTGGAGAATGTCGGCGTGAAGGTGGAGGAGGTGAAATCCTCGCCTCTCAAGGCCTCGCCCAACGGCTTCGAGCCGACGAGCGAGGCGGCGCGGGCGGCGATCGCCAGCCTGGTGGCCGATTCCTATACGTGGTTCAAGGACCTTGTGAAGGCGCGCCGCGGCCTCGACGACGCAGGACTGGCGAAAGTCGCGGATGGGCGGGTCTTTACGGCGCGGCAGGGCGTCCCCCTGAAGCTCGTCGACATCCTCGGCGGCGAGCGGGAGGCGGTCGCCTGGCTCGAGAAGAACAAGAACATCACGAAAGACCTCCCGGTTCGCGACTGGAAAAAGAAGACCAGCATGGAGCAGCTCGGGCTCGTGGAGGGCGCGGCGGGCGCGGCAAGAACGGTGGGGCTGGACTCCCTCGCCCTCGCGCTCGATCAGGCCGTCGCGACGGAACGGCGCAGCCGTCTTGACGGTCTACTGGCGATTTGGCAGGGTTTCGACGCGCGCTGACATTGGCGCAACGCGTTTTGATGCAACGACATAAATGGACCCAGGTGATGATCAAGTCGGAACTCATCCAGCGTATTGCGCGTCGCAACAGCCACCTCTATCAGCGTGACGTCGAAACGATTGTCAGCACGATCCTGGACGAGATCACCGCGGCTCTGGCGCGGGGCGACCGGGTCGAGCTGCGCGGTTTCGGCGCCTTTTCGGTCAAGAAGCGAGACGCGCGCACGGGCCGCAATCCGCGCACGGGCGCGCAGGTTTCGGTCGAGGAAAAATCCGTGCCTTTCTTCAAGACAGGCAAGGAAATGCGCGAGCGCCTCAACGAGAATTATGAGGGCTGAGAGCCGCTGGCCGCGCGCCCCCGTGGCGCGCGGAGTGAAGACATGACGCCGGGCTCCCGAGGCCAACGCGCCGTCGAACCCATCCGGCGCGTTGCCGACCAACGGGGAAGAGCTCATGAAAGCTGTGTTGCGCATCGTCATTTTTGTCCCGCTGGCGCTGCTGATCCTGTTTTTCTCCATGGCGAACCGGACGCCCGTGCGAATCGGCCTCGATCCATTCGCGGCCAATGACGGCTCTGGTCCGTCGGTCGAGGCCCCGATGTTCCTCGTGGTTCTGGCGTCGATGGCGATCGGGGTTTTGGCGGGGGGCGTGTCGTCCTGGCTTGGGCATCTTTCCGTGCGCCGCGACGCGAAGATCGCCCGTGCGGAAGCGAAGAAGACGCGGCTGGAGGTCGAGAAGCTGCGTCAGCAGGCGCTTGCCCAGCTCCCGGCCGACTCCACGGCGAAGGCTGGAAAGCGCTGACGGCGGAAAAGCGGTTGGAGAGACAAAACAATCCGCCGTAGCCGCTTGAAAAATGCCGCGCGCGTGGATATGAGAAAGCCGCGCCGCCAAGGCGCGCATGCCGCAATAGCTCAGCTGGTAGAGCACATCATTCGTAATGATGGGGTCGGGGGTTCGAATCCCTCTTGCGGCACCAAATACTTCAATAATAACAAGAACTTAAAGAAATCTCCGTGCAGTCGCCGTGGCGCAAAAAGCGTCAACGGAAAATAACCGGTTTTTTCTGTTCACGTTTCGTTTTATCGTTAGCCGATGCCTAGCCAAGCGTGGCGAAGGGATCGAGCGTTGCACCAAGAGCCTGATTCTTCTCAGAAACAGCGAAAAGCCAAGACCGAACTGGACAGCCGGAGCTTCCGAGACGGTCAAATCTATTTATATCGTCGAGCGGACTACAAGAAGCCGACGTGGTTCTGCCGCGTGAAGGTGCCCGGAGCGAAGGGCTATATCTCGCAGAGCACCAAGACGACCGATGAGCACGCGGCATACAAGGTCGCTGATGACCTTTTCCTTAGCTGCTTGGCGAGGGTAGCCAGCGGACAGGACATCGCGTCCAAGCGCGTCTCAGTGGCGATCAAGGAGTATGTCAGAGAGGCTTCCCTCCTTGGAGAACCGAGCTTTTCAAGAAAGCTTCAGCTTCAGTTTCTCAAGAGAACCGATTCGTTTTTCGGGACCATGAGCCTTAAGGACGTCACGACAGCGACGCTGTTAGATTTGAACCTGTGGCTTCATCAACGGTCGAGGAACGGGAGACTGTCTCCGACCTCGATCAAGCGTTACTCGATGGACCTGAAGCAGTTCCTCGGCTGGTGCGTTGAACGGTCCTACATCGACCGCATCCCAACTTTCCCCAAAATCAAATCCGAGAACAATCGTCGGCCCCACTTCGACCGGAACGACTGGGCGAAGCTGACAGGGCATTTGTGCGCCTTCACGAATGGACACCCATGGGTTGCTCGTGACCGGACCATGCTCGCAAACTACGTTCTAATCCTCGCGGAGACGGGCATACGAGTGGGCGAGGCGCGTCAGCTGAAATGGCGGGACGTGAGAGAGCTGCCAACTTCAAGGCAAAGCGACCGGCCTGCCGATGTGGTGCTGTATGTCACAGGCAAGACCGGACCACGTGAGGTTGTCGCCGCCACGGCTGATGTGAAAACCTATTTCCGGAGAATTTTCGAGCTGCGTTCCGAGGAGCTGGAGCGAGCACCTTCGGCCGACGACTTCATATTCTGTAACCGCGACGGAAGCCCCATAGCCTCGTTCAAGAAGTCCTTTGCGGCCCTTCTGAAATCCGCTGGCGTCGAGACAGACAGCCACGGCAACAAGCGGACAATTTATTCCTTGAGGCACACCTACGCGACCTTCCGGCTGGAGGAGGGCGTGCATCAATTCATCCTTGCGCGGAATATGGGCACCTCGGTGGAGATGCTGGAAAAGCACTACGGCCACACGAGCAACGTCGCCTCTGCTGAGGAGCTTACGAAGGGGCGCTGGTCGAGTCGAGAAGGTGCAGCTCAGGGCCTCGCCTGGTTGATTGGTGACGAGAGCGCATAACAGGAGCGACGGCAAGAAAATGGGATTTTTTTATTTCGACGAAAGCATACGGGACCACGGCGGATTTATCGTCGGGGCTTTCATCTACTCGGAAGAAGAGCTGACCCCTTTGGTGTTGGGAGCCATCACGCGAGTGGGGCTCCAACCGAAGGTGGATGAATTCAAAAGCAGCTCCCAAATGACCAAAAGCCCCCAACAACTCCAGCTGCGCAGCGCCCTTGCTGATCTATTGCGCGCCCATTGTCGGGTTGGGGTCCTTGTGCTCCCTCGATCAGAGCGAGAGTCGCTTGGCAGGGAGGCGCTACGATGTTTGGGAATGCTGATCAAAAGGAACGGATTGTTAGAGACCCGGCATATGGCGTTTTTTGATGAGGGAATAGCGTTCTGTGACTCCCAGCCCAGCGAGCTTCTCCAATCGTGCGAAGTGGTGCTCAATCAAGACTCAAGGGTATGCGCTGGGATTCAAATTGCCGATTACGCGGCGCATTGCCTAGGCAGCATGCTTCTCGAGGAAATCGGGTTGCTGCAAAAAACCATCAAGAACGATTCGTTCAATGGGTATGAAGAGGGCATCGAAATCGAGCTTGGCTTCGAGCTATGGGCATCCCTCCGTTATTCCTTCTTCATGGAACCGCCCCCTGTCGAGGAAAGCCCTGGTCGAAATTATGTTAGGGCGATGACAGGGGTGGTAACCGGCCGAGGCTTGCATATAGCTGAGACGTGCGACCCCGACCTGCGACAAGCTGCGGTTCAGCGATTTGGGACGACCTACCTCGGTTGCATCTACTAATCCAGACGTGCTCGGAAGCGGTGATAACAGACAGGAGAAAGAGAAATGGATCGCGTTGAAGTTCAAGCACAGGACCTGGATGGCGGTTGGCTCACCTACACGATCACGCAAAACCAGCCGCTGCTCATCAAGACCGCTATGGAGCAGCTCAAGTGGCAGTTCCCCGATAGGCGGGTTCGGGCCATCGACGAGAACGGTAGGCTTGTAGACTTTTTGGCGTGAAGGCGGGAGGGCTCTCAAACCAGATCAACAATCCGGCGCTGCGCCAGACCATCCGCCTCAATGTAGCGTTGTGTCGTCGAAAGGGCCGTGTGACCGGCGAGCAACTGCACGTCACGAAGACTCCCTCCGACCGTGGAAATTTTCCGGGCGGCGTTCGTGATGAAGGTTCTGCGTCCACTGTGGCTTGATGCGCCTGTGAAGCCGAGAGCGCGATACCAGTCCGCAAACATATTGACGATGGTGTAAGAAGAAGTTCGACCGGCTCTTTCCGTCGTGATGACGAATGCGCTCGGCCGAACTGCATTGTCAGCTTCACGCTTCACGGCTGCGAAAGCGACCTGCAAATCCTTGCTCATGGGAATAACGCGACCGGAGTTTCCTTTCGCCGCGAGATCCGTGAGGTGGATTGCATCGGAGAGATTTCCTCCCGCATCCGTCACCATGTCCCATGTCAGGCAGGCGATCTCCTTTGCGCGCAGTCCGGCCTTCACTGACAGCAGAAAGATGAGCCGATTGCGCAGGGGATGACGCGTCTTCTGCAGGAACGATTGCACCGCGTTGATTTGGGCCTTCGAGAGGGTCTTCGCTTGCTTGGTGAGGGCCATGGCGAACTCGTTATAAAGGATGAGAACAGTAGTGGAACATAATGGATTTTTCCCGGATGGGCTAGCTGGAATTTTTCTCACTGACGTTTTTCAGCGGTTTGCGAGCACTGGTTGTGAAACGAACCTTTTAAAATGAAATCGGGGAGGGCATTTGTAAATACGGGAAGGGGTGAGAGATCCGATCCTTTTTCTTTTTAATTAGAATAAGGGGACAGACGAAAAAACATCCCTCTTGCCAAGGTGATCGACCTGATCAACATTTCTCGGACCTTGTCGTGCAAGGGAACCCTCACCCGTCAATTGGATGCAGTATCTCCCCGACACTGCTAGTGGAAAGTGTGCCATGGACCCGTCGCCTATCGCGTTGAACAAAGACCTTGCTGATCGCCTCGTCGCCTCGTGGACCTCAGCGCGGCGCTCTGTCCTTGACTTTGCAGAGCTCGCCTGGGAAGTCCGGCGAAGCCATTCGCACAGAACCAAAGGCTACAACGCCAGCTTTCGAGAGTTTTGGCGAACTTACCATATGGACAAGACTTTTGGCTCGCTTCCGAACTTCACGAAGTATGCCGAGGCCGGCGGAACGATCCTCCGTATTCGCAAAGACTACCCCGATTACGAAAGCCGCTTGCCAACCTCGCTGCGCGCTCTCTATGAGGTATCGCAGCTGAAAGCAGATGAGCTTGCAATTTGCTTTGAGGACACCTTCACGCGCGACGAGATCACTGAGGATCGCTCGAAGTGGAAGGGGGGCTCCGCGCCGAAGCCACTCATTACGCCAACGACCCCGGCGGAGGAAATACGACGTTGGCGCCAACAATGGCGCAAGCCAGTTTCAGCTAAACAACAGAGCACAATCACACTGGCGCGAATCGAAGTTGATCGGGGCGCGTTTAAGACGGGAACAGGCTCAATTCCCCCCGAGATTCAGAAGCTGGTCCGGGAACTCGTGAGCGCTCTGCAAGAGACAGTTGAAGGCTCAAGAACCGAAAAGTTCCCCGTCCAGATACGCGCTATCAATAGCATCGAGACGAATAACGAAATGAGTTCGAGCCTTGGTGAAGATGAACTGAAAGAAAAGAAGCAAAACCGGAGCGACAAGAAATTCGAAAACTTCCTTTTGTGGCTCATTAAGCAAAAGGACGATTACCTGGATTTCGGCTCGGACGCGAAATTCAAGTTCGGATACTACGAGATCACCGACCACTTCAACTTCATCCAATACGAGGAAAGGCAGGTGAAAAAGAAAACAAAGAAGGACCTTGGAATTAGAGCGGTCATCGTCTCCCCTACTAAGGACGAACTCCAACTGGCAGTGATGAAAGAATATGTCAAACAGTTTGGAGCTCGCCGCCTCTTGTCCCTCATATATAGGTCCACCGGTCAGGGTCCTTGGGACGAGAAGAAGCAGGTCTATTCGCGTGCCCGTGAGAGATACGAGGAAGCATCCAGGCTAGAGCACGAACTGCGGAGCAACCGAAAGGCCATGTTCGAGCCAGTCTTTCCAGCGGAGAAGAGATTGGAAGCAAAGACGCGCGTCGAGGAACTCTTGAATCTGCTCCCTGATCACTTGCAAGGGCTAAGCGAAGCGGAGCTCTCAAAACGGGTCCAAAAGCTCCTAGCGCAGCCGGCCAAGGATGATGTCCAGCAACTTGACTCGCCGTCTGGGGAGGTCAAGCTTATCGTATACTCCGGGAAAGCGGCTTAGCGGTTTGGCATCGCCGCATAGAGGCATCCTATCCTTCTTCTTCTTACCTTGGCTGGACACCTTGAAGCCCATCAGCCTCTTTCTCGGGGGCCGGATAGGCTTGATGGGCCTAATGGGTCTGGGAGTCGGAACCGTCGGAGGTCGCACGATTGCGCGCAACGGCTTCATTGGCGGCCTCCGATTTCGGTGGGTTGCTTAGGAAGCCCGCTCACGGGAAGCTGACCGCGTAGAGCCTCTGCGCAAACGGAACGGATGAAAGACGAAAGCCTTTGGCCTTTGGCTTCGGCACAGGCTTTCATTCGTTCCTTTAACCAAGCGGGGCATCGGAAAGCGACTATTGAGTTGGTTGTATCCATGTTCTGGCCTCGCCCTTGTTTCTATTCCGTGATTTCTTTTGCCGCTGAACTCGGGCTCGTGCTTTTACGCGCGCAGAGGGTTGTGCCGCTATTCGCTTCGCGCCCGCCTTCCTTCTTGGCCTCATCGCTTTCTTCAGCGGCCTTAGACAGCAGCAGCAACTCGTAGCTAATCCAGTCATCCGGGTCGGCTAGAAGATTTTTGAGGCACTCGATCTTTTCCGCAATTGTTAGTCCACTCATTGGAAATCCTTTCGGTCTTGCAGCGAACGCAAGTCCGCTGTGTTCGATTTATCGCGAAGGGGCGGGAAGCGCCCACTCGAAGGTATTTAGGTAAAACGAAAACGCGAGGCGAAGCGTTTGAGATGCACTGCAGAACGGCGTCCGCGTGGCGCTCGTTTCACGTGTGAAATGGCGCGACCACCCTTTTTGCTGAAGGAATGAACGCGAACAAAAGTGCTGAGGCTTGATGATGCGTTACTCTTACATCGATGCAATCTGTGGGGCGGGTAAGACCGAAGCCGCCATTCGACACATCATCCATAGGGTGAGGTGGGATGATAAATTTGTCCTGATGATGCCGACGACCGTATTGATCGAGCAGACAGCAAAGAGGTTCAAGGAGCTCGGTTACGACGACAATCTAAAAGTCATCCATGGGAAGAACGACGATGCCAGCGTGGCAAAAAGAATTCATGCTTTCTTTGGTAGCCCCGGAGCCCGTGGAGTTCTGATTATTACCTCTGTTGCCTGGCGATGGGTAAAGGCGCGCGATTTGAAGGACTGGCACGCAATCGTTGACGAGTGCCCGCAGATCTTCCGCGTGACGCTCGTCGACTCGAAAAGCATCAGGGATCGGCTCCTGTCGCATCTAGAGGTTACTCCGATTTCTGAATGTAGCTACTCGACGGTGAGCCTCCGTAAGGGCTCAGGAGCCGCGATAAAATCCCTTTGGGATGAGAGTAAGACTGATACAGCTATCGTCTGCCTCGCGAAGACTGCCGAGCGTCTCCATCTGGGAGACAAGACCTACGTGACGACGGAACCTTTCGAGAAGTTTTCCGCGGGTAGGTCGAACTCAGTTACCTTCTACCATGTGACGCCGCCTTCCATTTTCAAAGGCTTCAAGAGCGTCACGATCATGGGAGCGAACTTCACCCACTCAGAGCTGTATCAGCTTTGGAGCCACTGGGGCGTTCAATTTGTGAGAAGAGACACCCTAGAAAAGCAGCTAGACCTCCCATCTGTGCATCCGCAAGCCGTTGGCGAGGCTTTGAATATCCATTACCTTTGCCAGGACTACTCGGCGCAATTCAAAAAGAAGCATATGTGGATCCTTGAGACCGAGTTCAGGAGAGCCGTCACTGAGGTCTTCAAAGGGGAGGATTTCATCTACACGCTAAATGCGAGTGATAACCTGCGTCTGCTAGAGGGTTTCGCAAACGCAAAGTATGTTGAACCAAAGGCCCACGGGCAGAACAGCTATCGGCACATCGACTGTGCGGCGGTTTTTGGTCATTTCAACCTGAGCAATGATCAGGCGGCGTTTCTTGTTTCCCAGTTCGGCTTCACACGGGAGAACGTCTGGGACCTCAGAAATGCGGATATCTATTATCAATTCATTTGTAGAACCTCGCTTCGCGAGGAGCCTTCGGCGCTCTTCGAAGTCACGCCTAAGAAAATCGTTGTGATGGATAAGGATATGGCTCTTTGGCTTCAGAGCCTGTTTCCGGGTTCTAGGGTTCACAGGTTCGCTTCGGAAGCTATCGGCGCACTGCCAGTCCCAACGACGGGCCGCCCAAAGAGTTCTAGTGCAAAGACTGGGCCCGAAAGAGCTCGTAAAAGCCGGGAGAAGAAAAGGTCCCTTGAGGACGAAAGGAAACTAGAAGTTCTACAGGGGCTAGTAGTCGCTGGAGAAGAAAAGTTTCACGGATCCCGTAACGGAAAGACCTTAATAAGAGAAGTTGTTGCTCCCGTTACTGAAGAGAGGAGATGGCCCGTATCTATACTGGGCAAGCCGAACTCGGATAAGTTTGTAACAACGTATGAAGAAGGATTCCATAGTCTTGTGGCGCTGCTGCAAACAGCGCATGAGCGAAGGTTCGCGCGTAAGGAAGACAACCAGCTCTTCAATGGCACGGCGTTCGTGATGGAAGGAGATAAGCCTCGAGGAAGACGGATGAAGGATATTCTTTACTCGAACATTATCTTTTTGGATATGGACAGCAAGGAAAAGAACTGTTGTCCCATTGAGTTTGCTTCGGCTTTCTCTGGCCTTGAGATGGTTATCCATTCAACATTCTCTTCGGCACCCGATCATAGGCGGTGGCATGTTGTGATCCCTCTCAGCCGCTCAGTCTTGGCAAAGGAATACTTGAGCATCGCTTCGGACCTGATCCGTCTGGCCGAAGGCATGGAGTTTCCATTCGATCGCTCAAAGAAGAATGCGAACGACTTCATGTATCTGCCGTGCCAGAGTGTGGATAAGGACGCATCCTTCTTCCACCATTTCAGTGGGGAGGGACGGTATGCGCTTGATGTTGATCGTTGGTTGGCGGGGTGAGGTAAAAGCGGCTCGCTTTCAATGGGGAAATGTCGTCGAGATTGATGGGGGCAATGCATGACGGGCCGGGCCAATCGCAAGTGGAAGAAGCTGTTTGTCCCCCAATGCGACCGAAACGCTCGCAGCTACCTATATGCAACCATGTGCCCAGTGGTCATGACATTTGGCCCCGTAAACCGTAAGGGAGTTCCCCCGGCTATGCCGGGGTGGCAGTAGAAGTTTGACGTTTTCGGCAGTCCACCGTCGTAATTTCCAGTCGGGAGCCGCCAAGCACACGATGAGGAAATCGGACGATGGACGAGTATGAGAGCTTAAGTCACACGCGGAGGGACTGCAAATACCATCGTTGGGTTTATTCCCAAATGTCGCAGAAGGGCGCTTTATGGTGAACTGCGGCGTCATCTTGGGGAGGTGTTCAAGAAGCTGGCCGTGCAGAAGGAGAGCCGAATCGAGGAGGGGCATTTGATGCCCGACCACGTGCACATGATGATCGCGATCCCGCCCAAATACCCAGTTTCTCAGGTCGTGGAATACATCAAGGGCAAGAGTGCGATCCATTTGGCGCGAGTTTACGCGGAGCGGCGACACAATTTCGCGGGGCAGCATTTTTGGGCGCGGGGATATTTCGTCTCGACCGTCGGGCGAGACGAGCAGGTGATCCGGGAATATAATTCGCAACCAGGAATTCGAAGATGCCCGGCTGGAGCAGTTGAACCTGTGGCGATGACGCTGTGCAGCCGCCTTTAGGCGGCCCACAAAATCGGGGCCGCGTAAGCGACTCCACAGCCGCTATGAGCGGCTCACATCATAAAGCCCCCGGCTTTGCCGGGGGATACTTAGTGCATTTTGGATTCTGCAACATCAGTTGAGACATCCGCGACGGTAAAAATATTCAACATTATCGGGCAGCCATCGGCCAATCGAAGAACCTCATTTCGATCGTCTTCATTGCTAACCAAAATCCATATTGTCAGCTGCTCGCATAGGATGCGAAACAATTCTCTCTGCGTCTCGGAAATGACCCCAATATCCACCCTAAAGTCCAGGCCGTTAATACGTTGGCGCACTATCTCGGCGAGCTTTGCTATTCGCCATGCAATTGCGGATGGGCTGAGTCTGGAGAAGTTTCCAAAAAACATGTAGCGGTTGCCAGCGAAATCATTACAGAGATTGAAGCCGCAGATCGCACCTAACTGGTAAACCGCCCGGTCTCCGGCTGTTTCAATCGGAGATATTATCCATCCGTGCAGCAGTAAATATGCACCGATGTCTGGATCAACTGCCTTAGGCTGGCTTTCTTTTTGCGCTGTTTGACTTATAGCCAGAACAATTGCTTCTTCAGCCTTTGCTCGAAAAGTTGAACTGTTGTATTTAACAGTATCAAGCGCCGCAACGTTGAAAGGTAGTTGCTCTTGATCGTGCTGGAAGGGAATAATATACTTGTTAAATCCCAGCATCAGCCCATATTCCATGTTAACATTGGCGTTCGGTCGTTGAATTTGCCCGACGGTATCTTCGTTTAAAAGCACGATACAGAACTGCGATTGTATTATTCGAGAGCAGATTTTTTGGCAGAAGACCTGCTGGGCAGGCGAGAGAGAGCCTCCCGCCTCATAAGTCTCTATTCTTCGATCTTTGAGTATGGAGCGAAGTACTTCCATTTCGAGGCTGCTACGATTAAATCCGTATGCAATAAAGCAGCTCGGTGAAGACGAAAAAACGTACCCGCAGCTTGGAAGGCCGACGATACAAATTTCATTTGCGCGAATGCGGTTGTCCAAAACGTCACCCTGCTTGCGTGAATTCCAATTGGCTCTTGGGACAGGTCACTATCCCGCGCCGTAAAAATCAAGAATTTTTTATGGAAATCGGGTTTATAAGGATGAGGTCAAAGCCCTTTTCTCTTGACGGCTCGGCTATTCAACCCACTCTGTATCCAGATTGTGTGCGGTCGTTTGAAAAAGGGAATACAGATGACGCTTACCGCAAAGCAACAGAACGAGCTGAAGAAAATTATCAAGATAGCGAGCGAGCTCCTCGAGCAGGCCGAAAAGGGAAATGGTAGGGGCAATGGCGCCAAAAGGGGCGCTACCCAGAGAACCCGCCGCTCGGGCGCAGAATTAGCGAGCTTCAGAAAGCAACTGAAGAACGATAGGAAGGCTGGGGTTCCTGTCGCCGAGATCGCCAAAAAGTACGGCGTCAGTGTCTCTTACATCTACCAGCTCTGAGAAATGAGCGCCCCGCGATCTACCGGGGTCGTCCGTTCAAAATCGAACTGAGGAGGCAGATTTCGCACACGCCTCCCAAATCTGCATATTGTAACAGACGAGGCTGAGCTGTAGCATCGAGTTTACCTGGACATCTGGAGAACCCTATGCAGAAAATTGGCCTCGCATTTGCGCTTATGTTTCTCAGTTCCCCTGCATTCGCTGACCGCCAATCTGCGGATGCTTGCTCTGCGAGTCTCTCGCCGGACGCAAAATCGATCTATGACGCCGCTGTGGGGAAAATGCACCGGGGAGGCGACAACAGAGCAGTCGTAACAGAGATAACGGAAAGCATGGTGAGTTCGGGTCAGCTTAGCATCTTCAGCGCAAAGAAGACTGCGCAAGCCGCAGGGGCCTGTCTGAAAATGCTGTCCAACTGAGACTGAGGCATAAAGGAAGACTTCGGGGAATTTAGCGCTTGATGAATCTCGCAGGAAATCGCCCTCCCCTCCCTTAAGAAGGCTTTCTTCCCCGATGGTAGACCGCGCTCTTGCTTGCCCCATTTATTGATCGAAATCTTTATGAAGGAGTGGCCTATGAAAACCGCTGCGATCGCCCTGCTAGGCTCAATTTTATTGTCAGGCACGGTCTACGCTCAGGAAGCGGCGGCTCCTTCTTCGGATGACTGCTCCGCCAAGGCTGTTGATAAAAAGCTGGCAGGAGCCGCGAAGAATAGCTTCATAAAGAAATGCGAGCGGGACGCAGCTCAAGGCTCCTGTGATGCTTCAGCAGCTGAAAAGAAGCTGCACGGGGCTGCGAAAAACAGCTTCGTAAAAAAATGCGTAAAGGACGCAACGGCCCACTAAATGGCTCACGGAGACCAAGCTCTCCGCCAGGGCTTAACTCAAAAGACAAACGCCCCGCGCAGATTTGTTCGGCGTGGGGCGCATACTCGTTGTCGCCAGTGGCGGATAGCCGAATAACGGCTCAGTGTTTCGTCACGACCAAAAATCCCTCATCCTCAAGGTCTTCAGTGAGCGCCCCTGCTGCGAGGTAGTCGACGGCAAAGCGTCGGTCTAGCCACAGCCACTCATCGAGGTTTAGCCTTTCGCGGACGAACCGTTGGGCAGCTTCGGTAAGGGGCTCGAACAACCATACGCACGCCTGATCGGTGACGACAAAGTCCTGCGTTCCCATGGCTCTCCCCTTCCTCTTTAGTCACCTTGTTCGGGGTGATGTCGTTTCGCTTTTTGCGGATCGACCTGCGTAGGCTAATCTAGGCGCAAAGCTTGGCAATCCCGCATTTTGCCGCAGTAGGCTATTGCCAAGCCGCTTGGGAGTTTCCTCGTTGCCGCAACCTTGACAATTTTCTGCAGACTGTCGCCGTAGGGCTCGGATATGAAAACCGTGAAATTCCCTGACTCCAAGCGCCAAATCTCAACCGCTGGCGGCGAGTGGGGTGGCAAATGGCGCTTACGTCTTTATTTAAGGGCCTTGGCGACACCTTGAGGCCGTGCTTTCCAAGCGATGGAGGCGAAGCTGACCAACGATTTCGCTCCGAAGGCGTCGGCAGACATTGAGCACGAAAATTTGACTCGCAATGAATTGCTGGCGCTCTTACGTGATGTGACTGAGCAACGGGATCTAGTGCTTTCCCAGTTCGAGGCGATGGCATTTCAAACTGACGAGTCGGGCCGACAGGTTGCCGAAGCCCGGCAGGATGAGCATTACGAAGCCAAGAGAGCCGAGGACAACGAGCGTCACGCGGAACAGGAAACTGCCCACGCCACAGAGCTTTCACGCCAGCTGGAGGAAGAGAGACGCAAGAGCGCCGCAATCGCTGCGGAATTCGCCAGATTTCGCGATGCTATGGAGCGCGCGCCAGTTGAGGCCCCCTGGAGCGTGTTTGGGCGTGCTGCTTTACAGATCGTCAGAAATTGCGTTGCTTGGGTGAGAGCAAAGATCCCGCCGAACAGCCCGTTGCTGCCTTGGTTCGACCGAGCGGTTGAGTTGGGAAAAACGACAGGGAGCCTTCTATTCCGGTTGGGTAAAGCCTTCTTCGGATGGGCGAAGCCGCACGCGCTCGACTTGTGGCGCTGGCTCAAAAGCGAAGCCGCAAGGCGCATGAAGAAGGAAAAAGGCGGGCCCTAGTCGAAAGAATGGGATCCCTCGAACCCAGGAAAACGTGCAACCGTTCGGAAGCGTGGGCGATGCCGCGGACTATTCCGGCTGATATCGCCATTGCTTAATTTCAATTCGACCGAACGAGTCCCTGGGGTGCCCAGAAATAGCTCACCTAAAGCCTTTCGAGCCCATTGAGAGCGCCGAGTATCAAGGGAGGAGGGAAATCCCTGAAAATTTGACAAAACCGGAGGGATGCTGAAGGCTTCGTCTCGGCCTTGGAGGATTTCCAGGAACTATACCGACGCTCGTGTTACGCTGAGGGACAACCGCTACGCCGCACATTGGTTTTTACGGCCTGGCGGCTATTCATGAGCGACAGCTGCCCCCTCCTACTTTCTAGGAAATACCTCTTTTCCGTTGGGAGGCTCTATCGCACAGGACAGGTTCAACCGGGACAGGTCCAGCCATGAAATCTCTCCGGATCGTCGTTCGGCATCATGGAGGCCCAGAGGTCTTAGAAACCATAGAGGAAGAGGCACCAGAGCCAGGGCGAGGCGAGGTGCGGGTGAGAGTGCTCTTTGCCGGCGTATCCTTCGCGGAAATGCTGATGCGGGAGGGGCTTCATCCGGAAAAGACGCCCCTTCCATTCACGCCTGGATGGGACATCGTGGGTGTGGTGGAAAAGGTTGGAGAGGACGCTTCGAGAGCATGGATCGGTCAGATGGTTGCGGCTCTGCCGATCCATGGCGGCTACGCCCAGCACATCTGCCTTTCGCAGACTGAACTCACTCCTGTTCCAGATGGCCTTGATCCCGCCGAAGTAGTTAGCCTCGTGCTAAATTACGTAACGGCTTATCAGATGATGCATCGCGTGGCGCACGTCTCGCCAGGTCAGCGGGTGCTCATTCATGGCGCCGCGGGAGGAGTCGGCACGGCTTTATTGCAACTTGGCCGCCTGATGGGTCTGGAAATGTATGGCACCGCATCTCTGGCAGCCCATCAGACAGTATCTGATCTGGGCGCGACGCCTATCGATTATCAAAATATCGACTTTGTTGCTGAGATTCACCGCTTGACGGGCGAAGGCGTGGATATCGTTTTCGATGGTGTCGGCGAAGCGAATGTTTGGCGCTCATTCAACGCTCTGAGGCCGGGTGGGCGTGTCGTCGTTTACGGCTTTACTTCATTTCTGAAAACGGGCCAGCTGGCAGGTGGTTTGCGATACCGTTTTCGTGGCTTGCTGAGACCGGCTTGGCATGCGCTCCGCGCTTTCCTCTCACCCGGCCGACGACGCGTTCTTCCCTATAGCATACAGGTCCTCAAGCGGTGGAAGCCTGATTGGTTTCGCGAAGATTTGAGTGCGTTGCTCGATCTGCTCCGTGAAGAGAAAATCAAGCCGCTGATCGCCGAGCGCATTCCCCTGAGTGAGGCTCACGGCGCACACGAATTGCTCGGACAGGGATCAGTGAAGGGCAAGCTTGTTCTGATTTGCGATTCATCTTGAGGCGCACGGAAGCGGCTGGAAGGCCGTGGGGAAGACGGCCGGTGTATTTGAATCGCGATGAGCTTTCCAGGGTTTGGTTTAAGCTTCAGGTGCGGGCGCGAGCGCGCCGGTGGAGCACTACCGAGAGCCGCAAAATCTCCGTGCGGCCGAGTAATGAACCTCGCTACCAGGTATTACGGTCGAACTGGCGCCTGCATTTCAAAAGCTGGCGCAGGTCTCGCGCCAACGATTTCATATTCTGTTTTGCGGAGGCAGAAAAAAGGAACAGGCCAAGCCAGCGAAAAAAGCTTCTGGCGGTATTCAAGAGTTACCGGGCCTCCCGATGGCATCGCCTGCAACTTTTTCCACACAGCCTGATCGGGCACGGAAAAGGCGAATGTGTTGTCTATGTTGACGTTGCCGCGCGGCCCTCCAGAGGTGAAATTGGGCAGTGCGAGCTGGCCTTCGTTTGTCCAACAGGCGACCCCCTTTGTGGAAAGCTTGCTGATAACTCCGGTCCGTGTCCCTACCGAGTAATTGTACAGATTCAGCAAGGCAGTAACTGCAAGAAAGACCACAATTGGCGGGCCAAAAATCAAGGGAATTTTAGCCTTCCACGGCAATGACGAAAACCAAGCACCACTTTTAGCTGCTGTAGTATTGGCAGGCATACGCAGCGCCCTCGCGTGAAAGTTGGCCAAATCTTCGGTCAAAACGGTATGCTCCTGCCTTGACGAAAGCAAGACAATGGTTGAGCGAGCGAAGAATCATGTCCGTTGATTATAAAATCGCACTCGTAGCGGCGTCGAGCTCAAGGATTCTGAAACGGCTCGGCTTCTCGCCCTGGTGGGGCTGCGATGAGTTTCATCACGCCGCTTGTCAGAGCTACGATAAGCCGCGCTGGTCTGTCGGACCTAAGCACTCGAACACAGGACCTCTCATCCCTGTTTGAGTTTAATCCTACGGTTCTAGTTCCACCGGCGCGATATCAGCTTCCGCAGGGGGGCGTGATCGTCATTCCTCCCGGATGGGGGGCAGCCCCTTGGGCACCACATACACAGCCCCCTGTCTACATCTACCGTTACAAACCCTTTATCGAAGACAATTACTGACGCAATTTGATTTCCCAGTAGCATAAGGGGCTTGGGCGTGGTTTTTGCCTTCGCCCCAAAGCTCCCTCCGGCATTTTAGGCACCATTCCAGCTATAGCTGTCACCGGCGACCTTCGTGGCTTCCTGATGCTTAATCGCCTCCACTTCCCCAACCTTATTCATCGAGGGCTGCTGGGCGGGGCCGGAACTTGGCTTAATTCTCTATGCTGCGGTCGGGGCGGATACACCCGAAGTCCCTGATGCCGGCGGATGGTTATCGATTTCCCGCAGACCCACCTGGCGCGACCGTTGAAAGGCTCCCGCCCGAGACGCCTCCATCTGCGTCCTTGTTAAGATCAAGCAAGGCTGTGGCTCGGACTTCAAAAATCCGGTAAAAGGGTCAGTCAATCGCCAACTGCACGATCGAAGTCGCAGGTAGATCATGACGGATTCGGGAAGACCCAATGGGCTGCGCGTGCTGCTGAATTACGGAACCGCAGTTTTCGCCATAGTGATAGCCGCCCTTATCAGGCATTGGCTAGATGTCCTTCTCGCGCCTCGCCCATTCGTCCCTTTTTTCCTGGCAATTTTAATTGTCATAGTTATTGCCGGTCCCGGACCAGGCGCGGTCGCAACGATCGGCTCTGCATTGGCGGTAGCATTTTTCTTCTTGGAGCCTGCTGGTTCGCTTGAGATAGCAGTACGCGACGATCAAATTCGTTGGGTTATTTTTGTCTCTCTTGGGCTCACAATGAGCCTTGTTGCAGAGCGTATTCGTCAAAAGCGTCAGGCCAAAACCCAGGCTGAAGCGGATCGGTTGCGCGATGCCGCAATGAAAGAACTTCAGCGGACCGAGGAGCGATACCGCAAGTTATTCGAAACAAGCCGAGACGGGATTGCCCTGGTAGACTTGGGAGGCCAGTTTCTTGACGCTAACGATGCCTTTCAATGCATGGTTGGCTATTCCCTTGATGAGCTGCAAACAATGTCTTATCAGGAGCTTACACCCTTTCGATGGCGGCAAATGGAAGCCGCAATTGTCGAAGACCGAATTTTGGGTGGCGGCGACTCGGGCGAATATGAAAAGGAATATATCTGCAAAGACGGCTCGGTTATCCCAATCAGCATCAGAGCGTGGCCAGAGCGCGGCCCATGCGGAGAATTGCTCGGAATGCGCGCCTTCGTGCGGGATATCACGGACCGAAAGCGCGCTGAAGAAGTCATGAAAGAAAGCGCCCGCCGCAAGGATCAGTTTATTGCAACGATGGCCCACGAGCTTCGTAATCCCTTGGCGGCTATACGAAGTGCGACCTATGTCCTCTGGAACGAGGCTGTGTCAGGAAAGGTTGCAAAGCTCGAATCCGGGGCGCTTCCGGTCATCAACCGACAACTTAATCAGCTAGTTCGACTAGTCGATGACCTATTAGACGTTTCCAGAATCAAGAACGGAAAATTCGAGATCAAGAAAAGGCGCATTGATCTCACGGAAATTCTAAGGCATTCCGCGGAAACAGTCCGGTCAACGATAGATTGCGGAGCACACGACTTCGAAATGGAAGTACCGGAAGAGCCTCTCCTGCTGGACGGTGATGCGGTACGTCTTGAACAGATATTCACCAATCTCCTCAACAATGCCGCTAGCTATACGAACCCGGGAGGCCGAATCTGGCTCACGGCAGTGCGTCGGCATGGCAAAGCGATCATCACCGTGCGAGACACCGGGGTCGGAATACCTGAAGGAATGCTACTGCGCATTTTTGAGCCGTTCTCGCAGGCGGACAACAGACTTAAGGACTCACACGAAGGACTTGGGATCGGCCTCACGTTAGTTAAGGCTTTGGTGGAGTTGCACGGTGGGGCGGTAGAGGCTCAAAGCGAGGGGATTGGTCTTGGCAGTGCCTTCGTGGTTAGTCTGCCAGTCTTTGACCATGATCACGATACGTGCGCCGTGGGCGCATTACACGAGCTGCCTAATTTAGCTTTTTAACGGGCTTCCAAATGGCTTTGTCTGAGGCGGTCCTGCAGTAGGCTTAATTGTCTCAACTCCGGCCGTCCCCGTTCGTCGTGGCCTTGGCTGGCACGCGATGTTTTTTACTGAGAGCGTAGCGAAATCTTTGCATTGCGAATCCTCGCCGTGCCCCTAAATAAACGTAACGTAGCCGGATTCGCTCTCACGATTTTCTCCCGCCGCGTCTCGCGATGAAACTGTCATGGTTTGGCTTAGTTCGTAATGATGGGGCAAGGTTTCCAAGCGATGGTAGCTCACGTCCTCCAGTGTCACTGAAGTTCAAAATGGAACCAGTGGATTGAACCGCCAATGGGGCCGGTTTTGATTCTTCCAGGACCTTCCGGATGCATCAAATAACAGACACGCTTTGCTTTTCTCCAAAGCTGTTTCCCTCTCCCATCACCCCCTGATGCTGAGGCTTGGGCAGGCGTTTCAACCGCCTTTCTGGGCTTTACGGCGGTGCTGGCCGATATCCAGCACCTGGCCGAAAAGGTGGGAAATTTGTCCTTGTGCGAAATGAGTCCGCGCGCGAACATCCGAGGTGAATTGATCTAATCAATACCAGATGGATTTCGTCCGCATGAATGGGCACGTTGCACCGCTGCCGAGGAAGGAGGTGGGGCGCTTCCGCCGCATCGGCTTCTTAGTTTTTCCGGACTGCGAAGTCCTCGATGTGCTCGGCCCCTTCGAGACGTTTTTCTTTGCCGACCACTGGCTGACACGACTTGGGCGGACAGCAGAACCGGGCTACCAACCCGTCATCATAGCCGACACCCCGGGGGCCGTACGAACGATGTCTGGCGTGGAAATTGTCGCCACTCATCGCTACAGCGAAATAGAGGATGGCTTGGATACGCTTGTCGTCGCCGGAGGTATAGGCGTCGAGCAGGCGAGCCAAGATGAAGCGATCGTTGAGTGGATTCGTTCGACTGCGGCAAGAGCGCGGCGGGTTGCATCGATCTGCTCGGGGGCGTTCGTATTAGCAGCGGCTGGCCTTTTGCACGAACGCCGCGTCACCACACATTGGATGTACTCCGACCTGCTTGCGAAGGCTTACCCGTCGACAAAAGTTGAAGCAAGTTTGATTTTCGCACGTGATGACAATATCTACACCTCTGGCGGGGTTACGGCGGGAATAGATCTGGCGCTTGCTCTAATAGAGGAAGACGTTGGGCGAGAAGTTATGCTTGCAGTTGCTCGGACGATCGTCGCCTTCCCGCGCCGCCCTGGGGGACAATCACAGTTCTCCGGGCATTCCGTAATGCTTAATCATAATCATGATCCCTTTAAGCCGCTACTGCCGTCAGACCGGCGGCCGGAATTTAGCGATTTGCAGGCATGGATACTCGCGAACCCGGCAGCTGATTTGAGCGTAACTTCGCTGGCAAATCGTATGGGGATGAGCGAGCGCAACTTTTCGCGTCTCTTCCATAGCGAGACAGGAGAAACGCCGGCGCAGTTTGCCGAAAGGGCGCGGGCCGAAGCGGCGCGTTACAAGCTCGAACAGACCCTCTCGCAGGTTGAAACCATCGCAAAGGAATGCGGTTTCGGCAATCCAGAGCGCATGCGGCGTACGTTCCAACGCCTTTACGATATAAGTCCGACCGACTACCGGGCGCGTTTCCGATCAACTGAGATCGGTTGACCTTGTCGTTACCCAAGCAGGGGATCAGAAACTAGGCCGAGCATTCCGAGAAAGCGGTCTAGAAGGAAAGGCGCATACCAAGCTAAAATTGAAGTCTTTTGCAGGAGGTACGTGGTGGACGAGAGAATTATAAAGTGCGTTGGCGACGGATATCAGTTGGGATACTCCCAGCCCGATGCAGAACCGGGCACCCCGTTCGACGAGCCATGGATGACATACTACCGACAGGGATTCGAACGTGGGCGAGAGGTTCGCCGGGAGGCCGACTCTCAATATGATGGCCCCACGATTGGTCCGGATCCAGGCGGAGAAAGCTGGGAGCACTACAAACGCCGGTGGGATGAGCTGGTTGAACCAATTCTTCATAAGCACATGCCCCATACTGAGGTAGAAATGGAGATCCCAGAGCCGCCCCCAATAAACGTGATTCGTTAGCGTCGCTACCAAGGCGGCGCTGGTAGGTGCGTCCTAAAAAGTTCAGAGCAAAAGCTTTTGGAAAGACACCCATGCATCCAAATGAACAGCTCCTCCGCAACCTCTTTGATCGGCTCAATGCCCATGACGCCGATGGAGTTGCCTCGTATTATGATGACCATGCGAACTTCAAGGATATCGCTTTCACGTTGACCGGCAAGAAGCAGATCTACGCCATGTGGCACATGATTTGTTCGAAAGATCAACAGGGCGTCGACAGCAACATGCGAGCGAACATCGTGAGCGTTTCCGCTGACGACTTAAATGGTCAGAGCTGTGTCGAAGAACATTATTTTTATGGGAAAGGCTCACGGCGCAGACCAGTTCATAACCGCATCACATCCGAATATCTTTTCAGCAATGGGCGGATAATAGGGCAAAAAGATCATTGCGACGCGGTTTCTTGGGCTAATCAGGCGCTGGGCGGCATTGCCGGATTTCTGGCCGGTCGCTTTGAATTCATCCGCCGGTTCATTGCGATGCGGAAGGTCAAAAACCATCTCCGGGATGCGTTTACGCCGAACTAACTGGACCTTTACGAGAGTGGCCGTGCGCTCAAGCATCGGCTTAAATGCCTCTACATCTTCAGCTGATTTGCTCTTTCCAGAAGCCGGCCGCTTCTATTTCTATCGGGAACATGCCAAACACCCGCGGTAGAGCAGACCATAGTACGGCAAGATTGTCTGAAAAGGTGGGATTCTTGTCCTTGCGAAGATTGGATTTTCAGGCAAGCTTTGGTCCGCGTTTGCGGGTAACGCAAATCGAAGATTCCTAATTTATAACCACGGGACACCGATACTTAGGGAAGGAGAGCACTAATGTCTCATCCGGCTTTTCTCGCAATTGGAATCGTCACATGTAATGCTCAGGAAGATTTTACAGGTTCCGACGAACTAGTGGGAATCAAGGGTGATGACCAATTTGAAATAGGTCGGTTCAGCACCGGCGAGACTCGAGATGTGCACGTTAATCGTCCTATTTTACCCGGCGTGACGGAACTGACTATCGTGGAAAAGGATTACGATCCCGACGATGAATTGATTAGAATCGATCTTACGCAGGAAATGGATACCGACCGCATCGTGGGGGTCATGGTGGGTCGCGCCCGATATGATATTGCTTTTAAGGTGCAAAGTACCTCAGACTAGTAATTGCGAGACTTGGAAGCAGTTCCGGTGAACTTGTTGTTGCCGCAGCCGCCGCGAACTTTTCTAGAGGTGCTAATCATTTTTGCGAGGTCCAAAATGGCTATCAGACAAGTGACAGTCCCATATCTTCGCGGTTACGACTTTGGTATAGGAGCTGACCTTTCTTCTGGTAGCCCGATGGGCTTATCAGTGGAAGGGGCTGTCACACCCGTGCGCGATAGCCCTGGCGCCAAAGTGAATATCGAGATTCAGCGTGTCCACTCTACAGGCGAGCTAGAAACAGCCTTAGGTATCGACGTTGACGCTAGTTATGGATGCGCTGCTTTTGGTGCAGGAGTGTCAGCAAGGTTCAATTTCGCGAAGAAGTCCAAGGTTCAGACTAACTCCCTTTTCATGTGCATTACGGTCAACGTGGAGCTTGCTTTCCTACAAATCGACGACCCGGTTTTGACATCACCTGCGGCGGAAATCGTCAATCGGTCAGATCTGTTCGCATCTCGGTACGGAAATATGTTTGTCCGAGGCATCGGGCGCGGCGGTTTGTTCGTCGGAGTCTTGCGTATTGACACCGGTTCATCGGATGAATCGCAGGACATTTCAGGAGAATTAGAAGGTTCCTATGGGCTATTTTCAGCCTCAGCTAAGACAAAGCTAGAAAGCATCCAAAAGAAATACAGGAGTGAAGTTTTCGTTCAGATGTATCACGAGGGAGGACCGGTTGATCTCAGGATAGAGGATCTTACAAATCCGCTTGAGCTTTTGGATAACGCCAATCGTTTTCTAGAGAGCTTTCGCACATCACCGGATACAGTAGCGATTCCTTATTTCGTTACCCTTGCGCCAATCCAGGTTGCCCGCGGCCCTCTTCCGCCCAATGCTGCCCAACTACAAACGGCGCAGGACATCATCGTTTTTTGCGCGAAACGACGCAGTGTCCTTCTCGATCAGATTAATCTGCTGGATTTTATTAGACAAAATTCTTCGAAGTTTGACTTCACCAAGGGACCAGATACCGGAAGCATCATTAAAGCTACGCGGGATGCCGAAGAGGATTTTCAGTTGATCGCGGATTGCGCCGGTGCGGCTATGAACTCGCCTGAAGAGGCTAAGATGCCAGCTGAATTTGCAAAGGCGAGGGGAGAGGCCTTTCCCAAACTGGTCATGCCGGACCCAATGCCCGCGCCCAGAGGGGCAAAAATAGTCTTGGTGCCGGATTTTGGAAATTGCAAAAGTTTTCTCGAGTGTACTAGCTTAGCGGCAAACAACGGTTTGCACTCGCAGCAAGTTCAAGCAGCAGTTACCCCAGGAGATTTCAAAGTGCTGAGCGTATCTCCTCCGGTCGGAACAGCCGTTTCGGAAGGGAGCATAGTGACCATCACTACTTGTCCTCTTAAACAAGATAACGGACCTCTCGTCTCGAGAGATGGCGGAACGCGCCGCCGCATAACGATCTAGGACACCTGGGGCGTAACTTTCCTCGCAACCAGCTCGATGTCTCGGACCTTTTTAAGCGATCAGGAACTGATAGAGAAAAGGGAAAACAGTCATGACCGATGAGACAGCGTGGTTCCCCCTATTTGAGTTTCAGGACTGGGCCTATCAAAGTTTCTTGATCCTTCCCCAGCCGGATGAAGGTCCGGCGTCAACAGAAGCGACAGTTACCGCGAAAGATTGGGCCACAGGCGAGTTCTTCTGCGGTCAAGCATTCAAGGCGACGGATGGGTACAGCTTAGATGGACGCGTCGTATTTCGTCCAGGAGTTGAGCTGCCCGTCTCCGCTAGAGGTTCTGCTCGAAAGGGAGATAGTCTCCTTACGTTCGAAGCGACGGCGTGCAGTAGCGAGGGAGCCACGAAGGGAGTAGTTTACGAACTCGTCGGCTGGGTTTTTCCGGAGCTTCCGATCAGCGCCGGCGCAGCTAGGGTCTTGTGTGTGAAGGGGACAGTGCGAGCTGTTCGAGGGCCTGATGCGAAGCCAGATTTCGACCTAGCCGGTGTTCCCATTCGATCCGATCCGGTTGGCTTTTTTCTTATAAAGAGAGCAGGTAAATAAAGGTGTTTTCAGTCGCCAAAACCCCCGCAGATGAAATGATCAGCAATCGAGGTAATTCCATTCAAGCAGCGGGGCGCTGAAGTTTCCTACAAAGGAACAGCGCGATTGCATCTTCTGCGCCTGGCGCCTCGATTCTGAGGAGGATTTCTGGCGGTGCAACGGCTGCCAGTGAGGCTACGGTGGCATATGAATGCAGCGCGGGCTCAATCGGTCATTATTAGCCCGATAGACCTGTTGTCTGGTGACTCTGCCAAGACCGCTTGCATTCAATGCCACTAACGAGCGCACTGTTACTATTATTCGTCGGCCCATCAATCTCTCTCACTTCCCCGACTTCCCAGAAGTTCCAAATGGAACCACGACATTGGTTCCCGCCGTCGCACCAAAGTCCCTCCGGAATAACCTCTATTCCAGCGACGGCCGTCACCGGCTTCTTTGATGAAGGTCCCTGAGGCTTAACCGTTCCCCGCTCCGCCGGTTTCCTTTATCAGGGGCTTGGCAGATGACCGACTCTTAGCTGAGGGCTGAGCACTCGCTGACTCGGTTAGAGGGACGGCGAGTGAAGCTGTAATTGCTAAGATAAAGACTGCACCTCATCTGCGAAATGCTAGACTTCGATGCGGCGTCAGCTGAAGTTCAAGCTATAAAAACCGAACCTGACCGCGTCCCTAAATAAACGTAACGTAACCGGATTCGCTCTCACGATGCTCTCCCGCCACGTCTCGCGATGAAACGGTCAGGGTTTGGCTTAGTTCGTAATGATGGGGTCGGGGGTTCGAATCCCTCTTGCGGCACCAGTAAAATCAAGCAATTCGAAAAAATCTACGAAAAATCGCGGACCCATTTGCGGAGCTTTCAGGGGGCCGGACGGCGATTCCGTGCGACATGGATGCGACATGGAAGTGTGCTAGAAAGGGCATCATCTCCCGTCGCGATCGTCCGCGGCCCTTAAGGGAGGGACCAATGGCCACCTGTGCCCCGGAACCCGACACATCCCCGATGGCATGCATACGGTGCTTGGACATTGCCGAGCGTTGGTTGACGGCATGCAGCTCGACTGTTTGCGTCCCAAGGATGGAGGCTTTCGCTAACTTCTCAGACGAGAGGCTGGCGGACATGTGCATTTCGAGGTGGCGCCTCGACCAAGATCAGGGCGATGACAACCACCTAACTTGGCTTGAAGCACATGAAGCGAGCCGGGATTTGCTCGTCTGGGCGTTTTCCACACACCGAGCTTTTGCTATCCAAGAGCCACACGGCGGCTGAAGGGACCTGGATGAAGATCTTCCCGCAGATGCATCCGCCGCCTGGCCTTGCCGATCCCGGGCGGCTCCTTAGGTATTCCCTCGGGTAACCTATTCCCAGGGATTTCCCGTTCTAGCCCGGTGGCCCAACCGGGCTTTTTCTTTTCCAGATCGAAAAAACGCCGCCGATATGTCGATTGCGGGAGAGGTTTCTCCTGATCTGCGCCACTTTCCTCCCGGTCCTCCCAGCTTGGCCGAAGCGCCCTAAATGCCTTAAGGCCTGCCTCGACGAAGGCGAGCATTTCAAGGGAGAACATCGATGCGTTTTAATATCAAGGCGCCCATGTTCGGCGCAGTCGCCATTCTTCTCGCGGCGATGCCGTCGAATTCCGCAGTCCTTTCCAGCGCGGCCGATCTCGGTGACGGCGGCGCTTCTATGTCGCCGCCGATCCAGCAGATTTCGCACGGCGTCCCCGCGGGGGCTCGATGCATGAAATGGACCCGCCGGTGGAATTTTAGACACGGGTTCGGCCATCGCCGTTGCGTTCAATGGCGGTAAAAACGCGGGCTCCGGCGCATTGAACCGATAATCAGCAGAAAAACGCCCGGCCTGTCCATCCGAGGTCCGGGCGTTTCGTCGGCATCGGGATATGCTGGGAGCAATTTACGCCCGCAACTTGTGCATTACAAGGGCGCCGCTATGGTGGGGGCGGAGGTGCGCCATGGCAAAATCACAAAAGCCTATCCCCTACGCGTCCATGCGCCTCGCCAAAGCGGCCTATCTCGCTGGGGCAGGCCACTCGGCGGCGGAGATCGGCGCCGCCACCGGCATGAAAACCGGGCACGTCTATTGGCTGCTTTTCCGCACGAAGCTCAAGGAGACGGGCGAGCGCCTTGCAGGCATGCATCTCGGCGAGGACGGTTTACTCGCCGCCGCGATCCTCATGCGTATCGCTGCAAATTATGAGCGGGCGCGCGAAGTGGCGGACTTTGAGTTCCTTCTCGGAAACGGCGAGGGGCCCGAGGTGAGGTTGAGGAAGGCGAAGCCCGCGGGACCAGCGCCCGACCTAAGCGAGGGGGACGGGCAATGAACCAGGATTTGATCGAGGAGTCATTCCGTGTCGCAACCCGCCTGGCCGGGGATCGCGGCATGCAGATAGACGAAGCCGTGCTGAGGCAGGCCATAGTAGCCGTCGCCGGAGATCGCAACGGGCAGGACGAGCCGTGTGAAATCGCCGAGGATGCGCTGGACCTGTTGGGCAAGGATGCTGGCCCATCATCCTCGCGCCGCGGCCGCAGGCCGTTTTAGCGCAAACCGGGTCTTCGGCCGCACGAGGCAAAAATAAGGTTCACGGAAGCAAGGTTAGGCGGTCTTGAGCCTGCCTTTAGCTCAATCGCTTCTTCTCGACCGCCACGTCAATCAGCTCTCTGATGTCGGGGCGCACTTTCTTGCTTCCAGTCTCGAAGAGGCCTTGAACGGTTCCGGCCCGGATCCGCTGGCCGCGCGTCAGATACGCACGCTTGGCCTCGGCTTCTTCTGGGGTTTGCCTCGGTTTTCGCATTCCTGCCAGATAGCGCGCCGCTCTTGATCGACGAGCGCCGCATTCCTTTTTCCCCTCCGAGACTCTCAGAGCGCTGGCGGCCCGAGGCTCCAAAAAGGGCCGCCAGCACGCCTGTGCTGAAATCCAGGCGACGCATCGGAGGCTGGAAGCTTCGGCGCGCACCGAAAATTGGCGCCATCCTGTCTGCCCAGCAACCTGTGGGAAATACGTGTGACAATTCAGCAAAAATCTCCCACTCGCCAGAATCCATGTCCCGCCCGCCGCTGCTTTCAACGAATATCGCTTTGTTCAGCCGGTTGGGAAATGCAGTCGGAGGATGATGTGTCATCTTGCGGCCTGTAGGGGCGGCTCGTTAGGTCAGCACCGCGATCCGTCCTGCCCCTCGTTGGTGTGCCGCGTAGCGCGTCACGACTGCCTCCGCTGCGCATCGGCGACCAGGGCCGGCGCCTGCGCCATGGCCAGCGCCACGCCCCGCCTTCAACATTTTGGCTAGGCGATCATGCCGATGTCACCGACCCACGCCGGCGCCAGCGTAACACCGTCAGAAGTCCATCCGCCAAGTTCATCGGAGAACACCTATTGGGTGATCTCCGCATTAAATGCGGGGAGATTGTCGGCGCCAATGATGTTGAGAAACCAGCTGCCACTTCCGTTCTCAAATGAGCCGGTGACGACCATGGCGCCGGTGCTATCCACAAAGCCCAGACGCCGGGCCTCAGAAGCAAGGAAATCTGCGCTTGGGGCTGAGAAGATGATGTCTTGCATGTCATGGACCTGTATTGACGACTGATTTCGCCTGTAGGGACGAATCCGAAAGCCGCTTGTCGTAGATCGAAAGAATTTGACACCACCCTGCCGGCATGTTCGACCCGTTGTTGCCGCCAAGGTAGATTGTGGACTCGATCGCGCCAAAGGCGTTCGCATCGGACTGCGCTGCTGAGCCGTTGTAGCTGATGGATCGGCCCGCTGTGGATCACGCCAGCCCCGCGCGTCCTTGCGCGCCTGCCGTCGGCGAGGCGGCGTAGGCGGGTGGGACTATCGGTCATCGGCGAACCCTCGCCGCAAATAGGTTGCCCATAAGCCTCCGCGACCCGGTGGGGGTTAAACCCAGGAGCCGATGGGGGCGTCAACCGGATACGGGCAACCGCGCGCAAATCCGCGAAATTCGAACAGGGGGTCGAGGCGATCTCCCGAAGGCGGCAGAGGATGGCGGCGGCCGGCTGTTTGCGCCGTGCCGATGAGGGTCTGCGCAGTCATCGCGGACCCTCGAATGCAGGAGCGATTGCGGCCTCCATGAGTTGGCGCTCCGCACGGATCGAGTGGAAGGCTTGCAGCAGCATGGCTCGCAAAAGCTTCTCAGGCGGGATGGACGGCCGGCTCCCCAGCCAGGGCGGCAAGCGCCTCGTTCGCCAGGCCGCGGATGACCTTTCAGTCAGCGCCCTACGATTTGAGGATTTTTTCTGCAAGAAGAGGCTGATTTTATGGCGAGAGAGACGGGGCTCGAACCCGCGACCTCCGGCGTGACAGGCCGTGAATTATCCTTTGAAGTCAGTTCTCTACAGTCGGAATTGGCCCGAAAAACACCCCCGAACTCCAAGGATCACGGGCTGGATTTGGAACGTGATCGCGGCTGCTTGGGCGGCTCGTCGATGGTACGGCGCTGCGCCGTCGTCTTGGCCTCAACATAAGTGCGGTTGTAAAACTTGGCGGCCGCCAACCCTCCGAGGCGGCGGCGCGCCTTATGGAGAAAAGAAATATGAGAAAACTTGTTTTGAACCTACTTCTGGGGGCCTCCCTCGCCTTCGCGGGGGCGCCTGCGGAAGCCTGCACGCGGATCCTCTACGAGACGGGCGACCCGTCCTACATCGTCGGCCGCACGATGGACTGGATGGTGGATCCCCACACTGATCTCTGGGCCTTTCCGCGCGGCATGAGTCGCGACGGCGGCGTCGCTGACGCCCCGCTGAAATGGGCCGCCAAGCACGGCTCGGTGATCAGCTCCTTCTACAATCTCGCGTCGGTCGACGGGATTAATGACGCCGGGCTCGTCGCCAATGTGCTCTACCTGGTCGAGGCGGATTACGGCGACGCGACGGTCTCGAAAAAACCAAAGCTCTCGATAGGCGCCTGGGCGCAATATGTGCTCGACCATTTCGCCACGGTCGCCGAGGCGGTGAAGGCGCTGGAGAAGGAGCCCTTCGTTCTCGTCGCGCCCGACCTGCCGGGCGGCCACAAGGCGGCAGGCCACCTCTCGCTCGCCGACGCTTCCGGCGACAGCGCGATCTTCGAATATATCGGCGGCAAGCTCGTCATCCATCACGGGCCGCAATATAGGGTGATGACCAATTCACCGCCCTATGCCCAGCAGCTCGCCATCAACGCCTATTGGAAGACCGTCGGCGGATTGGAGTTCCTGCCGGGCACGGCGCGCGCCTCGGACCGTTTTGCCCGCATGAGCTGGAACCTCGACGCGGCCCCCAAGGTGAAGGGGGACCCAGTGCTCGCGACGGCGGAGGTCTTCTCGCTGGTGCGCGCGCTTTCCGTCCCGCTCGGCCTCGCCGACCCCAAGGAACCCAACATTGCCTCGACCATCTGGCGCACGGTCTCAGACGCCAACGCGAAGCGGTATTTCTTCGAGTCGTCCTACAGCCCGTCGATCTTCTGGGTCGACCTGGACAAGGTGCTGACGGCGACGGGCGGCAAGCCGGCGAAGCTGGATCTGAAGGGGCATCCGACGATTTTCGGCGAGGCCTCCGACAAATTCGCGCCGGCGGAGCCGTTCAAGTTCATCGGACAGTGAGGGAGGCGGGGGATAGTCGCTACAGAAAGCACACGGGTTGCCTTGTTCCAAAACTCTTCGTGAAATCGGGAGACATTTTGGATTTGAACGCATCGCGGCTGTCTAGCGAGCATACGATTACTCGTGTCCGCTGCCGGTAGAAGGCCGGCTTGAAACCTCGCCGCCAAGCTTAGATGCTTGGCGGCGAGCAGGGCTAATTGGGCGCGCGTCCCCGTTGTGCCGATACGGCGCCGCTTCCACTATGACGACGTGATTAGCTAAGTTGCGAAACCTCAGCCAGACCGCAGTCAATCGCTAAGGCACGCGCCGCGAGCCGATCCCGGATAACGTCGAGGCGGCAAGGCCCCCGCCATGGAGCCACCAGAACACGCAGACGCTCACGCATCTCGGCGCGCGCGCCGTTGTACAGAACGGGCGCGCACGTCTGAGGATTGGCCTCGGGCGCGCCGTAGAGACGCAGATAATCGGCGAAATTGTTGAAGGTCTCGCTGACGTCGAGAAGGCTTTCGCAGGCGACGCCCTCAGCGAAGATCACGTCGTGCGTTTCGAGCTTGATATGGAAATATTCGAGCTCGTCGACTCCCTCCGCCGCATCGGAGACGATGGTCTTTCCGTTCACGAGCTGTCTTGCCCGGACCAGCATGCCATCGAAAAGCAGCGCATGCCCGCCGGTCACCCAGAGATCGCGATGCGGGACGCCAGCCGCGATGGCGCCGCGGCGGATGCGGACGGGCCGCACGTCCTCGACCCACGGCTTCTCGGGATTGCTGCGCCGATAGCGATGATGTCCGATCCACTGGATCGGCTGAACGCCGCCGAATTCGGTCGGCAGCAGATCGCCGATCGAAAGGTCTTCGACGTTCCGCTCGCCGTCGACCGTGAGGATCCGCGTGCCTTTCAGAAAGCAGTTTCCGGGGCTGTTGGGCGTGACGCCGCCGCCGGATGAGCAATGCTTGTTGCCAAAGGCGAATCCGTTATCGCAGCCGTTAGCCTCTCCATTATCGCCATGATCTGCAAAGGCCTTATCGACCCGCGCTAGCGCGGCAGAGGCTCCGACAACGCCAATCGCTAATGCGTTGCGCCCTGCGATGGCCAAAAAGCGACGTCTACGTAGGGGGTCCGTCGATTCTTCACGTATATGACCGCTCATACTCATGGATTCCTTTCTCGACATTGAAAATGAGAACTGCGCCCGCACGCCGTCGTTCTCAGAGCTGCGCGCAGCCTGAGTTGTGAAGCGCACTGATGCGGTCCCCTTTGCTTCCGCTGAGACGGAGCGGAGTCTCTGCGCCCGACTTCGGCCATCGAATTAGGCGGCAGGATGGAAGTATTAGGCTAAGCGTAACGAACAGTAACACTCTGCGTTACTTACTGTTTCTTGTATTCCTTCCGTTTGCCTAGGTATTTCCACGTAGCTAATCTTACTTACCCAAGGCCTGAGTTCTGTCAAGGGCCGATGCAAGCGAACGATATGTCGATGCGTAAGAGAGATGCCTGGAAAACCTTGTACCGCGCTGGCGAGCGCGCGATTTGCTTTGGAAGACGCTGGGCCGTGCCGGCAAGGGAGGACGAGATGTGGCCGACGAACTCTAATGCCTTGGCTAAGTTTTGAACTGGCGAACGAATCGCGGTCCAAGGTCTTCGAAATGGGCGAAAAGCTAAACTCTTGCCACAGCGTGCAACATGACTAAGAAAGCGCTGCGGACAGTCAACGCAGATAAGAGCCCAGTGAACGAGACGCCGGCAGCGGCGCGCTGCGCAGAGCCGCAGAAGAACCGCAGGCTGACTTTTGGGGATTGTGTCGATGACTTTTTTCGCAGCCAAGGATGGCAAATAAAGAAAAACCGCACGCAGTGGGTTACATCGCTTATCAAATTAGCTGCGCCGCTCCGCTCCAAGCCGGTTGACGAGATAGATACGGCTGCATTGCTAGCGGTTCTCACCCCACTGTGGTACGAGGCTCCGGTTACGGCGGCTACGCTTCGCCGCCGGATTGAAGCCGTGCTGGAGGCAGCGCGAGTGCGGGGCGATTTTCCAAGGAATGTGGATAACCCTGCCCGTTGGCGCGGCCACCTCGACAAGCTCTTGCCTGCACGCCTCCTACAGCCGCGTGGGCAGTGCGCCGGTATGTCATACCGCGATATTCCAGCCTTCATCGCCCAGCTAAGAGAGAGAGAGGCGGTCGCGGCCTTGGCGCTCGAGTTCACAATCCTGACTGCAGTGCGCTCGGCTGAGGCGCTCGGGGCGCGGTGGGATGAAATCGACACACCCGCGAAGCTGTGGGTAATCCCGGCAGAACGCATGCGAGCACGGCGAGAGCATCGCGTACCCCTTTCGCGTCGAGCGGCAGAAATTCTTGACCGGCTGTCCGAGACGCGGGCTTGCGAATATGTGTTTCCGGGGCATCGCTCCGGCCGCTCCCTCTCGAGCACAGCAATGGATATGCTGCTGCGTCGTTTGGAGTTTGAAGGCGCCACGGTCCTCGGTTTTCGCTCCGCGTTCCGTGACTGGGCGGTGGACGAGATCGGGTTCGCCTGCGCGGATGTAGATGCGGTTTTGGCGCAGGGGGTCGGCGATAAGACAAAGCAAATCATCCAGCCCGACAATGCTCTCCAAAGACGGCGAGAGCTTTTGGACGCATGGGCGCAGCACTGTGAGTGCATGTCCGCCTCGAACGCCGCGGAGTGCTCGCATCCGGACGGGTTTGGATGAAATTTAATACAAGGGTATCGCTGCGGTTCTCGCCTACTTTTCAGGGTGCCCATTGAACAAGCCCCCGTCAGGTTCCGAGCGTCGGGATCCCGATGCGCGTCCGCCTTAGTGGAAAAATTTCTGCCCATCAGGCCAAATCTTGGAGATGGTCCAATAGAGGAATCCGGTTCCGAGGAAGCCAACAGCGACTAGGAAGACTTTCTCCCCTCCCTTTGCTGCTTTCTCCCGCAGCGTCCGAAGGAAGCTCATATCCGCGCGAATAGCTTCCCGCTCCTCAGCGCGTTTGCAATCCAGTCCGAATGTCACCTCAATCTTGTCGGCCATCGCCTCCTTTATTGCTGTTGGCAAGGTTTGGATGGCGAATTCGCGCAATGCGCCCTCGACGATTTCCTTGACGCATTCCCTCGTCAGATCGTTCTCGCTCATCCTTCGCGGGCTCCGACTTTATTGGCAAAAGGCGCACTTCGAGCGCGCCTCTTCGTTTTCAGGATCAACCGGGGCTCACTTAAGGCGCAGCCACCGGGGGCGGCGCTGCCGCCTCGGCATTATCGGCGGCGCGGTTCGCGTCATTGATCAGACTTTCCAATTCCGCTGGTCCAATATGCTCTGCCTGCAACTCGCCCACCTTGGCGATCAACCGCCTATTGGCTTCAATCAGGCGTGCCTGCGCCGCCCTGAGATCGTCAATTTGCGCCATGATCGTTTCCTCTCTGTGCTCGAGCCTGGAGAGACGACGGAAGACATTCCACCAAGCCATTTGTCGCCTCCATTGGGTTTCCGGGGATCCGCCCCGGCGCGGGGTCGCTATTCCGCCGCGCTGAATTCCCGTTGCACGTCGGAATAGAATTGCTGGCAGGCGAGGACCGCCCGGTTGGCTTTAATCGCCGTGGATCGGTTCTTCAGCGCGAAGACCCGGGCGTCCATGCCGATCTGCGGGGCAGGAAGGGCCGCTCGCGCGCAGGACGCAGCCAGCGGGGGCAGATGGGGCCTAACGGGCTCCAGCGGCGTCGTGCTGGCGCACCCGCCCAGCGAAATCAGCGTCGATGTCGCAGCGATCCACGACAGCGGTCTTCGTCCCGGCTGGGGCAGGAACATGGTCGGCTTCCTTTTTGGCGAGTTCGGATTGCAGGCGGTCGATCTCCGCCGCCATGGCGGCGTCGGCTTTGGCGCCGGCCGCGAGGCGCGCGCGGTCGGTGGCGGCGATGGCGTCGGCGGCCTTGGCCTGACGGGACGCCTCGGCCTGCTGGGCGACGACCGCCGCCGCGCGCGCCTCGGCTTCCCTCTTGGTGCAAGCGACGCTCGCCCGGTGATGGCCGGAGGAGAAGCCGACGACCGCCGCAATCAGTATCATGCCGAGGGTCGACGTCGCCAACGACCAGAGGCCGGAAAAGATGGGAAGGAGCGTCGGCATCGTCAGAACCTCGTGTTCAGGCCGTCGCGGGCGTTGCGTACGCGCTCTGTCAGTGGCGGATTAAATCTCCCCAGTTATGGCATTTGAAAATTCCCCAGTTTTCGTGACGACCGGGCTTCCAGGGCATGCCCTGGAAGCCCGGTCGGCGCGCCGACTCACCGATGCTTCTCCCCTTGGCGGCAGGGA
>NZ_JBPFEB010000150.1:0-5673 GCF_051061225.1 Methylocystis sp.
CTCAACGACGTCGTGCGAGCAGCCTGCGAGTTCACCGACGCCATCGCCAGGGAAGCGGGCGTTGATACGACGGTGCGCTTCGAAGCGAAAGACGATTTGGTCGTGATCAACAAGGTGCAGATCGAGCAGGTGGTCGTCAACTTGAAACGCAATGCGATCGACGCCATGCACGGCTGCCAGAAGCGCGAGATGATCGTGTCGACCCAGTCTGTTGAAGGAGACATGATCCGTGTCGATGTCGCCGACACGGGTCCCGGCCTGGCGGAAGATGTCAGGTCGAGACTGTTCCAACCCTTTACGACGACTAAGCCGCACGGGCTAGGTGTTGGTCTGTCGATTTCACGTTCGATCATCGAAGACCATCACGGAAAGCTGTGGGCCGAAGATAACCCTGGTGGAGGAACCATATTCAGCTTCGCGCTGCCACTGCCGCGAACATGATTTTCCAAGACCTGCGCCAAGGGGGTTGGTAGCCGCCCTAACCCAGACCGATTAGCCCGGGTTGGACCGCTCAGTGTTGGTCCGCGAGCACGATGAGCAGGACGCATCTCGTCCCCGGCCGCGTCAGCCAAACTCGGCGAGTGGATTTCCTTAGAGCCCTCGACCTCCACCGTGTCGAACGCGCTGCCTTCCGCCTCCGCGCCCTCCTCATCCTCCAGCCCAAGCAGGTCGTCGAGCGCAGCTTCGACGCCGTCGTCGGCGTCTCTTTCTCCAGCGCCGTCGAGCTCTCGAGCTCGGGCAGATCGCGCAGGCTGCCGAGCGCGAACACTTCGAGGAAGCGGGCGGTCGTCACCCAGGCGATCGGCGCGCCAGGCTGAGGGGCGTGGGGCCCGGGCGCAATGATGCCGGCGCTCTTCAAACGGCCGAGGATGTCGCGGCTGATGTCGTGACCGGCCAGGCGGGAAAGCTCGGCGCGGGTGATCGGCTGCCGATAGGCGATGGCTGCGAGCGCCCAGCATTTTGAGTTTCGTGAAAGACCGCGGCCCCGCATGCGTTGTCCCACAGGCCGGGTTTCAGAACCCCGCCTCGAAACGTAGTGGCTAGCCATAGCAATATCTCATGGGTTTGGAGAAAACGGTGTGGGGAATTTCTGTCCGGTTGCCGCGTGAAACATTTCCTGCCACGATATCGGTCAAGCGGGCAGGCGGATTTCGCAAGAATTCGCACGCCCTTCTGGAGGGGCATTGGAATGGGGCTGGCGACGTTTGTCGCGCGAGGTTTTTCGGTCGCGGGGATCGTTGCGATCTTTTCACTCGGCGCGCTAGGTGGCGGAGCCTCCGCCGCGTCGGAGATCGCAGTGCTGCCACAGGCCGGCCGCTCAATCTTTCTAAAGGCCTTCGCGGAGGCGCGGCGTGAGATCCGCATTGAAATCTGCGTTCTTGAGGATCCCGAGATCCTCGCGGGCCTAAAACAGGCGCTTCTGCGGGGTGTCCGCGTCCGCGCCGTCGTGGACAATGGCAAATATCAGGCGCTGCAAGCCGAGCAGGCGAATCTCGCAACCTATCTGACCGCTGCAGGCGGCGTTTTCCACCTGAGCAATCCGATCTTTCCCAGGAGCTTCCCGAAAGTCATTCTGATCGACGACCGCAAGGCACTCATCGGTTCGGCCTGCCTCGATACGACGACATTTCAGCAATACAGGGATTATGAGTATTTGACCGGCGACGCCGCGCTGATCCGGGCGCTCTCGGAATTGTTTGAGAACGACTGGCGCTTCTCGTCTACGCCCGACCTCATCAGCCCGCCTTTCAATCCCACGCCACGCATCTACGATCCACGCCTCGCCATCGGCCCCGTGAACGCCGGCGCGCAACTGACGAGCCTTATCCAGAGCGCGCAGAGGAGCCTTGACGTTACGAGCGAATTGCTTGGCAACGCGGCGCTTGAAAGCGAGCTGGTCGCTGCCACCCTCCGGGGCGTCCGGGTCCGGCTCATCTCTCCCGTCGCCGTGAACGGCGCCACGCCGAAAATTGCGGACATGCAAACCGCCTCACTGATGAAATTAAAAGCCGCAGGGATATCGGTGCATGTCACCGGGCCCACTGAAAGCTTTCAGTCGCCCTACATGCACGCACGCAGCATGGTTGTTGATCAATCACGTTTGTATATTGGCTCCATCAGCTTCTCGCCTGACTCCTCGACCTTCAATCGTGAGGTGGGGCTCGTAATAAACGACGCTGGAATTCTCGCAGTCGTCAGTAGCCGATTCGAACTTGACTACCAATTCGCAAGCCATCCTTATTGACCAGCGGTGGAATCACACGCGTCAGTTGCCCGGTTTACTGAGAAGCTTGGGGATCGCACGCAATCCATCGTCTTTCTTGCGCGCCGACATCGACAGCCTGGCGCTGGTTTGCGGCGAAGAGGCGTGAGTCGAGGATAGGCCTCGCGCCCCGGCGGCTTCCGTGCCAGCAAGGCGCGTTCCCGATGAGTGGCCGGGTGTTTGGTTAGATCGTCGATGACGACGAGGGCATGGCCGCCGTGGTCGCGGAAGTAATCCCGCCATGGTAAAGCTCGAGAAGGGCAATCCACTGCGGTTGGGGCGCACTGGACGCCGGCGACGAAGATCGTGCGTTCAGGCGGCGCGCGCATTGCCTGGAGCACGCCGTGCGCGAATAGCCGGACATAAACTGGCTCGCCGCCGTCGGAGCCGTGCAACGCCTAAGATACCGGAAATGATGAAAAGCCTTCGCCGACTTTCTGAAGGAGAGCCTTGGCGCCGCGGCGGCACAATATGCGTCGACGACGCCATTGTCTTCATTGGCCGCGTCTGCTGCTCGGATGTTTTCCGCCTCGAAGGAGTTCCAGCTCTATTCCAAGGGGACAACAAGGGGCTCTGGAGGGAGGATCTCGAACCAACCGCTAGCCGTGTCGATAACTCGGCCTTCGGCAACTGAGGTAGGCTCCGCGAGGTCATTAGGAAAGCGGCGACTGAGGATGAACGCCCCGTCCGCTGATTGGTGGCGGGGCGTCGCCCACTGAAATTCAGCGGTCGACCGAGGACGCGCTCCCAACCTCTCGCGTGAGGTGGAACTTGGAATAGTCGATCCACGTGCCCCCCGCCAATATCCCATCGCACGATGTCGACATAATCGCGGTCGAAGAGGACTTGTTTCGCTTGATAACCTTTACGCGCGTGTAGAAATTCGCTCGATCTCTCGACAAGCCCGTTCACCGTGACGACGAAGCTCCTTCCGGTAGCAGGAGGCCAACATTGTGGGCCGATGCTGGAGAGTTTCGCAATTAAAAATCATGGCCTTGGTGGAAATGCATTGCTTAAAGAATTCAAACGGCCGGCGAAGGGCGACGCCCCCCCAGTTTTGCGGCTGAAGCGACATGAGAGACCCTCAAACATGAGAATGTTATAGCCGATTTTCTTACGCTTAATGTCTGTCCGATAAGGAATCGCGTATTCTCAACCCAAGATGGCTCCCGACCGACGTGGCAAAGCTGGAGGCACCGAGATGCCGACCCGAAGAAGTCTTCTGATCAACGCGACGGCGTTCGCGGTCGCAGCGCCGCGAGTGTCCCTGGCGGAGGAAGCGCCGCCAACGATCCTCAAGCTACGGCGCCGCACGATCGAAGTGAACAGAAAACCCGCCTCACTCCTTGGGATTGAGCGAGACGGCGGCGTCCAAGGGCTCAGAATGCGGGTCGGCGACCGATTTCGCGTGCGCGTTGAGAACGAGCTCGAGGGGCCTAGCCTCGTTCATTGGCATGGAATGACGCCACCCTGGCGTCAGGATGGCGTGCCCTTCATCTCCGCGCCTCCCATTCCGCCCGGTGGCAGCGCCGACTATGATTTCCCCCTGACGTTTGGAGGCACCTACTGGATACATTCTCATTATGGCTTGCAGGAACAGTCGCTGATGGACACTCCGCTGATCATCCTCCCGCAGGAGGGCGGCGATGATCGGCAAGACATCGTCATCCGCCTGAACGATTTCAGCTTCACGCCGGCAGAGGAAATCTTTACTTCCCTCAAAGGACGTGAAAAGACGCCGCCCGCCAAGAACATGAGTGCAGACTCAATGGGCTCAAAGTCTATGAGCACTATGCCCATGCCTTCGGCGGCGCCGGACTTAAATGACGTCAAATATGACGCCTATCTCGCCAATGGACGCACGCTTGACGACCCGGACGTCGTCAAGGTGGAAAGCGGCGGACGCCTGCGCCTGCGCATCATCAATGCTTCGGCGATGACCAATTTCCATGTCCATCTCGGCTCGCTCGACGGGACTTTGGCCGCTGTCGACGGACATGACGTGGTGCCCCTGAGCGGGAGCCGGTTCCCCATCGCCTGCGCCCAGCGGCTCGACATTCTGCTAGATTTGCCGAAAGGCGGCGGCGAGGCCTTCCCGGTTTTCTTTATCGTCGAGGGCGAGCGGCGCCGCGCTGCTGTGATCCTCGCCCTCCCTGGCGCTTCAGTCGGGCGGGTCGAAGAATTTGCAAAGGAGCCCTCTGCGCCGCTCGAGCTGACCCTGGAAACCACGTTGCGCGCCGCTTCGCCGTTGATCGAGCGCAAGGCGGATCGCGTGATTCCCGTCGAACTTACGGGCGATATGGCGCGCTATGTCTGGTCGATCAACGACGCGGTATGGAATAAGAAGACGCCTTCTTTCCCGGTGAAGCCCGGCGAACGGGTCGAGCTCGCGATGACGAACCGCACAATGATGTCTCATCCCATGCATCTGCACGGGCATGTTTTCCAGGTAGTGGAGATCGACGGGCGGCGATTGTCCGGCGCGATGCGCGACACGATACTCGTGCCCCCAAAGGCCCGCGTCACGGTCGCCTTCGATGCGGACAATCCGGGCGTCTGGGCTTTTCACTGCCATCTGCTCTATCATGCGCAGGCTGGCATGTTCTCGACCATTCACTACCAATAGATCCATTTGTCGCGAAACAATAATAGGCATATGCGATCTTCTTCAAGGGCAGCTACGCCATCCATGGCAGCAGCGGACGCAGTCGCTGGGACGACCGGTGTCACATGGATGCGTCCGGCTGTCGCCTTCCCACGCAGCTACGCTCTATCGAATCGTTAAGGCCGAGGGCGCCCATATATCGGTGACTGGAAGACCTTCGATTCATGCCTCCGCGGGCGATGAGTCGAGCGCGGTCTGAATGATCTCAGATACGGGGCGCCGGCGCTGTCTTCGGCATAGGGGGGAACCTGAATCACGCTCAAGCACGCGGTCGGCTATAGGACGCGACTGGGATGGGCGTGCGTTACCTTCAAAAGCCGTTTTGTGGGCGGCAATAAGGCCGGTAGCTCGCTTCCAATTCTCCAACTGCAAAGCGATGCCAGCTCCGCTGTTAGCTTTGCCATTGCTTTTCTCCGTGTTCATCGCCAAGGCTCTTTCCGGCCCGAGAATTTGCCGGAGCTGCTTCCGGATAGGCGCCACCCAAAGCGACATGGAAGTGGCGCCGCAGGGCGTCGTTGCAGCCGCAGGATACGCGCTCCAGCCTCGTTCGATCCAGAACGCGCACGCTCCCGCGCCTCGTTTCGATAAGGCCCTTCGCCCTGATCGACTTGATCACCCGGGTGAAATAACTGCGGCCGATCCCCAGCATTTCCGCCAGTTGATCCTGAGTCAGAGACAGGCTCTGCTCGCCAGTGCGATCCATGGCCGCAAGCAGCCATTTTGCCGTGCGTTGTTCGATGGTGTG
>NZ_JBPFEB010000151.1:0-8677 GCF_051061225.1 Methylocystis sp.
CTCAACGACGTCGTGCGAGCAGCCTGCGAGTTCACCGACGCCATCGCCAGGGAAGCGGGCGTTGATACGACGGTGCGCTTCGAAGCGAAAGACGATTTGGTCGTGATCAACAAGGTGCAGATCGAGCAGGTGGTCGTCAACCTAAAGCGCAACGCGATCGACGCCATGCACGGCTGCCAGAAGCGCAAGATGATCGTGTCGACCCGGTCCGTTGAGGGAAACATGATCCGTGTTGATGTCGCCGACACGGGTCCCGGCCTGGCGGAAGATGTCAGGTCGAGACTGTTTGAACCGTTTACGACAACCAAGCCGCATGGGCTCGGCGTCGGTCTGTCGATTTCACATTCGATCATCGAAGACCATCACGGAAAGCTGTGGGCCGAAGATAGCCCTGGTGGAGGAACCATATTCAGCTTCGCGCTGCCCGTGACGCGAACATGACTTTTCCAGGAACAGGTCGAGGGCTTCGCGGAATGGATGGTTCGCGCGATCACCTTGTCAAAGAAGCCAGTGGCGCGCGGGTGGTCTCCATTGGCGGGTGGCGACTTGGATGATCTCTCATGGGCCTGCGCCGGAGAGGCCTCGCCGGGCGCGCGCGCCGGAGAGGCTGATCTGCCCTATTTTCTCGGCGTAAGCCCATTCTTAATTTGTCGCGCGTCGAGGAGCGGGCGACATGGACACTCCCATCGAGCAGAAGCGCTACAGGACCGGAGCGGCCGCTCATATGGCCGTCACGTTGGCTTCACGATTATGAACGGGTCGGCGTCAGGCGATTTGATGCGCCATTGATAGCGGCCGTGTGCGTCAAGCGTCGCGAGCTTGCTCTGCGCATTATGGCTGATAACCTCGACGCCTGGATCGAGGATCACGATAAGCCGTCCGTCGATCTCGGCGTCGGTTCCGACCAACTGGCACGGAGCCGTCGCGTCGGGACGCGAACCCATGATGAGGATCGCGCCGTCGTGGCGCGGCCGGATTGTGAATATGGTCATTTCCCGAGACGGAAAATACGAGGCACGCCCATCTGCAACTGCGCGCCTCAATATGACACGATAACGGCCCCTGCCGACATAGCTTGCTTCTGCAAAGCCCTCGTTTAATAATTGCGTCGCAGCATTTTTCAATCGCGCTTCAAACTGCGGGTCCAGGTAGCCGGCGTGGCAGGCTTGAATCAATGCCGGCGTGAAAATCAGGGCGCCGTCGTAGGAGTAGGCGTAGCTGCCGTCCGCATGGATGACGACGTCCGCATCGAACCGCTCAGGAGCCAGCGTCCGAAAAAAATTGTGCATCGTCTCACCTACCGCGCCTCACTCATGCTCTGCGACCGCCAAAAAGATGCCGAAACGAAATTTACAACCAAGCCCGATAGAGCCGCCAAAAAGAATGGGCCGTATCTACTCCTATAAAATGGCCCAGCTGCGCCCAAAGTTTAGAGCCCCCAAACTCACGCAAGCTTGCTTAAATTGAACGGTGGAAAGGCCTTCCGATGGACAACCCTGATAAACCCAGCGCGCAAGCAGGTCGTCCGCCAAAGACGCGAACCGGCGTCATTCAGCCGCCTGAGCGCCTGGGCCTCCGAGCGCAATTCAGCTTTGCATTGCTGGCAGTCTCTCGATTTTTCTATCTCGTCCACGGACTTTGGCCTTCCACAGGCCGGCGATGATCGACAGGGGCTCGGTGGGCTTGAGTTTCGGACAGAAAATTTTCGCCGCTCGTGCAGGAAAAGCCCTCTTGAAAAGTCGTCGCCGCAGCGACAACCGTGCTAGAAAACAGCGTCGCTAGGGCGTTTCGACGAAAGCTAAGACGCAGTGAACGCCCTGTATCGCAAGAGGAAAATATAGCGCAGAGCTGAGGGTTGCCATAGGGGCGCGAAGCGCGGGCGTCACCCACTACGGCTTCTGCAATTCCTCCCTGGGAGTTGGTTCCATGCTGTCCGCACTGAGCGAGTGGCTCTTTGACACCTCTGGCCTGTCGCCACATGGATACTGTTTACTGTGGGAACCGGGACTGATCGGGCTCTATGCGGTTTCCGACACGATCATCGCGCTGGCTTATTTCTCCATCCCCCTCACGCTTGTCATCGTGGGAAAGCGGCGCGGCGATCTGATATTTCGGCCACTGTTATGGCTATTTGCCGCCTTCATCATGCTTTGCGGCACGACGCATTGGCTCGATTTATTCACCCTCTGGACTCCGCTTTACGGCCTGCAGGGACTCGTCAAAGCGGCGACCGCGATCGCCTCGATCGCGACGGCGGTCGCGTTATGGTGGACCTTACCGCATTTTCTCGCCCTTCCTTCGGTGGAACAATTGCGCCGCGCCAATGCCGCGCTGCTTGCAAGCGAGGAGCGGCTGGCCCATGCGCAAAAGATGGAAGCGCTCGGCCAACTAACCGGCGGCATCGCCCACGACTTCAACAATGTTCTTCAGGTGATCGTCGGTTCCCTTAATGTCATCGAGCGCCAGATTGCGCTTGGGCGCGCGAATGCGATAGATCGCCCCCTGGCGGCGATACGGAAAGCGTCGGACACCGCTTCCAGTCTCACCAACCGCATGCTGGCCTTCTCGCGCCGACAGACATTGTTGCCGCGTGAGATCGACCCCAACAAGCTTGTCGCAGGCATGGAGGAGATGCTGCGCCGCACGTTGGGCCCCGAGATCGATCTGGATCTGCGCTTGGGCTGCAGTCGCTGGAGCGTGACCTGCGATCCCTCCCAACTCGAGAGCGCCTTGTTGAACCTGGCGATCAACGCGCGGGACGCTATGCCGCAAGGCGGCGTGCTCAGGATCACCACGGCCGATCGGACGTTGACAACCGAAGCTTCCGATTCCGATATGCAGCCAGGGGATTATGTTGAGATCGAGGTGACGGACAGCGGCGTGGGCATCAGCCACGACCTGCTCATCCGTGTTTTCGAACCGTTCTTCACAACAAAGCCGACAGGCCAGGGGACGGGCTTGGGCTTGTCGCAGGTTTACGGCTTCGTCAAACAATCTGGCGGGCACGTGCGGATCGAAAGCGCTCCTGGCGAGGGGACCAGAGCGCGCATTTACTTGCCGGGACGCGCGCCGGCTCCATCCCCAGCCGTCCACGATCAGCCGACCGTGGCGCATTTCAGTTCTCCTTGCGCGGCGCATCGAGGAAAAACCCTAGTGGTCGAGGATCAGGAGGAGGTGCGCTCTCAAATTGTCAGCACCCTCACTGAAATGGGCTGCAATACAATCGAAGCCGGCGACGGGACGGCAGGTTTGAAAGTAATAGAGTCAGGCGAGCCGCTGGACCTGCTGATCAGTGACGTCGGCCTCCCCGGGTTGAATGGGCTTCAATTGGCTGACGCGGCCCGAGTCGCGCGCCCTGATCTGCCGATCCTGCTCATTACCGGATATGCGGGCAAAGCGGCGGAAACATTGCAGCTTGCCCAAAATATGGAGCTTTTGCGCAAGCCGTTCACGCTCGATGAATTGGCCGAGCGGGTTCAGGCAATGTTCAAAGGGACCGATGTTCAGTGACGTAGGACCGAAGCGGAGCATAGCCAGAACCATGCGAACCTTCCACAGAGCGTTCGTCATTGATTGGGAGTTATTTGCTGCTAGCTATCGTTTTGAGGGGTATAGGCGATGCCGGGAGAGTGGCCAGTCCAAGATTTGCGTTCACGGGTAACCGAGCTTGAGCTGGAGCTCGATGCCGCGAAGCGACAAGTCCAGGAATACGCAAATCACTGTGCTGAACAGCAGCACCGGGTTCGCAATGCTTTGCAAGCCCTCTCACTGCTTCTATCGGCTCAGGCTCGAACTGCTCAGCAACCGGAACTTTGTATGCGCTGCATCACACGGCTCGCCAGCGTGTGCGAATTGAACGAGGCCCTATGCGGGGATGAAAAAGACATTTCCGTCGCCGAATTATTGCCAGCTTTATCGCGCTCGATACAACAGGCCTTCGGCGACAAAGTTAGCTTTGAGACACAGGTAGAGAATGACGTGCGTCTCGACCATCGCCGGGCGCGGTGCGTTGGTCTCATTTATTCTGAAGCCGCGATGAACGCTCTGAAGCATGGATTACGTGATTTTCCTTCCGGAATATTGCGGACAACGTTTCGGAGGCTAAACAAGCATTGGGAAATGGTCGTCGAAGATAACGGCGTTGGCTTCGACCCGCCTGCGTCTGTGTCCGGACACGGCCTCGGCTATATGAGGGAGCTGGCAAAGCAATTAGGGGGCGAGCTAGAGTTCGAAAGACTCCAGCCGGGCTCCCGAGTTCGCCTTACTTTCCTAGCCTGACTTGTCCGGCCCAAGGTTCGCGCTGTGAACCCGCATCTTGCCCGAAACGAGCGTTGCGCGCCTTCGCGGGGGCTCCCACGTCTGGAGGTCCGCAAATCGCGGATCGGAACTTTCCGTCTTTGACTTCGAAGCCAGGAGGCCCATCTCCGGCTGGCGCCCCGCAAGGAGTAACCCTTCATGTCCGAACACACGGCCACTGTGAAATGGGCCCGCGACGGCGCCGATTTCGGCTACAAGAATTACAGTCGCGACCATGTCTGGCACTTCGAGAACGGCGTCGAGCTACCGGCCTCGGCGGCGCCCGCCTATCTGGGCGACCCCAGCCGCGTCGACCCAGAATCAGCGTTTGTTGCGGCCCTGTCCAGCTGCCACATGCTGACGTTCCTCGCCCTCGCCTCGAACAAAGGCTTCGTCGTGGACGGATACGAAGATAACGCAATTGGGTTTCTCGAGAAGAACGCCACCGGCAAGCTTGCCGTGACGCGGGTCGAGCTGCGCCCAAAGATTACGTTCAACGGCGACACCGAACCGACGCGGGCTGAGCTCAGCTGGCTGCATGACAAAGCGCACCGCGAATGTTTCATCGCCAACTCGGTGACGACCAGGATCAGTGTCGCTCCGGCGCAATAGCGCTCTGATGCTCGAGTTCTTCGTGGCGGCCTCCGTCGGCCCGTAATTGTCGCTCTCGCAAGCCCAGAGAGGGGGTCCCGCGCGCGCTCTGGGGCCAGGTCCAAGGCCGGGCCAATACAGCGCGTTGGTCGCCGCCATGAGACGATCCTGGCCTAGCGGCGCCTTTGCTCCGACGCTCGTCAGAAGGTCTGGCAAAAGCTATCTATCAGCTGGACGTCACATTAGGCCGGGCGCGAACGCCATGACCAACCAAAATGACCACCCTAACCCGCTTGCTTCTCACACGCCGGTATGCGCACTCGGCGCTTCCGCCGGCGGCGTCGCCGCTTTGAAAAGCTTCTTCGCCAATGTCCGAGCGGACCTCGGCTTGGCTTATGTGGTGGTCGTGCACCTTGCCCCGGACCATCCCAGCGCCCTGAGCGAGATCCTGGCCGATCAGACGAAGATGCCGGTCGGTCAAATCGAAGCGGAAGCGAGGCTTAAACCTAATTGCGTTTACGTCATCCCCCCAAATCGCGGGAGACGATTTGACTGCGCGCCCGTTCACTGAAACGAGAGGACATCGCTCGCCGATCGACATGTTCTTCCGTTCCGTCGCCGCCGCGAGAGGCGACGGCATTGCGGTTTTGTTGAGCGGGTCCGGTTCGGACGGCACGCTGGGGATCCGCGCGGTCAAGGAGGCGGGCGGCGTCATCTTCGCCCAGGAACCCAGCGAAGCCGAATATGCGATGATGCCCGAAAGCGCCATCTCAACGGGCCTCGTCGATTTCGTCGCGCCCATCAAGGAGCTGACCGAGCGCGTTGCCGAGGTGGCGCGCCGCAAGAGGGCGATTCTTCAAGAAGAGGGAGAGGACGTCGAACAGCAAATCCGCCAGATTGTCGCCTTTGTCCGCCGCCGCACCGGTCACGATTTCTCCAACTACAAGAGCGCGACGATCACGCGGCGCGTTGTGCGCCGGATGCAGGTCGCCCGTCAGGAAAGCCTTGCCGACTATTATCGCTACCTCCAGAGCAACAAGGGTGAGGTTTACGAGCTTTTTTCGGACCTGCTGATCTCGGTGACGTCGTTCTTCCGCGACCCGACGGCTTTCACCGCTCTCGCCGAGCACGTCATCAAGCCTTTGTTTGATAGGCTTGACGGCGAGGCCTCGATCCGAGTTCGGGTCGCCGGTTGCGCGACCGGCGAGGAGGCTTACAGCCTGGGAATTCTGCTCCTCGAAGAGGCGGCGCGGCGCGCACCCTGAGATTCAAGTTTTCGCGACCGACATTGATGAAGCCGCGCTGGCGACCGCGCGCGAAGGGCGTTATCCAAAGTCGATCGAGGCCGATGTATCCGACGAGCGTCTGAAGCGCTTCTTCGTTCAAGACGAGTCGTTCTATCGGGTGAAGAAGGAGTTGCGGGAGCTCGTGCTTTTTGCTGTGCACAGCGCGCTCAAGGATCCGCCTTTCATCAAGATTGATCTGATCTCCTGCCGCAACCTGCTGATCTATCTGAAGCGCGACCTGCGACACCAACTCTGCGCGCTGTTCCATTACGCGCTGAAGCCGAGCGGTTACATGTTCCTCGGTTCGGCTGAGACGATGGACGTCGCCAGGTCGCTGTTCTCGCCGGTCGATCGCGACGCCCGCATCTATGTCGCACTTGGCGCATCAGACAAGGTTGCTCCCGTTTTGCCGCAGCTCACGTCTGATTTCGATCACATAGAGCATCGCCCGCCGCAACCGGTTCAGAAGGAACCTGCGGCCGGGGTCGGCCGCGCGCATGCCGCGGCGCTTGAAGAAAGCGCGCCGCCGAGCGTGCTCGTAGACAGCTCTCTTAAGATCCTTCACCTCTCGCCGAACGCCGGCCGCTTCTTTCGGCCTCTGGAGGGGCCCTTCAGCGCCGATTTGTCGGCGCAGGTGCGCCCCGAGCTGAGGGTTGACTTGAAGCTCGCCTTGCAGCGCGCAATGGAAAAAGGCGAATCGTCGTTGAGCGTGCCCATGCCTGTCGCGTTCAACGGCGATCCGCATCTGGTCGCTCTTCACGTCACGCCGGCGCGCGTCGGCGATGAGACGGTGGGCGGTCAGGCCCTGGTGTTTTTCATGGACCTCGGCAAGGCCCCGCCCGCCGCCGAGGGGCAAGACGAGGAGCATGTCGGCCAGACGGAGATCAAGCGGCTGCGCCAGGAATTAAGCGCCGCCCAGGAGCGGCTGAGCGCCGGGCGCCGGGAATATGAGCAGGCGACCCAGGATTTGCGGGCCTCCAACGAAGAACTGCAGTCGATCAACGAAGAATATCGCTCCACCACCGAGGAGCTGGAAACCAGCAAGGAGGAGCTGCAATCGATCAATGAAGAGCTGCAGACGGTCAATAGCGAGCTGAAAAACAAGCTGGCGGTGATATCGACCGCGCATAACGACCTTGAGAACCTTGTGGCGTCGACCGAAATCGGCACGCTGTTCCTGGATCCAGGTCTCAGAATTAAATTCTTCACGCCGCGGGCGCATGATTTTTTCAACATCGGCAAAGCCGATATCGGCCGGCTCCTTTCGGACTTCAGCCATCGACTCGTCTACGACGGACTCGAAAAGGACGTCGCCAGCGTTCTCAAAAGCCTTGCCCCTGTCGATAAAAACATCGAAACAACGGATGGCCGCTGGGTCTCCATGCAGGTGCGCCCCTATCGGACGCTCGACGACAAGATCGACGGCGTCGTTGTCACTTTAGCAGACATCACCAAGCTGAAGCTCGTCGAGGAGGCCCTGGCTGCGGAGCTCCGCGCCATGACCCGGCTGCAGGAGCTGAGCACGAAAGTCATCGAGGCCGACCGCCTCGAACGGCCGCTGGGCACGATTCTCGAAGCCCTCATCGAATTGATCGGCGCGGATTTCGGCAGCATCCAGCTTCTTGACGAGGCCAGCCAAACGCTGCGGCTCGTGGCGCATCGCGGCTTCCAGACGCGTTTTCTCGATCACTACGCCGTCGTCGACGCTTCCTCTCAATCTAGCTCTGGCCTCGCCCTCGCCAAATGCAAACGGGTCGCGTTCGAGGATGTCGAAACCGAGCCTGCCTTAGCCCCAAGTCTGGAAGAAGCGCGGGCGGCTGGCTATCGCGCGGTGGTCGCGGCCCCTCTCTGCTTAACCTCGGGTAAGCTCATCGCTATGCTTTCGGTGCATTTTCGCGAGCGGCACCAATTCTCGGACCATGAGCTACGTCTCGTCGACATCTACGCGCGCCAGGCCGCGGACGCGACGGGAGTCCAATTGCTGCAGCAAGCGCTGCGCGATGCGGATCGCCGCAAGGATGAGTTCTTGGCGATCCTCGCGCATGAACTGCGCAATCCGCTGACCCCCATCCACAATGCGCTGCAAGTCTTGAAGCGCGCCAATGTTCCCGAGGAGATCCGCCGTCTTGACAACCTGATTGAGAGGCAAACGTCGCACCTCATTCATCTCGTTGACGATCTTCTCGATGTGGCGCGCATCACCCGCGGCAAAATCGAGTTGCGGCGCGAGCCGACCGACGTGAGAACCGCCGTCCAGCAGGCGGTTGAGACCACGGCGCCGCTGATCGACGCCAAGGATCAGAAAATGAGCGTCAGCCTGCCCGAAGAGGCGCTCGCCGCCAGACGTCAAAGTCGCCCGAGGCAAACCGGCGCGCCCCGCCGCGACGGCCCGGGCGCCGCCGGTAGACAGGTTCATGTTCGCCACCGGCGTCGAGTGCAGCTATCCGACGCTCGATCAGGGGCGTTGGCGGTTCGATGAAATGGCGGCCTGCGGCCATTATCGT
>NZ_JBPFEB010000152.1:0-92387 GCF_051061225.1 Methylocystis sp.
GCGCCTCTTCTTCAGCGCCGATTCGAACAGGCGCACGAGATCCTCAGCCTCTTCCTGCACCTCGACTTCGCTGTCGCGCAGCACGCGGAACGCGCCCTGGCTCCTGACCCGGTAGCCCGGGAACAGGCGCGAGACGAAAATGCCGACCACGGTTTCGAGCCTGATGAACCTGATCGCGCCCTCGCTCCCTCCGCCCGAAGGCAGTTGGATGAAGCGCGTGAGCTGCGAGGGGATCGGCATCAGAGCGTGCATGGTGCGCAACGACCCCTCGCGCACGAGCTCGAGCCCCAGCGTGAAGCCGAAATTGGGAATGAAGGGGAACGGATGCGCGGGATCGACGGCAAGCGGCGTCAGCACCGGGAAGATGCGGCTGAGAAAGTGGTCCTCCAGCCATTCGCGGTCCGCCTTCGAGACATCCGACGGCTCGACGATCGCAATGCCGACGTCCTCGATCTCCCGGCGCAAGTCACGCCAGCGGCGCAGTTGCTCATTGGTGAGGAGCACGACGCGTTCGTTGATCTTGGCGAGTTGTTCGGAGGGCGTCAGGCCGTCCTGCGACACCGCCGTGAGGCCGGAACGGATCTGCCCGCGCAGGCCGGCGACGCGCACCATGAAGAATTCATCGAGGTTATTGGCCGAAATCGACAGGAAGCGCAGTTGTTCGAGCAGCGGGTGATTCTTGTTCGACGCCTCCTCCAGCACGCGGCGGTTGAACTCCAGCCAGGACAGCTCCCGGTTGATGAAGCGGCGGGGAGAGTCCGCGAGTTCTTCCGGATGCTCCAGAATTTCTCCCGCCGGGTCCATCACCTCGATCGCGGCGACCTCGATCCCGGTCGCGCCGCGCGTGCTTTTTTCTTTCAGATTGGCCGTCATGCCGCTTTCCCGTTTTCCCCATCATGCCACAGCGGCCCCGCGGTCGGCACGTCAGAAATCACCCGCCGCCTCACTCCTCCGCCGCGTCCCCCGCGCCGGCGAAAGCCTCCAGAACCTGCGCGGCCAACGCCCTTGTCACCGGGCGCCGCTGGGCCAGCGCCTCCCGGTCTAGCGCCGCGACAAATGCGCGCGCCGCGTCGAACGACCGCTCCAGACGCAAGGCGGCGTAGGCCAGCGCGGGAGGCTCCACCAGCAATTGACGATCGCGGAAAAGCTTCTCCAGCACCGCGCGCATCAGCTCGTCGTCCGGGGCGCCAATTTCTACGACCGGCGCGCGACGCAAGCGTGACAGAAGATCGGGGAGCGTCACATCGGCGGCGGTCGCCCGCCGCCGGGCGCTCATCAGCAGGAAGACGCGGTGCTCCACCGCGAAATTGAGAAGATGAAACAGCGCCGTCTCGTCCAGCGCGCGGTCGACGTCGTCCAGCGCGATGGCTCCCGGAGCCGCGTCGACGAGCGCCGGGAGCGCCGGCAACTCCGAGGCGTCGGCCCGAAGCGCCCGCGCCCGTTCCGCGAAAATCGCCAGCAGATGGCTCTTGCCGCTCCCGGCGGGGCCGATGAGCGTCAGGATCGGGGCCGGCCAGTCGGGCCAGCGTTCCACCATCGCCAGCGCGGCCGCGTTGGACGGCGCCGCGAGAAAATCCTCCCGGCCGAAACGAGGCGCCAGCGGCAGCTCCAGCGGCAGCTGAGCGGGCGCGCGCACGCCCTCCCCCATGGGTCAGGCCCGGTCGCGCGCGTAGCGCTGCTCGCGATACAGCGCGCTCGCGCGATAGCGGCTGGCGAGAAAGCGCATCAGCGCCCCGAGCGCCGCGGCGGCCGGAACGGCGACGATCAGGCCGGTGAAGCCGAACAGCGCGCCAAAGGCCAGCAAGGCGAACATGATCCACACAGGATGCAGCCCCACCGAGGCGCCGACGAGGCGCGGCGACAGGACATAGCCGTCCATGATCAGGCCCGTGGTGACGATGGCGATGGCCTCTATCGGCAAATTGACATGCGGCCACGCCTGCACGATGGCGATGATGATGGAGAGCACGAAGGCCGTCAGCGAACCGACATAAGGGATGAAGCTCAGAAAGCCCGCGATCACACCGATCAGAAAGCCGAAGTTCAGCCCGATGGCCGAGAGGCCGACCGCATACCAGACCCCCAGGAACAGGCACACCAGCGACTGCCCGCGCACGAAACCGGCGAGCGCGCGGTCGATGTCGCGGGCCAGCATGCGCACGTCTTCGCGGTGGCGCGGCGGGATGAGATCGTCGATGATCTGCATCATGTGATCCCAGTCGAGCAGCATGTAGAAGGCCACGACCGGCGTGATGACGATCAGCGAGATGACATTGATCAGCGCATAGCCGCGCCAGACCAGCGACTTCAGGAAATCGCCGACGAGCGCCGCGCCCTGGCTGGCGAGATCGTTGAAATATTTCTCGACGTCGAGGTTCACCGCCGGCACGCCAATTCCGTATTTTTCGAGGAAATCCTTGAAAAAATCCCCCGAGAAACGCTCGCTCCACTCGATGACGAGGCCGTGCAGCGTTTGCAGATAGCCCGGCAGCGCGGTGAGGAAGCCGGCAAGCTGATGGGTGAGGATCGGCAGCAGCACCACCAGCGCCGTCACGACAACGGCGATGAAGACCGAAAGCAGCAGCAACGCGGCGCCCAGCCGCGACGCGCCCAGGCGTTGCAGCCGGTCGGCGACCGGATCGAGCAGGTAGCCCAGCGCCGTGCCTGCCACGAAGGGCGCCAGCACCGGGCTGAGCAGATAGAGCGCGGCCGCGAGCAGCGCGATCGTCAGCCCCCAGAGCATGAGCTGCCGCTCGAGGCTGAGGCCGGCCCATTTCACCGTGACCACGCGCGGCTGAAGCGCGGGCGCCGCCTTCGCGGCGGCTGAGGACAAATCCACGGCGTGTCGCGCCGCTCCGCCCGAGGGAGCGGCGGTGTGCTGCTGCTTCGCCATTGCTCAAGGCCTCATATGCTGGACCCAGAGCAACAGATAGACGGTTGCGGAGATGATGGTCAATGCGGCGACGCTCGCGATCAGCAGCGTTTCGATCATCGTCAACCGAAAACCGAAGGCCGCTCCGCCGAGAATGACGGCCGCGAGCGCGAGCTGCGCGGCGGTCGTGATCTTGGAGGCCACATGTGGCCGCACCTTCATCGGCCGCCCGAGGAACCAGGACACGCTGACGCCGCCGACAATCAGGGCGTCGCGGGAGACGATGAGGATCGCCAGCCAGACGGGCGCCTGCCCCATGATCGCGAGCGTCACGAAGATGGAGATGATCAGCGCCTTGTCCGCCAGCGGATCGAGCACCGCGCCAAGCTCCGACTGAAGGCTGAAGGTTTTCGCCAGCCAACCGTCGACGGCGTCGGACACCCCCGCCAGGACGAAGATGAAGAACGCCGTCCGCCAGTTTTCCTCGGACACCATGACAATCGCGACAGGCGTGAGCAGAAGCCTGGCGATCGTGATGAAATTCGGCAGGGAGGCGAACCAGCGGGAGGCCATGCAGGCTATCTGGCGCACCCCCGGCCCTTTCACAATCCCCGGCGCCTGCCCGTCTGCATGGCGAGCGCGGACAGGCCCAGCGCCAGCGCCACGAAGCCCAGCAAAATCGTCGAAATGGCGTTGATCTGCGGCGAAACCCCGAGCCTCACCTGCGAATAGATGCGCATCGGCAGGGTCGTGGCGCCCGGCCCCGTGGCGAAGCTCGCGATGACGAGATCGTCGAGCGACAGCGTGAAGGCCAGCATGAACGCGCTTGCCAGCGCCGGCGCCATCTGCGGCAGGGCGACAAGGACGAAGGCTTGCAGCGGCGTGGCGCCGAGGTCCATCGCCGCTTCCTCCAGCGAGGGATCGCAGCCGCGCAACGCGGAGAGTAGCGCGACCGTGGTGAAGCACATGGTGAGCGTCACATGGCCGATGACCAGCGTCGCAAAGCCGCGACCGACGCCGAGCGCCACGAAACAGGACAGCAGCGCGAGGCCGAGCACCACCTCTGGAAGCACGAGCGGCGCGTGGACCGCGCCGAAGAAGAGCATGCGCGAGCGGAAGCTACCGAAACGCGCCAGCGCCACCGCCGCCAGCAGGCCGAGAACGGTGGCGACGGCGCCGGAGAGAAGAGCGGCGGCGAGGCTGATTTTGGCGGATTCGATCAGCAGACCATTTTCGAGCAGCGCCGCATACCATTTGATCGAGAAGCCGCCCCAGACGGAGACGAGCCGCGAGGCGTTGAAGCTCATCGTCGCCAGTATGACGATGGGCGCGTAGAGGAAGACAAAGCCCACGGCCAGCGTCAGCAGACGCAGCATATTGGCGGAGCGGCTCACCGGCGCCCCTCCTCGTCCCGCAGCCGCGCCCGCTCCCACAACAGGAGCGGAACCAGCAGAATGGAAACCAGCGCAATGGCGACGGCCGAAGCGGACGGCCAGTCGTGATTGGCGAAGAAATCATTCCACATCGTGCGGCCGATCATCAGCGAGTCGGAACCGCCGAGGAGATCGGGGATGACGAATTCGCCGACCGCCGGAATGAAGACCAGCAGCGCCCCCGCGATGACGCCGTCACGCGACAGCGGCAGCGTCACGCGCAGAAAGACCTCGAACGGCGACGCGCCCAGATCGGCGGCGGCTTCTCGGAGGCTCGGGTCCTGCCCTTCGAGCGCGGCGTAGATCGGCAGCAACATGAAGGGCAGATAGGAATAGACGATCCCGACAACGACCGCGCCATTGGTCGCGAACATCTGAAGCGGCGCGTCGATCAGCCCGAGCGCCATCAGCGCATTGTTGATGAGCCCCTCGTCCTTCAGCAGCGCGATCCAGGCGTAGACGCGGATCAGGAAGCTCGTCCAGAAGGGCGCGGCGGCGAGTCCGATGAGAAAGGGACGCCATCGTATCGGACTACGCGCCATGGCCAGTGCGAAGGGATAGGCGACGAGCAATGTGAAGAGCGTCGAGACCGCCGCGATCCACAGCGAATTGACGTAGGAGTCGAAGTAGAGGCTGTCGACGACGAGCGCGCGGTAGTTTTCAAACGTCAGCGTCTGCGCCTTCGCCCACATCTGCGCAAGCGAGTCGGACGGCAGGAAGCGCGGCTCGTAGGGCGGCCGCGCCAGCACCGAATGCGACAGCGAGATTTTCGCGATCAGCAGCATCGGCGCCAGGAAGAAGGCGGCGATCCACACATAGGGGATCGCCAGCGTCAGCCGCTGGCCGAGCGAAAGCCGGCGCGGCGCGCTCATGCGCCCTCCGCAAACAGCGCGCCGGCGTCGGGCGCGATGGTCAGCCGCACATCGTCGCCAATTGAGAAACGCTCGTCATAAGAGCCGACGCGCAGCGCCACATCCGGCGCCACGCGGACACGCAGCAGCGTATATTCGCCGCGAAAAACGAAGTCCTCGACACGCCCCGCGATTCCTCCGCCCGCGCGCGACACGCCAATGCGCTCGGGCCGGACGCTCAGCGTCGCGCGCGCGCCGTCGGGCAGATCGCAGACCGCGCGCGGCAGCAGACCAAAGGCCGTCTCGAGCGCGCCCTCCCGCACGCGGCCGGCGATGAAATTGGTCTCGCCGACGAAATCCGCCACGAAACGCGTGGCCGGCCGTTCATAGATGTCGACCGGCGAGGCGATCTGTTCCACTCTGCCGGCGCGCATGACCGCGATGCGGTCGGCGAGCGCCAGCGCCTCGTCCTGATCATGGGTGACGATGACGAAGCTCGTGCGCGTCTTGCGCTGGATTTCCTTCAGTTGGAACTGCGTCTCTTCCCGCAGCTTGCGATCGAGCGCGCCGAGCGGCTCGTCGAGCAACAGCAGCGCGGGCCGCGGCGCCAGGGCGCGGGCGAGCGCGACGCGCTGGCGCTGGCCGCCCGACAGCTCGTTGACGCGCCGCGTCGCGAAGGCGGACAGCTGCGTCATCTCCAGAAGCTCGGCGACGCGCGACTGGATGGCGTCCCTGGCCTCGCCCTTGCGGCGCAGGCCGAAGGCGACATTCTCGAAGACGTTCAGATGCGGGAACAGCGCATAGGACTGGAACATCATGTTGACCGGCCGCCGGTAGGGCGGCACGCCGGAAAGATCGGCGCCATTGAGCGTCACGCGCCCGCTGTCGGGCGTCTCGAAACCGGCGATGCAGCGCATCAGCGTCGTCTTCCCGCAGCCCGACGGGCCGAGCAGCGCGAAGAACTCCCCCGCCGCCACGTCGAGGGAGACGCCGTCCAGCGCGGAGACCGCGCCATAGCGTTTGCGCGCCTCGACGACCGAGAGTAGCGGCGCGCTCACCTGCCGCCCTCCCGGCGCAACAGGGCGCGCCAATGGCGCACCAGGCTGTCGCTCGCGGGAACGTCTTCCAGCGTTTCGAGCCGCAGGCCGTCGACCGCCAGCGCCTCGATCTGCGCCCGCGTCAGCGGCCAGGGCGGGCCGTCGATCCTCTGCGCCTCATCACGGGCGCGGGAAATGACGAGCAGCGCGCCGCCCGGCGCCACGAACGACGCCAGCGCGCGCGCGGCATCGGCGAGCAGCGTGTCGGGCAACGCCTGAAGGGTGTACAGCTCGTGCACGAGGTCGAAGGCGCCGCGCCATTCCGGCGGCGCGTGGAAGAGATCGGCGGCGCGCCAGGTCACGGCGCTCTGCGGAAAGCGCCGCTGCGCCCAGTGGACGGCGCGCGGAACGAGGTCGAAAGCGGTCACCGCCGCGCCCGCCGCCGCGAGCGCCTCGGCGTTGTCGCCGAGACCGCAGCCGACGTCGAGCGCGCGCAGGCCGGCGAGCGACCGGCTCGCGAGCCATTCCAGAAGCAGGGGATGCGGCGCGAGGCCGGCCCAGGGCACGCCCGCCGGATCCTCGTCGGCCAGATCATAGACCGCCTCGAACCATTCGCGCCGATGCGGGTCGGCCTCCGCGCCGCCGGGGCGCTTGTGCGGATCGATGGCGTCGAGCCGCTCCCGCGCACGGGCGCGACGAGCGGGAAAATCAGCGTCGGTCATGATGGAGCCTTCGGTTCGCGCGCCTTTTCGACCCAGCGCCCCGACTCGTCCTGCTGCTGATAGACAAGCGTCTCCCCGGCGTCGCGCAACGCCTTCCATTGCGCGCGGGCGTTCAGCAATTCGTCGGGGTCTTCGCCGTTGAACAGCAGCACGGCGCGCAGACGCGGGGCCGCATGTCCCGCGAGCAGCGGCGCCATGTCGACGCCTTCGACAAAGATGCGAACATCGGCGGCGTTGGGATTCTCGTCAGTGGTGGTCAGATAAATCGGCTGCGTTTCGGGCGCGGGATCGGCCTTTGTGCCATGAGGGAGGAAGCTCTCCGGCCTGTACCGCCAGAGATGGTCGTCGAGGGCGCGCAACCGCGCCTCCGTCGCCGCCTGCACGGCGACACGCCACCCGCGCGACAGCGAGCGCTCCAGAAGAGTCGGAAGCGCATCCTCGACGCTGCGTGTCTTGAGGTGAAAAAAGGAGATTTCGACCATCGGCGCGCCCTCCGAACGGCGGCGAAGCCTTTGATGGCCAATCTCTCGCCGGCGCGCAAGACCCTGGGCGAGCGGGTCACAAGGGCCGTGAGGCGCTGGCGGAAATTCTCAGAGACGCCCGAAGCCGGACGCCCAGGCCGGCGGATCGCTGGCCGGGAAGGATTCGACGCCGGCCTCATAGACCGCGTCCTCGCCCGCCTCATAGATGAGCGCAACCTCGAGCTCACAGCGGATGCGCGCGCGGCGCGACAGCCGCTTCACCACCTGCTCGGCCTGCCCCATCTCCTCCGCGCTGTTGACGGCGCCCTTTATCACGACCTCCTCGCCATGGACTTCCATCAGCACGCGCGAGACGTCGACTCCGCTTTCCTGCAAGGCCTCCCGCAGGGCTGTCGTCACATCATGTAGCAACGCGCTCATGGGGTCCTCCTGACGCATGCGCCGCGGTCGAGGGACGCGCGGCGCATGGTTGTTTCGCTCGTCTACATATGCGCGGTCGTCACCCGGTCGGTGTCCTCCGTCATCAGGGCAAAGCCCGCCCACAGCATGATGATCGCCAGAATCAGATGGAGCCAGTTGTCGGGGTGATTGGCCGCCATGCCCATCGCCGCCAGCGAATTGAGCGAGATGAAGCCGAAGATGGTGATGATGGCGTAGATCACGCCGAGGACCCGCAGGGTGATCACCGGCGCATTGTAATAGGGGCTGGCGAGCAGAATGCCGCCCGTCACAATGTGCACGATGTTGTGGAAGGTGTTGACCTCGAACAGGCCGCGATAGGAGATCAGCGGGTTCGGGATGAAGCCGAGAATGCCGACAATGATGAAGATCACGCCAAGGGTTTTCGCGATGGCGTCGGCGTTCCAGCCCCTGACGGCATAGCTGCGTTCCATGGGAGGTTCCTTTCGCTGCTGCGCTCCGGCCCCCTGCGCGGGGCCGATCATGAGGGGACGCGCGCGCAATCCCCTTGCGTCCACAACGCCTACAGGTGGGACGCAGCGAAGGGTTTTCAAATAAATTTCAGGTGCTTGGGCGAAGCCGCGCGAAGACCTTCAAAATAACAGGCGGCGGGCCTTTCCTGGGACCCGCCGCCCTGCATCTCACAGCGTAAGTGTCTCGCGAACGCCGGAGAATTTCGCGCGATGTGTTCAGAGACCGGCGAGATAGCTCGTCGGATCGACAGGGGTGGCTCCCTTGCGCAGCTCGAAGTGGAGCTGCGGCGAGCCGACGTTGCCGCTCTGGCCGGATTTGGCGATCGTCTGGCCGCGCTTGACCGTGTCGCCGCGTTTCACCTCCAGCTCGCCATTATGGGCATAGGCCGTGACGAAGCCGTTGGGGTGGCGGATCAGAACGAGATTGCCATAGCCCTTCAGCTCGCTGCCGGCATAGGCCACCTGCCCGCCTTCCGCGGCCTTCACCGGCGTGCCCTCCGGCACGGCGATGTTGATGCCGTCGTTGCCGCCGGACGAGAAGCCCTGAATGATGCGGCCCTTCGCCGGCCAGCGGAATTCCGGACGATCCGGGTCGCTGGTCGAAACCTTGGTCGCCTCCTCCGCCTGCGCCGGAGCCGGGCTCGCGGCCGCCGTCGTCTTCTCGACGCTGCGCGCCGGTTCGGCAGGCTTCTCCGCGGCGGCGGTCTTCGCCGGCTTCTCGGTTTTCGCCACCGGCGCGGCCTCTTCGGCCTTGGCCAGCTTTTCAGCCTTGGCGGCGTCGGCCTTAGCCTGCTTTTCCGCCTTTGCGGCGTCGGCCTTGGCCGTCATATCGGCCTTGGATTTGGCCTCGGCTTTGGCGGCCTTTGCGTCCGCCTGCTTCGCCTCGGCGAGCTTTTTGGGATCAACCGCCTTGGTCGCGGCGGCGACGCGCGCCTCCTCGGCCGCCTTGTCGGCTTCCGCCTTCTTGGCGCGCTTGGCGTCCTGTTCCCTCGTCAGCGCTTCCGCTTTCCTGGACTTGGCGTCCTCGGCCGCCTTCGTCTTCTCGGACGCGGACGCGACCTTCGGTTCCGGCTTGGCCACGGGCGCGGCGGCGACCGGCGCGGCGACCCGGGCCGGCGCGGCGGGGGTCGACGACGCGACGGCGCCGGCGCGATAGACCGGGATGATCAGGCGCGCGCCCGGCTGGACCTGCGCGGCGTTGCTGTAGCCATTGGCGCGCAGCAGCGCGTCCGGGGGAACGCCGTAACGGGTGGCGAGCATGGTCGCGGTTTCGCCGGGGCCGACGGTGACGGGCGTGCCGCCGTCAGAGGTCCAGTGCGAGAGGCCGGCGCCGCCGGACGCCGGGGCGGACGCCACCGGCGTCGCGGCGCGGGGCGCCGTGGGCTGGGGCTGCGGCTGGGCCGAGGCGACAGGCGCGTTCGTGGCCGGAAGCGGTCGCGACTCGACGCGACCCGGCAAGGGGGCCGGAGCCGCCTCCCCGCCATCCGCCGGCGCGGCGATCGAGCCGGTTGGCGCACGATCCACCCCGCGTCTGGCGACCTTGGTCGCCGACCCTGAAGAGAATGGATCGGAGAAGGGATCGGAAAAGCGCGAGGCGTCCGAACAACCCGCCATGAGCGCCGCCGCTCCGGCAGCCATCATAAGTCGCACCGCGACCCGCGAAAAAGCAATCTGACGCTGAGTAAACATGACGCGACCCACTCGCACGCACCGACAACGAACTCGGTTCTACGCGACGGGGAGTTAAGGAGCCGTTTAAGATGAATCCGCCTTCTTCGCTTCGATGAAAAACTTGCGCGTCCCGGCAATCAACGATTACAGCGCCTTGGCGAGGCCCATGGCCGCAAAGCCAAGGCTGTCCGGGCCGAGATTGGTCTCCCGCAGCTCGCCGCTTTCCGTCAAATCAAGCTTAATCAAGCGTTGTCGCGGACGCTTCTCACCCGCCTTTTTCTCGCTCGAAACGTAAACGAGCGCGCCGCCCGGCGCGAGCCGCCGCGTCAGCGCGCCGGGCGCCTCCTCCAGAGCGGCATGGAGAATGATGCGGTCGAAATCGCCGAGATCCGGGTCGGGGGCGAGCCCGTCGGCGTGGCGCACGACGGCATTGTCGACGCCGAGCCCCGCCAGCCGCCGCGCCGCCTCGATCGCGAGCGTCGAGAACCGTTCGAGCGTCACCACCTCGCGCGCCAGCCTCGCAAGAATGGCGGTCCCATAGCCGGAGCCGGTCCCGACCTCCAGCACGCGATGGCCGCGGCCGATCCGCAGCGCCTCGATGCGGCGCGCGAGACCGGAGGGGCGGGCCATGGTCTGCCCGCAGGGGAGCGGCAGCGACATGTTGTGATTGGCGAGATCGCGGAATCTGAAGGGCGCGAAAGCCTCGCGCGGAACGGCCTCGAAGGCGCGCATCACGGCGATGTCCCGCACGCCCGCCCGGCGCATCGCGAGGAGCAGCGCGGCGCGCTCCTCGGCGGCGGCGCTCACCTCGACCGGCTCGGTCACGGATGATCCTCGAAGACAGCCGCGAGCCGCGTCACGGTGGGATGATCGGTGAGATCGAGTTGCAGCGGCGTGATGGAAATCTTCTTCTCGTCGATGGCGAGGAGATCGCTTCCCGGTCCCGGCGTGAAATTCCCGCGCTGAAAGGAAATCCAGTGATAGGCGTTGCCGCGACCGTCCTTGCGGTCGTCGATCGTCATCAGATCGTTGCTGCGCCGCCCCTGCATCGTCACGGCGATCCCCTTGACCTCATCAGGCAGGCAATTCGGAAAATTCACGTTCATGAGCACATTGCGGGGGATGCCCGCCTCGAGCAGCCGGCGCACGATGGCCACGCCATGCGCCTCCGCGCATTCCCAGTGAATCGTGCGACGCCCGGCGAAGAAATCATAGACCTGCGACAAAGCGATGGCGGGGATGCCGAGAATCGTCGCCTCCATGGCGCCGGCGATGGTGCCGGAATAGGTGACGTCCTCCGCAATGTTCTGACCGCTGTTGACGCCGGAGATCACAAGGTCCGGCGGGTGGTTGAGCATGATCTTGCGGACGCCCATGATCACGCAGTCGGTCGGCGTGCCTTTCACCGCGAAATGACGCGGCGAGATTTCGCGCAGGCGCAGGGGGTCGTTGAGGGACAACGAGTGTGCGACGCCGGACTGCTCGAACTCGGGCGCGATGACGAACACGTCATCGGTGAACGCCCGAGCGATCTTTTCGGCCACAGCGAGGCCCGGGGCGTGAATTCCGTCGTCATTGGTGATCAGAATGCGCATGCAGACGGCTCTCTCCGGGCGACCGACACAACCCCGCCCCTCCCCTTCGCGGGGAGGGATGACTTACGCCCGGCCGCCCGATGCTGACTAGGCTTCGTAATTGTCCTTCACCAGACGATCCAGCAGGCGGACGCCCCAACCGGAGCCCCAGCTCTGATTGATGTCGCTCGCTGGCGAGCCCATGCCCGTGCCGGCGATGTCGAGATGCGCCCACGGGGTCTTGCCGACGAAGCGTTGCAGGAATTGCGCGGCGGTGATGGACCCCGCGTGGCGCCCGCCGGTGTTCTTCATATCCGCGAATTTCGAGTCGACGAGCTTGTCGTAGGCCGGCCCCATCGGGAATCGCCACAGCTTCTCGCCGGTCGCGGTTCCCGCTTTGGTGAGGCGCTCGGAGAGTTCGTCGTTGTTGGAGAACAGGCCGCCATACTCCTGGCCGAGCGCCACGAGGATCGCGCCTGTCAGCGTCGCCAGATCGACGATCGCCGCCGGCTTGTGCTTCTCGATCACATAGGTCAGCGCGTCGGCGAGGACCAGACGACCTTCCGCGTCGGTGTTGATCACCTCGATCGTCTGGCCCGACATGGACCTGACGATGTCGCCGGGACGCTGTGCCTTGCCGTCCGGCATGTTTTCCACCAGGCCCAGCACGCCCACGACATTGGCCTTGGCCTTGCGCGCCGCAATGGCGTAGAGCGCGCCCGTCACGGCGGCGGCGCCGGCCATGTCGCCCTTCATGTCCTCCATGGAGGCCGAGGGCTTGATCGAGATGCCGCCGGTGTCGAACACCACGCCCTTGCCGACGAACGCGATCGGCGCGGCGTCGGGCGCGCCGCCGTTCCAGCGCAGCACGACGAGCCGGCTCTCGTTCTCGGACCCCTGCCCGACGCCCAGCAACGCGCGCATGCCAAGCTCGGCCATCGCCTTTTCGTCGAGAATCTCGACTTCGACGCCGAGCTTCATCAGTTCGGAGGCGCGGCGGGCGAATTCGGCCGGCGACAGCACATTGGCCGGTTCATTGACGAGCGTGCGGGCGAGAACGACCGCCTCGGCCGTCTGGCCGGCCCCCGAGACGAGGGCGCGGGCGCTGTCCGCATCGGCGACGGCAAGCTTGACCTCGATCGGCCCGTCCTTCTCGTCGTCCTTCTTTTTCGTCTTGTACTGGTCGAACTTATAGGCGCGCAGCCAGCCGCCGAGCGCGAACTGCGCCGCCGCCTCGGCCGGTTCGGCGGGCGCCTCCGGCAGGTCCAGCAGCACGATCGCCGACGCGCCCGTCCCGATCTTGGCCGCGGTCTGGCCGCCAAGGCCGAGATAGTCCTCGAACTTCACGGGCTTGTCGGCCTCGTCGGAGCCGCCGGCCCCGACGCCGATGACCAGCAGCCGGCTCACGGCCAGACCGGCCGGCGCCAAAATCTCCAGAGACGAACCGGCCTTGCCCTTGAATTTGGCGGCCGCGGCGGCGCGCTCGATCTGGCCCTGCGCGTCCTTGACCACCGCCTTGGCGCGCGCGCCCAGCGCGAGCTCCTTCCCGGCGAAGACGACGAGCGTGCGCGGCCGGGCGGCGTCCTCCGGCGCGCCGAGCGCGGCTTCGGCGTCGTCGAAGGACAGAACCTCGAATTTGGCGTTGAGCGACATGAAGAGCCTCGTGTGGGGCGGCCCGGCGACTGGCCGCGCTATAGGGACATTGGGCGCGCAATATCCCGGCCAAGGGCGCGGGTCAATTCGCGCCCCCAAATCGCCGGAATCGGCCGGATATATGCCAGCGTTGCCCAAAAGCAACGCTTGAAAATTGAATGCCTTGACTGCGGCTCCGCCGGTCATCGGCCGCTTGCCTGGACCGCCGCAAACGTCTAGCCATTCCTTAAGGAATGCTGAAGTGCGGCGTTCGCGAGTCATCTTGGAAAGGGACAGCCGGAGGCCGATGGCGACGATGAGGCGAAGCTGCGCGCCGCTCGGTCCGGCCTGTCCCGCCGCCGGAGCGCGGCCATGATCGGCGTGACGATAACCCGCTATTTCGCCATGCGCTTCATGCGCACGATTCTCGCCATCTTCTTCACGATCTTCTGCCTCACCTTCGTCGTCGTCTTCGTCGAGATGCTCCGTCGCGCGAGCGACAATCCGGCGGCCGGGGCGGGCGTGGTGGCGCTGATGACCGCGATGAAGGTGCCGGCGGCGGCCGAGATGATTCTTCCCTTCGCGGTCCTTTTCGGCTCCATGGCGACCTTCGTCGATCTCACCCGCAAGCTGGAGCTGATCGTGGCGCGCGCGGCGGGCATGTCCGTGTGGCAGTTCATCATGCCGGCGGCGCTCACGGCGCTGGTGATCGGCCTGGTATCGGTGACGATCTACAATCCGCTCTCCGCCGAGATGAAGCTGCGCTCCGACCAGATGGAGTTCGAGCTGTTCGGCCGGCCTGGCAGCGTGCGGGTCGATCACGGCGTCTGGCTGCGCCAGCATGGAGTCGACGGGGCGGCGGTGCTCCACGCCATGCAGGCCGTCAACGCCGGAACCACTCTGGCCGGCGTCAGCGTCAACGTCTATGCGCCAAGCGGCGCCTTCGTCGAGCGCATCGAAGCCGACAAGGCGCATCTGGAGCCCGGAGTCTGGGTTCTCGAGGAAGCCATGGTCAGCGCGCCCGGCGAGCCGGCGCGGCGGGTCGGCTCCTATCTGCTCGCCACGGACATGACGCCCGAGCAGGCCGCCGCCGCCGCGACGCCGGCCCAGGGCACGCCATTCTGGGATCTGCCCGGCGTCGCCGAACGCACCGCCGAAGCGGGCCTCGACGCGACCGAATACAGGCTGCAATTCCAGACGCTTCTGGCGCGGCCGCTGCTGCTCATCGCGATGGTGCTGGTGTCTGCTAGCTTTTCGTTAAGGTTCTTTCGATTCGGCGGGGTCGCCAAAACCCTTTCCGGTGGCGTCGTGGCTGGCTTCGTGCTCTACATCGTTACGAAAGTCCTTTCAGATCTCGGTGGCGCGGGCATGATCAGTCCCCTTGTGGCCGCCTGGTCGCCTGCGCTTGTCGGGAGCATGTTGGGCACGCTTACTCTGCTCTATTCGGAGGACGGCTGATGCGGGATCGCCGCCTCCGCTTCATCTCAGCGCTGATGTCGAGCGCCGCCGTTCTGTTCGGCGGCTCCTCCGTCCTCGCCGCGTCGACGGGCGTCGCGCCGCAGGACCCCGGCGCGCGCATGGTCGTCGAAGCCAAGGAGATGGTTTACGACGAGAAGAAGAACATCGTCACCGCGCAGGGCCAGGTCCAGATCCTCTACAAGGGCCGGCTGCTGGAGGCCGATCGGGTCGTCTATGACCGCAACACCTCGCGCGTTTACGCGGAGGGCCACGCCCAGCTCACCGAGCGGGACGGCACGGTCGCGCGCGCGGACCGGTTCGATCTGACGGACGACTTCCGGAACGGCTTCATCGAGAGCCTCCAGGTCGACGCCGCCAACGACACCCATTTCAGCGCGCCGCGGGCCGAGCGCGCGGAGGACATCACGACCTTCGACATGGGCTCCTACACGGCCTGCGACGCCTGTAAGGACGACCCGTCGAAGCCGCGCACCTGGCAGTTGAAAGCCAAGCGGATCATTCACGACAACGCCGAAAAGACCATCTATTACGAGGACGCGACCTTCGATCTTCTCGGGGTTCCGATCGCCTATGTGCCGTTCTGGTCCTCGGCGGACCCGACCGTGCGGCGCAAATCCGGCTTTCTCACGCCGGTGCTCAGCTTCCGCCAGGCGCTGGGCGCCGGGGTCGGCGTCCCCTACTTCCTGAACATCGCGCCCGATACCGATCTCACGATCACGCCCACCTATTTCTCGCGGCAGGGCCCCTATCTCACGGGCGAGTTCCGCAAGCGCTTCGAGAACGGCGTGATGACGTTCCGCGCCGAGGGCACGCATGTCGGCAATCCGGGCGCCTTCGCCCCGGCGCCCTATGGCGCCGGCGATCGCCGCTGGCGCGGCGCCCTGCAAACGACGGGCGACTTCTGGCTCAACGACCGGTGGCGGGCCGGCTGGGACATCACCGCCCTGTCGGACCGCTTCTACCTGCAGGACTACAAGCAGTACAATTACCTGCTGCAGAACTACTACTTCCGTGAATCGTCCTCGACGATCTTCCTGACCGGCCAGGGACCGCGCAGCTATTTCGACCTGCGCGGCTATTATTTCCAGGTTCTCTCGCCCAGCGACGTGCAGGCGCAGCAGGCGGTCGTGCATCCGGTTCTGGATTACAACCGCGTCTTCGACATCGATCCGGCGAAGACCGCCGGGATCGGCGGTCAGGTCGAGGTCGACGGCAATGTGACCAGCACCTCCGCGGCGGTCGCGATGTACGAGTCGATCAATCCGCGCACGCTCGACTCGATCTACGGCCTCTACAATGTCTGCCAGCTCTACCAGCGCAGCACCATTCCGGCGAACAGCCAGTGCCTGCTGCGCGGCGTCGGCGGCGATTATCAGCACGCGACTCTGAGCGGCGCCTGGAAGCGCAAGGTGATCGACCCGGTCGGCGGCGTGTGGACGGCGTTCGCCTTCTCGCGCTTCGTCGGCAGTTATCTCGATTTCGACCGCCAGGGCCAATATCCGATCTACAACAGCTTCTGGCAGCCGATTCCGAACGGCAATCAGGGCCTGTTCTTCGACGGGCAGGATCAGCGATTCCGCGGCCAGGCGCTGCCGGGGATGGGCGCCGAATGGCGCTACCCGATCCTGGCCCACACGCCGCTGGGCGGCGTCGTGGTCGAGCCGATCGTGCAGATCGTCGCGCGTCCCAACGCGACGTCGATCCCCTCGCTCGTCAACATGGACGCGCAGAGCCTCGTCTTCGACGACTCGACCCTGTTCGAGTGGAGCAAATTCTCGGGCTATGACCGCTTCGAGACCGGCACGCGCCTCAATTACGGCGGTCAGGCGACGATGTCCTTCGCCAATGGCGGCTTCGTCAACGCCATGGTCGGCCAGTCCAGCCAGCTCGCGGGCGCCAACCCCTATTCCACTGCCGACGCCGCCAATGTGGGCCTGAACTCCGGTCTGGATTCACGCGTCTCGGACATCGTCGGACGCTTCGCCTTCGCGCCGACATCTCGCGTCAGCTTCATCGCGAAGGGACGGTTCGACAAGGACAACATGGTCGCGAAGCGCATCGATCTGGTCTCGACCTTCAAATTCGATCCGCTGACGCTTCAGTTCCAATACGCCAATTACGCCTCGCAGCCGGCCATCGGCTTCGACGTGCGGCGCCAGGGTCTCTGGGCGAGCGGCCGTTACGACATCACCAAGAATTACTTCCTGAGCGGCTCGGTGACCTTCGACATGAGCCGTTATCTCTACAATGGCCTGACCGCGAATCCGGTGCTGTTCTCAACCTACACCGGCACCAATCTGACCGGCACGGCGCCGGTCTTCTCGGTGGCGGCGCTCGGCGCGGGGATCGGCTACCACGACGAATGCACCACGGTCGCGATCAACTATTCACAGCTCTACCAGCCGCAGGCGAATACGGGCCTGCCGGCGCGTAATCAGGCCGTCATGCTCTCCGTGCAGTTCCGCACGCTGGGCGAAGCGCGCTTCAACTACGGCCTCGGCTCGACGCTCGTGAACGACGGCGTGCGCAACCCCACAGGCATGGGCGCGGGCAGCGTGAACACGGGCAGCATCGGCGCCAGCTCCGCCATTCATTGACGCGTCGCCGCCAATCGGCGGGCGTCAATGACAGGCGCCCGGACGTCTGATAGAAGCGCGTCACGCAATTTCACGCGCATCAAGGAGAAAATAATGCGCCTTCCCCTCATCCCGGTCGCCGCCGCCCGGCGGGCGCTTGCGCTCGCGGGCGTCGCCGCGGGCGTCGCTGTCGCGGCGCCCCTGCCGGCGCCCGCCGCCGACGTCTTCACGGCCCCGCAGAAGGCGGGGGTCGAGAAGATCGTCCACGACTATCTCGTCGCCAACCCCGAAGTGATCCGCGAGGCGATCGACGAGCTGAAGAAGCGGGAGGACGCCGCGGAACTCGCCATGCGCGAGAAGGCCGTCAACGAGAATGGATCGGCCATCACCAATTCGGCCAACCAGGCGGTCGTCGGCAATCCGGAAGGCGACGTCACGCTCGTCGAATTCTTCGATTACAACTGCGGCTACTGCAAGCAGTCGCTGGCCTCGGTCGCCAAGCTGATCGAGGGCGACCCCAAGCTGCGCGTGGTGCTGAAGGACTTCCCGATCCTCGGCCCCGATTCGGTCGAGGCCGCCCATGTCGCCACCGCCGCCCGCATGCAGTTGTCGCGGGACAAGTTCTGGGAGTTCCACAAGAAGCTGCTCTCGACGCGTGGTCACATCGGCAAGGCGCAGGCCGTCGCCGCCGCAAAGGAAGTGGGCGCCGACATGGACCGTCTGGAGAAGGACGCGAACAGCGCCGAGACCCAGGCCGCGCTGAAGGAAGTCGCGACGCTCGCCGAGCAGCTCAAATTCGACGGAACGCCCTCCTGGGTCATCGGCAGGGAGGCGATCGTCGGCGGCGTGCCCTATACGCAGCTCAAGACCAAGATCGACAACGTGCGCAAATGCGGCAAAACCGCCTGCTGACGGCCGCGAAACCGGAATGATCCGCCCGATGAGCCCGCCCGCGGAAACGCGCGGCGGGCTTCCTTTGAGCCCATAATGAGGCTAAGAGAGACGGCGCCTCGCGCTTTGAGGTTTCCCGGTCGTTTTTCAGGAACGCAATGCCAGCCGTACACGTCCTCAACGGTCCGAATCTCAACCTCCTGGGCAAGCGCGAACCCGCCATCTACGGCACGGCGACTCTCGACGATATTCGCGCCGAACTCGACGCCCGCTGCAAGGCGCGCGGCGTCGACCTGGTGTTCCGGCAATCGAACTGCGAGGGCGATGTGATCACCTGGATTCAGGAGGCCGGCGCCGCCGGCGCGCCGGTCATTCTCAACCCCGGCGCCCTGACCCATACCTCCATCGCGCTCTATGACGCGATCAAGGGCGCCGAGGCGTCGGTGATCGAAGTCCATCTCTCCAACATCCATGCGCGGGAGAGCTTCCGCCACCACTCCTATGTTTCTCCCGCGGCGCGGGGAATCATCGCGGGCTTTGGCCCCCTTTCGTATTTTCTGGCCCTCGAGGCCATTCTCGCCAGCATCTGAGAAAGACCTGAGAAACGCCATGGCGCGCAAAGCAAACACGCCTTCCAAACCCACGCGCGGCCGCCCCTCGGCCAAGCCCCGCACCGCGGTCGTCGCCGAGTCCGACGGCAATGGCTCCCCGGCGAGCGCCGCGGCGCCGCTGATCGACCCGGCGCTGCTGCGCACCATCGCGGAACTCGTCGCCGCCAGCGATCTGACCGAGTTCGAGGTCTCCAAGGGCGATCTGCGCATTCGCGCCGCCCGCACCCCCGCGCCCGCCCTTCCCACGACGGTGACCATCGCCGCGCCGCCCGTCGCGCCGGCCTATGCCCCGGCGCCGCTCGCGGCCCACGCGCCCGCCCTCGCCGCGTCGAGACCGGCGCCCGCCGCGCCGGTCATCGAGGAATCGCCCGCCGATCATCCGGGCGCCGTGAAATCTCCGATGGTCGGCACCGCCTATCTGCGGCCAAATCCCGACGCCAAGCCGTTCGTCGAGATTGGCGCGCGGGTTTCGGCCGGCGACAAGCTGCTGCTGATCGAGGCGATGAAGACCTTCAACGACATCGTCGCGCCGAAGTCGGGCGTCGTGACCGCCATCATGGTCGAGGACGGACAGCCGGTTGAATATGGCGAACCTCTCCTCGTGATCGAATAAGGGTCGCGGATGTTCGACAAGATCCTCATCGCCAATCGAGGCGAAATCGCCCTGCGCATCCTGCGGGCGGCGAAAGAGCTGGGCATCTCGACCGTCGCCGTGCATTCCACGGCGGACGCGGACGCGATGCATGTGAAGCTCGCCGACGAGTCGGTCTGCATCGGCCCGCCGGCCGCGCGCGACTCCTACCTCAACATCCCCGCGCTGCTCTCCGCCTGCGAGATCACCGGCGCCGACGCCGTGCATCCGGGTTACGGCTTTCTCTCCGAGAACGCGCGCTTCGCCGAGATCCTCGAAGAGCACAACATCACCTTCATCGGCCCGAAGTCCGAACACATCCGGCTGATGGGCGACAAGATCGAAGCCAAGGCCACGGCCAAGCGGCTCGGCATCCCCTGCGTTCCCGGCTCAGACGGGCCGGTGCTGGGGGAAAAGGAGGCGCTCAAGGTCGCCCAGAAAATCGGCTTCCCGGTTCTGGTGAAGGCGGCGTCCGGCGGCGGTGGGCGCGGCATGAAGGTGGCGCGCGACGCGGCCGATCTGGGCGTGGCCATGGCCACCGCCCGCACCGAGGCGAAGGCGGCCTTCGGCGACGACACGGTCTATATCGAGAAATATCTCGAAAAGCCGCGGCATATCGAGTTCCAGGTGTTCGGCGACGGCAGGGGCGCGGCGATCCATCTGGGCGAGCGCGACTGTTCGCTCCAGCGCCGCCACCAGAAGGTGTTCGAGGAAAGCCCCTCCCCGGCGCTCAATGACACGCAGCGCCGCGAGACCGGCGAGGTCTGCGCCAAGGCGATGCGCGAACTGCAATATTCCGGCGCGGGCACGATCGAATTTCTCTACGAGAACGGCGAGTTCTATTTCATCGAAATGAACACGCGCATTCAGGTGGAGCACCCGGTCACGGAAGCCATCACCGGAGTCGATCTGGTGTGTGAGCAGATTCGCGTGGCCGCCGGGTCGCCGCTGTCGATGAAGCAGGAAGACGTGGTGTTCTACGGCCACGCCATCGAATGTCGCGTCAACGCCGAGCACCCCACGACCTTCCGTCCCTCGCCGGGCCGCATCGCCTATTACCACCCGCCCGGCGGCGTCGGCGTGCGCGTGGATTCGGCGGTTTACCAGGGCTATTCGATCCCGCCGAATTACGACTCGCTCATCGGCAAGCTGATCGTGCACGGCCGCAACCGGACGGAGGCGCTGATGCGCCTGCGGCGGACGCTGGACGAATTCATCGTCGACGGCATCGACACGACCCTGCCGCTGTTCCGCACGCTGGTCCGCAACGCCGACGTGCAGAACGGCGTCTATGACATCCACTGGCTGGAGCATTTCCTGGCCACGGGCGGGATCGAGCCGGGGTTTTGACATCTGCCGCCGACCTCCCCGTAAAGGGGAGGGATGAGCGCACGCAGATGCGCCCTTGTCCTGAGGGCGCGGCGAGACCGCTAGCCTACGAAGCGCATCCTCCCCGGACACGAAGGGCAAAAAAGAGAAGGCTCCAAAGAACGGGAGCCTTCTCCAGCCACCCGGCGGGACCGAAGCCCCGCCGTGCAACAGGCCTTACGGAGTCGTGCACTTTGCGTCGCGGGTCGCCTGCGTCCAATATGGATTGGGATACCGGGTGTAGGCGATCAATTGACAGAGGCCGAACATGAAGTTCGGATTTGTCTGATCCCAGATGTTGGAATGCGTAGCTCCGTTGAGCGGAAAGTACGAACATTTCTCGCTTCCAAGAGCGGCGTTATAAGCCGGCGTTGTGCAGGAAGTCGTTAGGTCTGTCGCTAGATTTACGGATTTCAGGAAGGCGGTGATATATTGTGGCCCTGTCCAGACCGTCGAGCTGGAGGGCCCAAAAATATCATCCGCGGTCCCAACCGCAATGTTGATTGGCCTGCCCGAATTTACGAACTTGTTGAAGTTGTCGGTCTTATTGACGAAGTATGCAACATTCGTCGTCTTGTCTGACATGATCGCCTCATTCGCCCAGGGCGTGGTGAGATGATTGGAGTTAGCGGGTTGAGTCACGCCATCGCAACGTTTGTCGAAGAGGGAAGACGAGACCTGCCGGACCAAGCTGCCTTGCGTCGAGTGCGTGCAAGACTCATACGCGTTGCCGCCAGCGGGTCCGGCAACCAGAAGCGCACGCGCCAAATTTGCGAGAACTGGATCAGTGTCAACCAGCGGATATATGTCGATCATCTTGGCGCCAAACAGGGCGCCGGCGCTTCCGCCGAGATAGGCATATCTTGGAAGTGTTTTATCCGTGCGTTTGTAAAAATTCAAAATCTTGTCAATCACATCGTGAACGTTTTGGGCGCCGAAAGAGAGGCGCCCCTCCGGCGTCGCCGTGCTACTGACGCCGGTCAGATAGTGAGAATTGCCGACAATGGTAATCATTCGGACGCAAAGCTGGCCCAGGCGTTTGCCTAAATTGTCAACCTGGCCCCGCAATGTCTTGTTGGCGTCGGCCGTGAGATCCGGAACATCGAGCATGCCCTCGTTTCCCAGGAAATACAGGACGAGTGGCGCGTAACTGGGGTCCTTCCCGGGGCACTCGGATGTTGTGATGAACGTGTCATCCGACCACCCCGTGATCGAATAGCCGCTGGGGACGGAGACTGTGCCTATACTCGTCTGGGCGGCGCCGGCGCCGTCCGCCGCTGCGACGCATAAGGTTGCGGCGATTGCCGCAGCTTTGAAAATCGTCTTCATCATATCCTCACTTCGATTATTGCACGTCAAAAAACGATCGGCGGATTCGTAACTCGCGAACCCGCTCCCTTGTCGTCCCCAACGCTTCTTAAACTTAACTATAAACGGCAAAGCGCGCGCTCGGGCGAAAAGCCGCAGGCCCCCTTTTCCCGGAATCGGCGATGAAGCCAAATATTCGAACCAGACCGGATCGTGATTCGGTTTTTGGGAGCGGCGCCACGAACGGAGAAGCGGCATCCCTCAGGCGTCTAAACGCTCGCCAAATTGCGCTCCTGCGCTATTCTGCCCTTATGTCTCGTCCGGGCGCCCCTTACGCCATCACGCCGCATCTCCTGCTGCGGGCCTACTCCATCGGGCTCTTTCCCATGGCGGAGAGCGCGGAGGACGACCAGTTGTTCTGGGTCGATCCGGAAAAGCGCGCGATTTTTCCGCTGGAGACGTTCATCGTCTCGCGGTCTCTGGCCAAGACGGTGCGGTCCGACCGCTTCGAGGTGACGGTCGACCGCGACTTCGACGCCGTCATCGACGCCTGCGCCGCCCCGGCGCCGGAGCGGGAAAAAACCTGGATCAACACCGAAATCCGCCGCCTCTATCGTGAGCTGTTCGACATGGGCTTCGCCCATACGGTCGAATGCCGCCGCGACGGACGGCTGGTTGGCGGCCTCTATGGCGTGGCGCTGCGCGGCGCCTTTTTCGGCGAGAGCATGTTCCATCGCGAGCGCGACGCCTCCAAGGTCGCGCTGACCCATCTCGTCGCGCGGCTGCGGGCGGGCGGTTTCCAGTTGCTCGACACACAGTTCATGACAAGCCACCTCGCCACGCTGGGCGCGATCGAGATTTCGCGTGAAGCCTACCATCGCTTGCTCGAGGAGGCGCTGGTGGTCCAGGCGAACTATTTTGTCTGGGACCGGGACGCGCAGGTGAGCGGCCGTCAGGCGCTGGAGGCGCTGGAGGATTAGGCCGACGCCCCGTCCCTGTCCCTCCCCCGTTTCACGGGAGAGCGGACGCTCACGATCAGCGCGCTCGATGAAGGCCCGCATCTGCCCCCTCTCCCGCGCAGCGGGGAAGGGTTGGGGAGGGGGTCAACCCACCCGAAACCTCTATCAGAACGGGAAGAATCCGCCTCCGCCCTGCGGTTCCGCCGGCGGCGCGACGGGCGCGGCGCGGCGCTTCTTTTTCCGGCCCGGCGCGGGTTGCGCGGCGTCGCCCGTTGCGGCGTCCGCCGGCGCGGGCGCGGCTTCGACGGCGGGCTGCGGCGGCGCGGAATCCGCCGGGCCGATCGGAGCGTTCTCCACAGGCGTCGGCGCCTTCGGCTCGACCTTGCGGGATTTCTTCTTCTTGCCGCTGTCGGGCGCTACGGCGGCGTCCGCCGGGGCCGGGGCCGAGGCTGCGGCGTGGGCCGCCGGCTGGGCGGGCGCCGCGGCGGCCACGGGGGCGGCTTCCTTGCCGCCCTTGCAGTCGATCAGCCACACGTCATAGACCGGGTGCTCGACGCCATGCAGGCCCGGGCTCGCGGCGAACATCCAGCCCGAGAAAATCCGCTTGGCTTCCTGCCGGGCGGCGTCCGGTTTGCCCTGCTCCTTGACCTCCAGCCGGGCCTGCCGCTCCTGCTTGGGAATCGTCTCGTCGACCTCGACGAAGCTCGTCGTCTGCGGCGCCTCGGTCTGGGGGCGCGTGTTGCAGACGCGCGGCGTCACGTTGAGCGAGCCGAACTGCACCGTCTCGTCGATGGCGACGTCGAAGTTGATGATGCGGCCGGTCGTCTTGTCGAGCCCGGCGAAGACGGCGGTCGGATGGCGGATGGGCTCGGCGAAAGCGGCGCCGGAGAGCGCCGCCGCACAGGCGCCGAGCGCCAGACCGTAACGAAGCGAAAGGACCATTGACTCACCACGCCGCGCCAGGGCGGCCAGAGGAAAGGACTGGCGACTGTAAATCAAAGAAGAAAGGCCTTTCCATGGACGCGGACAATCTCGCGCTTTCCCTCGCCGGACCGGCGCCTGCCTGGGCGGAAAGCGCTCCGGAGGATCAACCCTCCGGACGCCAGGCCACGTAATCGCCGCCGGTGGGCGTGCGCTCGCCGGTCGAAAGCTGCGAGCCCGGGGGGCGGTAGGCCAGCGGCGTGCCGGTCATGTTGGGCTGATGCGGCAACTCCCACTCCCTTCGGACGTAGTTTTCCTGCGTCGGAGGGGTGTCCACCGTGTGGTGCAGCCAGCCATACCAGCCCTGCGGAACGGCCGAGCCTTCGCAATAGCCGTTGAAGATGACCCAGCGGCGTTCGACGCCGAGCGCCTTGTCCTTCTTCCCGCCGCGGCGGCGGTAATAGACATTGCCGAACTCGTCGGTCCCCACGCGCTCGCCATAAAGGATGGTCCACAACCCCGTGGAGAGGGTCGCCTTGTTCCACCAGGTGAAGAAACGGACGATGTAGGACATGCAGTGATCGGCCTCTTGCTTGCGGCGCGCGACGCGCCGGCCCGTCGGCGTCGTTGCGCCCCTTATGGCGTCGCCGGGCGGCGAAGTCCAGTCTATCTGGAGATGAAGGACCCAAACGCGCGGGGTCCGTCGCCGGTCTCCGCCTTTCCGGTCACCTGCAGGGTTCTGGCGTCAATGGCCCAGAGTTCGTTGGAGAACCAGTTGGCGACATAGACCCGGGCGCCGTCGGAGCTCGCGGCGATTCCCTCCGGATATTCCCCCACCTTGACCTCTCCCGCCGGGGCGAGGCTTGCGGCGTCGAACACGCTGACCGCGTCGGCGTGTTGGTCCGCCACGAAAATGCGGCCCGACGCCAGCGCCACCGTATAGGGGCGGCTCGCGGTTTTCATCGATCCGATCACCTGGCGCCGGGCGAGGTCGATCACGCTGACGTCGTCCGATTCCACATTGGCCGTGTAGGCGCGCGCCCCCACGGAGTCGATGGTCACGCCGAAGGGATGCTTGCCGACGGGAACCGTCGCCACCCGCACGAAGGTCGCCGCGTCGACGAAGGAGACCGCATTGTCGTCACGGTCGGCGACAAGCAGGGTCTTGCCGTCCGGCGTGGCGGCCACGCCGGAGGCCATGGCGCCCACGGCGACTTCGCGCGTCGGACCGCTCTCCGGATCGATCTCGACCAGCAGCCGGTCATAGGCGAGCGTCGCGTAGAGCCGCTTGCCGTCCGGCGACACGGCGAGGCCCAGAGGCGCGCCCTTGAGTGGGATTTTCCTGACAACCGCGCGTGCACGGGCGTCGATGACAGATACGAACTGGCCGTCCGGGCTCGACACATAGACCCGCGCTCCGTCTGGACTGACCGCGACCCCCGCAGGCTTGCCGCCGACCGGCAGCGTCGCGACGGTCTTCATGGCGGTCAGGTCGACGACGCTGACCGCGTCGGCGCTCTGGGCCGTGACATAGGCCTCGTCGGCCAGCGCGGGCGCGGCGAGGACGAGAGTCAGAGCGAGCAGCGCCGCCCTCCCCCTCTCTGCGCTCACGGGGAGAGGGCTGGGGCGAGGGGCAAGGCCGCGCGTGGCGATGGCGGGAAGATGTGGAAACATTCGTGTATCTCCTTGCCCCTCACCCTAACCCTCTCCCCGCAAGCGGGGAGAGGGAATCAGGGCGTCGCCTTTGCCTTCAGCGCGGCGATATTCGCCTTCAGCAACGCCGTCACGGCGGCGATGGCGACGTCGTCGTTGAGCTCCGGCGGGGGATTTGGATTGGGGAAGCCGCGATAGAAGCGGGCTTTCCATTCCACGACCGTCTTCCCGCCCTCCGCGGGACGCAGGGTCGCGATCGTGGTGACGTTCACCGCCGGCAGACGCTTCACGTCATCGCGCTCGCGATGCACGCCCACCATCCTTTTTTCAGCGTCCCAGCGGGTCAGCGTCTCGGTGACGACGCCGCCATCGGCCATGAACAGGCGGCGGATCGCCTTGTCGGGCGTATTGTCGCCCTCGGCCTCGACGCGCGCGACGCCCGGCAACCAGTCGGCATGGGCGAAGTCGCTCAGGATCGCCCAGACCTTTTCGGGCGGCGCGTCGATGGCGCCCTCCTCGACGGCCTTGAGCACCGACGCCGCATGAGCGGCGCAGGCGGCGCGCGGCAGACTCGCGCAAAGGGCGACAGCGGCAAGGAGAAAGGCGCGGCGCGCCAGAACGGCCATGACCTTTCCCCCCTGCGGCTGGATTACTTGCCTTCGGCCTTGGCCTTGAGTGAGGCGAGGCCGGCCTTGTAGATATCGGTGACGGCCTTCAGCGCCGCTTCGTCGGAGAGTTCCGGCGGCGGGTCGTTGTTCATGAAACCGCGATAAAAGGCGCCCTTCCATTCGACTTCGCTCTTGCCGCCGGCGTCCTTCACCGTGATGGTGGCGGCGTAATTGTTCACCGGCAGCACCTTCACGTCGACATTGTCGATCTTGTAGGCGATCGACTTGCCGGCCGCGTCGTATTTCGTGACCGATTCCTCGATCTTGCCGCCGTCCTTGAGGGTCAGCGTCCGCTTGGCGCCGACGTCATTGCCGCCCGTTCCCTCGGTCTTGGTCACGCCGGGGAGCCAGCTCATGTCCTGGAAATTGCCGACGATGGCCCACACCTTGTCGGCCGGCGCGTCGATCTCGATCTTTTCGACGACCTTCTGGCGCGAGGGACCATGCGCGAAGGCCGGGGCCGACGCGAACCCGGCGGAAACGAGCGACAGGGCCGCTACGACGACAGCGCGGCGCGCAATCACAAAGGACATGGGAAAATCTCCTGAACCTCTTATCGTGCCGCCAGCGCGGCGGCTGTGCACATAAGGGCGCCCACGGGGACGGCGTCAAGGGCGGCCGGGAGGGATTTGCTCACGCCCCTCCTTGCCGCTGTCACACGGCCGTCTTGTCGGGGCGCGATCAGCCCGGCATGCCCTATATCCGCGCCCTCGCCTTTCTTGCCACCCTGTCGGCCGCCTTCCTGTTCCTCGTTCCGGTTCAGGCGCTCGCGCGGCGGCGGGGATGGGCGATCCAGCACGCCATCCAGACCGGCTTCTGCCGCCTGATCTGCGCGACCATCGGCGTCAGGGTCGAACCGCAAGGCGCCCTCCCCGCGGCGGCGCCCCGCTTCGTCGTGTCCAACCATGTCTCATGGACCGACATCATCGCGCTGGCGAGCGTCGCACCCTTCGTCTTTCTGGCGAAAAGCGAGGTGGCGCATTGGCCGGTTCTTGGGTTCCTCGCGCGACTTCAGGGGACGGTCTTCGTGCCGCGCGGCTCGCGAAAGGATATTCCCCGCGTCAACGCCGCGCTCTGCAGCGCGCTGCGCGAGGGCCGCGACCTTGTCGTCTTTCCGGAAGGGACGTCGAGCGACGGAAGCGGCGTTCTCGGCTTCAGGCCAGCGCATTTCGATGCGCTGCAACAGTTCGAGGGCGGAGCGACCGTCGCGCCGGCGGCCATTCTCTATACGGACGGCGCGCGGCCGGTCGATGTCGGCTGGTATGGCGACATGACCTTCCTGCCGCATCTGTGGAGCCTGATGAGGCGCGGCGGCGTGACCTGCCGCATCGCCTTCGGCGCGCCGATCGCTGCGAACGGCAAGGATCGCAAGACCCTCGCTTCCGAGGCGGAGACGCAGGTGCGGGCGCTTCTGGAGACGCTGCGAGGCTGATCGCTAAGCGGCGCGTCGCTCGGGCGCGCTGAAATGCTCGATGTAGCGCGCGCCGATCCGATCGACCGGCATCACCACGAAGACATCCGTCGTATTGAACTTGATGTCCACCACGGCGCCGTCGCCGAAGCGCGCGCCCAGCCGCAGATAGCCCTTGATCAACGGCGACAGCGCTTCGCGCGCGCTCTTTTCGTCGAGCGCGTCCTTGGCGATCATCGCCATGGGCAGATAGAGATCGCTGTGCGCCCGCACCCGCCATTCGCCTTCGGCCCCGGCGTAATGCGCGAGATAGCTCAGCGCCTCCGCATGGGCGCGCGGGCTGACGCCGGGAAAGCTCGCGCAGCCGATCAGCACGTCGATGCGATGCGCGCGGATATAGGCCAGCAGCCCGCGCCACAGCAGCTCGATGGCGCGCTTGCTGCGGTGAGACTCGAGAACACAGGAGCGGCCAAGTTCCAGAATGCGCTTGCCGGCGTGGCGCGCGAGCAGCGGCGCGATGTCGTATTCGCCAGCCGAATAGAAGCCGCCGGCCTTCTGCGCCATGTCGCCGCGAAGAAGGCGATAGGCGCCGACGATCTTCGGCTTCACCTTGCCGAATCTGTTTGTCCAGGCATGGTCGATGACGATCAGATGTTCGCAATATTTGTCGAAGCGATCCGCGTCGCGCCGCGTGAAGGCGGTTTTGGGGTCGGGGATCGCGCCGCCTTCCTTGTAGAAGACGTCATAGCGGAGGCGCTGCGCCTTGCGGATTTCCTTCTTGCCGCGCGCCAGGCGCGCCTCGAGCGAGCCCATGCGGCCGAGCGTTTCGTCGAGAAACGCGGTTTGCGGCGACGGCGGTTGCAGATTCGTCAAGGCGGCGATCGTCCGGTTCATGCCCGAGCTGGTCCACATCCGCAATTCTCTCTCCCGCGCTGCTGGATAAGCATTCACCACGTCTGGGCAAAACTTTTGTGACGCGGCGCGCGGTCGACAGCGTGGCGGCAAGCCACTAGTTTCGCGCCGATTCCGGAGGCGATGATGAATTTGCGGCGTATGGTCCTTGCGGCGGCTTGTCTGGCGTTTCTGGCGCCGCCCGCCGGCGCCGAGGAGATTGTTCCCCTCGCCGGCTGCTATGAGCGCGTCTATGACGCCGGCTGGCTGAAGGCCCATCGCGGGCAGATCGTGCGCCGCGCCACCCTGCTCGTGACCAAGACCAACGTGCCCGAAACGCCGGGCGAACAGCGGCCCGTTCTCGCCGACGCCCTGCTGGTCATGTGGGCGGACGAAACGGCCTTCAGCACCATCGGCGCCTGCTATTGGGACAAGATCGGGCTCGCCTGCAACGCCTCGCTCTCGGCGGTCAAGGCGCCCCTGTGCAAAAGCGGCGAGGACGGCCCGCGCGCCTGCCGCCTGTCGCAGACGGACCCCGGCGCCTTTGAAATCGCCCAGAAAAGCGCCGGCCTCATGCTGACGGTCAGGGAGCGGCTGGAGCTGCCCGGCCCGACCGACGGACGGACCTTTCTCTATCTGAGCCCGGACAACGCCGAGAACCGCAGCTTCCTGCTCCAGCCGGCGCCGGACGCCGCCTGCCGGTAAGCCCTTGAAAGAGGCGCCTTTCGCCGCAAAAGGCGGCTTGCCGAATCTCGCTCTCTGGTTGAGCCTCCCTTGAGGGCATGGCGCGAGCCGATGGCTGGACTTGTCCCCAATATCCACTAGTTTCTCCACATATTGTCTGCCTGTTAATATCCGACACAATATCTTGACGCTGGGTCGAGACTCGCGCAGTTTGGAGGAACAGGAAATGGCGCAACGGCGGACGTTCTTAGGGACGTGCGGCCGTCTGGGGCGTGAGCCGGACGTGAGCGTCGCTTTTCCTGCGTGTAATCCTCGGTTTCGGCGTACCCGTCGCGCGTCCCTCTGGTTCGCGCGTGGACGGCGCGCCTCCTTCGAGTTTGATTTTCGGCGATCACGGCGTCGCTTGGCCGGCGAACGGCTTCGCGCGGGTTTTTGGTCCCGCGCCTTGAGGAGATTGATGAGATGAAGATCGAGCGGCGTTACACCACGGCGGGCGAGTCTCCTTACGCGTCTATCGAGTTCAAGACGACGAAGAGCGAGATCCGCAATCCCGACGGGTCCGTCGTGTTTTCGCTCGACAACATCGAGGTTCCCGCCCAGTGGAGCCAGGTCGCGGCCGATGTGCTCGCGCAGAAATATTTCCGCAAGGCGGGCGTACCGGCTCGGCTGAAAAAGGTCGAGGAGACGAGCCTCCCCTCCTTCCTGTGGCGCTCCATCGCCGATACGGAGGCGCTCGCCGAACTGCCGAAAGCGGAGCGCTACACCTCTGAGATTTCCGCGCGGCAGGTCTTCGACCGCCTCGCCGGCGCCTGGACCTATTGGGGCTGGAAGGGCGGCTATTTCGACAGCGAGGATGACGCGCAGGCTTTCAGCGACGAGCTGCGCTACATGCTGGCGACGCAGATGGCGGCGCCCAATTCGCCGCAGTGGTTCAACACCGGCCTGCACTGGGCCTATGGCGTCGACGGGCCGAGCCAGGGCCATTTCTACGTCGACTACGCCAATGGCAAGATGGTGAAGTCGAAGTCGGCCTATGAGCATCCGCAGCCGCACGCCTGCTTCATCCAGTCGATCGAGGACGATCTCGTCAACGACGGCGGCATCATGGATCTATGGGTGCGCGAGGCGCGGCTGTTCAAATACGGCTCCGGCACCGGCACGAATTTCTCGAAACTGCGCGGCGAGAAGGAGAAGCTCTCCGGCGGCGGTTCGTCCTCGGGCCTGATGTCCTTCCTCAAGATCGGCGACCGCGCGGCGGGCGCGATCAAGTCGGGCGGCACCACGCGCCGCGCGGCCAAGATGGTGGTCGTCGATATCGACCATCCCGACATTGAAGCCTTCATCGGCTGGAAGGTGAAGGAAGAGGAGAAGGTCGCGTCCCTCGTCACCGGCTCCAAGATCGTCAAGAAGCATCTCAAGGCGATCCTGCGCGCCTGCGTGAATTGCGAAGGTCCCGGCGACGACTGCTTCAATCCGGAAAAGAACCCCGCGCTCAAGCGCGAGATCAAGCTCGCGCGCCGCAATGAGGTCGCGGACAACTACATCAAGCGCGTCATTCAGTTCGCCAGGCAGGGCTACAAGGACATCCAGTTCGACACCTATGACACGGACTGGGACAGCGAGGCCTATCTGACCGTTTCCGGCCAGAACTCGAACAACTCCGTGCGCGTGACGGATGAATTCCTGCACGCTGTGGAGAATGACGGCGACTGGAGCCTCATCAAGCGTCTCGACGGCAAGGTCGCGCGCACGGTGAAGGCGCGCGCGCTGTGGGACAAGATCGGCTACGCCGCCTGGGCCTCCGCCGATCCGGGCATCCAGTTTCACACGACGATCAACGACTGGCACACCTGCCCCGCCGGCGGCGAGATTCGCGCCTCCAATCCGTGCTCGGAATATATGTTCCTCGACGACACGGCCTGTAATCTGGCGTCGCTGAACCTGTTGCAGTTCAGAACCCCCACCCCGGCCCTCCCCCTTGCAGGGGGAGGGAGCAAAGACGGCGGCGCCCATTCCCTCCCCCAGCAAGGGGGAGGGTCAGGGTGGGGGTCCGGCTTCCGCTTCGACGTTGACTCCTACGAGCACGCCGTGCGGCTGTGGACCATCGTGCTGGAAATCTCGGTGCTGATGGCGCAGTTCCCCTCGAAGGAAATTGCGCAGCTCTCCTATGACTACCGCACGCTCGGCCTCGGCTACGCCAATGTCGGCGGCCTGCTGATGTCGTCCGGCGTCGCCTATGACAGCGAGGCCGGACGCGCCATCGCGGGCGCGCTGTCGGCGATCATGACGGGCGTCTGCTACGCCACCTCCGCCGAGATGGCGAAGGAGCGCGGCCCCTTCGCCCGCTTCATGGAAAACCGCGAGGCGATGCTGCGCGTGATCCGCAACCATCGTCGCGCCGCGCATGGCGAGCGCGCGGGTTACGAGGGCCTGCATGTGCCCCCGGTTCCGCTGGATTATCCGGCCTGCCCCGATCCGCTGCTGATGGAGCGCGCCGCGGCGGCCTGGGACAAGGCGCTGGCGCAGGGCGAGCTTTACGGCTTCCGTAACGCGCAGGTCACGGTCGTCGCGCCGACCGGCACCATCGGCCTCGTGATGGATTGCGACACGACCGGCATCGAGCCCGACTTCGCCCTGGTGAAGTTCAAGAAGCTCGCGGGCGGCGGCTATCTGAAGATCGTCAACCGCGCCGTGCCGGAGGGCCTGCGCGCGCTCGGCTATCGTGAGAGCGAGATCGCCGAGATCGAGGCTTATGCCGTCGGCCATGCGTCGCTCGCCAATGCGCCGGCGATCAACACGGCGTCCCTGCGCGCCAGGGGCTTTACCGACGACAAGATCGCGGCGATCGAGGCCGCTTTGCCCTCGGCCTTCGACATCAAGTTCGTCTTCAACAAATGGACGCTCGGCGCCGACTTCCTCACCGGCGCGCTGAAGGTCTCGCCCGAGCAGCTCGACGACCGCAATTTCGATCTGCTGACGCATCTCGGCTTTTCGAAGCAGGAGATCGAGGCGGCGAATGTGCATGTCTGCGGCGCGATGACGCTCGAAGGCGCGCCGTTCCTGAAGGGCGAACATTATCCGGTGTTCGATTGCGCCAATCCCTGCGGTCGCACGGGCAAGCGTTATCTCTCGGTCGACTCCCACATCCGCATGATGGCGGCGGCGCAGCCCTTCATTACGGGCGCGATCTCCAAGACCATCAACATGCCGAATGACGCGACCGTGGAGGATTGCGAGCAGGCCTATCTCCTGTCCTGGCGCCTCGGCCTCAAGGCCAATGCGCTCTATCGCGACGGCTCGAAACTGTCGCAGCCGCTTTCCGCGCAGCTCATTCAGGGCGACGAAGAGGACGAGGACAAGGTCGAGGAGCTTGTGGCGCAAAGCATGCCGGCGCGCGCCGCCAGCGTGTCCGAGCGCATCGTCGAGCGCGTCATTCACCAGTTGGTGCGCGAGCGCGAGAAGCTGCCGGATCGCCGCAAGGGCTATACGCAGAAGGCGGCCGTCGGCGGCCACAAGGTCTATCTGCGCACGGGCGAATACGCCGACGGGCGTCTGGGCGAGATCTTCATCGACATGCACAAGGAAGGCGCGGCGTTCCGCTCCTTGATGAACAATTTCGCCATCGCGATTTCGCTCGGCCTGCAATATGGCGTGCCGCTCGAGGAATATGTCGACGCCTTCACCTTCACCCGCTTCGAACCCGCCGGTCCGGTCCAGGGCAATGACGCGATCAAGAACGCGACGTCGATCCTCGACTATGTGTTCCGCGAGCTTGCCGTGTCCTATCTCGGCCGCAACGATCTGGCGCATGTGTCGCCCGACGACATCGGCCACGACGTGCTCGGCAAGGGCGAGCATGAGGGCAAGGCGCCGGAGGCGAATTCGATCGTGTCGCGCGGCCTGCTGCGCTCCAAGACAGACAAGCTGATGGTGGTGCAGGGCGGCGCGGTGGCGCTGCGCGAGACGCCTGACGTCGTGCATGAGGAGGACGCGCTTTCGACGCTCGGCTGGACCGAGCCGACGAAGAGCGTGCAGGGCGTCGCGGAGAAGCGCGCCGAGGCGCGGATGAAGGGCTATGTCGGCGAGGCCTGCCCCGAATGCGCGAATTTCACGCTGGTGCGGAACGGGACGTGTCTGAAGTGCGAGACCTGCGGGAGCACGACGGGGTGTAGTTGAGAGACCGAGCCCTATGCTAAGGCGCAGTGGTGGTCTCCATGAATGAGCACAACACCGACCACGTAAAGGCTCCGTCGCCATATCTCTCCCGGACGATTGTTTCGGGTGACCCTTATGGTGAGCGCGCCTTTTTCTTCCCTATAAACGCCGTCCTGGAGCTTCCTGCTTCGGAGGAAGGCGCGGATATTCTCGCGGAAGTGCAGGGAGATGACACGCACTATTATTTTGTGAAAGGTAACGATCCAGAACCCCGCGTCGCCGCCTCTGAATTAGTTTCTGCGCAACTTGCAGAGCTAATTAACCTCCCCGTGCCGACTCCGAAAATCGTGCGCCTGCAGAGGGGCACCCTCGTTTTCGGGTCTCGCCAAATTGCTACGATTGGCGAAAAAGTTGATACAGCCGCTATTCTAACTTCGATGTCACTTCCTCCCTCTGGCTTTCCAATCCCGGGCCTTCGGCAGGTGTTAGCAGAATCTTACGCCTTTGACCTGTTCATCAATAACGTGGACCGCCACGAAAAAAATTTCATGTGTTGCAGACACGATGGGCGCTACCGGCTCTACTTGATTGACCACGCAAGGGCTTTGTTTTCAAGAGGATATGACGTTTTTCCCCCGGTAGGTGGATATGGGACGATATTCACAGCCCGCCGCATTCGAGAACGGCACGGATTTGATCTCCCTGCCGCTCTTGCGCTAGTCGATAAGCTCGAAAGAGTTGCTCGGGGATCGATAACCCGGATTCTCGATTCCACCCCCGATAATTGGCTGCCACCAGTAGAAAAGGAGCAGTTCGTTGACTGGTGGGTCAATGGCGGGAGAGCCAGAAAAATGGAACGGCTACGTAACGGCTTATGCGATGGCTCACTCTTATAACTTCGCAATTATTCGATTCTCGCCCGACGAGTTCCGTGGCGAGAGCTTGAATGTTGGCGTCGCAGTGATGAGTCACTCTGGTGTTGACATCCGCGCTTGCAAGCGACTTGAGCGCGTCAAGGTCATTTCCCAAGCGTTGGATTTAGACGCACTTTCCGACTTGCTCATTAACCTTACAAGGGTTGACGAGAGCAATCGTCGGCAAGGCAATCTGACTTTTGAACAACGTTTCGACCTCCTAGCAAAAACCGATACGCTTTCGTTTTCTCGGCTTGGCTCATTCCAAGCAGAAGATGCGGGCACTTACGAAGACCGTATTTCTTCGATCTTGCAACGCTTTGTGGAACCGGAACCCGGTCATGTGCGAGCCCGCCCCAAGAAATCGAAGCTGTTAACTCAGATTCGGAACGTGTTCAAAAAGCAGCGCGTCCTCGCCAAGAAGGGCGAAAATCTAGAATCTCATCGTATTGTTACAGGCGTCGAACTCGACGAAGGTTTGATTGCCGATATGGTCCTCCGAAACGGATCTTATCACGTGGTAGAAACAGTTGACGCTTCCGGTGGAGAAAACGCGTTTCGCAAGGCCGTTTCTGAAATTGCGGTTTCTGCACTTGTTCTCGAACGCGCCCGGATGCGATTCGGCAGCGAACAGACTAAGGGACGCTTGGTTTATTCAGCTTCTGCTGCACTTGAGAACATTGCTAAGCCATCACTTGAAGCTGCGGCCCATCAGGGAGCTGAGCTGGTCAATTGGGCAAGTGAGCAGGACCGATTGCGATTCGTGCACGCCCTCTCCATATTGGCGACGCCTATTGAAACGAAGCGAAGGACAAAGTTTTTCTCTACGCCTGGAGAGAGTTTTTTCCACTAACCTCCCTTGATGTGAGTGCAACCATAGCGGGGCTGCAACTCCGTGCCCGTGCCCGTGCCCGTGCGCGGGGGATAGCCTTCGGCGCCTGTAAAACGCGCGGAACACCGCCCGCGCACACTCCACCGACGGCCGAGCGGCTCCGCCGTACTACGTTCCTCAAAACAAAAAAGCCCGGCCGCGTGCGGCCGGGCTTTTCTCATGTTCGGCAGTCAACCGATCAGGCGGCGCCTGATCAGTAGCTCGCCATCACCGGCGCCATCGGCGCCCAGTTGAGGTGATAGTTCACGCCGACGCGCGCAATCACGCCCTGATAGTTCACGTTGGTGGAGCCGATATTCATGCTGCCCACGCCGCCCGTCGGCGAAGCGCCCCAGGACGCCGTCTGGCAATTCAGGTTGCCGAGGTTCCAGTAGATCGCTTCCGCCTTGACCGACCAGTTGGGCGTGAACAGCCATTCCACACCGCCGCCGACGTTCCAGCCGGACAGGATCTGGTTCTGCCGGCCGCCGCCGAAGAAGCTCTGGTTGAAGCCCTGCGGCCCAACATTCCAGGCGACGTTGGAGAAGGTGTTCACATTGGCGTAAACGCCGCCGTAGGTGTAACCGCCGGTCGCGTAGACGAGCATCGTCGGCATCACGAGGTAGCCGACGCGGCCACGCACGGTTCCGAGATAATCGACGCCCGCGTTGACCGTCACGCCGCCAATGGCGGCCTGCTGCACGCCCGTCCCGGACGCCAAGCCGGTTCCGGCGCCAAAGCCGCCGCCACGGGTCCCCGAACCCTGAATGTCGGTCTCCACACCGAGGACGAACTGACCCCACTGATAGTTGTAGCCGATCTGTCCGCCGCCCATGAAGCCGGACTGCGTGTTGTTGATCGTGCTGGTCTGCGACAGAGCCGCGGTGTTGAACAGGATCGTGTTCGCGAGGCTGGAGCAGCCGCCGCCGCCGTGATCGCCGCCACCGCCGTGATCGCCGCCGCCGTGGCCGTGATCATGGTCGCCACGGCCGTGATCGTGATCGCCGTGGCCATGATCGTGATCGTGATCGCCGTGGCCGTGGTCATGGTCGCCATGCCCGTGATCGTGATCGCCATGGCCGTGATCATGGTCATGGTCGCCATGGCCGTGATCCTTGTCACCGTGGTCGTGATCATGATCGCCGTGGCCGTGATCCTTGTCGCCGTGATCATGATCGTGATCGCCGTGGCCGTGATCCTTGTCGCCGTGGTCGTGGCCCATGCCCCAATCGTCATGGCCGAGATCGGTCTTGCCGATGACCTCGCCGAGCTCCTCGCCAATCTTCTTGAAGCCCTTGCCGAACTTGAAGTGGGAGTCGCCGTCGTTCTGGAAAAAGTCGTTCGCGGCGTAGCGCTCTCCGGTGTGGACACGGGCGCTGGCCGTGCCGTCGACGCCCATCGCGGCGAGCTGGTCGCTCACGCCGCCGAGCACGTTGCTGGCCTGGGGCTTCGGCGGGCCCGGGGGCTTGGGCGGGCAAGGCGTGCCCGGCACGCCGACGGGAACGCCATAGGCCGTGTTGCGGATGGCGTCGTTGGTTCCGAAATTATAGCCGGCGTTGAGACCGCCATACAGGCCGCTCCAGAGCGGCGGCGGCGGCGGCGGGGGCGGCGGGGGAGCCTTGCGGTAGGGAAGATCCGCCGCAAACGCGGAATTCGCGAGAATCGCCAGCGAGGCGACCGATGAGAAAAGCTTTTTCATTGGTGAACGCACCGGGTTCGAAAGAGGGCCGGAAGCTCCATGCGGCGCTTCTGTCACACATCAGGATTGAAAACGGTGCGTACAGTCAAAAGAAATGTAACCATGATTTTGCATTGACCGTTACCTGTGATCCGAAAGTCACAAATTCGGCCTCAAATTAGCCAAACCGGGGCAAGGTCGGCGTTCAGGACGCGGCGCGCTGTGGAAAAAACACGCGGCGCGCGCTTGCCATTTGACAGGAAGGGCTCAGTCGGGCGCGAGAATCAGCCAGTGATTCTGCGCTCGGCGGACGCGCTGTTGGGGCGTCTCGCCGCCATTACGGGCTCGATATTCGGCATTTGACGAAATTGTCACGCTCGCGCCAGCTTCCTGGCGCGCGCCGGGCGTCACGCCACGTTCACCAGCCGATACACGAAGGCGTTGGCGTCCTTCCGGCTCACCCAGACGCATTCCGGCGGCGCGGCGCCCTGATCCTTAAGCGCAACCGCCCAGGGCCGCCCCATGAGCGCCTGTTCGCCGGCGTCCCAGACGATCCAGCCGAAATCGGGGTCCCGCAAAATCCAGATGTCCTTGTCGGCCCGACGATAGCGCGGGGAGCCATCGGCCGCGGGCGCCTGTGGCAGGAAGCGATAGACGGCGCCGTCGCTCAACCGATGCATTTCAATACAGGGCAACGGACGTCTCCGTCAGGGAATATCTCATGTAACGAGAGTCAACTGCTTTGCAGCGCGTGTCACGCCCGTATAAAGCCAGCGCGCCCGATGTTCACGGAAGGCGAACGACTCGTCAAACAGCGTGACACTGTCCCATTGCGACCCCTGCGCCTTGTGCACGGTGAGCGCATAACCGAAATCGAATTCATCCGAGTCCTTGCGCAGCGCATAGGGAATCTCCCCCTCCCCGCCCTCGAAGAATTGCGGAATGACCGAGACGCGCTGGAATTTCCCCGCTTCACCCTCCTCCGGCGTCACCAGCATTCTGATCTTGCCCCGCCGCAGCGCGCCGGCGCTTTTCACGGTGAACAGCGCGCCGTTGAGCAGGCCCTTCTTGCGATTGTTCCGCAGGCACACGAGCTTCTCGCCGGATTGCGGAAACACGCCGGTGAATCCGCGCAGCTCGCGCAGCCGGCCGTTATAGGCGCGCCGCGTCTTGTTGCGGCCGACGAGCACCTGATCGGCGCCGGTCACGAGCGCCGGATCGAGGTCGGCGCGGCCGACGACGCGCGTCTCGCCATAAACGCCGCGCGCGAGGACCCCGCCCTCGCGGATCGTCATGGACAGGCGGATGATGGGGTTGTCCGCCGCCTGTCGATGGACGTGCGTGAGCATGACGTCCGGCTCGGCCTCGGTGAAGAATCCGCCGCCCGTCACCGGCGGCAACTGCGCCGGATCGCCGAGCACCAGCACCTTCTTGCCGAATGAGAGGAGATCGCGGCCGAGTTCCTCGTCGACCATCGAACATTCGTCGATGACGATGAGTTTGGCGTGGGCCGCGTCGCTGTCGTCGTTCAGCACGAAGGACGGCTCCTCCGTTTCGGTGTCGGTGGCGCGGTAGATCAGGCTGTGAATGGTGCGCGCGTCCTTGCAGCCCTTGGAGCGCATGACCAGCGCGGCCTTGCCCGTGAAGGCGGCGAAGGCCACGTCGCCGTCCACATGTTCGGCGAGATGCAGCGCGAGCGTCGACTTGCCCGTGCCCGCATAGCCGAACAGGCGGAACACCTGCGGCCCGCGCGGCGTCTCGAGCCAGCGGGCGACGGCGTTCAGCGCATTATCCTGCTCGGGGGTCCAGACGGGCATTGTTCCTCGAGATAGGGATCGAATCGTGAACATGCACGATGCCGGAGGCCGCCCGCCGTCACAAGACGGCGTGAAAACTCGGGCGGCTCAGTCTCCGAGCTGCATCAACAGATTGATTTTGGTGATGATGTTCTCGATCGCGAGCAGCATGCCGACCCAGATGGCGATCCAGATCGCGACGAAGCGCGGGTTTTTCAGGAGTTCTTTTTCGTCCATGGCCAATCTCCCGCGCGCGGCCCCCACCGCCTTTTCGCAACGCCGGCAGCCCCCCGGACGCATTGGCCGGAAATTTACGCTTCGCGCCTAGGTTCGAAAAAGCCGGAAATCAGACAATGAGCGGCGGATATGGACCTTTCTGCCTACCTCGCCGCGAAGTTGCAGGCCCAACTGCTGGCGCCCGGGTCGCATTTTTCAGTCTATGCGCTTGCCGCCGGCTTCCTGCTGGGTTTCAGCTATCTCGCCTGGAGCCGGAAACGCCGGCGCGGCCATGTGGGGCTGAAGCCGCTGGCGCGGGCCTTTCTCTCGCGCCGGCTGCTCACGCACCGCTCCACCCGCGCGGACATCCTGTATTTCTTCGTCAATGTGTTCGTGACCGTCTTCCTGATCGGCTGGGCCTGCCTGACGAGCGTGGAGGTCGTCGACGCGGTGCAGGACGCGCTCACCGGCGCCTTTGGCGCGCGCACGGCGACGGCCGCGCCCGAATGGGCGGCGCGCGGCCTCGTCACCCTGGTCGTCTTTCTCGCCATGGAATTCGGCTACTGGCTCGACCATTACCTCAAGCATCGCATCCCCGTCCTGTGGGAGACGCACAAGACGCACCACACAGCCGAACGGCTGACGCCCTTCACCGTCTGGCGCGTCCATCCGCTCGATTCGCTCCTGTTCTCGAATATCGTTGCGCTCTCCGTCGGGCTGGCGCTGGGCGCGACCCGATACGCGCTGGGGGGAACGCCGGAGAGCTTCTCCGTCGCCGGCACGAATATACTTGTGGCGGCATTCTTTTATACGTTCGCCAATCTCCAGCATTCGGAGGTCTGGCTGCCCCTGCGCGGCCTTCCGGGCCGCCTGCTGATGAGCCCCGCGCATCACCAGCTTCACCACTCGATCAATCCGGCGCACTACAACAGCAATCTGGGGAATTGCCTGGCGCTGTTCGACTGGCTGTTCGGGACGCTGATCCTCCCCGAGCGCGAATCCCCGCGCCTGACATTCGGCGTGCTCGAAAAGGAGGCGGACCCCCATGCCCTCACCGAGCTGTTCCTGGCGCCGTTCGGGAATGTCGTCCGCGCCCTGGCGCCGGCGCGCGGCGCTCGTCAGGCGGCGACTCCGCCGATGAACAGCGCCGCGCCGAGCAGCGTCGAGACCAGCGCGTAGAGCGGCAGCTTTTCCTTGAAGCGCAACCAGGCCACCATATCCCGCAAAGTCCCCGTCGGGAGGAACATGGTCGCGAGCCCGCTGGCCACGGCGATCCAGCCGAGGAGCGACACCAGCGCCTCGACCCATCCATCCCAGCGATTGTGGCCGATCACGATGGCCAGCCCCACCACGAGCCGCAGCGTGCCGATCATCGACTCGAAAACGGGATCGTTGGAAATACGGTCGACGAGCGCCAGCGCCGCCTCGCGGCGCCAGAACATCCACGCCGCCGCGAAAAGCGAATAGGCGCCCATGAGCTTGGCGAGATAGAGCGTCGACGGGGACATGCGCCCTCCTGTCCGCCCCCTGCCCGGCGATCAGACCGCCGCGGAATGGCGTGCGGCGGAGCCTTCCAGATAGGCGTCGAAGGCCGCAGCGGCAAGGCGCACGAAAGGTCTGCCGCGCTCCGTCACCGTGACGCGCCGCGCCTCGAGGGTCACGACCCCATCGGCCTCGAGATGGCGCAGCGCCACGCGGGCGTCGTCGAAGGCGTCCGCCGCGAACCCATGCTCCTGCGCGACGGCGCCGAAGTCCACCGAGAAATCGCACATCAGCCGCTCGATCACGTCGCCGCGCGCGAGGTCCTCGACCGAAAAGGCAAGGCCCCGCGTGACAGGGAAGCGATCCGCCTCGATGGCGCGGCGCCAGCCGGCGAGATCGGTCGCATTGCCGACGAAGCCCTGCGGCAGGCGTCCGATGGCGGAGACGCCAAACGGCAGCAACGCCGTGGCGCTGTCGATCGTATAGCCCTGGAAATTGCGCCGCATCCGGCCTTCGCGCGCCGCCACGGCGAGCGGGTCGTGCGGCCGCGCGAAATGGTCGAGTCCGATTGCCTCATAGCTCTCGCGCTCCAGCGCGCGGCGCACCGCCGCCGCCTGGGCGAGCCGCTCGGCGGCGCCGGGGAGCGCCGAGGCGTCGATCAGCTTCTGGTTGGCCTTGAACCACGGCACATGGGCATAGCCGAACACGGCGAGTCGCTGCGGCTCGAGGGAGGCGGCCATCGCCGCGGTGCGCGACACGTCCTCGACGCTCTGGCCGGGCAAGCCATACATGAGGTCCAGATTGATCGCGGTGACGCCGGCGGCGCGCATCATGGCGACGGCCCGCGCCACGACCTCGAAGGGCTGGATGCGGCCCGCCGCCTCCTGCACATGTTCGTTGAGGTCCTGCACGCCGAAGGAGGCGCGGTTGATCCCCGCCTTCGCCAGCGCCTCTACCATCGGCGCGTCGAGAAGACGCGGATCGAGCTCGATGGCGTGTTCGGTTTCGGGGGTGACCTCGAACAGGTCGCGCAGCCGCTCGACGATTTCGCCGAAGCGCGACGGGCCGAGAATGCTGGGCGTGCCCCCGCCCCAGTGAATGCTGACGACGCCGCGGGCGCGGGTCGCCTGCGCGGTCATCTCGACTTCGCGCAGCAACGTTTCCTTATAGGCGGTGAGCGGCGCCTCCTGGCGCACGGCCTTGGTGTGGCAGGCGCAATAGGCGCAGATGTCACGGCAGAAGGGCACGTGGAAATAAAGCGACAGCGACGCGTGCGGATCGAGCGCCCCCAGCCAGCCGCGCATCTCGGCGTCGCCAATCTCCTTCGAGAAATGCGGCGCGGTCGGATAGCTCGTGTAACGCGGCGCGGAGCGTTCGGCGAGAGCGAGAGAGGCCCGATCCATGACCCAATGTTCCTGTGGGGCTGAGTTGCGGGACCTTAACGCGCGGGCCTTTCCCGCGCACTGCTTCACATTACCGCGCCCGCGAGCTTTGGGTTTTGCAACCCGGCCCCGAAAAGGGCAGACTTGATTCGATTCTGTCTGTCCCAGGGAGCTAGCGTCGATGTCGACAACCCCTTCGAGCGTGCGGCTTGGCCTCTGCGCGGCTGCGGCGTTCGTTCTTGCGCCGCTTGCGGGCGCGTTCGCCGCCGGCGAGATCGCCGGACGCTACTCGGTGCTGCGCGACGACAAGGACACGGGCTGCATGCTGACCCTGAAGGGCGGCGGCAGCGCGCAGCTTGCCCCGGCCTGCCGGGACAATGGCATCGTCGTGTTCGATCCCGTGAAATGGGCCATTGATCATGGCCGTCTGGCGCTCACCGCCCGCAAGGGGCACAAGGCCCATTTCGAGAAGGACGACGCCGGCGTCTGGCGCCGCGACGCAAAGGAAGGCGGCAAGGCGGCGCTTGCGTTCAAGCCGATCCCCTGAGAACCGGGGCCGGGACGTCGATCTGAGCGTCCCGACAGAAATAGAGCCTCCCGGATTTCTCCGGGAGGCTCGTTATCCGCCGCCAGAGAGGGGCGGGGAGGAGGCGGCGGAAAGCTGAATGCGGGGCGCGCTACTCGCAGACTTCGACGCGGCGGTAATCGACGACATTTCCCCAGTAATCATAGATTGGCCGGGTGACGGCGTAACAGCCGCCGTAGCGAGGCTGGTAAGCGGCGCCGGCGGCCGCGCCGAGCGCAAAACCACCCACGGCGGCAGCGGCGGCGGCAGGGCCGTCATCATCCCAATCGCCACGGTTCCAGCCGCCCTGGCGCCAGTGGCCATCACCCCGGCCGTGCTGGCCCCAGCCATAATCGGCGTCGTCCCAGTCGGCGGCCATGGCGGGCGCGAGGCCGGACCCCAGAACGCCAGCCACGACGGCGATGGCGATTGTCTTTCTGAAGTGAACGGGCATGGCGGCTCTCCATTCGCGGGAGGCCGTCGCTCAATCCGGCCTCATGACGCGATAATGGCGCGCCGCGCCTGAACGGGACATGTCCACGCCGTTCATCTTCCCGTCAGCTTCGGGAGCCGCCGAGGGGGCGCTCGTCAGGGCAAGGCGCGCCGGTTCAGCTTGCCGTTGGCGTTGCGCGGGAGCGCGTCGAGAAACACCACGCCGCGCGGGCGCTTGTAGGCGGCGAGATGCGCGTGGCAATGCGCGAGAAGCGCCGCTTCGTCATGCGCGGCCCCGTCGCGCATCACGACATAGGCCTTGATGATCGTCGTGTCGGCGTCGCGGCCGGGCCGTTCGGCGGCCGCCGCCTCGGCGACATGGTCGAAGCCGAGCAGGCATTTCTCCACCTCCGCCGGCGAGACGCGATAACCGCCGGCGTTCATCACCTCGTCGGCGCGGCCGTGGTGGTGCATGTAGCCGTCGGCGTCGAACTCCACGAGATCGCCGGAGACGAACCAGTCGCCGCGAAAGGCCTCGCGCTCCTCATCGGGCCTGTTCCAGTAACCGAGCATGAGGCCCGGCTCGTCGCGCCGCACCGCAAGCACGCCGGTTTCGCCCGCCGGCAGCGGCGTTTCGCCGCCCTCCGGCGGCAGCGCCGCGACCACCCTGCCCGGCTGCGGACGGCCGGGCGATCCCGGATGTACCGGCGTCGAGGGGCCGCTGGAGATGAAGGTCGAGCATTCGCTCATGCCGAACGCTTCGTAAATCTCCTTGCCCGTGCGGGCGCGCCACTCGGAGAGCAGGCTCGGCGGCAACGCGGCGCCGGCGGAGAGGCAGTGCCGCAAAGTCGAGAGATCATATTGCTCGGGCTCGGCATATTTCAGTATTTGCCGGTAGACGCCGGGCACGGCCGCGAAAACCGTCGCGCGATGCTCGGCGATCAGGCGCGGCCACACATTCGGGTCCGGATGGCCGTTGTAGAGCACGGCGGACCCGCCCGCCGACAGCGGATCGACGACGCCGACGCCCAGCGTATAGGTCCAGTTGATGGCCCCTGCGTGCAGCATGACGTCGCCCGGCCCGAGGCCGGTCCAATGCGCGCGCATCGGGCGGCGCGCCCAGGCGGCGCGATGGGCGTGGAGCACGCCTTTCGGGCGGCTCGTCGTGCCGGAAGTGTAGACGAGATAGGCCGGATCGTCGGCGGCCGTATCGGCGTAATCGTCGAGCGGCGCGCTTTCCGCGAGCCGCGCCAGATCGGCCCCGCGCAGGACGACGGCGTCGCCGCCATGCGCCTCGCCCTCGAAGGCCGCGCCCAGCGCCAGCACGGCGGCGCCGCAATCCTTGAGCAGGAAATCCGCTTCCTCGAAGGTGAGCTGGGACGAGGCCAGCAGGGGCACGAAGCCGGCGGCGATCGAGGCGAAATAGGCGAGCGCCGCATTGGCCTCATTGCCCATGCGGATCATCACCCGCGCGCCGGGCTTGAGCCCAAGCGAGCGCAGCCCCGCGCCGAGGCGGCGCACCCTGAGATCCAGCTCGGCATGCGACCAGCGCAGCGCGCCCGCGTCGCCGACGACGGTGAGGGCCGTCTCATTGGGGCGCAGCCGGGCGTTTTCCGCCAGACAATAGCGGGCGAGATTGAAACGGGCGGGAACGGGTTCGCGAAAAGAAGACTGTAGCACAGCCCCTTTTTGCATCCTGCCCCGGCATGGGCAAGAGAGTTACAGACGCTGACCGGCGTGATCGCGCGGTTTAGGCGAGTTCGACCGCATCCCATTCGTCGACTGCCATCTCGCCTTCGAGTTCGTCTGCCGGCTCTCCCCGATAGACCGCCCCGCCCATGGCGCGCTCAATGAGGACAAGCAAAGCCTCCCGCCTTGCCGTGATGAAGGCGTCAAAGTCGTCGCTCCTGAGTCGCGCGGCGTCGATCAGATGCGATTGGAGATGGCTGTCTATCGCGTCGTCGGATACGCTACCCTGCTTCGAGAGATACGCGAGATCGCGAGAAGGGGCGTCGCCGCCGATCATGCGGTTTGTCTTGTAACTCAGCGGTGTCTTGTTGACGACGGTGTCATATTGCTTCGGTGTGAGCTTAGCCTTCTCGCACCAGGCTCGCGGGAAGATGTGATGGATGTCGACAGCTTCCTCGAAGTAGCTGGCCTGGTTGAAGGGCTGGCCAGAACGGAAGTCGCGCGCCCCTTCTCTCATGAGCAGCGCATGCACGCCCTTGTAAGCGGCGGACAGACGCGACGTCATCGTGTCCAATCGTTCCGCGCGGAAGGCGGCGCTCTTGATCGTCGTCGGCTCGGGCCCGCCCTCGATCCACGCCAGCACTTCAGTTAGATCCTTGGCAAATCTGGTCTCGATGGCGCCGCCGTAGAGTTCGCCGAACACGCCGCGCCAATACCACTTCGCCAGTTTTGACCGGACGGCGTCAAACTCCCATTTATCGCCCAGTTCGGCCAAGATCGCAGCGAGCGGGACGAGTTGGGACTGGTATGGAACGTCCTTGAACCAGTAGATGTGTTGGCTGAAAAGAAATTGTCCGGCCTTCTTGAAGCCCTCCTCAAGGCGCGCCGCATGGTTTTCATAGGCGGCGAGGGGAATAGAAAGAACCGTGTCGCGCGTGCATGTCACGGGCGGCGGCTCCGTTGCAGGATGCGCCGCCATAACCGCTCTCCGGCGGTCGAGAGTATAGAGCAGCGCCAAAGCCTGGAAGAACTCGGTCGGCTGGAGCCGGGTCAGGGGATGGTCCCTCAGCGCGATGGCGCCCGATAGCCTACTGGCGCATTCTGCCCAACGCTCACGCAGCATGAATCCCGGCTTTTCGCCTGCATAGATGGCTGTGAGCAGTTCGAAAGCGTCCAGCTTCTTCCCGCCGGTATTGACCTTTTCGAAGACGAGGCAAACGGCCTCCCGGCTGGTCTTGTTCCCGAGCTGGATGACAGGCATCTGGTATTGTCGAAACGCGCCTAAAATTTCGTTTTGAAACTTAAACCAGAAATCCATCTTGGCGGCGGCGTCGTGCTTCCAGTGATTGTAGAACCCCATTTGCCACGTATCAGGATCAAATATGCGGTTCGTGGGAAACATGCACTGGTCGTATTCCTGCTCTTCGGTCGAAAGATCACGCACGACCTCCTTGCCGAAATTACGAGTCTCCGTTTTATTTTCCGGGATGCCGATAATCGCTTCGGCGCGATCGACGCTGTCATCCAGCGCCTTCGCCATGTCGATGTAAAAAAAGCGTTTGATGCGCTGCTTTTTGGAATTGCTCGTCTCGACAACCTCCCGGCGCATGGTGGTCTGATAGAGGGACGTTATGCGTTGCTGGCCGTCCAGTATGAGCGACTCCGGCACGACATTGGCGCTCTCGTTTGGAGCCCCCTCGACCAAGCGGGGCTTGAACCGGACCTCGCCGCCGGTCTGCAAGGTCATGATGGCGCCGACGGGAAAAGAGCGGGAGATCGACGCAAGCAATCCCTTGAGGCCCTCGTCGTCCCACACCCAGCCTCGCTGGAAGTCCGGGAGCTGAAGCAGGCCATCGCGAGCCTTTTTCAGAAGATCGTCCAAAGGCTTTTTCGTGCTGTCAAATTCGACGCGGCTCATATCTAAAAATCTACTTTTGGAACGGGCTGCGGCTAGGAGAGAATCACCTCACCGCCCGAGCCATCATCCCAAGCTTAAGCTGAGATGTCGACGACCAAGTGGTAGGCGATGGTCCGGGACCCTCGTCAGGAAACAGCGCTATGGATAGGCTGCATCGTGGCAAAAACCGCCAAGCGCACGGCGGCGCCGCCACCCCAGCGTCAGTCGAACAGGCTCGACACGCTCTCCTCGCGCGCCGTGCGGGCGATGGCTTCGCCGATCAGCGGGCCGATGGGAATCACGCGAATATTGTGCGCGGCCTTCACGGCCTCCGTCTCGCGGATGGTGTCCGTGATCACCAGCTCCTTGAGCTTGGAGGCGGCGATGCGGTCGACGGCGGCGCCGGACAGCACGCCGTGGGTGATGTAGGCGTGAACCGACTCGGCCCCGGCGGCGAGCAGCGCCTCGGCGGCGTTGCACAGCGTGCCGCCGGAATCGACGATGTCGTCGACCAGAATGCAATTGTGGCCGCGCACGTCGCCGATGATGTTCATCACTTCCGATTCGCCGGCGCGCTCGCGGCGCTTGTCGACGATGGCGAGCGGCGCCTCGATGCGCTTGGCCAGCGCGCGGGCGCGCACCACGCCACCCACGTCGGGCGAAACCACCATCGCGTTTTTGAGCTGCCGATGCGCCTTGATGTCGGAAACCATGACCGGCGCGGCGAAGAGATTGTCGGTGGGGATATCGAAAAAGCCCTGTACCTGCCCGGCGTGCAGATCGACCGTAAGCACGCGGTCGGCGCCCGCGCGGGTGATCAGATTGGCCACGAGCTTGGCCGAAATCGGCGTGCGCGGTCCCTGTTTGCGGTCCTGACGCGCGTAGCCGAAATAGGGAATCACCGCCGTGATGCGGCGGGCCGACGCGCGGCGCAGCGCGTCGGTCATGATGAGCAGCTCCATCATGTGGTCATTGGCCGGGAAGGACGTCGACTGAATGACGAACGTGTCCTGCCCGCGAACGTTTTCGAGAACCTCGACCCAGATTTCCTGATCGGCGAAGCGGCGCACATGCGCGCGGCACAGCGGCACGTTGAGATGCGTCGCGATCGCCTCCGCGAGGGCCCGGTTCGAGTTGCCCGCCAGAAGTTTCATCGCGCCCATGGACTTTCCTCGCACCCCGCTACAGACCGCGGCGTCTTAGCAGCCATGCGCCCGGCGAACAATATGACATGGCGATGTAATCCAATCGGGAACCGGCTTCGCATCAGCCAGGCTGGCAGGGTCTCGCGCGGGAGGCCGCGCTTTGATAGAGGAAGCGAACCCTTCCGCCGCGATGTCTTCGTCCTTGCGCCTGTCTCGCTTTAGCTCGCAAGACGGACGGCCGTCAAACCGGGAAATTTGGATGCCTGCGCAGATCAGACCCTTCGAGGAAATTCGCATGCTGTTCGCCGACCTGCCGGGTCCGGACGCAAAGAGCGTCGCGGCAGTGCGGGCGCGGGACGCGCAGCTCACCAAGCCGCCGGGGGCGCTGGGCCGGCTCGAAGAGATCGTGGAATGGCTCGCCGCCTGGCAGGGTGTTCCGCAGCCGGCCATCGCCCGGCCGCTCGTGGCGGTCTACGCCGGCAATCACGGGGTCGTGGCGCAGGGCGTCTCCGCCTTCCCGGCGAGCGTCACCGCGCAGATGGTCGAAAACTTCAAGACGGGCGGCGCGGCGATCAATCAGATCTGCAAGACCCACGATATCGGCCTGAAAGTCTACGAGCTCGCGCTGGAGCGGCCGACCCAGGACTTCACCCAGGCGCCGGCCATGGACGAGCGCGAGGCGGCGGCGACCTTCGCCTATGGATTCGAGGCGATCGAAGGCGGGATCGACCTGCTCGCGCCGGGCGAAATGGGCATTGGCAACACGACCAGCGCCGCCGCCATCTACGCGGCGCTCTATGGCGGTCCGGCCTCGCGCTGGACGGGGCGCGGCACGGGAGTCGACGATGTCGGCCTCGCCCGCAAGAACGCCGCCATCGAGGCGGCGCTCGCCCTGCACGGGCCGTTCCTGTCCGATCCGCTGGAGATTCTGCGGCGGCTCGGCGGGCGCGAGATCGCCGCGATGATGGGGGCGATCACGGCGGCGCGGCTCAATCGCGTGCCGGTCGTGCTCGATGGCTATGTCGTCTGCGCCGCGGCCGCCCTGCTCCACGCCATCACGCCCGACGCCATCGCGCATTGCATCGCTGGCCATGTCTCGGCCGAGGGCGCGCATGGGGCGGCGCTGGAGCGGATGGGCAAGAAGCCTCTGCTCGATCTCGGCATGCGCCTCGGCGAGGGCTCCGGCGCCGGACTCGCCATCGCCCTCATCAAGACCGCGCTCGCCTGCCATCGGGACATGGCGACCTTCGAAAGCGCCGGGGTCAGCGGCAAGACCGAAAAAGCGCCGTGATTGCAAACGTCTGTCACATGAACCTGCGCACGCTCCAGTTGTCGCAAAGGGGGAGCCTAACCGTATGAATCCGGACCTGCTGTCCGCCAATGTCTCCATGGCCTTGATGGTCGTTCTGGCCGCCGCGCTGCTCGCGCATCTGAGCCAGTTCGCCGGGCCGAACCGTTTTCTCCATCTCGCGCAGGCGGCCACCGCGGCCGGCTTGCTGTGCCTGCTCGGCATGAACGCCTTCGGCTGGAGCTTCCTCCCGCGCGAGGCGCTCATGATCTTTTTCGCGGCGCTCTTTGTCGGCGTCGCGGCCGCCGCGCTCATGGCGCGCGCGCGGCGTCGCGCGGCGGAGTCGTCGTGGCGCGGACTGCTCATCGAGATGGCCGCGATGGCCTATATCTTCGCGCCTATCCGTTTCTGGAAGCCGCCCCTTTCCGCGCTGCTGATGATCTTCTTCCTGCTGGAGCTGCTCCAGCGCCTCAAGGGCTCCGAGCCGGTCGTCGCAGACGCCGCTGGCCAGCCGAGCGGCCGCCCGCCCCTCTTTCCGCCCAGGCGCGTGCGCGGCGCGCGCGAATTCGCGCTCGCGGCGGCGGCGGCGGCCATGGTCTATGTCTTTGCGATGGGAACGGCGAAACAGCCGGTTGTCGCGCCTGCCCCGGAACAGACCAGCACGGCCGAGCCCGCCGCTGAACAGCCCGTCGAACAGTCGGCGCCCGCTGACGCGCAACAGAGCGCCGAAGCGACGACACAGGCCCAGCCCGAACCGGCGCCCCCGGCCGCGCAACCCGCGCCGGAAACGCCCCCGCCGCCGAAAACCTACACGGCCTCGGCAGGCGAAACGCTGAGGTCGATCGCCCGCAAGCTCTCTGGCAAGGCTGAAAACTGGCGAACGCTCGCCGCCGCCAATCCCGGCGTGAAGCCGTCCGCCAAACTGAAGGCGGGCCAGCTCATCAAGCTGCCACCGCCGCCGGAGGTCAGGCCGGAGTGATCGTCTCGCGCTCCGTCATCAAGAAATCGAGCCGCTGGTCGTGCGGCTCGGTGGGAACGCGGTCGGTCTCCTGGCAGGAATAGGCGACGCCGATGGCGGCGATGGATTTCCTTGCGCGCAACTGCGAGAGGGTGGCGTCATAGATGCCGCCGCCGTAGCCGAGCCGGAAGCCATGGCGATCGAACGCCGCCAGCGGCGAAAACAGAATATCAGGGTCGCGCGCCGTCCTGTCCTCGGCGGGCTCGGACAGGCCGAACGGCCCCTTGACCAGATCATCGCCGGGCGTGAAATCGCGGAAGACCAGCGGATGCCGCACCTTGTGCATCACCGGCAGGGTCACGTGATAGCCGCGCGCCGCAAGCGCCTCGATCAGCGGGCGCGTGTTCAGTTCGCTGCGAATCGGCCAGTAGACCGAGACGATCGGCGCGGCGCCAGACGTCCCGGCAAGCCTCTCGACCAATGCGAGGCCCCGTGTCGCCACGGCGACGGCGGCCTCATGGGCTTCGTGCGGACTCACGAGATCGCGCCGCGCAAGCGCATGCCGGCGCAGATCGGTTTTCGGATCGGTCATTGAGAGCAAGCCAGAAAGCGAAAGATGTGAAAGCGCGGGCCACATGAGCCGTGGGACATCGATCCCGGGAAACCTACAACGTAGGTGGGCGCCATTTGGCCAAGCCCACGGGCAAGGCCAGGGACAGCTCCCTTAAGGATCGATAAGGCCCCGGGGAAAAAAGTCCTGCACGCACCCCGCAGCGCCGCATTCGTTATTTAGCGCAGCGCGCGGCGTTGCGCCAGCGCGCTCAGGCGTATTCGAGCTCCGCCGGCGTCTCCTCCGGCTGCGCCCGCATGTCCAGCGGCATGCGCTTGATCCGGGTCATCGTGAACAGGCCGAAGGGCGGAAGCAGGCGCCGTTCGACGAGTTGCATGTCCGCGCGCTGGTCGACCCAGTCGCCGATGATCGACCACGGGAATTGCGGACGCCACCCCAGACGCGGCGCGACATGGCGGTCGAGCCAGGTTTCCAGAATGGCGAAGGGATCGTCCTTGCGGCTGATATGGTTGACGAGGATGATCTCGCCGCCCGGCCGCACCACGCGCGCCAGTTCGTCGAGCATGGCTTCGGGCTCCGGCACCACGGTCAGCACATAGGGCGCAACCGCGCAGGCGAAGGAGCCGTCGGCGAAGCCCATGCGCGTGGCGTCCATCTTGTAGAGGCCAACGACGTGACGCAGCCCGGAGCGCTCGACGCGCTGGGCGGCGCGGCGCAACATGTGTTCCGAGAGGTCGACGCCGTAAACCTGGGTGTGCGGCTCGAACATCGGCAGTTCGAGGCCGGTGCCGACGCCGACGTCCAGAATCGGCCCGTCGAATTTCGACGCCGCTTCGGCGAGGGCGCGGCGGCCAGGCCGGAACACCGCCGTGAAGGTCAGATCGTAGATCGGGGCCCAGCGCGCATAGGCCTGCTCGACATCGCAATTATCGAGCGTTTCGGAGTCGCGGGTGTAATCTCTCGCTTCGCTCATCTCGGCGCCCCTCGCGCGGTTGCGGCGCGCGGCGTCGGCGCCATGACTGAAACACTTTGCCTGGCAGGCTCCACAGCGGCGATGAAACCGCCGCCGAGCACGCGGGCGAGGTCATCCGCCCGATCGTAAAACACACAGGCCTGCCCCGGCGAAACGCCAAACTCGCCTGCGGCGAACACCACGGTCGCCTCCCTGCCCTCGCGCGCGATGAGGCGGGCGGGCACGGGCGGGCGGGTCGAGCGGACGCGGGCCATGATGTCGATCCCCTGCGGCGGCAATTGGCAGAACTCGCCGGGGCCGATCCAGTTCACATCGCGCAGCGCGACGGCGCGCGTTTCGAGCGCCTCGCGCGGGCCAACCACGACCTGCGCGCGGGCGGCGTCGATGCGCACCACGAAAAGCGGCTGGGCGTCGCGGCCCGCGATGGCCGCGCCGAGGCCGAGCCCGCGCCGCTGGCCCACGGTGTAATGGACCACGCCCGCATGGCGGCCGAGCACGCGGCCGTCGACATGCACGATCTCGCCGGGGACGACCGACTCGGGAGCGAGCTTCTGGACCACGTCCGTGTAGCGGCCGCTCGGGACAAAGCAGATGTCCTGGCTGTCGGGCTTGTCGGCGACCTCCAGGGAGAAGCGGCGCGCCATCTCGCGCACCTCCGCCTTGGTGTAGTCGCCCAGCGGAAAGCGCAGCATTTTCAACTGTTCGCGCGTGGTGGCGAAGAGGAAGTAGCTCTGGTCGCGCGAGGCGTCCCTGGCGCGGTAGAGGGCGCGGCCGCCCTGCCCGTCGTCGCGCGAGGAGATGTAATGCCCGGTCGCGAGCACATGCGCGCCGAGGTCCTTCGCCGTCTCGAACAGGTCGGCGAATTTGATGAACTGGTTGCAGGCGATACAGGGAACGGGCGTCTCGCCGCTGGCGTAGGAGGCGGCGAATTCGTCGATCACGCGCTCCTGGAACTGGCGCTCGTAATCGAGGACGAAATGCGGAATTCCCAGCCGCGCCGCGACCGCGCGGGCGTCCTGAATGTCCTGACCGGCGCAGCAGGCGCCCTTGCGATGGGTCGCCTCGCCATGGTCGTAAAGCTGGAGCGTGACGCCCACGACGTCGTAACCCTGCTCCTTGAGCAGGGCGGCGACCACGCTCGAATCGACGCCGCCCGACATAGCGACGACGACGCGCGTCTCACCGCGGGACGCCGGCAGGGTCGGCAACTCGTCCGAAGCTAGAGAGCAGAGTGTCATTTTCGAGGAGGATACGCCTTTGAGTGACACGAATCCGACAGTCCCGCCCGGGGGGCCCCATAGCCGGCAGACTGACATTTAGAGCAAGATGCGTCCGCGACGCAATCGCATCTGCGAAACAACCCCGGCGCATCCCTCAGGGCGGGGGCGCGGCCCGCATCTCCTCGAAGGCCGCGAGCGCCCGCGCGCGGGCCCGCGCATGGTCGACGATCGGCCCCGGATAGGTTTCGCCCAGCCTCACGCCCGCCCGGCGCAGGACATCCGCCGGCGCCTCCCAGGGTCGGTGGATCCACCGCGCCTCCAACTTCGCGAGCTCCGGCACGTTGCGGCGGACATAGTCTCCCTCGGGGTCGAATTTTTCGCCCTGCAACACCGGGTTGAACACCCGAAAATAGGGAGCCGCGTCGGCGCCGCAGCCGGCGACCCACTGCCAGCCGCCGCTGTTGTTGGCGAGATCGGCGTCGACGAGCGTGTCCCAGAACCAGCGCTCGCCCACCTGCCAGGGAAGCAGCAGATGCTTCACCAGAAAGCTCGCCGCCACCATGCGCGCGCGATTGTGCATGTAGCCCGTGCGCCACACTTCGCGCATGGCGGCGTCCACGAGGGGATAGCCCGTCTGGCCCCTTTGCCAGGCCGCGAGCGCGGCCGGATCGTCGCGCCACGGAAAGGCGCCGAAGCGCTTGTCGAGCGCGCGTTCGGGCATGTCCGGGTTGGCGACGAGAAGATGATGGCAGAACTCGCGCCAGCCGAGTTCGCGAAGATAGGGCAGGCCCGCCTCGCCCGCCGCCGCCATGACCTCCGCCCAGACGCGACGCGGCGAGACCTCGCCGAAATGCAGATGCGGCGACAGGCGCGAGACGCCCTCCCCCGCCGGGAAGTCGCGCGCGACCTTGTAGGCCCCCACACGCGTCGCCGCGAATTCGACGAGCCGCCGGCGCGCGTCCGCTTCGCCCGGCCGCCAGCTTTCCCGGAGACCCTGCGCCCAGTCGGGCTTCGTCGGCAGCAGCCGCCAGTCCGCGAGCGCGTCGCCGCCGGGCGCGGGCGCGGCCGTCATCGCCTTCGGCGCCGGCAAGGGCGCGGCCGGGCCGCCCGTCGCAAGACACGCCCGCCAGAACGGCGAGAAGACCTTGAAGGCGTTGCCCTGCCCATTGCGCAGACGCGACGGCTCGAAGAGCAGCGCGCCATTGTCACTCTCGACCGTCAGCCCGCGCGCGCGAAGGTTCGCCTTGATCTCGCTGTCGCGGCGCATGGCCCAGGGCTCGTAAAGCCTGTTCCAGTAGACGCCCGCCGCGCCGGTCTCCTCGATCAATCCCTCAAGCACGAATTCCGCGCGGCCTCGCCGCAGCGTCAGCGGAACGCCGAGACGCGCGAGATCGGCCCCGAGCGCGGTCAGGGAATGGTGCAGCCACCAGCGGCTCGCCGCGCCCATGCGCCACGGCCCGGGGCTGTCGTCGTCGAGCGCGTAGAGAGCGACCAGCGGCGCGCCCGAACGCGCCACCGCCACGACCGCCGGATTGTCGTCGAGACGAAGATCGTTGCGAAACCAGACGATAACCGGCCTGGCCATCCGGGCTGTCCTGCTATCGCCGCGCGTGACGGACTCCATAGAAAACGTAGATCGCGATCCCCACAATCGTCCAGATCAGCAGCCGCAGCCAGGTGTCAAGGGGCAGAGCCAGCATCAGCGCCACGCAGGAGAGAATGCCGAGCGCCGGCATCACGGGAATGCCCGGCGCGCGGAAGGGCCGCTCCAGCTCCGGATGCATCCGGCGCAGATACAGCACCGAGAGGCAGACGAGCGCGAAGGCCGCCAGCGTGCCGATGCTGACCATCTCGCCGAGGATGTCGATCGGGAACAGGCCCGCCGCCAGCGCCACGACCACGCCGACAAGGATCTGGCTGACGGCCGGCGTGCGATAGCGCGGATGCAGGCGCCCGAAGATCGCGGGCAGCAAACCGTCCTGCGCCATGGTGAAGAAGATGCGCGTCTGCCCGTAGAGCAGCACGAGAATCGCCGTGGTGAGGCCGGCGAGCGCGCCGAATTTCACCACCCAGGCCAGCCAGGCCACGCCGGTGCGATCCATGACCAGCGCCATCGGGTCCGGCACGCCGAGCTCCTTGTAATTCACGACGCCTGTCGCCACCGCCGCGACCGCGACGTAAAGGATCGTGCAGATGATGAGCGAGCCGATGATCCCGATGGGAATGTCGCGTTGCGGCGAATGCGCCTCCTGCGCGGCGGTCGAAACCGAGTCGAATCCGACATAGGCGAAGAACACGACCGAGGCGCCGCGCGCCACGCCGCTCCAGCCATAGACGCCGAAATCGCCGGTGTTCTCGGGAATCAGCGGCGTCCAGTTGGCCGTATTGACATGCGCGGCGCCGAAGAAGATCACCATCAGCACCACGGTCACCTTGATGGCGACGATGACATTGTTGAACGTGCTCGACTCGGAGGTGCCGCGAACGAGCAGCGCCGTCAGCAGCAGGATGATCGCCGCGGCCGGGACATTGAAAAGCCCATGCGTATCCTGCGCCGTGCCGAAATAGGCGTTGGTGAACTCCGGCGGAATGCGAATGCCGAAGCCCTGCATCACGCGATTGAAATAGCCGCCCCAGCCGACGGCCACCGTCGCCGCGCCCGCCGCATATTCCAGGATCAGGTTCCAGCCGATGATCCAGGCGAAAATCTCGCCGAGCGTAATGTAAGTATAAGTGTAGGTGCTGCCCGAGACCGGAATCAGCGCGGCAAGCTCCGCATAGCACAGCGCCACGAAGGCGCAGGCGAGTCCCGAGAGGACGAAAGAGATCATCACGCCCGGCCCGGCGTAATTCGCCGCCGCCGTTCCGGTGAGCACGAAAATGCCCGCGCCGATGATTCCGCCGATGCCGAGCGACATGAGCGAGGCCCAGCCGAGCGCGCGCTTCAGACCATCCGCGTCATTGCGGGCTTCATGCGCCTCGATGATGGCGTGGACGGATTTGCGGGTGAGATAGACTTTCTTTGCCATGACGACAGCCAAGGGATCGCCCTTTCGCTTGGCGCGCGCCGGGGCGCCGCCACGGGGAGAAAACACGTTGCGATTATGGTTGCAGCGCAAAAAGATACAAGCCGAAAAGGCTCGACCGTCACTGACCTCACCCACTCGCCCGCAGGCCGGCTCCAGACCGGGTTCACATGCGCCCGCGCGTCGCATGGTCGAGCACGATGGCCGCCACCCGCGCGCTTGGATGGCTCCCCGCCCCGAGCAGCCGCGCGCGAATGCGGGCAAAAGCCGCGATCTGGGCGGCGCGGGTCTTGCTGGTCTCGTCCAGAAGCGGCGTGAGCGCTTGGGCAAGCGCCCGCGGCGTCGCCGCCTCCTGGATGAACTCGGGAATTGCGTTCTCTCCGGCGATGAGATTCGGCAGCACGATGGACGGGACCGTCACCATGAAGCGCAGGAGCGCCTCGGGCGCCGAGACCCTGTAGGCGACCGCCATGGGCGTCCCGGCGAGCGCCAGCTCCAGAGTGGCGACGCCGGAAGTGGCGAGCGCCGCCCGCGCGCGCCGGAACGCCGGATACTTCTCTTCCTGCGACAGAAGACGCGGCGTGATCGGCCAGCCGCGCAGCGCCTCCCGCAGCACCGCCTCCATGTTCGGCGCGACGGGTATGGCGACGTCGAGATCGTCCCGCTCGCGCAGGAGCCGCGCGACGACCTCCCCATAGAGCGGGGTCATGCGCCTGATCTCCGCGCGGCGCGAGCCCGGCAGGACAAGAAGCAGCGGCCGCCCGCCGCGCCTGGGCGCGGGTTTCAGCTCATCGAGCCGTTCGACGAGCGGATGGCCGACATAAACGCAGCGCGGACCCCCGAGCCGTTCATGCGCCTCCGGCTCGAACGGCAGGAGCGCCAGCACGCAATCCACATAGGCCCGCATCCGGCGCGCACGTCCCGGCCGCCAGGCCCAGACCGTCGGACTGACGTAATCCACGATCGGAATGTCCGGGCGGACGCGCCGGACCTTGCGCGCGACGCGATGGGTGAAATCGGGACTGTCGATGATGACGAGACAATCCGGCCCGGCGTCGATGACGGCTTGCGCGGTTTCATGGATGCGGGCGACGAGTTTGGGGAGCCGCGCGAGGACTGGCGCAAGCCCCATCACGGCGATATCGGTCAGCGGAAACAGCGAGGCGAGCCCCTCCCCCGCCATCGCCTCGCCGCCGACTCCCGAAAACTCTATGGCGCGACGCGCCTTGCGCAGCGCGCGCATGAGCGATGCGCCCAGCGCGTCGCCCGAAGCCTCCCCGGCGATGAGAAAGATGCGCGGCGTCACGCCGGCGCGGCCCGCCGGCGCGGCGCGCAAAGCGGACGCTGCGACGGCGCTCGCAGAAAATCGACGAGCTGCGCGACATCCGCGTCGCCGACATGCGCCGCTGCGATCTCCGCGAGCCTGACGTTCAGGGCGCGCGGATCGGCGGCAAGGAAGAGCCGCCGGAAGACGGCCTTGAGACGGGCGATGCGCTCGGCGGAAAATCCCCGCCTTTGCAGTCCGATCACATTGATGCCCGACAGATGGGCGCGATTGCCACCGGCGAGGCCAAACGGAATCACGTCTCCCTCGACGCCCGCGAGGCCGCCGACAAAGGCATGCGCGCCAATGCGGACATTCTGATGCACGGCCGTCGCACCGCCGATCGAGGCGTGATCGCCGATCTCGACATGGCCGCCCAGCAGCACCTGGTTGGCGAGGACCACGCCGTCCCCGATCCGGCAATCATGGGCGACATGCGAATAGGCCAGAAAGGCGCAGCCGTCTCCGACGCTGGTCTGGACGCCCGCATGGATGGTGACGCCTTCGCGAATGACGCAATCGGCTCCGATGCGGAGAGCCCCTTCCGACAGCCCCGCCTTCAGATCCTGTGACGGCGCTCCGACCGAGACGAAGGGAAAGATGCGCGCCCGGGCGCCGATGACCGTGCGTCCAGCGACGACGACATGCGAGTGCAAAACGGAGCCCGCCCCGATCTCGGCCTTCGCGCCGATGTGGCAGAACGGCCCGATGATGACGGAGTCGGCAAGCCGCGCGCCGGCTTCGATGATCGCGCTCTGGTGAATCGTCGCCGTCATCCGGCAGCTTGCGTCAGACGCCCATCATGGCGCTGATCTGCGCCTCGCAGACGAGTTGCCCGTCCACCAGCGCGCGGCCCTGATACCACCAGATGTTCCGCTTCTGGGCGGTCTTGGTCATGTGGAACTCGACGCGGTCGCCTGGACCCACCGGCTTGCGGAATTTCGCGCCGTCGATCGTCATGAAATAGACGAGCTTGGGACGCTCGGTCTGGCCCTGCGCGCGCATGACGATGACGCCCGCCGTCTGCGCCATGGCCTCGACGAGCAGGACGCCGGGCATGACCGGCCGCTCGGGAAAATGGCCCATGAACTGGGGTTCGTTGATCGTGACATTCTTGACGCCGACGCAGGACTCGTCGCCCCGGATGTCAATGATGCGATCGACGAGCAGAAATGGATAACGATGCGGCAGAAGGCGCATGATTTCGAGAATATCCGCGCTTTCCAGCGTCGCGCCGGCCTCGGTCCCAGACATATGTTTCCCCCTTCGTGACGATGGGCGTCTGCCGCGCCCGCAGGGGTCTTTTATATCGCCTCATCGGGCTTGTCGCGCCGCCCGTCGGCATTCCCGGCGGTTACGCCGCGGCGGCCCGGACAGACAAGGGTTGGTCAATCCCGCTTCTGCTCCGCCGCCTTGCCGGGTCTGTCGCGCCGGGCCATCTGGTCGAGCAGCGCCTCGCCGCGCAGAAAGCGCTTGAGGTGCCGCGCCGGGGCGCCGCCATAGCGCGCGCCGGCGGGGACGTCTCGCATGACCCCCGATTTCGCCGCGATCGCCGCGCCCTCGCCGATCTTGAGGTGACCGCCGATCGCGGATTGTCCGCCGAGCACGACATAATCCCCGATCTCGCAGGAGCCGGCGATCCCGGTCTGGGCGACGATGGCGCAGAAGCGGCCGATCACGACATTGTGGGCAATCTGGACCAGATTGTCGATCTTCGACCCCTCGCCAACGATCGTGTCGCGCGTCGCGCCGCGGTCGATGGCGGTGTTGGCCCCGATCTCCACATCGTCCTGAATGATGACGCGGCCGAGCTGGGGCGTCTTCAGCCAGCCCTTGTCGCCGCGCGCATAGCCGAAACCGTCCTGCCCGAGGCGCGCGCCGGGGTGAATGATGACCCTGTCGCCGATCAGCGCGCAGATCACGCTGACTTGCGCGCCAATCGAGCAGTCGCGCCCGATCCGAACCTCGGGGCCGATCACCGCCTGCGGCCCGATGACCGTTCCCGCGCCAATTTCAGCGCCGGGGCCGATCACCGCACCGGGGTCGACCGTGACTCCCGGCTCCAGCCGGGCTTCGGGATGCACGACCGCGCTCGGAGAGACGCCCCTCGCCCGGAACAGCGAACCGGGCCGCAGCGCCTCGGGGAAAAGCTTCGAGGCCGCCAGCGTCATGGCGCGCTGCGGGTCTTCCACCAGCAGCCCGATGATCCGCCGGGGCAGCAGATCGGCGTCGCGCGGCCGCAGAAGACAGGCCGTCGCGCGGCAGGAGGCCAGCGCATCCGCATAGCGCGGCGAGGCGAAAAAACAGAGATCGCCGTGATGCCCCGCCTCCAGCGGCGCCACTCCGGTGATGACCGGCTGCGGGGCCGGTTCGGCGGCGTCGCGGATCGAGGCGGCCGTGATTTCGGCGATTTCCGCCACGGCATAGGGGCGGGAGAGGTGGAAGAAGGCCGCAACGCTCATGTGAGCCGCTCGCCGGACGCTGGACACAAAAAAACGCGCCGGGCGGAGTCCGCCCGGCGCGCCGTCAAATCCATCAGAAGTTCGCGCCGCCGGAGAAGCGGAAGTTCTGCGTGATGTCGGACTGGGCCTTCGACGTCACGACCGCGTAGTCGAAACGGATCGGGCCCATGGGCGAATTCCACAGAACCGACGCGCCGACGGACGAGCGAACCCGGAAGCCGTTGGACGCCGGCGTCACGCAGGTGCCCTGACCGAAGCCCGCAGCCGGCGTATAGGCCGGGACGCAGGGAAGGCCCGCAGGGCTGTAGTTGGTGCGGCCCTGATAATTCCAGAGGCTGCCGGCGTCGGCGAAGAGCGCGCCTCTCAGGCCCAGATCCTTCGGCACGCCCCACAGCGGGAACTGCACTTCCGCCGACGCGCCGACATAGTCGGTGCCGCCCAGCGAGTTGCCCATGCGCGCGTTCCAGGTGGTGTAGATGTTCGAGTCGCGCGGACCGATGCCGCCCGGCGCGAAGCCGCGCACGAGGCTCGGACCCAGGTTGAAGTTGTCCTGGATGCGCGGATGGTAGCCGCCGAAGGGCGTCAGATTGCCGCCCTGGGCGCGCACGATGCCCACCACGTCGTCGATGTAGGGGATTTCGTGGAAGTAACGCACGTCGCCGGTGGTGCGGAGGTAGCGGGAATATCCGCCGAGACCCGCCCCGTCCTGGCTCAAAGTGGCGAGCCAGCCGTTATGCGGATTCCGGAAGTCGTCGATCGTGCTGTAGTTCAGCGAGTAACCGATCGAGGAGGTCAGGATCGAGCCCTGCGATTCCTTGATGGCCAGCGACGCCTCGCCGTTCGACATACAGTTGTAGAACAGGTTCGGATAGCCCTGATCCGCCGGGAAGAAGGGCGAGAAACCGGGGGTGATCGGCGTCGGAACGGTACAGTCGTTGTACGGCTTGCTGATCGTGTTCGGGATCGAGATCGTCGTCTGATACAGCGAATAGCGCGGCGACAGGCTGAGCTCGTCGGTCAGCGGGATGCCGAAGCGGATCGTGCCGCCGACCGAGGTCGAGGCATAGATCGAATAGCTATAGGCGTCCTGCCGGCGGGCGAAGAGGTCGAAGCCGGCGGAGATGCGCTGATCGAGGAAGTACGGCTCGGTGAAGCTGAAGTTCACGCCGCGCGCGATCTGGCCCGCCTGCACCGACAGACGGACGGCCTGGCCGCGGCCCATGAAGTTGCTCTCCGACACCGACACTTCCGCGATGAAGCCCTGGTTCGTCGAATAGCCGCCGGAGACGCCGAAGTTGCCGGTCGGCTGGTCCTCGACGTCGACATTGAGGACCACGCGGTCGGGCGACGAGCCCGGCTCGTTGGTGATCTTCACCTTCTTGAAGTAGCCGAGACCATTGAGGCGGCGCTCGGCGCGATCGATCAGGACGCGGTTATAGGCGTCGCCCTCGCCGAGGTCGAACTCGCGGCGAATCACATAGTCGCGGGTGCGGGTGTTGCCGCGAATGTTGATGCGCTCGATGTAGACGCGCGGGCCTTCGTCGAGCACGAAATGGATGGAGACGGTCTGCGCGGCGGGATTGCGCTCGCCGCGGGGGCGCGCCTGGGTGAAGGCGTAGCCCTTCTTGGCCGCCTCGCGAGTCAGCGCCTCGACCGTCTTCTCGACGGCGTCGCCGTTGTAGACGTCGCCCGGGGAGACGCGGAGCAGACCGTTGAGATCGGCGCCGTTCACGTCGGGCAGATGCGATTCGACGTCAACCGAGCCCACATGGTACTGCGGGCCTTCCTCCACCACGATGGTGATGACGTAGCCGCCCTGGGCCGGGTCGAACTGGGCGTCGGAGCTGACGACGCGGAAGTCGGCGTAGCCGTTCTTCAGGTAAAAGCGCCGGACCAACTCCAGATCGGAGGCGATACGATCCGGATCGTAGACGTCGCTGGTCTTGATGAACGACAGGAAGTTCATTTCCGTCGTCTCCATCATGCCGACGAGACGGCGCGTGGAGTAGACGTTGTTGCCGACGAAGCGGATTTCCTTCACGCCGGTCTTGTCGCCCTCGACCACCGTGAAGACGACGTCGATTCGGCCATTCGGCAGCTCGACGGTGCGATAGGTGATCTTGGCGGCGGCGCGGCCGGCGCGGCGATAGATTTCCATCATCCGCGCGACGTCGGCCTCCGCAACCTGCTGGCTGTAGGCGGAGCGGGCGCGCGTGCGCAGCTCGGGCTGGAGATTCTCGGTCTTCAGCTTGCTGTTGCCCTCGATGACAACGCGATTGATCTGGTTGCCTTCGGTGACGCGGATGAGGACGTCGCCGCCCTTGCGGGTGGCTGAAACCGTTGCGAATCGACCGCTTTCGCGCAGCGCCTCGAGGCCCTTGTCGATCTCCTCGGGGCTGCTTCCCGTGAAGTAGGAGCGAACCGTTTCCGCATCGACGCGGGAATTTCCTTCGACGACGATTGCGGCTGACGCGGGCGCGGAAAAGGCCAGAAACACCGTCAGGACGGCGATCCAAATGGACGAAGATTTCCAAATGCCGCTGGTGGATTGCATGTAAAGCAGGTCCTCGTCGCAACTATCCGCCGCCCGGAGCGCGGCTTGAAAGATAACCAAATGCGTTGGCGATCGGCGCCACGCCGGGGGGTCCACCGAGTCTTCTACAGGGTTTACCCTACCCTGCAAACGCAGAATAAAATCTGTTCGGCCAATTTGTCGAAGGCGTGGCGCTAAAGCCACGATTCATGGTCACCAAATGGTAAAAGCCGATGAAAAATGGCCATAAAAACGCAAAACCGCGGCCTGTGGCCGCGGTTTCGCCGTAAAGCCGCCAGACCTGCGCGCCGACTCAGGAGGCTCCGCCCGCGAGCCGCTCGATCAGCCGCGCGAGGTCGTTGTAGGTCGAGAAGATCATCAGCGTCCCCACCATGGCGAGGCCGAGCCGGAAGGCGACCTCCTGCGCGCGCTCGTTCAGCGCCTTGCCTCGGATGGCCTCGATTCCAAAGAACAGAAGGTGGCCGCCGTCCAGCAGCGGAACCGGGAACAGATTGAGCAGACCGACCGAGACGGACAGCAGCGCGATGAGGTTGAGGAAGGGCGCGAGGCCGACCTTCGACGCCGCCTGCGCCATCTCGCCGGAAATCTGGGCGATGCCGATGGGGCCTGAGAGCTGGTCGGCGCTCTCGCGGCCGGTGATCAGGCCGCCGATATAGGACCCGGTCCGCCCGATGATCTGCCAGGTCTCCTCGACGGCGAGGCCGAGCGACGCGACGGGACCGTACCGCTCTTCCCGGACGTCGGCCGGCGCGGTCGAGGCTTTCAGCCCCAGCATGCCGATGCGCACCTTGCCGACGGCGCTCGAAACCTCCCGCCAGGCGGGCGTGGCGGGGAGCGTCACGTCGCTGTCGCCCCGGCGGACGACGAACAGGAGGCGCGTGTCGGCGGAGCTGGAGACGATCTCCTGCATTTTGGAAAAGCTCGGGATCGGAACGCCGTCGATGGTGAGAATGAGGTCGCCGGCCTTGAAGCCCGCGGCTTCGCCCGCCCCGCCCGCGACGACCGAGCCGACGCGCGGGGCGAGCAGGGTGCGCCCGTAAACCGCGAAAATGCCGGTGAAAATCGCGATGGCGAGGAGGAAGTTGGCGAACGGCCCGGCGAAGACGATGGCGGATCGTTTCCAGACCGGCTGGGCGGCGAAGGTCACGGCCCTCTCGGCCGCCGGCATGGCGGCGACGCTCTCAGGGTCGGGAACGCTCGCGCCATTGGCGTCGCCATGAAACTTGACGTAACCGCCGAGCGGAATGGCGGCGATGCGCCAGCGCGTGCCGTGGCGATCCACCCTGGCGTAAATCTCCGGCCCAAAGCCGATCGAGAAGGCGTCGACCTTCACCCCGCACCAGCGGCCGACAATGAAGTGGCCGAATTCGTGGATGAAGACGACGACGCTCAGGACGATGACGAAGGGGACGACGTAGAAGGCAAAAGTCGTCAGCAGATTCATGGCTTTGTCGCCTCCAACGCTTCACGCGCGCGCATCCGGGCGAAGGCCGACGGATGGTTACTGAAGCGTTAACATGCCCGATTGCGCGTCGACGGCCAAGGCCGATCGCGATCTTTCTCTGACAATATGGTCAACGCCGAGCGCTTCTTCCACGCTGACAGGCTCCTGAGCATATCCGTCGCGCACGGCGGCCTCGCACGCTTCCGCGACGTGTTTCGCTATACCCGAAAACGGGATGCGCCTGTCCAGGAACGCCTGAACGGCGATCTCGTTGGCGGCGTTGAGGACCGTGGCGAGCCCGCCGCCGTCCGCCAGCGCGTCGAGCGCCAGCTTCAACGCCGGGAATCTCTCGAAATCCGGCGCCTCGAAGGTCAATGAGCCGATCTGGGCGAAATCGAGACGCTTCGCCGGCGTGGTCAGCCGCTCGGGATAGGCGAGGCAGTGGGCGATGGGCACGCGCATGTCCGGCGGCGCCAGACCAGCCGTCACCGAGCCGTCCGCGAAGGTCACGAGACCGTGCACGATGGACTGCGGATGCACCACAACCTCAAGCTTTTCCGCAGGAACGCCAAAGAGATGATGCGCCTCGATGAGTTCGAGGCCCTTGTTCATCAGCCCGGCGGAGTCGACCGTCACCTTTGGCCCCATCGCCCAGTTGGGGTGGTTCAGCGCCTCGTCCACGGTCGCCGCGGCGATGCGCTCACGGCTCCAGGTGCGGAACGGGCCGCCCGAGGCGGTGACGATCATGCGCTCGATGCGGGATGGGTCCTCGCCGCCGAGCGCCTGGAAGATGGCGTTGTGCTCGCTGTCCACCGGAAGCAACGCGGCATTCGTCTTCTTCGCCGTGCGCATGAAGGGCGCGCCGGCGCAGACCAGACATTCCTTGTTGGCGAGCGCCACAGCCCGGCCGAGGGAAATCGCCGCATGGGTGGGCTCGACCCCGGCGGCTCCGACGATGGCGGACAGCACGAGATCGGCCTCCCGCACCGCCGCTTCGATCACGGCGTCGCGGCCGGCGGCGACCTGTATGTTCGTGCCCGAGAGCGCCTCCTTGAGCTCGGAATAGGCGCTTTCGTCCCGGACCGCCGCGAATTCAGCGCGAGTCCGGCGGGCGACGTCGGCCAGCGCGGCGGCGTCCCGGCCCCCGGCGACCGCCGCAACGCTGAAGCGCTCGGGATCGCGCTCGAGGAGATCGACGGTGGAGCGGCCGATCGAGCCTGTTGCGCCAAGAAGGACGATGCGGCGCGGCGCCTGCGCGCGCCCATTCGACTGTCCGTTTTTCAAACCCATGCCTTGATCACCAGAAAAAGAGATTGGCCGCAGCCGAAGCGTCGCCGCGCGCCAGCCCGATCGCCGCCGCGAAGACGCTGGCGAAAATGAAACCGTCCAGCCGATCCATCACCCCGCCGTGGCCGGGGATGAGCCGGCTCGAATCCTTCACGCCGAAGCGACGCTTGACGGAGGATTCCGCCAGGTCGCCCATCTGCGAGACGGCCGCGGCCACGAGGCCGACGGCGAAAATCTGGACGCTCGCGAGCGCCGGACCGCCGCCGAGCCAGACTGTCGCGAGGCCCAGCGCCGCCCCGCTGAGGACGCCGGTGATCGTGCCGGACCAGGTTTTGCCGGCGGAGACGCGCGGCCACAATTTCGGGCCGCCGATCAGGCGGCCGCCGAAATAGGCGAAGACGTCCGTTCCCCAGACGAGCGCGAACAGAAAGGCGATGGCGAGCAGGCCGGGACCCGGCGATTCGCGCAGCCAGCAGACGGCGAAAACCGGCGCGCTGGCGTAGATCACCCCGGCCGCGGCCCAGAGCCGCCGCTCGGGTCCGGCGAGCGCCGCCGCAGCGGCCCCGCAACCGGCCGCCGCCAGCGCGGCGTAAGCCGCGAGGCCATGGCGCCCCAGCAGGGCGGCGATCGCAACCGCGACCCCGCCCAGCACGAAGCGCCACTCGCGGCGTTCGCCGCCGATGAGGGTCTGCCATTCCCAATTGAGCGCGAGCCCCGCCAGCAGCCAGAAAAGCGTGAAGGCCACGCCGCCGACATAAAGCGTCGCGGCGGCCGCCGCGACCATGACGACGGCCGAGATGACACGGGGGCCGAGGTCGGCGAAACCGCCGCTTGCCGCCCCTGCTTTCTTTGGCGGCGCGCTCATGCCGCGAGACTTCCGCTCAAGCTGCGCACACTCCTCATGACGCCGTCTTGGCGCTGCGCGGCGCATCCGTCCGCCCCCCGAAGCGCCGCTCGCGATGGGCGTATTCCTCCAGCGCCGCCGCCATGGCCGCGCGGTCGAAATCCGGCCAGAGGATCGGCAAAAACACGAATTCCGCGTAGGCCGCCTGCCACAAGAGGAAATTGGACAGCCGCTGCTCGCCCGAGGTGCGAATGATGAGGTCCGGGTCTGGGATGTCCGCCGTGTCCAGCCGCGCGGCGATGGCTTCGGCGTCGATCTCCTCCGGGGTCAGCCGCCCCTCGGCCACCATCTGCGCCAGCGCGCGGGCGGCCGCGGCGATTTCCTGCCGCGCCCCGTAATTGAAGGCGACCACCAGCGTCAGGCCGGTGTTGGCCTGCGTCACCTGTTCCGCCTCCCTGAGGAGCCCGGCGATTTCCGGGGCGAGGTCGGCCCGCGCCCCAATGACCCGCACCCGCACATTATTCGCGTGGAGCTCGCTCAGATCGTTGCGGATGAAGCGGTGCAGCAGGCCGAGCAGGCTCTGCACCTCCTCGCGCGGCCGGGACCAGTTTTCAGCCGAAAAGGAATAGACCGTCAGGTAGGAGATCTTCAGATCGATCGCGGCCCGCACGGCCCGGCGCAGCGCCTCGACGCCACGGCGATGCCCCTCGAAACGCGGCAGGCCGCGGGCGGCGGCCCAGCGGCCGTTCCCGTCCATGATCAGCGCGACATGCCGCGGCCCCCGGGGAATGCCCAGCGCGGTCGCCGCAATGTCCAGAATCTCGCCTTCCGCCATCCTCAATTTCCAGTTCAGGAATTCCGAGCAGACAAGGCGGGCGCGGCGCCGCCGTTCTCCTATCGCAGCGGATCCGCGATCAGACCTGCATGATTTCCTTTTCCTTGGCGGCCAGCGCGGCGTCGATTTCCTTCACCGCCTCGTCGGTCGCCTTCTGCACCTCGGTCTCGTGCCGCTTTTCGTCATCCTCCGGAATCGCGTGATCCTTCAGGAGTTTCTTGAGAATGTCGAGCCCGTCGCGGCGCACATGGCGCACGGCGACCCGCGCGTCCTCGGCATATTTGTGGGCGACCTTGACCAGCTCCTTGCGGCGCTGTTCGTTGAGCTCGGGCATGCGGATGCGCAGGATCTGACCCTCGACCGTCGGCTGCAGACCCAGGTTCGCCTCGCGAATCGCCTTGTCCACCGCGATGACCAGGGCCTTGTCCCAGACCTGAACCGAGAGCATGCGCGGCTCGGGCACGCTGACGGTCGCGACCTGATTGAGCGGGGACACCGAGCCATAGGCGTCCACATGGACAGGATCAAGCAGGCTCGCCGCGGCGCGGCCGGTGCGAAGGCCGCCGAATTCATGCTTCAGCGTCGCGATCGCGCCCTGCATGCGGCGTTTCAAATCCGCGAGATCGAATTTATCCGTCATGATCTTTCAAACCTGTCTTGAATCCCCGCGCCGTGTGAGCGCGTTCAGGGATGATTGCCGGCGCCCGGGGCCACGGAGGCGACGGATCGCGAAGCAGCGACCCCTTATGGCATGTTTCGGGAGCTAACGCTCCAGAAGACGCGCGCGTTCACGGCGCAACCAGGGTCGACCGCCCCCCGCCGGACAGAACCGCGGCGATGGCGCCGGGCTCCCCGATGGAAAAAACGATGATGGGAATACGGTTCTCCCTCGCGAGGGCGAAGGCCGCCGTATCCATCACGGCAAGATTTTGCGCGATTGCCTCGTCATGGGTCAAGCGTTCGTAACGCCGCGCGGACGGGTCGCGCTTGGGATCGGCCGAGTAGACCCCGTCCACCTGCGTCGCCTTCAGCACCGCGTCCGCGGAGAGTTCGGCGGCGCGCAGCACGGCGCCCGTGTCGGTGGTGAAGAAGGGATTCCCCGTCCCGCCCGCCGCGATCACGACGCGGCCCTTGGCCAGATGGTGCAGCGCGGCGCGGCGGGAGAAGGACTCACACAGCGACGGCATCGGCACCGAGGATAGGCAGCGCGCCGGGCGCCCCTGCATTTCGACCGCCTGCTCCAGCGCCAGACCGTTCATCACGGTCGCCAGCATGCCGATCGAATCGGCGCGGGCGCGCTCGATGCCCGTTTCTGCGCCCTTGATCCCGCGAAAGAAATTGCCGCCGCCGACGACGACCGCGACCTCGTGGCCGGCCTCCGAGGCCGTCGCCAGATCCCTGGCGATTCTGGCGAGCGTCGCGGCGTCCAGCCCGTTCGGCGAAGGCCCCTGCAACGCCTCTCCCGACAGCTTCACGACCACGCGTTTATATCTCTTCGAGGCGTGGTCGGACATGTGCTGGTCTCGCTGGCTGGCTCGGGGAGGCGCGCTTTACATACGAATGGCGCGCCGCCTTCGCAAGTCGCAAGGGCTACGGCCCCGGCTCGCCGCCCGTGGCGCCATAGACCTGCCCCGTTGAAAAGCTCGATTCGCTCGAGGCGAGGAGCACATAGATCGGCGCAAGCTCGGCCGGCTGGCCAGGGCGGCCCAGCGGCGTGTCGGCGCCGAATTTGGTCAGATGCTCCTGTGTCTGGCCGCCGGACGGCTGCAATGGGGTCCAGACCGGACCGGGCGCCACGGCGTTGACCCGGATGCCTTTCGAAGCCATCTGCGCGGCGAGGCACCAGGAGAAATTCAGGATCGCCGCCTTGGTGGCGGAATAGTCGAGAAGCTGCTTCGACGGATCGAAGGCCGTGATCGACGCCGTGTTGATGATGCTGGAGCCCGGCGGCATGTGCGGGATCGCCGCCTTGGTGATCCAGAACAGCGCATAGAGGTTGGTCCGGAACGTCCAGTCCAGATCCTCGGTCGTGATCTCCAAAATCGACGCCCGCGCCTGCTGGCGGGCGGCGTTGTTGACCAGAATGTCGAGCCCGCCGAGCTCGTTGACGGCGTCGGACACGAGCTTCTTGCAGAAGTCCTCGTCGCGGATGTCGCCGGGGATGCAGGCCGCCTTGCCGCCGGCGTCGCAGATCAGCCCCGCCACCTCCCGCGCGTCCGGCTCCTCCTCGGGAAGATAGTTGATGGCGACGTCGGCCCCCTCCCGCGCGAAAGCGATGGCCGCCGCGCGGCCGATGCCCGAGTCGCCGCCGGTGATCAGCGCCTTGCGCCCGGCCAGCCGTCCCGATCCCTGATAGCTGGTCTCGCCGTGGTCGGGGCGCGGGATCATTTTGGAGGCGAGACCCGGCCATGGCTGCGGCTGCTTCTCGAAAGGCGGCCTGGGATAGAGATTGCGCGGATCGCGCAGGCTGGCGGCGGGGATCGCCGGCGGCGCGGCGTCGGTCTCGATCCCGTTCACCGACACCGATTCCTGAATCGCTTCGCTGATTGTCTGTTCATGCGCAACCATCGCCGTCCTCCCGCCGCTTGCCGATGCGGCGAAACGCCGGGGAAAGGGGAATGTTTCGGTCAATGGGTGAGGCGCGGACGCACGGCGGCGGCTTACGGAAGCGCCTCGCGCAGGGCGCTCAGATAGTCACCCAGAGTCGCGTCGAGCCGCTCGTGCATCAGGGTTTGATAAGGACCCATCTCCTCGGCGGGAGAGGCCCGTTCGAGGCTGTCGAGATAGGCCTTGCGGTCTTCGGGGCGCACGGCGACCGGCGGATAGCCGCCACGAATCAGCAGCAAATTCATGAGGAGCCGCGCCGTACGGCCATTGCCGTCGCCGAAAGGGGGGATCGCCGTCAGGCGAAAATGCGCGTTAAAAGCTGATTCCGGCCCCGGCGTCGCGGCTTCCAGCCAGGCGCCGAACGCCTCCATGAGCTGCGGAATTTTTGCTGGGTTCGGGAAAACCACGGGCGAGCCGGCGATCCTTCGCGGATTGCGGCTGTAGATCCCCGCGATGTCCGGCTGGCTGCGCGCGACGATTCGCCGATGCAGTTCGCAGACCACGTTTTCAGTGACCGGGGCCGGCGAAGCCGCCAGTGAGCGCATCCAGAGCAGCGCCTCGTAACGATCGACGGCCTCGAGGTGGTCGCGCAGGGATTTGCCGCCAACCGTTATGCCATGCTCGATGACCTCCGCCGTTTCCCGCAGGGTCAGGGTGTTTCCCTCGATCGCATTCGACGTATAGGTGAGATCGACGTCGTAATGCTTCTGAAGCTGGGCCAGGACGGAGGCGGACAGCGGGCGCAGCCGGTCAAGTTCGGCCTTTTTCTGTTTGATGCTCGCGGTCAGCGTTTCGGGCATTGTCCATCCATATCACACCGAGCGCGTATTTATGTCTTGCCACGCCTCCCCCAAACACAAAGGCCGGAGCTTTCGCCCCGGCCCCGCAAACATCCATGGAAAGGGACGTCAGCCCTTGGCGGCGGCCGCCACTTCCGCGGCGAAGTCGCTGGTCTGCTTCTCGATGCCCTCGCCCAGCGCATAGCGGATGAAGCCCTTGATGGCGATCGGCGCGCCGGCCTTGCCTTCGAGCTCCTTCACCGCCTGAGCGACGGTCTTGCCGTTGTGCTCGGGATGGTTCGAGGGCTGATCGAGCAAGCAGACTTCCTTGGCGAAGGTCTTGACGCCCGACTCGACGATCTTGGCCAGCACATTCTCCGGCTTGCCGGCGTTCTTCTCGCGCAGCAGATTCGCCTCGCGCTCCACCACGGCCGGATCGAGGCCGGCGGCGTCCATCGCCTGCGGATTGGCCGAGGCGACATGCATGGCGATCTCGCGGGCGAGCTTGGCCAGCACCTCCTTGTCGCCGGTCGACTCCAGCGCGACGATGACGGCCATCTTGCCCTGGCCGTCGACGACCTGGCCGTGCACGTAACGGCCGACGACGCCGTCGCCCACCGAGAGCGACGCGGCGCGGCGCAGCGTCAGGTTCTCGCCGATGGTGGCGATGCCGCTGGTGATGTTCTCGGCGACCGTGCCGCCGCCCGGATAGGCCTGCGCGGAGAGTTCGGCCGCGTCGGTCTTGCCGGTCTTCAGCGCGACTTCGGCGATGTTCTTCACGAGCGTCTGGAAGTCCGCGTTGCGCGACACGAAGTCGGTCTCAGAGTTCACTTCGACGACGACGCCCGTCTTGTCGCCGGTCAACGCCGCGACGAGGCCCTCGGCCGCGACGCGGTCGGCCTTCTTGGCGGCCTTGGAGAGGCCCTTCTTGCGCAGCCAGTCGACCGCGGCCTCGAACTCGCCTTCGGTCGCGGTCAGCGCCGCCTTGCAATCCATCATGCCGGCGCCGGTGCTCTCACGCAGTTCCTTGACGAGGGCGGCGGTAATCGTGGCCATGGTCGAAATCCTTCTGTTTGGCGCTCGTCGGACGCGAGTAGACGTCCGGGCGCCCGGGGCGTGTATTGCGACGGGCGCCGGCTCAGGAAAGAGCCGGCGCCCGACGGTTAAGGTCGAAAGGTGACAGTGCGGCGTTACGCGGAAAGAAGCGCGCGCGCCTGATCAATCCAGCCGTCGCGGGCGATGCGGCCGTTGAGCTTGAGCTCGGCGTCCACCTTCTCGACGTCCGCCGGCGTCATCGCGGCGAGCTGCCAGTAATGGAAGACGCCGGCGTCATTGAGCTTCTTGACAAGCTGCGGGCCGACGCCGTTCAGCTTGGCGAGGTCGTCCGGCGCGCCGCGGGGGGCGGCCAGAAGCTCGAAAGCCTCGGTCGCCTCATAGGCGTTCGCGGACTCGGCGGCGAGAGCCGGCTCGGCGACCGGCGCCTCCGCCGCGCCGAGATCGACGCCCAGGGCGCCCTGGCTGCGCGAAATGCCGTCGATCGCCGCCTTGGCGATGAGATCGCAATAGAGCGCGATCGCGCGGCCTGCGTCGTCATTGCCCGGAATCGGGAAGGAGACGCCGTCCGGATCGCAGTTGGTGTCGAGAATCGCGACGACCGGGATCTTGAGGCGGTTCGCCTCCTTGATCGCGAGCTGCTCCTTGTTGGTGTCGATGACGAAGATCAGGTCGGGCGTGCCGCCCATGTCCTTGATGCCGCCGAGAGCCTTCTCGAGCTTGTCGCGCTCGCGCGTCAGCAGCAGGCGCTCTTTCTTGGTCACGCCCTGGGCGCCGGCCGAGAGGATGTCGTCGAGCTTGCGCAGGCGGTTGATGGAGCCCGAAATGGTCTTCCAGTTGGTCAGCGTGCCGCCGAGCCAGCGGGAGTTGATGTAATATTGCGCGCTGCGCTTGGCGGCGTCGGCGATCTGGTCCTGCGCCTGGCGCTTGGTGCCGACGAACAGCACGCGGCCGCCGCGGGCGACCGTGTCTGAAACCAGCTTCAGCGCCTGATGCAGCATCGGCACCGTCTGGGCGAGGTCGATGATGTGAATATTGTTGCGGGCGCCGAAGATGAACGGCGCCATCTTCGGGTTCCAGCGATGCGCCTGGTGGCCGAAATGGGCGCCGGCCTCGAGAAGGCCGCGCATGGTGAAGTCAGGAAGCGCCATTTTATTTTTCTCCGGTTGAGCCGCGGCGAAGGGGGAAGAGGCCGGAAAACCGGCCACCGGAACGGCGTCTTGATCAGACGTCGCGATGCCATCGCCTGTGGAATGCGCGCGCTTATAGGCGAAGCGCCCAAAAGGAGCAATAGTCTCCATGCGCTCTCCCCCGCTCTTTCGACAGCCCCGCGAGGGGGCCGCCGGCGGCCGGGGGCTCCCGCCGAAGTTTCGTTTTTTCGCCGCAAAAAATTTTTCGACCCGCGACCAGTTGTCGCATGCCAACACACTGATTTGAAAGATATTTCATGCGATTTGACCGAGGCAAAAATAGGTGTGGGAGGCGCATTGCCAAGCGTTTTGAATCGAGCTAGGGTTACTCCCGATGCGGCAAGCATTCTGGTTTAAAAAAACAACAGGGGGAAAACGCATGGCCGTCAACGTTCACAGCTCCGGCGACATTGGCAAGATGCTCATCTGGGTTGCCGCCTTCGTCGGCTTCATCGTCGTCGCTCTCACGTGGGTTCCGGACTGGATCTCCCCCGAGGGCAGCAACGGCACGGGTAACAACCGTGAAGCTCTCGGCACCGCCGGCACCGGCGCTACCGCGCGCATGATTCAGTAATATACCCCCGCCTGTGGACTTGCCGGGGGCTAACCCTCCCGGCTTTGTCTGTAGGCAAGGGAGATCAGCCGTTCGCGGCGCGATCGATTTGGAGCCGACGCTCTCGACTTGTTCGGGCGTCGGCTTCCGCTTTTTAGGCCGCCCGTTCTTGTTCGGCCGCCCGTTCTTGGGAGCGGGGAGCTTTTCGCCTGTCGCTACTCGGCCGGGGGCCTGGTTCTGTTCGGCTCTTTGGGCCGCCCCGTCTTGGAATCGAGAAGGTTGTCCGTTCCTGCGCGACCGATGCGTGGCCAATGCGACGCCCCGCGCCTTGCACTTTCGCCATGCGGCGGCTTCCCGAGGCGCCTCGCAATGAGCGCGACAATCGCGCCCGCGCCGCGTTCCAGCGCCGTTGCGCCCTGTCTGGAAGAGTCCGGACCAACATTTGCGCCTGGAGAAAGCGTCAAATGAACCGGCTCCGGGCCGACCTCCTCCTTCTGCTCGTCGCCTGCATCTGGGGCGCTGCTTTCATTGCGCAAAAACAGGCCAATGAGAACATGGGTCCGGTCAGTTTCGTCGGCCTGCGCTTCCTTCTGTCCTGGATGATGCTGGCGCCGGTCGCTTTCTACGAGCACGTGAAAAATGGCCGGCGCCCTTTGCGCGGAGCGGACGTCGCCCTCGCCGGGCTGATCGGCCTGTGCCTTTTCGCCGGCGCGAGCCTGCAACAGATGGGCCTCGTCGCGACGACCGCCACCAACGGCGGATTTCTCACGGCTCTTTATGTGATTCTCGTCCCGGTCATCGTCTGGGCGGTCACCGGGGCCAGGCCGAGAGGCATGGTGCTGTTCGCAAGCCTTCTTTCGATCGCCGGCAGTTGGCTCATCACGGAGACAGGCCATTTCGAGCAATGGAGTCGCGGCGATGCGCTGATCCTGATCGCGGACGTTGCATGGGCCGGCGCGATCAGCCTGGCGCCGATCTTCCTGAGTCGGACCGATCGGCCGTTCTTTCTCGCGTTCACACAATATGGCGTCACCGCCGTTCTCGGCCTGATGATCGGGCTCGGTTCCGAGCCTTTGTCCAGCGAGGGCGTCATCGCGGCCTTGCCCTCGATCTTCTTCGCCGGCCTGTGCTCCGGCGGCTTTGCCTACACGCTGCAAATTCTCGCGCAGAGATATACGCCCCCCGCCGAAGCCGCCCTGATCCTGTCGCTTGAAAGCGTTTTCGCCGCGCTCTCCGGGGCGATTCTGCTATCCGAACGTCTGACTGGCTCGGCGTTCCTCGGCTGCGCGCTCATTCTGCTCGGGGTCATCCTCGCCGAAGCCGCTGCGACCCTGCGGGCCATCCGGTTTCGCGTCCGCCGCCGCACCCCGGGCTGAACGCCGCGACCCGAAAAGCCCTTGGCGCCAAGGCCGCCTGCGCATACGGTTCCCGCGCACGCCGCGAAAACCAGAAGAACAGGAGCGGAAGCCTGCGATGGACCTCAACACCGCGATCCGGTTTTCCGTCAAACGGGTGTCTTACGAGCTCTTTACGGCAGGCTCGATCTTTTCCGTCTATTCTCTCGCGTCGTCATTTTGCGTGGCGCTCCTCGCCCTCGCCTATCGGCAAAAACGCCGCCGGGGGCGCATCAATTCAAGAGCCGTTCTCCGGGCGATCCTGTCGAAGAACGTGCTGGCCCGCGAATCCTTTCACGCCGATGTGAAGCTCTTCGTCCTGAGCGTCGTCTTCATGCCCGCCGTCATCGGCGGCCTCGTGATCTCGACGGCCGCCGTGTCGACCGGCGTCAAGGCGCTTCTGACGAGCGCCTTTGGCCCGATGGCGCCTGTCGAATGCTGCGACCTGACTCTCAAACTCGTCTCGACGCTGATCCTGTTCCTCGCCTATGAAATCGGCTACTGGGTCGACCACTATCTCAAGCACCGCGTCCCATTCCTGTGGGAGCTCCACAAGCTGCACCACACGGCCGACGTGCTGACCCCGCTGACCAATTTCCGCAATCACCCGATCGACAGCGTCGTCTTCGGATATATGCTCGCACTCTTCATCGGCGGGGCGTCCGGCCTGCTCGGATGGCTCTTCGGCCGAAACGCCGAAACGTTCTCGGTCGACGGCAAGAACATCCTTTTCCTTTGTTTTCTCTGGACGATCGGACATCTCCAGCATTCCGAATTCTGGATTCCGTTCCGGGGCGTCTGGGGGCGCCTCATCCTCAGTCCCGCGCATCACCAGATCCACCATTCGGACGATCCCAGGCATTTCAACCGCAATCTCGGCAGCGTTCTGGCCATCTGGGACTGGATGTTCGGGACCCTCGAAATCCCCACGGAAAAAAATCCGCGCCTGTCTTACGGCGTGCGCGAGGAGGGCGTCGCGCAACATTCGACCTTCGGCATTCTGGCGACGCCGGCCGTCAGGGCGGCTGCCGAGCTCTGGAGCGCGCTCCTCTCGCTTCCGAAAGCCGTCCTCGACCTGTGGAGGTCCGTCGCCTTTCCGGCCGGGACGCGGCGCGACGCGTGACGCCGCCCGGAGCGGCCTAGAATTCAATGCCCTCCTGCGCCTTCACGCCCGCCGCGAAGTGATGCTTCACCAGCGTCATCTCGGTGACGAGATCCGCCGCCGCGACCAGTTCGGGTTTCGCGTTCCGCCCGGTGACGACGACATGCAGGTCGGGCCGACGCGCGCCCAGCCGGGCGACGACCTCCGCAAGCGGCAGATGCTCGTAGCGCAAGGAGATATTCAGTTCGTCGAGCACCAGCAGGCGAATCTCGGGATCGTCCATCAGCTCGCACGCCTTGTCCCAGGCGCGGCGGGCGGCGGCCTCGTCGCGGGCCCGGTCCTGCGTCTCCCAGGTGAATCCCTCGCCGAGCGTGTGCCAGGAGACGGCGCCGAGCTTTTCGAGCATGTCGCGTTCGCCGCTGCGCCACTGGCCCTTGCCGAATTGCACGACGCCAACCTTCCAGCCATGGCCGAGCGCCCGCAGCGCGAGACCGAAGGCCGCTGTGGATTTGCCCTTCCCCGGTCCGGTGTGGACCATCAGCAGCCCTTTTTCGGAAATGGCCTTGCCCGCCACCTCCGCGTCCTGCACAGCCTTGCGCTTTTCCATCTTCTCGCGGTGGCGGCGCGCGTCGTCGTTTTCCGGACCGTCTGTCAAGGCAACTCCCCGCCGTTTGACGAATGGATGACCTGCGCATATGACTGGCGACGACGGTCCTTCGCAAGGAGGCAAAGAGGGAACGCGGTGCGGGCGCAGGCCCAACGCCGCGGCTGCCCCCGCAACTGTAACCGGGAAGGCCGCGCCTTCCGCCACTGGGCGAACGCCTGGGAAGGCGGCGCGGATGATGGACCCGGGAGCCAGGAGACCTGCCGTCGTGGCGACAGCGATCGCCTGTCCGAAAGAAAACGCCGCCGGTGGGGCGGCAGGGAGACGCTCATGACGACCAACACCGCCGCCGTCCGCACGCTCGCGACCGGAAAGATCGAGACGCTGAAGGCCGCTTTCGTTGCGCTGATTCTCGGCCTCGGCCTCGTCTATGGCGCCGGCTTCGCCAACTCCGAAGGCGTGCACGACGCGGCGCATGACTCGCGCCACGCGCTCTCCTTCCCCTGCCACTGACCGCACCTTCACGCGACCCGTGATCGCGCGCCTTCTGGCGGCCGGCCTTGTCGCCGGCGTTGTTGCGGGCCTCGCCGTCGCGGCCCTGCAGCACGTCACCACAACCCCGCTCATCCTCGCCGCCGAGGTTTATGAGGCGGCCCAGCACGCCCATGACGCCGTGGCGGAGCACGCCGGCCCGGCCTTCGAGGGCCTGCGCCGCACGGCGGCCACCAGCGTCGCGACCATCGCGGTCTCCATCGGCTATGCGCTGATCCTGCTGGCCGGCATGACCTTCTCGGGCGAGCGGATCGGCCCGCGCCGCGCCGCCCTGTGGGGCGCCTGCGCCTTCGCCGCCACCGGCCTCGCGACGAGCCTGGGCCTTGCGCCGCAGCTTCCCGGCGCGGCGGAGACCGATCTCGCCGGCCGCCAGCTCTGGTGGATCGCGACCGCCGCCGCGACCGGCGGCGGCATCTACGCCCTGCTCCGCCTCGACTCCGTCGGCGCGAAACTCATCGGCGCCGCGCTGATCGTCGCGCCGCATTTCTTCTGGCCGACCCCGGCCACGCCCGAAAGCACGGTTCCGGCCGAAATCGCCGCGCGTTTCGCGGCGGCGTCGCTCGCCGTGCAGGCCGCCTGCTGGGTGCTCGCCGGCGCGCTGGCCGGTCTCGTCTGGCGTCTCATCTCCCGCGACGACCCGGAGGCCGCATGAGCGCGTCAAAAATCCCGGCCACCATCGTCACCGGCTTTCTCGGCGCGGGCAAGACGACGCTTATTCGAAACGTGCTGGAGAACGCCGGGGACCGCCGCCTGGCGCTGGTCATCAACGAGTTCGGCGACGTGGGCGTCGATGGCGACATCCTGCGCGCCTGCGGCGTCGAGAGCTGCCCGGAAGAGAATATCGTCGAACTCGCCAACGGCTGCCTCTGCTGCACCGTCGCGGATGATTTCGTGCCGGCGATCGAGGCGCTGCTCGCGCATGAGAAGCGGCCCGATCACATCATCATCGAGACCTCGGGGCTCGCTCTGCCGAAGCCGCTGGTGAAGGCCTTCGACTGGCCGGCCATCCGCTCCAAGCTCACCGTGGACGGGGTGATCGCGGTCGTCGACGGCAAGGCGGTGGCGGAAGGGCGTTTCGCCGACGACCTCGACGCCATTGCGCGCGAACGCGCCGAGACCGAAAACATCGACCACGACAATCCGCTCGAAGAAGTGTTCGAGGATCAGCTCGCCTGCGCCGATCTCATCATCCTCAACAAGACGGATTTGATCGACGAAGCAGAGGAACGCGACGTCGCCGCGCAACTCGCCGCCGGCGCCCGCGCGGAGGCGAAGGTGGTGCGCGCGCGCGAGGGGCGCGTCGACCCGCTGGTGCTGCTCGGTCTCGCGGCGGCGGCGGAGGACGATCTCCACAATCGCCCGTCGCATCACGACGCCGAACCGGACCATGACCACGACGACTTCGACAGTTTCGTCGTGGAGCTCGCAGCGGTCGCCGACCCTGCCGCGCTCGTCGCCAGGATCGCCGAGGCCGCCCGCGCCCATAACGTCCTGCGCGTGAAGGGCTTTGTCGAAGTGGCGGGCAAACCCATGCGCCTGCTGGTGCAGGGCGTCGGCGCGCGCATCCAGCACCATTTCGACCGCGCCTGGAAGCCGGGCGAGGCGCGCGCGAGCCGCCTCGTCGTCATCGGCGAAAAGGGCCTCGACCGCGACGCCGTCACCGCCCTGCTGGCGCAGCCGTGACGCGCCATGCATCTCCTCCCGCGCGACCTTCATAGTCTCGACGACGCCGGCGCGGCGACGGACCTCGGCCAGACCCCGGCCGACATGGTGTTCCTGTCATTTTCGGACTCGGAACTGCGCCTGCTGTCGCGTCTGCATGCGCAAGACGCCGACAAGCTGCCGAGCCTGCGCTGCGCGCCGCTGGCGCAGCTCAAACATCCCTACTCCGTCGATCTCTATCTGGAGAGCGTGGCGCGCCACGCCAGACTCATCGTCGTGCGGCTGCTCGGCGGCAAGGACTACTGGGCCTATGGCGTCGAGCAGCTCGAGGCCCTCGCCCGTTCGCGCAACATCGCGCTCGCCATCGTGCCGGGCGATACGGTCGAGGACATGCGCCTCGCGCGCGCCTCGACGCTGGAGACGCAAGCGCTCAACCGCATCTGGCGCTTTTTTCAGGAGGGCGGGCCGGAGAATCTGCGGTCTTTCCTGCGATATGCGTCGACGCTCGCGGGGCGGCCGATGGACTGGCGCGAGAGCCTTCCCGTCGCAAGCGCCGGGCGTTTCCAAGCCGCCTGTCATGCAGCGCCGGACCCCGCGCCCCGCGCGACCGTCATCCTTTACCGCTCCCTCTATCTGGCCGATGACGTCGCGCCGATCCTGGCGCTCGCCGAGACGCTGCGCGCGCGGACGTTCGCGGTCGACGCTCTTTATGTCGCCAGCCTGAAGGACGCAGACAGCGAGGCGTTCGTCGCGCGCGCGCTGGATGACTTCGCGCCCGATGTCATTATCAACACCACAGCCTTTTCCGCGCGGCGGGAGACCGGCTCGGTGCTCGACCGCGCCGACGCGCCCGTGCTGCAAGTCGCGCTCGCCACCTGCACGCGCGAGGCGTGGGCGGCGTCCGCGCGCGGCGCCAATGGCGCCGATCTCGCCATGAATGTCGTGCTGCCGGAAGTCGACGGCCGCATCTTCACGCGCGCGATTTCCTTCAAGGAAGCGGCCCCGCGCGGCGCGGCCGAGCTCGACGAACCGCGCCATGCGCCGGACGCGTCGCGCATCGCTTTCGTCGCGGATCTCGCGGCGAACTGGGCGCGGCTGCGCCGCAAGCCGAACGCGGAGAAATCTCTCGCGCTGATCCTGTCCGACTATCCGGCGCGTCGCGGACGCGGCGGCTATGCGATCGGCCTCGACGCGGAAGCGAGCGCCGCCGAGATCGTCACAGCCCTGCGAGAGGCCGGCTATTGCGTTGGCGCAGGCGACGGGCCGCCTCTCATCCGCGCGCTCGAAGACCGCACGCATGAGGTTCGTTTTGCAATAGCAGATTACATGCGGAAGCTCGCAACGCTCCCCCGCGACTTCGTAGCGAGCGTCACCGAATGCTGGGGCGCGCCGCAGGACGATCCCGCCGTCGTCGGCGACGCCTTCAGCTTCTCCTGCGTGCTGCGAGGCAATCTCGTGATCGCCTTGCAGCCGGATCGCGGCGCGCGCGCCGAGCGTTACGAAACCTACCACGACATGCAGCGCCCGCCGCGCCACGCCTATGTCGCCTTTTATCTGTGGCTGCGCCACATCCGGGGGACCGACGCGCTCATTCATCTCGGCGCCCATGGCACGCTGGAATGGTTGCCCGGCAAATCCGTGATGCTGTCGGAGACCTGCGCGCCGGAGGCCGTGCTCGGGCCGACGCCGCTCGTCTATCCTTTCATCGTCAACGATCCCGGCGAAGCCGCGCAGGCGAAGCGGCGCGCCGGCGCCGTGATGATCGGCCATCTCACGCCGCCGCTCGTCGATGCTGAATTGTTCGACGCCGCGCAAAGCGTCGAGACGCTGCTCGATGAATATGCGACCGCCGCCGCGCTCGATCCGCGTCGCGCCCGCCTCATCGCCGGCGCGCTTCTGGACGAGGCCGAACGCAGCGGGCTTGCCGCCGAATGCGGCGTGACGCGCGAGACCGACATGGCCGAGACGCTCGCGCGCCTCGACGCCTGGATGTGCGATCTGAAGGAGATGCGCATCGGCGACGGACTCCATGTCTTCGGCCGCGCCGACGCCGATCCCGCGCGCGACGCCTGCGCCACGGCGGAGCGCCGCGCGCTGCTCGCGGCGCTGGAAGGCCGTTTCGTGGAGCCCGGACCGGGGGGCGCGCCATCGCGCGGCCGCGCCGATGTGACGCCGACGGGACGCAATCTCTACTGCGTCGATCCGCGCGGCGCGCCGACGCAGACCGCTTACGACATCGGCCGACGCGCGGCGCGGGAAATCATGACGCAGCATGCGCAGACGCATGGCGACTATCCGCGCCATGTCATGCTCGATCTCTGGGGCAGCGCGACCATCCGCACCGGCGGCGAGGATTTCGCCCAAGCGCTGGCGCTGATGGGCGTCGCGCCGCGCTGGGACGCCGCGAGCGCGCGCGTCATCGGCTTCGAGATTCTGCCGCAGGCGCGGCTCGACGTCCCGCGTGTCGACGTGACGCTGCATGTCTCGGGACTGTTTCGCGACATGTTCCCCGGCCTCATCGCGCTCTTCAACGACGTCGTATGCGCGGTGGCGGCGCTCGACGAAGACGCCGCTTTCAATCCGCTGAAACAGGCGCAGGACCTTCAGCGGGTGTTCGGCGCGGCGCAGGGAAGTTATGGTCTGGGCGTCAGCGACAAGGTGGCGCGTGGCGAATGGTCCTCGCGCGACGATCTCGCCCGCGCCTTTCTCGCAGCGGGCGGGCATGCGCTCGATCGCGCCGGAGAGAGCGCGCCCGCGCTCGACGCATTCAGCGCGCAGGTCGCGGGCGCCGACGCACATGTGCATGTGCAGGACATGGCGGAGGTCGACCTTCTCACCGGCCCGGCCTTCGCGGATTACGAGGGCGGATTCGCGGCCGCCAATCGCCTGCTCGGCGGCGACGCCGCTCTCCTGCATCTCGACGCCACGCGGCCCGAAAAGCCGCGCGCGCGGCCCTTGCAGGATGAAGTCGCGCGCGTGCTGCGCATGCGGCTCGCCAATCCCCGCTGGCTCGACGGCCAGATGCGCCATGGCCATCGCGGCGGCGCGGAAATCGCCGAGGCTGTCGACAATCTCTACGCCTTCGCCGCCACGAGCGGGCTGGTGAGCGACGCCCAGTTCGATCTGGCTTTCTCAGCGACGATCGGCGACGAGCGCGTGAGGGATTTTCTCGCGCGCGACAATCCGCGCGCGCTGGAAGCAGTCGCGCGCGTCTTCAACGATGCGCTGGCGCGCGACCTCTGGCATACGCGGCGCAACAGCGTGCGCGACGTGCTGGCGAATGTCGGGGGCGCGCATGAACGCGCCTGAGATCAAGGGCTGGTGCCCCGGCGCCTTCGCGCCGATGCGGAGCAATGATGGCCTGCTCATGCGCGCCAAGATCGTCGGGTCGCGCATCGCCGCCGCTCAGCTCGCCGCGCTCGCCGCCATTGCGGCCGAGTGCGGCAATGGGCTCGTCGATCTGTCGCAGCGGGCGCAACTGCAACTTCGCGGCGTCAGCGATGCGGCTGCTCCTGAAGCGCTGCGCCGTCTCGATGCGGTGGGGCTTCTCCCGCGCGACGCCGAGGCGGAGCGCGTCACCAACATCATTGTGACTCCCCTGGCCGGACTCGACGCAGCGGCCGCCTTCGACGCCAATGCGCTCGCGCGCCAACTGGCCGAGGCGCTCCAGGCGGATGAGGCCCTGCATGCGCTGCCGGCGAAATTTCTGTTCGCCATCGACGATGGCGGCGCCCTGCCGATTGACGATGTCGACGCGGATATTCGCATCGTGGCCGCTGGCGGCGACACGGAGGTTCATGTCACGGCCGCCGGCGTCGAGCCGGTTTGCGCGCGGCTGAGCGACGCCGTTCCGACCGCATTGAAACTCGCCCGCGCCTTCGTCGCGCTGCGCGACGGCGCATTCGAGCAGCGCCGCATGCGTCGGCTCGTGGCCGCCGTCGGCGCCGGGGCTGTTCTGCGACAGGCCGGCCTCGCCGCAGGAACCGCCGCGCCGCGCGCCGAAACGCGGGCGCGCGACTTTCTCGGGGCGCGGCAAGCGGGCGGGATCAGCTTCGCCGGCGTCGCCGCGCCGTCGGGACGCTGGCGCGCGGCCGAACTGGCGCATCTCGCCGCGCTGGCGGGGTCGGAAGGTCTGGGCGAATTCCGCCTCACGCCCTGGCGCGCCTTTCTCCTGCCTACGGCGACGCTTGAGGCGTCGGAAAACATCATTCGCGTCGCAGAAGCGCTGCGTCTCGTCGTCTCGCATGACGACGCGCGCCTTGCCGTTGTCGCCTGCCCCGGCGCGCCGGAATGTCCGCAGGCGCAGGGTGAGACGCGGCCGCATCTTGCGCGTCTCGCGCTGCTCGCGCAAAAGCTTGCTGGAGCGGATGGCGTGGGCCTGCATCTTTCCGGCTGCGCCAAAGGCTGCGCGCGGCCGAAAAGCTCGGCCGTGACTCTCGTCGCCAATGCTGGCCTCTTCGATCTCGTCGATCGCGGCCGCGCAAGCGACGCGCCGCAACTGAGGGGGTTGACGATCGACGCCGCCGTCAGCGCGCTGGCGACGCGCGCAAAGGAATATTCATGTCGGACGCCTTGAACTACATCCGCGATGGCGCGGCGATCTACGAGCGCTCCTTCGCGATCATTCGCGCGGAAGCCGATCTGGCGCGCTTTACGCCCGAAGAGGAAAAGGTCGCGGTGCGGATGATTCATGCCTGCGGCATGGTCGAGCTGGCGGACGACATCGCGTTCTCGCCGACCTTCGTGAGCGCCGCGAAAGCGGCCCTGCGCCGTGGCGCGCCGATCCTCTGCGACGCCAATATGGTCGCGCATGGCGTGACGCGCGCGCGCCTGCCGGCGCAAAACCCTGTCGTCTGCACGCTTGCGGAGCCCAATGTCGCGGCCCTCGCCGCCGAGCTTGGCAATACGCGCAGCGCCGCCGCCATGGAGCTGTGGCGCAATCGGCTCGACGGCGCCGTGGTGGCGATCGGCAATGCGCCAACCTCGCTGTTTCGTCTGCTGGAAATGCTCGACGAGGGCGCGGCGCGCCCGGCGGCGGTGATCGGAATGCCCGTGGGATTCGTCGGAGCCTCGGAATCGAAAGACGCGCTCGCGGCGGACGGCCGCGTGCCCTACGCCATTGTGCGCGGCCGCAAGGGCGGGAGCGCCATGGCCGCCGCCGCCGTCAACGCGCTGGCGAGCGATAAGGAATGAACGCCCTGCCCGACAACACGCAGGCGCGGGAGACGAGAGTCGGCGCGCTCATCGGCGTTGGGCTCGGCCCCGGCGACCCCGAGCTTGTGACGATCAAGGCCGCGCGCCTGATCGGCGAAGCGAAGGTGATCTCCTATTTCGCGAAGCGCGGCCGCGCGAGCCATGCTCGCGGCATTGCGGAACGCTACTTTCGGCAGGGCGTGGAAGAATTGCCGCTGCTCTATCCGGTGACGACGGAAATTCCCTTCGACGATCCGGCCTATATCGCCGCGCTCGCGGGGTTCTACGAGGAGAGCGCCGCGCGCATCGCCGCGCTGCTCCAGCAGGGGCGCGACGTGACGCTTCTGTGCGAAGGCGATCCGCTGCTGTACGGGTCCTTCATGCATATGTTCACGCGGCTCGATGGGCGCTTTCGGGTTGAAATCTGCGCGGGCGTCGCCGGCATGTCCGGATGTTTCGCGGCGGCCCGCCAGCCGATGACATGGGGCGACGACGTGCTCACGGTTCTGCCCGCGACGCTCGACGAAGACACGCTCGCGGAGCGGCTCGCGAGGACGGACGCGGCCGTCGTGATGAAGCTCGGCGGCAACTTTCCGAAATTGCGCCGCGCCATGACGCGCGCGGGCGTGGCGGAACGCGCCATTTACGTCGAGCGCGGCACCATGGCGGGCGAGAAGATCATGCCCTTCCGCGACAAGACGGACGACGCCGCGCCCTATTTTTCCATGGTGCTGGCGCCCGGACAGGGGCGGCGCCCGTGAGCGGAACTCTCTACATTGTCGGTCTCGGCCCGGCCGATGAACGCTGGCTGACGCTCGAAGCGCAGCAGGCGCTCGGCGAGGCGCAGGACATCATCGGCTACGAGCCCTATGTCGCGCGCGTGCCTTTGCGCGACGGGCAGACGCGGATCGCGAGCGACAATCGCGTCGAGATCGACCGCGCGCGCGACGCGCTCGAACGCGCACAGGCGGGACGCGTCGTGGCTGTCGTTTCGGGCGGCGATCCGGGCGTGTTCGCGATGGCGGCGGCTCTGTTCGAGGCGGTCGACGCCGGGCCGGCCGAATGGCGCGCGCTCGATATTCGGGTCGTTCCCGGCGTCTCCGCCATGCAGGCGGCCGCCGCGCGCCTCGGCGCGCCGCTCGGACATGATTTCTGCGCCATCTCGCTTTCCGACAATCTCAAGCCGTGGGACGTGATCGAGAAGCGGCTCGAACATGCGGCGCGCGGCGATTTCGTCATCGCGCTCTACAATCCTGCCTCGCGCGCGCGTCCGACGCGCATCGCCGACGCCTTCGCGCTGCTGCGGCGGTTTTTGCCCGGCGACACATTCGTCGGCCTTGCGAAGTCCGTCGGGCGTGAAAAGGAAGACCTCATCCTGACGCAGCTCGACAGCGTCGATCCGGCGCTCGTCGACATGTCGACTCTCGTCGTGATCGGCGCGAGCGGCACGCGGCGCATCGCGCGCGAAAACGCCCGCGACTGGGTCTATACCTCGCGAAAGGCCGGTTGAATGGAGAAATGGCTCTCCATCATCGGCATTGGCGAGGACGGCGCGGCGGGACTTTCGAGCGCCGCGCGCGCGCTCATCGCCGACGCAACGCTCATTGCCGGCGGCGCGCGTCATCTCGCGCTCGTCGGCGCGACGCGCGCCGAACGGCTGCAATGGCCCTCGCCGCTCACCGACGCGCTGCCGCGCCTTCTTGCGCAGCGCGGCAGGCCGACCGTGGTTCTGGCCTCCGGCGACCCGTTCTTCTATGGCGTGGGCGAGCTTCTCAGCCGTCATGTCGCGCCTGATGACATGATCGTGATTCCGGCGCCCTCGGCCTTCTCGCTGGCCGCCGCGCGCCTCGGCTGGAGCCAGCAGGATTGCGCCCTGCTCTCGCTCCATGGTCGCGCCTTCGAGCGCCTGACGCCGCATTTGCAGCCGCGCGCGCGAATCATCGCGCTGTCGTGGGACGAGACGACGCCCGCCCGCATCGCCGCGCATCTGACGGCGCGCGGCATGGGCGCATCGGCGCTCTTCGTGCTCGAACATCTCGACGGACCGAAGGAGCGCGTGCGGGAGGCGCGCGCGGACGCCTTTGCGTTGACGGACGTCGCCGCGCTCAACACCGTCGCGATGGAAATCGACGCCGCTCCGGGCGCGCGCGTCATCCCGCTGGCGCCGGGCCTTCCGGATGACTGGTTCGAGAACGACGGCCAGATCACCAAGCGCGACATCCGCGCCGTGACTCTCTCCGCGCTCGGGCCGCGCAAGGGCGAAACGCTCTGGGACATCGGCGCCGGATCGGGATCGGTGTCGATCGAATGGATGCTGACCCATTCCGCCAATCGCGCCGTCGCGATCGAACGCGACGAAGCGCGGGCGGCGCGGATCGGTCGGAACGCGCTGGCCCTTGGCGTTCCCGACCTCGACATTGTCATCGGCGCCGCGCCGCAGGCGCTCGACGCTCTCCCGCCGCCGGACGCGATCTTCATCGGCGGCGGCGCCAATGCGCCGACGCTCGACGCCGCCTGGCAGGCCCTGCCGACGGGCGGGCGCCTGGTCGTCAACGCCGTCACACTGGAAACGCAGACGCTGCTCTCGCAAGCCTTCGCGGACAAGGGCGGCGAACTGACGCATCTGCAAATCGCCCGCGCGCGGCCTGTCGGCCGCTTCCATGCGCTCGATCCCGGCATGGGCGTGCTGCAATGGCGCGTGGTGAAGCCATGACGCCACGCTACGCCGCAGGCATTGGCGCGCGCCGGGGAGTCGACGCCGCCGTCATCATCGAGCTTGTGAGGGGGGTGGCCGCAGCCCATGGCGCCCCGCTCTCTCAGGTCACGCTCTGCACGCTCGACAGCAAAGCGGATGAGCCGGGAATACACGAGGCCGCCGCGGCGCTCGGCGTCGATCTCGTCTTCCTGCCGCTGGAGGAGCTCAAGGCCCGGCGAGGAGCCGCGCCGACGCATTCCCCGCGCGTGCAGGCGATGTTCGGCGTCGGCAGCGTCGCGGAAGCGGCGGCGCTTGTCGGCGCGGGCCATGGCAGCCGCTTGCTGGCGCCGCGCGTCGCGACGCCTTACGCCGCCTGCGCGCTGGCGATCAGCGCGGCCGCCGAGGAGACAGAATGACCGTGCATTTCATCGGCGCCGGCCCCGGCGCCCCGGACCTTCTGACCCTGCGCGGGCGCGATCTCATCGCGGCCTGCCCTGTCTGTCTTTACGCCGGTTCGCTCGTCCCGGCGGGCGTTCTGGCGCATTGCCCGCCCGGCGCCCGCATCATCGACACGGCGCCGCTCTCCCTCGACGACATCGTCGCGGAAGTGAGGGCCGCGCATGAGGCGGGCCACGACGTGGCGCGGCTGCATTCCGGCGATCTCTCGATCTGGAGCGCTGTCGGCGAACAGACCCGGCGGCTGCGCGCGCTGGGTATTCCCTACACGATGACCCCCGGCGTCCCGGCCTTCGCCGCCGCGGCCGCCGCGCTCGGGCGCGAACTGACCCTGCCCGAGGTGGCGCAGTCTCTCGTGTTGACGCGCACCTCCGGCCGCGCCTCCGCCATGCCGGAGCGCGAGACGCTTTCGACCTTCGCGCAATCGGGCGCGACGCTGGCGATCCATCTCTCCATCCACGTGCTGTCCCGCGTGGTGGCGGAGCTGACGCCCTTCTACGGCCCGGAATGCCCGGTCGCGCTTGTCTACAGGGCGTCCTGGCCCGATGAGACGATCCTGCTCGGCGCCCTTGCCGACATCGAGACCCGCGCCGCCGAGGCGCCGATGGAGCGCACGGCGCTGATCCTCGTCGGCCCGTCTCTGGCGTCCGAGGATTTTCGCGAGAGCGCGCTTTACGACGCCGGATACGACCGGCGCTTCCGCCCTCGGGGCGGGTCATGACCGCGCCCGGCCTGCTGATCGGCGCCGCCCGGTCCGGGTCCGGCAAGACCACGCTGGCGCTCGGTCTGATGCGGGCTCTGGCGCGGCGCGGCCTGCGGGTGAGCGCGGTCAAATGCGGGCCGGATTACATCGACCCCGCCTTTCACGCCGCCGCCACGGGCCGCGACAGCCTCAATCTGGATTCCTGGGCGATGCCAGCCGGCATGATCGCCCAACTCGCGGGCCAGGCCGGCGAGGGGGCGGATCTGATCATCGCCGAGGGGGCGATGGGTCTTTTCGACGGCGCGCCGGGGGGAGCCGCCGGGATCGGCGCCAGCGCGGACATCGCCGCCCTGCTCGGCTGGCCGGTTCTGCTGGCGCATGACGTTTCCGGCCAGGCGCAGAGCGCGGCGGCCGTGATCCGGGGTCTGGCGACGCACGACCCCAGGCTGAGCGTCGCCGGCGTCGTCGCAAATCGCGTGGGCAGCGACCGGCACCGGCGGCTGGTCGCGGAGGGCGTCGCCGGATTGGGGCTCCCCCTGCTCGGCGCCCTGCCGCGCAACGACAGGCTGAAACTGCCCGAACGGCATCTCGGCCTCGTTCAGGCCGGCGAAACGGCGGAACTCGACGCGAGGCTCGACGCCCTCGCCGATTTCGTGGAAGCCCATGTGGACGTCGCCGCAGTCGCGCGCGCCGCCAAGGCCATCCGCCCCGAATTCGGGCCAGCCGCCGCTCTCCGACCCCCCGCGCAGCGCATCGCGGTCGCCCGCGACGACGCCTTTTCCTTTTTCTATCCGCACCTCGCGCGCGGCTGGCGCGCCGCCGGGGCCGAACTGGTTTTCTTCTCGCCGCTCGCCGACGAAGCGCCGCCCGAGGACTGCGACCTCTGCTGGCTGCCGGGCGGCTATCCGGAGCTGCACGCCGGCCGCCTCTCCCAGGCGCGGAACTTTCTCGACGGATTGAGGGAATTTGCGCGAACGCGCCCGGTCCATGGCGAATGCGGCGGCTACATGGTCCTCGGCCGCGTCCTCATCGACGCGGCGGGCGAGGGGCGGCACATGGCCGGCCTGCTGGACCTGGAGACCAGTTTCGCCAGCCGCAAGCTGCATCTAGGGTATCGGACCGCCCGCCTCGCTGCGGACCACTGCCTCGGCCACCGGGGAGACACCCTCAGGGGCCACGAATTCCATTACGCTACGATCATCCGGGAGGCTGGCGACCCCTTCGCCCTGGCGAGGGACGCCTACACCGAAGCCGAAGTTCCGGCCGGGCTTCGACAGGGCCACGTCTCCGGCTCTTTCTTCCACGTCATCGGGTAGCGGCGTCTCCCGGCTCAGGACAAAAAAAGGGGCCGCCGGAAGACCAGCGGCCCAAGTCAAGGGAGGAAACGCCCAAGGAGGGCTACGAAGCGAGACTAATCTCGCTGCGTCATTCTTTTGTAATGCTGCATCGCACAAGTGTCAAGGAATTTTCTGTTGCATTGCATCCAAGGCGCCTCCCCGCGGGTCGGAAGCCGTCCGGGGGACGTTCGGCCCGCCCTAATGGCCAGAGGCGCTGGCGCCGCCGGCGCCCTGCGATGAGGCGCCGCTGGAGGCCGGAGCGCCGCTCTGTGCGCCGCCGCCGGTCGTCGCGCCGCCGGTCGTCGACTTCGGGGGCGCGACGACATTGCCGGCGTTATCGCGACAGATGTTCATGCCACGACCGAGGTCGGTGCAATTGGCCGCGACGGCAGGGGTAGAAAGGGGTGCGATCGAGACAAAGGCAAGGGCGAGGATGAAGCGGGTCACGGGTCGATCCTTTTGGTGTTGGCGTGCGCGCGCGAAGCGCTTTCGGAACGATTAATGGTTCCACCAATCGACCCACTTGGGCTCGCTGGCCGTGTCGATCGATTTCAGATACGCGCTCATATTGTCCAGATCGGTCGAAGTGGGAATGCTCGCGGGGTTCGTGTTCTTCGTATAATTGATCATGCCGCCCGAGGTCTTGTCTCCCGAGATCGCCGTCGAAAGGTCATGGGCGTCCTTGCCGACGATGTTCGGCCCCATTCCGCCCTTTGCATTGCCGCCATGGCAGCCGTTGCAATTGAATTTCATCCAGGCGACGCGACCTTTGGTGATGTCCGCGGCCGAGGCCGGAGCAATGGCCCAAGCCAGAGTCAGTGCGACGAGAAAATTTCTGAAGCGCATAGTCCGGATCCTTCTCTCAATCAGCGCTTTGCATCGGTGGAAGCGGCAGCGGTCGCCTCTGCGGCCCGCTCGACCGCCGGCGTCGCCGTCAATGGCGTCCCGAACTCTTCCAGTATCTTTCGAATTTCAGGCGCATGGCGATCGAGCGCGTCCTGCAATCGATCACGCAGAGCCTCGTCGGACTTCCTGACCCCAACCGACATGGAGAAAACAAAAAGCTGATCGGGCGAACGCGGGTCGCTCAGGACCGGCGTCACTCTCAACTTGCCGTCATGCGCCTTGGCGAAAAATTCGGCGAACGGCCCCCAGACGAAGGCGATGTCGACATCGCCTTTGGCGACAGCGTCGATGATTGCGCCCTGCGGATTGCTCGTCTCGTCTTCCGCCCACATCGGAAAGGATGTGATGTGCTCGACAAACCCCCGACGCGCGAGGGCTATGGCCGGCGGCGTCGTGGCGCCCTCGTTTCCAACCAGTTGCAGTCCAATTCGCGCGTCCCTCAGCCAGGCGTCGTCGAAAGATGAAAACTGCTGCTGAGCGTTCGCCCGCGTCACAGCTACATAACTCGATGTGAAATAGGGGCGCGTCGTGGCGACCATGGAAAAATTCGAGGGGACGCTGATAATGGCGTCACAAAGGCCGTCCAGCAGCGTCCGACGCACGAAACCCTTGTGCTCGGCGAACCAGAAGGCGTCGAGGTCCGCATGCAGATCGGCCGCCAGCACTTCCGCGATCCTGTTCTCGAACCCTTCGCGGGCGCGATTGGAATAGGGAAGATTGGCTGGATCGGAACAGATTGTGAGTTTGGTTTTCTCCTTCGGCGCCTCGGCTTCGGCCGACGCAACTGTGGCAGAAAATAAGGCTGCTCCCAAAGCCAGCAGCCCGACAGACATTCCGGCTAACCGCGGCATCTCGCGCGTCCCCTCTTCAGACGTGATCTCGTCGATCCGCGCATGGACTCCATGCGCGGATGTCTCTGCCTCTGATCAGGGAAGCTTGAAGACATGGACCCAGCCGCCGGCGGGCGGCGCGGTCAGGCCGGCCGGAGTAGGCGCCGTGAACGTCCGCGAGTAGTTGTTCGCCGGGATCGCGGTCGCAACGCTGCTGCTGGTCGTGGCGCATTTGCCGCTTCCGGAGAACCCGCCGTTCAGATAGCCGAGTCCGGTTGTGATCGCGACACGCTGCTTGCCATCAGCCCCCGTGAATGTGATCGGAGCCGAGACGACGCCGCATTCGAGCTTCATGGAGAGCAGCACGGCGCCCGTCGAGGCGTCGACCGCCTTGAAATATTTATCGAGCGTGCCGTAAAACACGACGTCGCCCGCTGTCGCAAGCGCGCCGCCAAACACGGGCGTATTTTCCTTCAGAGCCCATTTCCGCTGTCCGGCGACAGGATCGAACGCGACAAACTCTCCCATGTTGTACTCGGGATTGCCTTTCGCATCGAGATGCAGACCAATGCCGATGTCGACGCCGACGAAAGGCGTGCCGGCGATGTAATTCACCTTCAGCGGCTCGTAGTTCATGCACATGTTGAACGCGCCGAAATAGAACAGGCTGGTTTTCGGCGACCAGGCCGAGCCCTCCCAGTCCTTCACGCCAAAGGCTGATGGGCAGATGTAATTCGTCACCTTGCCCTCGACCGTCAGCTTGCTCTTGTCCACGAGCGGATAGCCGGTCGTGAGGTCAATGCCTGTCGCCCAGTTCTGGAAGCCGAACTGATTGGCGCTGAGCAATTGCCCCTTCAAACGATTCAGAACATAGACGAAGCCGTTCTTGTTGAAGTGGACGATGACGGGCGTCGGCTGCGCATCGGACGGATTGAGCTTGAGATCGACGACAGTATCTTCGTTGACGGCGTCATAGTCCCAGTTGTCCCACGGCGTGAGCTGGTAAACCCACTTCGCGCTTCCGGTGTCGATATCTCTGGCGAAAATCGACGCGCCCCATTTGTTCTCGGCGGGCAGAAGCTTGGGCGGCGAGAAATCCCGCATGGTGGGATTGAAGGTGCCTGGCTGAGACGTGCCGTAGAACACCAGATTATTGGCCGGATCGGCGGTGATCCACGCCCATGTGGTGCCTCCGCCTTGCTGCCAGAGAGTTCCTGGCCAACTCTCGCTGCCGAGGTTCGTGCCCTGATCCTTCGCGTAATAGGGCTTGGTGTTGGAATCGATCAGGACGTCCGCGTCGGGGCCGGTCGCATAGGCGCGCCATTTCTTGACGCCCGTCGCAAGGTCCAGGGCGCGCACAGATCCGCGCACGCCCATTTCTGAACCGGAACTTCCGAAGATCACTGTGTTCTTCACGATGAGAACGGGCGTGTTCAAGGTCTCCCCGGTCCAGGGATCGGCGACCTTCGTGCGCCAGACCTGCGCGCCGGTCGAGGCGTTGACCGCAACGACATTGCCATCGAGCAAAGTGTAAACGATGAGCGGCGTGTTCACGCCCTTGATCACCGCCTCGCCATAAGCGGCGCCGCGGTTCACCACGTCGCAGCAGGTCAGGCCCGTCGCGAAACGACCGGGATTGGGGGAGAAGACCCACTTCTTCGTATTCGTCGCGAGATCGACCGCGATCAGCTGATTGGGAAAGGGCGTCACATAATACATGACACCATTGACGACGAGCGGGCTCCCCTGATGGCTGTTCTTGACGTAGGTCGGATAGGAAAACTCTTCGACCAGGCTTCCCACATTTGTCTTGTCGATCAGATCGAGGGTGCTGTACCGCGTGCCCTGCACGTCTCCGGCCGGAGTTCTCCATTCAACCGCCGCCGACGTCTGTGCGGCGCAGAATGTTGAAAAGGCGAGCGGCGCGGCCAAACTCATGACTGCCGCAGCGGCGAATCGAAAGCGCCCGAGAGACCGGCGCCTTGCTGTGCGGGTGCGTCCGTCCAGATCAACTGAAAAAACTGCGGTCACGGGTAAACCTCTTCTGCAGGACTGAATTCGCCGGGATCGATGAGTCATAGCGTCACAGAATGTCACGGGCACAGCATCTTAGCAATCTGAGACCGATCCCCTTCCAGTTGTTCGGACGCCGTCGCCAACATTCGTCGCGATCGTAGGGTCATCGCATTTCAAACTGGTTTCATGGAAGGGTCGCTCTCTACGCAAACGCGCCAAAACCCGCCTCTTCACGTCAAACGTGGCGGCGACAGCGGAGGAAGAGAGAGATGCAGAGAGCGGGACGAACGCAATGGCGTCCTTGGGCGTCCTTGCGGCGCTGCAAGACCGCGCGATCGTATGATTGGAAAAGAAAGTCCCTGGATGCGGGGGCAGGATTTGAACCTGCGACCTTCAGGTTATGAGCCTGACGAGCTACCGGGCTGCTCCACCCCGCGGCAGGGAGACGCTAAAAAGCGCCGCGATTTGGAGCGGCGCTTTTTTGGATTGG
>NZ_JBPFEB010000153.1:0-41778 GCF_051061225.1 Methylocystis sp.
GCGCAACGCCAATCCGCGTCCCTATAAATGGAAGGCGAAAGGCGAGGCTATCCTCGAAAAAATCCATCGGGCCCGCGCGGCGCTCGACAAAGCCCACGCCGCTTGAGTTTTTGGGCGGCAATTGAGAGTCAGGACACTAGACCTGCGACTAGTGGCGAAGCTTTTTGCCTAGAAAGTGCAATCAGCCAAGGCGCTAACCCTTGTTGTTCCCCAAGCTGGCACGCGCAACCGCAGTCGTTCGAGACCGGGAGCCGAGCTTAATGCTCCGCAGGGGATTAGCTTATGGAGCTTAATGGAGGCGAAATGACTCGGAGACGCAGCACGAAAGAGCCATGATCCATTCCTTTCGAGGAATCCTACGATTTCGAGAGAGTGAAAGGACAATGTCGTCGTGTCGGAGAAACGCCAACACGCGAGGATGGTTCCGTGCAATTTAGGGTAGATAGCGAGTTGGAATTAAGGAGGATTTCACTGTCGAGAGGCCTCACCTCAGTCGATTGGAGGGCCCTTGAGTTCGACGACGTTGCCGTCCGGGTCCTTGACGTAGATCGAAGGACCAACCCCCTCCGCACCATAGCGCATGGTCGTCTCTCCGGCCGCAACCCCATGGGCTACGAGGTAACGCCGGATGGCTTCCTCATCAAAGGGATCGACCCGGAAGCAGAAGTGATCGAGGTTCCTGCCTTCCTTCCCCGGCGCGGCGCCTCCGGCTTGGCCTAGCTCTCCATCCACCGGCACAAGGTCGAGAAGCGAGCGGCCAGCCCGTAGCTGAATCAACCCGATTTCGTCCAAGCGTCTCTCAATGGCGCAGCCGAGAACGTCGCAATAAAAGGCGAGCATGGCTTCCAGATTGGTCACACGCAAGACGAGGTGATCAAGTTCCCGGATGTGGATCATGATGGTCTTTCTGCTGGTTCGCGAGCCTTCGGGCTTTATGCTCGACACACCCCGCTTCTCGGGCGCATTCATGAACGGCCAATCGCTGTCACGGTGAGCATCGTATAAAGAGCGACATGGTCTTTGCGCGAGCGGCCACTTCAGGCGCATCAAGGTGTGTCTTTGAGGGGCTGCCAACCGCATAAGGGACTCCGTTGGCGTCCAAGAAATTGGCGAGCAGAGACGCCTTTATCGCGAAGTTCACGTTTTGCGCGATGTCGTCGGTGGCTTGTGCAACCCGGAGAACATTGAGCTTTGCGACAACGACGCCGACCACGTTGCCATCTTGATCCAGCAGAGGACCCCCGCTGTTCCCGGGCTGAACGGGCGCAGTGATTTGCAGATAACGCGTGTCGTCGCCCAAGCCTGCGGCGGCAGCAACCGTTCCTGTCGTGAAGTTCCCCCCGGTTGCAAGAATGCCAGATAGGGGGAAGCCGAATACCGAGACGCTTTCACCAACCCGCACACCGCTGCGAAGGGATGCAGGGATATTCGTCTTAACGGCTGTTTTCAACAACGCCAGATCGTTCGCCGTGTCTCTGGCAATAACGGAAGCCGCTTCCTGTCGAGAAAGGCTTGGCGTCACCTGAACAGTGGAGCACCCCTCGACAACGTGCGCGTTGGTGACTGCGAAGCCTTCAGAAACGAAGAAGCCTGTTCCGGTGGATTCGCGAGCCTCTGGCCTCTGAATGGATGCTCCCGGTGTCGGCTCCTTGGGTTCGGTGGTCGCGACCGGGGGTGATGGTGGCGCATGCGCCTCAAGGAGATATGGGTCCATCGCGAAGAAACGAAGATTGCCGGTTCCCTGCTGGTCGAAACTTGCCGCCCAGACAAAGCCCTTGCCACCGGCAACCCTATAGACCGGCAAGTTCAGGCGCGCCGACCGGTGAAAGTCGCCAAGCAGATCGACGAGGATACCCGCATGGGGCGCGCCACCATGCGCAAGGATGTTCAAATCACTCCTGCTCAGAGGTTGGAGTTGAATGTCCTTCCATGTCGCAATGAGGGCCATTACCCCGTCGCGTCCATCTGTGAGCTTCTTGATCTGCGGAGAGACCTCGAACCGACCCGAGAGGCGAGAAAGCTCCTGCTCGATATCACGCACAGAGAAGTGGGCGGGTTTGATCGATTGGTTGATATAGGCAACCACCCCATCGGCAGAATGAAGAATCGAGGTTGTAACATCAACCTTCTCCCCCCGAAGCGCCTTGCTCTCGTGCCTCACGCATCGAGTGAACCCGGGATAATCCTCGCTGGCTCTGCATTTATACGCCCTGTAGGCGCTTGACTGGGGAGCGACCAATCCCCCAACGGCGAGGCCGTCTACCGCAAACCGTTTGTCAGGGTTGACTGTGATCCCGAACTGTTCGGCGCGCGCGACAGTTGGGGACGCCATAAGAACGCAAATGGCGAGACAGAAGGGAACGACGCGCACCACAGCACCCCCGGAAATCCAATCACTGATGATGCTAACGATACGCGCCCGGGGGTCAATGACATTCCAACGTCAGCGTAAGCGTTCGCCCCCGTCTCCGCTTGGGCGTTCACCTTCCTACAGCTATCGAGGAATGGGGTTACCCTACAAGAGCAACTCCGGCACCTCCGGACGCTGAGGTTGCTCAGTCTTTCGCGGTTGCCCAGTTCGGTCCGGTGTGCGCGCTCCCAAGGCCGAGCGTCGGCACGTCTGGCAGCAAGGCGGAAGCCGCCGCAGAATCTTCGCCCCGACCATGCGGATCCGCGGCCCTGAGAATCGCTCACGACGCTCTGAGCGGGCAACTCGGGGAACTCGGGCAACTTTCCAGCCGCTTCATGCCTCCGCACAACAAATCTGCAGGACGATCCGAACTCGCCTTCCGGTCGGTTGCGTTATTGCTTTCGTCTCTGGGCTGGAAACACACGGTGTGCTTGCAGTCTTTGAGCATCGACCTCGGGAAAAATATCTTGCCCTCCGCGTATGACGGGCTGAGAAGTTCCCCGAGTCGCCCGAGTTGCCATCCGCAGAGGCTTCAACGCCATGCTGGTGACAGGGAACCTTCGCAACTGGCTTTCATTGCCGACGTGTCGAGCGCCACGGACGGGCCACCAGCTATGCCACCGTAAACATGGCCGTAAAAGCAAGGAGGGCCGGTTGCCTCGCTGGTCGAATCATTAGAAGATTCGGCCCGGAAATGGGACGCTCGCGAAGCGGCATGTCTGGCCCTACCCAACTCGTGAACCGAACGGGATTTCACAACTCAATGGCGCTGAAAAAATCCGATCTCTATTCCTCGCTCTGGGCATCCTGCGACGAGTTGCGCGGCGGGATGGATGCAAGCCAGTATAAAGACTACGTCCTCTTTATGCTCTTCATCAAATATATCACAGACAAGTACGGAGACAGTGACACCTTCGCGCCGCCGGTGACGATCCCCAAAGGGGCAAGCTTCAAGGACATGATCGCCCTGAAGGGCAAAAGCGACATTGGCGATAAGATCAACACACAGATCATCCAGCCTCTGACCGACGCCAACGCTCGACTTTCCAGAAGCGACTTCCCTGACTTCAACGATCCCAACAAGCTTGGCGAAGGTCAGGCGATGGTGGATCGTCTGACCAACTTGATTGGCATATTCCAGAAGCCAGAGCTTGACTTTTCGCAGAACCGCGCCGAGCATGATGATATACTCGGCGACGCCTACGAGTATCTCATGCGGCTCTTCGCTACCGAGAGCGGCAAGAGTAAGGGGCAGTTCTATACCCCGTCTGAGGTCAGCCGTGTGATCGCAAAGGTGATTGGTATCTCGGTGTCGAGCACGAAGGCGTCAACAACCGCCTACGATCCGACCTGCGGCTCGGGATCGTTGTTGCTTAAAGTCGCGGCCGAGACGGGCAAGCACATCACTCTCGAAGGGCAGGAAATGGACGTGACCACCGCAGGTCTCGCCCGGATGAACATGATCCTGCACGACTTCCCGACTGCCAACATTCAGACCGGCAATACACTTGCAGCCCCCAAATTCAAGGACGGTGAGCAACTCAGGACCTACGACTACGTCGTCGCCAATCCCCCATTCTCGGTTAAGACATGGAGCGTCGGGCTGACCCCGGCGAACGACCCGTATCAACGTTTCGCTTGGGGGGAACCGCCTGCAAAGCAGGGAGATTACGCTTTTCTGCTGCACATCATCCGTTCCTTGAAAGGCACGGGGAAAGGCGCGTGTATCCTGCCACACGGCGTGCTCTTCCGGGGTGGCGCTGAGGCGGTCATTCGCCAGAAGTTGGTTCGCTCTGGCTATCTGAAGGGCATCATCGGCCTGCCGCCTAATCTCTTCTACGGAACCGGCATACCTGCCTGTATTGTCGTCCTCGACAAGGAGAACGCCACCGCCCGCAAAGGCGTGTTCATGATCGATGCATCCAAGGGCTTCATCAAAGACGGGAACAAGAACCGCCTTCGCGAACAAGACATACACCGTATCGTAGATACCTTCGCCAAGCAGGCCGAGGTCCCGCGCTACGCGCGTATGGTCTCTCTCTCGGAAATCTCAGACCCGAAGAACGACTACAACCTCAACCTCCCGCGCTACATCGACAGCACGGAACCTGAAGACCTTCAGGATATCGAGGGGCATCTGCGTGGCGGCATCCCAAGTCGGGACATCGACGCTCTGGTGGAATATTGGGCGGCGCTGCCTAGTGTTCGTGTGGCGCTCTTCGAGTCGGCAGGGCGGCCCGCCTACGAACAGTTAAAGATACCGGTCGCAGACGTGAAGCCAACAATCCTTGGTCACCCCGAGTTCGCAGAGTTTCAGAAGACAGCCACAAAGCCCTTCGATGAATGGAGGAAGGCGACCACCGCCTTGATCAACAAGTTCGGGAAGGATAGCCATCCCAAAGCGCTGATCGAGACCGTCGCCGAAGACCTTCTCGCAGTCTACAATCAAACGCCACTGCTAGACGCCTACGACATCTACCAGCATTTGATGGATTACTGGGCCGAGACGATGCAGGATGACTGCTACCTGATCGCTGCAGACGGTTGGGTCGCCAAACCGGCTCGTATCGTAGAGATCGATAAGAAGGGCAGGAGCAAGGATAGGGGTTGGATCTGTGACCTAATCCCAAAGTCACTCATCGTCGCGCGTTACTTCGCCAAAGAGCACGCCGCCATCGACACCAAACAGACGGAACTGGAAGCGGCGATCGCCAGCCTTGCCGAGTTGGAGGAAGAGAACGGTGGCGAAGAGGGTTACCTCGGTGCGCTCGACAAGATCGCCAAGGGCGAGATTAACGCCCGTCTCAAAGAGATCAAGAGTGACAAGGATGCAAAGGACGAAGCGTTCGTTCTGAAGCGCTGGCTGGAACTCTCTGAGACCGAATCTTCTCTGAAGCGCGCCATCAAGGATGCGGAAGCCGCCCTCGACACCCTCGCATACGAAAAATACCCAAAACTCACAGACAATGAAATCAGGTCCTTGGTGGTGGACGACAAGTGGATGGATAGCTTCAAGACCACCGTGCAAAGAGAATTGGACCGCGTCTCACAGACCCTCACCAGCCGCATTCGTGAGTTGGCGGAACGCTACGCCACCCCACTGCCGGAGCTTTCCAAGGAAGTGGAGGCCTTAGCGGCCCGCGTGAATGACCACCTTACAAAAATGGGTGCGTCATGGAGCTGAAGCCCGGTTACAAGAAGACGGAAGTGGGTGTCATCCCAGCGGAGTGGGTATGCGAACCTCTTTTCGCCTTTTTCTCTTTCATCTCTTACGGGTTCACCAACCCCATGCCGACTGTGCGGGATGGTGTCTTCATGATCACGGCAGCAGATATAAATGACGGACGCCTTCAACTAGAGACTGCGCGGAGAACATCAAAAACAGCTTACCAAACATTACTCACCGCAAAAAGCAAACCGCGCAGTAACGACATACTCCTCACCAAGGATGGAACTCTGGGAAGACTCGCTGTCGTCGGCGACGAAACTATTTGTATCAATCAATCTGTCGCAGTCATTCGTCCAAACGAGCGAGTCGACCCACAATTCCTGAAGATGTTGCTGGAGAGTCCTTTTTATCAAAAGAGAATGCTTGAGGATGCCGGTGGCTCAACGATAAAACACATCTACATTACAATTGTCGACAAGATGCCAGTAGGCCTTCCACTCGACAAGTTAGAACAACTTGCCATCTCACAGGCACTAGGTGATGTCGATGCCCTTCTCTGTAGGCTAGACAAGCTTATCGCCAAGAAGCGCGACCTCAAACAGGCCGCCATGCAGAAACTCCTGACTCGCGAGACCCGCCTTCCCGGCTTCAGCGGAGAGTGGGAGGCAAAACCACTTGGACATGCCGGAAGTTGTCTGCGAGGGGTGAGTTACCGCGGCGCAAGTGATCTTTCACAATACGACACACCAGACACAACGCGCCTGCTAAGATCAAGCAATGTGCAACAAGCGGTTGTTGTAATCGATGAAATTCAGTTCGTGAATTCTGCACGAGTGTCTCCTGATCAGATCCTCCAATCAAATGACATTTTAATCTGCATGGCAAACGGCAGCAAAGCGCTTGTTGGAAAAGCAGGTGTTTTCACTATCCATGATAGCTATAAATACACTTTTGGGGCCTTTATGAGCTGCTTTCGCACTGATCCAAAGATCGCGCACCCACAATTTATTTTTCATCTTTTCCAGACAGGAAGATATCGGGACTACATAAATAACATACTTGCCGGCTCAAGTATCAATAATCTCCGACCGGGTAGCGTAGAATCACTTGAGTTTGATTTCCCAAAACTCAGAGAACAAATTGCCATCGCAAGCGTCCTCTCTGATATGGATGCCGAATTGAAGGCGCTAAAGGCGCGCCGCGATAAGACCCGCGCCCTGAAGTTGAGTATGGTGCAGGAACTACTTACGGGCAGGACACGGCTAGTTTCCTCTGGAGGCGCGCATGCCTGAGCAACCCCGTTCTGAACGCAAGACGCAGAACCGTGTCGTCGCCCTTTTCACCGACCCGACCCTATCCGATTGCCTCGGCTATCGTTACCTTGGGGAATGGAACAAGCGCGAGAACAACCGCCCAATCGAGGCCGCGATCCTTCGCGATAATCTTGCCGCTCGTGGCTACTCTAGCACCCATATCTCTGCGGCACTACAGAAACTTGAGACTGCCGCCGACTCCACCGGTATCACGCTCTATCAAGCCAATCTGCGCACCTACCAGATTCTCCGGTACGGCGCGCCGGTTCAGATCGCTGCGGGTGCATCCCACGAAACCGTTCACCTGATCGACTGGGAAAATCCAGAGAAGAATGACTTCGCTTTGGCCGAGGAAGTGACGCTGAAAGGCGGCTACCAACGCAGACCAGACCTCGTCATCTACATCAACGGTCTCGCTGTCGGCGTGATCGAACTCAAGCGCAGTTCGGTCGAGGTGGCCGAGGGTGTTCGTCAACTCATCACAAATCAGGAAAAGATTTTCAACAAGGGTTTCTTTAGCACCGTTCAACTCGTCTTTGCAGGTAGCGACTCGCAGGGGCTGCGCTATGGCACTACCGGCACGCCGGAACAGTTTTTCGTCGAGTGGAAGGATGAGCAGCCCGGTGCGGCAGCTTCCTCTGCTGGTGCGCTGCTGGACCGACCGTTGTCTCAGATGTGCAGCAAGAGCCGGTTGCTCGATTTTATTCGGAACTTCATCATCTTTGACGTCGGTCAGAAAAAAGTGCCACGGCCGCATCAGTTCTTCGGCGTCAAGGCCGCACAGGAGCGGATGGCGAAGCAGGAAGGGGGCGTCATCTGGCACACCCAAGGCAGCGGCAAGAGCATCCTCATGGTGCTCATCGCCAAGTGGTTGCTGGAGCACGATCCCGACGCGCGCATTCTGGTTGTCACGGATCGGGACGAACTGGACAAGCAGATTGAAGGAGTGATGAAGAATGCTGGCGTCATCGGCCCGGATTCGGCGTCCCCCCGTATCACTTCCCGCGCCGACTTCGTCCAAAAACTCGGAGCAACGACGCCACGGCTCCTCTGCGCCCTGATCCAAAAGTTCGACATCGCCGACCTCAAAGTGCCACCACCGGCAGTCCACGGACGCTTCTATGTATTCATAGACGAATGTCATCGCTCGCAAGGCGGCGACATGAACAAGCAGATGAAACGTTGGCTAGAGGGAGCGATCTTTATCGGATTCACCGGCACCCCGCTCCTGCGCAAAGACAAGCTGATGACGCGGGACGTATTCGGCACCTACATCCATACCTACAAGTTCCATCAGGCGGTGGCCGACAAGGTCGTGTTGGACTTGAAGTATGAGGCCCGAGATGTTCCGCAGCGGCTGACTTCGCCAGTGGCTATCGATAAATGGTTCGAGCAAAAAACCAAGAATCTAAATAACTTCCAAAAGGCCCTTTTGCGGAAGCGGTGGGCGACCATGGAAGAGTTGATGAGTGCGGGCGAACGAAAGCAGAGAATTGTCGCGAACATCATTGAGGATTTCAGCCTCAAGCCGAGACTGAATAATGACAGGGGGACCGCAATACTCGTTGCGGCTTCGATCTACGACGCCTGTCACTATTTCAGGCTATTTGAGAACACCAATTTTGGTGCGTTCTGCGGGATCATCACATCTTACGAGCCGAACCACAATGCGATTTCAAGGGAGCCAGCGAATAGTGACGAACGCTACAAGTTCGATACCTATACAAAGTATGTGTTGAAGAACAACCAAACAACCAAACAATACGAAGATGAGACCAAGCGCCGGTTCATTCAGGAACCAGCGAATATGAAGCTGCTGGTCGTGGTCAGCAAGCTCTTGACTGGCTTTGACGCGCCAAGCTGCACCTACATCTATCTCGACAACGAACTGCGGGATCACAACCTGTTCCAAGCCATCTGCCGCACCAACCGACTTGATGGCGACGACAAGGACTATGGGCATATCGTCGATTACAAGGAGCTGTTTGGCAGCGTCCAGCAGGCGATTGCCGTCTACAGTTCGGACGAACTCGATATCGATGATGGTGGCGATTTTGAGAACAACGTACACCTGAAAGATTGGCTGGGAGAGGGAAGGAAAAAGCTCGACGAGGCGCGCGAAGCCCTGCACTACCTATGTGAGCCGGTAGCGCCGCCGAGGGACGTTGAACAGTTCCTTCATTATTTTTGTGGCGATGCTTCCAACGCAAACGCGCTGAATGAGACGGAAGCCCTGCGGATTTCTTTCTACAAGGCGGTTGCGGTTTTCGTCCGTGCCTTCGCGGATATAGCGCAAAATCTCACCGATGCGGGTTACACCGATGCTGAGGCGGATACCCTCCAGAAGGAGGTCGAGTTTTATTCTGAGATGCGCGCAGCGATCAAACGGAACGCCGGGGAGGAACTAGACATTAAGCCATATGAAGCGGATATGCGACATCTGATCAACACCTACATTCAGGCCGATCCGGCGGCGGATTTGGGTGAGCTGGGTGAGATGTCCTTGACAGAACTCATTATCGAAACAGGAGTTCATGACGCAATCGCCCGCAAGCTAAACGAGAAGGGCAAGCTATCGAGGAACGCAATCGCTGAAGGCGTCATCAACAATCTGCGAAAGACAATCATTCGCCAACAACTTGCCGACCCTCGCTTCTATGTGGAGATGTCAGAGCTTCTGGACGATCTTATAAAGCAGAGCCGGGAAGATGCGGCAGCGTATGAAGAATTTCTCCGCAAGGCAGAGGCACTGGCAAAAAAGATGAGCGGCAAGGAGGCTGCTGCTGGAGTGCCTGCGATACTGCACGGGAACCCTAAGGCGACTGCGCTCTACAACAATCTCGGTAGCATCAGCGCAACGAGTTTTAGGTGTCCCACTTCTGATGACGACAAGGCCGCGTTAGCTTTGCAGATCGACTCCGCCGTCCGCGAATCGGCGCCAGCGGGCTGGAAGGGTGACCAAGCGCGTGAGGCGCAGTTGCTGAATGCGTTGTTCCCCCTGCTGAACCGAGACCGAGAGGCCACGCAGGCGCTCTTCGAGATCATCAAGAACCAGCCGGGGTATTGATGGCTGAGGCGATCAAGATCGGCGACATCACCATCGCGGTGACGCGCAAGGACATCAAAAACGTCCACCTCTCGGTGCACCCCCCGGACGGTCGAGTGACGCTTGCGGCTCCAACATCTACTCGTCTTGATGTGGCGCGCGCTTACGCGATCACGCGCCTAGGTTGGATACGAGCTCAGCAGGAAAAGCTTACCAGTCAGGCGCGTGAGGAGCCGCGGAAATATGTCACCCGCGAGAGCCACTATCTTTGGGGCCATCGGTACCTCTTGAACGTCGTCCATCGAGATGGGAAGCCATCCGTAGAGCTTGAACGCAAGCAGATCACCTTGAGCGTCCGCCAAGGAAGCGATATAGCCAAACGCGCCAAAGTTATGCACGACTGGCACAAGAAACTTCTGCACGAGACAATTCCGCCATTGATCGAGAAGTGGGAGCGGAAGCTAAGAGTTAAGGTTCAAGGATATTTCTTGCAGCGGATGAAGACAAAGTGGGGAAGCTGCAACCACCATCGCGGGAATATTCGGCTCAACACTGAGCTAGTCAAGAAACCCCGAGAGCTTCTTGAATATGTCGTCGTCCACGAGATGGCGCATCTTATCGAGCCGAACCACAGTGAGCGCTTCGTCACCATCCTCGACAAATATTTTCCCTCGTGGCTTGAAGCCAGAGCGGAACTCAACGCGTTACCTTTGGGTGCCGAGAAGTGGAGTGAATGAAGTCAGCCTTGCCGTCGTGTGAGATGGCTTTTACGCTTAGCGCGGCGCAGATATGAAAGAAATTATCGCTTTCTGATGGATCGGGGGCCAAAAAAGCTGCCTGACTCACCCGAGTTGCCCACCAAGGATATTAGTCTGGAGCGCTAAATTAGCCAATTTTTCTGGCGACTCGGGGAACTCGGGGAACTTTTCAAGCGTGAATGATGCTGACCAGAATTATTTTCCGGCTCGCAAAATGCTCTCGCAATTCCGAGCGCATCGCGCATTTCTGGCGATCACACGTGCCGCCCTCTCTGCCATTTTCATTGCTGCAAGCGCAGCGTCGACCCTCGCAGGATGCGGCTCACACGGTGGCCCCGGCTTCCGAGGCCTGAACGGACGTTGTGTAGGCTGGTCTACCCTCGGGGTCGTTTGTGGCGATCCACCAACAACCCGTTGCAAAAACGAGGGTGGCAAGCCGCCAGTGTCGCAAGCGCAGTCCGGGCTGCCTTCCTCCGGCCTCAGGAGGGGCGTGCCCCGCATCCGTCTACCCGTGAGCCCAGAAAGCGGCAATACTCTACCGCTCAACCCAGATGTAACCCAAGCAACCATCGGGCAAACGATCTGCGTCAGGGGATGGACTTCAATTATTCGACCACCGCAGTCCTACACGAACCGCGTCAAGGTGCGTCTCCTTCGGGAGCAGGGCCTGCCGCTTGAATTGGTCGGCGACTTCCAGCTTGATCACAGAATTCCTCTTGCGCTTGGTGGAGTGTCATCAGACCCACGGAACCTCCGGTTGGAAGACGCCAGAAGGACGATGTTGGAAGATGCCTCTCTCGTGCAGTATGCGCTGGAAAAATCAGTTGCGATGAGGCCCGACAGCGAATCTGGAACGACTGGCGAGAGGCCGCGAGCGCCTGCCACTGAAGTAGCTCTTTACTGCCGTGGACGCTGAAAAAGGGCGTTGGGAGTGTCGACATCGGTCATCGTCGCGACAGGCGTCACCCCTGCGGCCTTCGTGTCTGATCCAGTTTGCGCATTGGGAGTGGATGTGGGACCCGTCGGGAATTTGAGGTTCCCCACGATGCTCTGATCGAAAAGTCTCCTGAGTTGCCCGAGTTGCCGGTTCCGGCCTCCGCTGGCGTGAAGCGACCCCACGGCTTAGCCTTGGGCTTTAACCATTCCCCACTTGAAGGGGATCTCGGGGAAATTCCACAACTTTTCCGGCATGAACGCCGCTGATCGCGTTGTTTCTCGGCTCATGATAGCTTTGCGCCAGCGCTGCTGACGCGATGCCTAGCCGGAGAAGTGCTGCAATCTGCGAAGGGCATGGGTTTGAGGAGATGAAATGAGCCGTTCGCCAGAGCAACGCAATATTGACCGTCTCGATCCGGAAAAGGTGGCCTACTGGTATTTTCGATTGAACGGCTTCCTCCAGATCGAAAACTTCGTAGTTCATCCCGAGCGGCGCGGCGGCCAGCGAACGGACGCTGATCTGTTGGCAGTTCGCTTTCCCTACCGAGCCGAACGCTTGTTCGATAACCCACAGGATATCATGGCTGACGACGAGCAACGCCTCGCATTATCCAACGTTCTGATCGACGTGGTCATTGCAGAGGTGAAGACGAACCAACCTTGTACCTTGAACGGGCCGTGGACCCGGTCGGATCAAAAAAACGTCCATCGCGTTCTCGCTGCGATTGGCTGCCTTCCCCCTGACTGTATCGAGCGTGCAGCGGAAAATATCTATAGGGCCGGTATCCATGCAGGAGACGGCCAGCTTCGTGTTCGCTTGGTGGCAGTCGGACGCAACCAAAGCGAGGAGTTGGCGGCTGCTTATCCTGAGGTAAAGCAGTTGATCTGGTCAGAAGTACTTTCGTTCATCTGGGACCGACTTCACCGCTATCGCTCGCAAAAGACGCAAGTTGATCAATGGGACCTCCCGGGACGAGCGATCAAACACCTCGCCGATGCTTCGCCAAACACCGAGGCGTTTATCGACGAAGCCTTGCATCTTATGGGAGTTGAGACACGCCACTCACCGCAGTGATTTGGCTGATCGTAAAAGAAAATAACCGCAAACTTCACTAGAACAGCCGCACCGCGGCGGTCGGCAGCCGGTTGGATCGGGTGTGGACGGAACATTATGTCCCTGAACGCATTATCAAGCGTGCGGGAAAGAGCCGCACACGCGGCCCCCCGCGTGTCCAGTTATTGTAAACCGCGCGCCGCGGTAGTTGGAGGCGGCCAAAAACATAACCAGAAGCTTCCCGGCGATTCTGCTCGCCACATTCGGGTTGACACAGCCCGCCAGCGCCCGAGTTCACATCCATGTCGATATTGCAACCCAGACCATGCATGTCTCGTCGGCGGAGGGGAGCTATACTTGGCCGGTCTCGACGGCCCGGGCCGGGTATGTGACGCCGCGCGGCAATTTCTCCGCGACGGGGCTGCAGCGAATGCATTATTCGCGCAAATACGACATGTCGCCAATGCCGCATTCGATCTTCTTCCACGGCGGATATGCCATCCACGGCTCCTACGCGACCGGATCGCTCGGGCGACCGGCCTCGCACGGCTGTGTGAGGCTCGCGCCGGGAAACGCGGCGACACTCTATCAGATGGTTCAGGCTGAGGGAGCCAGCATCTCGATCACCGGCTCGAGGCCGGGACATGCAGAGCATTACGCGAGCAGCAGATACCTCTCCCATGCGAGCTACACGCCCCGGTACGAGCGATATCTGAATCCGTTTGCTGCGCTCTTTGGGGATTGAGAGACCGCTTGGAGCGCGAGAAGCTATCGAAATCCAAAGGGCGCTTTCCGCGCGACTCGCATGAAGTCGGCCGTGGCTGTCGCCTTCACGCCGTGCTAGGCCTTTGCGCCTCTTATGGGGCCGTCCGATGGGAGCCTCAGCAAGGTGCCGGAGAGATTTTAACGTTTGACCACGAGCCGACCAAAAAGTTGCCCGAGCTCCCCGCGTTGCCGTTTAACAAGGTCCAGAGCACGCGGCCTCTCTTCTCTCCACAAGTTCGAGCAGCCGGCTTCTAGCAAAGGCGCACGGGATGCCGGGCAACTCGGGAAACTTGGGGAACTTTTCAGGCGTGATGAGGCAAACAAAGCATTTTTTTCTGCTCATGAAAGGCTCGCGCCATCTCAATCGAGGTCCAGACGATCACCCTTTCAGCTCAGCCCAGTTGCGGCCCACCCCGACATCTACGAGGCCGGTTTGTAGCGCATGAGGAAACAAGGCCCCGAACCCTTCCCGCATACCCGCCTCCAAAGCCGCTGAGGCAGCAGCGACGCAGGTGGGTTCATCGTCCGCTTCGAGCAGGAACTCGTCATGCACCTGCGCGATGAGGCGCGCCTGTGGGATGTCGCGCAGGGCCTTTTCGATGCGGATAATCGCCTCCAGCGCCACTTCCGCCGCAGCGCCCTGAATCGGAAAGTTCAGCGCCTGCTGCCGCGAGATTTCGCCGAGAGGTTCGTAAGCCGCTGGGTAGATGCGGCCTCCCGCCGTACGGATGCACTTATAACGGTTCGCGTCGGAAGCCGCGTTTTCCATCCAGTCCGCGGCACCCTCATATGTGTTGAGGAACTGCGCCATTGCATGAGCCGCTTCCGCCTGCGTCATAGAGACGCCGTAGGCGTCGCGTGCGAACTCGGCCAGACCGGTGGCGCCGCAGCCATAGATGATTCCGAAGTTCACAGCCTTCGCCGAGGCGCGCGCGGCCTTGTGGATCGGATTGTCGATATCGAACTCCTCCGGCGCGATCCGCAACATCCCACAGGCCGTGATGGCGTGGAGGTCCTGCCCGTTTGCGAAAGCGGCGTTCATCGCGGGGTCGCCTGAGACAGCGGCCAGAACACGGAGCTCAAGCTGGCTGTAATCCGCGCCGATCAGAACACATCCGGGGGGCGCCACAAAAATCGAGCGCATGAATGCGCCTTGCTCGCCACGCGAAGGGATCTGCTGGAGATTCGGATCGGAGCAACTGAACCTCCCCGTCTTGGCGCCACTGATCTTCAGATTGCAATGCAGGCGCCCCGTCGCTGGGTTGATCTTCTTGAGCAGCGAGTGGCCAAAGCTGCTCGCCATTTTTGCGACTTTCGCCCGCCTTACGAGTAACTGGATCGCTTCGTGATGCTCCACGGCGCGTCGCAAAAGCTTCCCTTCAGTGGAGAGAGCTCCGCCCGAAGTTCTCGGCCACACCGCAAAAACCTCTGGCGGTAGAGCGCTCTCAAGCCATTTTCCGACGCACATTGGAGAGTTTGGACGTTCAGGCCCACCAACGGCACGAATCCGCCCGGTGAGATCTTCGATTTCTTTGGCCCATGCGTTCGCCGCCTTCTCAAGCGCGGTTGGGTCAATCGCCATCCCCGCAAGCTCTAGGTGGGCAACCGCTAAGGTCGCAGCGGAAGCCCGCAGGACGCATGCTTTCGATGGTTCATCTGGCAAGTTGTTCCATGACTTTGGGATCAAGAGGGCGAGGAGCGCGACATCGAGCGCGGCGTAGGTCAATTGCTCGCGCGACAAGGTCTCCCTGCTCCAGTCCGAGACCTGACCCGATTTCGGCAGATCGACGCCCAACACCGTTTCGGCGTATTTCGCGAGGGAGGGCCGTGATGGCGCCGGTAGATTGCCGTTGGGCTCGCAGCGGTGCACCATGCCAGCAAGGAGCATTGTATCAACGATTTCGGCGCGGCTCAGGTCAACGCCCGCTGCGATGAAATGTTTCACATCGAAGGCAGCGTTGTGAATCCAGAGCTTCGAGCGCCAGATCGGGAGTAATGCCTCGTCGGTAGCGGGGATCAAATCGGTGTCGATGATCAGCACCCGGTTCCGGATGTCCTTGCGCCTCCGCCCCGCAATCTGAATGAGGCGGATGCGCGAGCGGTGAGGATCAAGCGCGGCTTCCAGCGCATATCGAGGCTGATGATCCGCCACTGAGCCATCAGCCCTGAAGACCAGCGGGGGGCGAGCAATTTTCCAAGGGGGCAAGGTCGCCGTCTCGACATCCAGCACGAGGCCGAAATCCCCTGACGAAGCGATCAATTCCAAGACGAGGGTTTTGGCCTGCTCGGAGTTGGACGGCACGGTCACCTCTACGCCAAGCGCGCGCATGAGCTTATCTGCCCGCTGGCGTTCGGCAGGCGGGAACTCCGGCAATTCGTCAGCGAGGTAAGACTCAATCTTCGCGACACCCTCTCCATAAAGGTCAAGACCTTCCTGACGCTCCGGGGTTGTTCCTCCGAAGGAGATTTCGCTCTCGTAACCATCCCACGTTACGTTTGCTCCGACGCTTTTCAGGCGCCGGAGGATATCGATGGCTTCCTTGTGGTCCCGTCTAGGCGCGCGGGAATATTTGTTTTCCTGCGAATCGGCGGTCGAAAAGTTGCCCGAGTTCCCCGAGTCGCCCGCAGGCTGGGAGCGAGCGAAGAACCGTGACGCCGCACTGGGGCTCGGCGCGATGGGAGACAGGTTTCCGGTGGCTTCTGGGGAACTCGGGCGACTCGGGGAACTTTCCAGCCGGTCCGGCTCGCAATTGGGAACTTTTTCCAGTGGAGGCTCCGAACATGGAGCCTCCGACTGTTTCGTCTCGACGCTCTGCGTCGGTTTCTTTCGGAAGAGGTCCATGGCGCGGGACATTTTAGACCTCCTCCAGCCGGTAAGTGCGGCCCGCATGACCCGCGTGCACCACGCGCAGCCGCACAGTCTTCCCGTCAATGCAAACGGGACGGCCTACGGCCTTGCCGAGGATTTGACCGACGCGCTGATTCGGCAACGGCCCGGGAGGCAGCGGAACATCATGGATCGCCTGTAACGCCTCACGCAGCGCCTCGGCCTGCTCATGCGCGGCCTTCCGGGCCGCCTGCTCAGCCGGGCTGCCGAATGGGGTCGCCGCGGGACCGGAGTCGAGCAAGGCCGCGAAATCCTTCACGGCAAAAACTCGATCCGCGAACCGTTTGTTAATGGCGTCGCAGATCGTCGCGACGGAATCAACTTCTTCGTCGCCGAATTCATTCGCCGCGAACATCGCGCCGAAATCGACAGGCTCGCCGATCAGCGCTGTCACACCTTCAATCGGCGCCCCGACCGAGGCCCACCACGTCTTGAACCGCGTCTTGGCTTCGACGCGTTCATCAGCAGGCATGCGCAGATAGGGGTTCCAGAGCAGCAGTGTATACAGGCTCTTCATCAGCTTCATGCGGTTTTTGGCGGTCCACCGCAGAGGGTCAGGATGCTTGAAGGATCTGTTCTCAGGATCAGTTCTCGTAACGTCGATGGAGCACACCAGCGACCGAGACGCCATGTCGCCAGTCGGAGCGATATTGTTCCCCGTAAACAGCATCACCGTGAGCGACGGGACCGTCAGTTGCTCGGAAACGCCGAGAACCCGATCCGTATACTCAGCAGAGGTGAGCGCCCGCTCCATATGGGGGCACCTGATCGAAGCGCCGCGTGGGATGTTATCCCAGACGATGGCGGCGGCGCCCATCCGTAGGTAGCTTAGGAGCGCCTTGCGACGCTCCTCTTCGCTCGGGGCCCAAGCCGCCGCCGCCGGCGCACGCCCGAGAGCCGCCATAGTGATCATTGACGCAAGCGTCGTCTTTCCACCGCCCCTCTGCGCTGCCACGATAAAGAACGCAGGTCGCTGATTCAGCGCGATGCGCTGGATGATAGTAAGCACGGCAGCAATTACGGTGGCCTTCCCGTTTGCGTCAGTGGTCACATCGATCAGCCATTTGTTTGCAAGATATTTATAGGCTTCGATTGCCATCTCATCTGTAATCGAATCCGGGTCCGGCACGCAGTTCCTCAACTTGGAGGCGATTGCGTAGAAGACGCCCCTACGCCGATCCAGACCATCCCCCATGATCGCGTCGCATGAGTGCGGTGATATCACGGGAGCAGTAGAAATAGCCGCGCATACCGGCAACTTCGAAGCATGCAGAGACCTGTATGCCGCCACGAAAGAGGCAGGCAATCGGACGCTCTTAGTCAATCCGAACTTGTCGGTAGATGTGAACTCTATGTGCCGTTCGATTTCCATCGTTGCCTCAGCAATCGACAGCTCATGGATCAATGGCTCTTTTGGGGCCGGAGGCTTTTCATCATTTCCCTGTGCGGCGTCAGCCCCTTCGCTGGTAAGCATGTGAAGCCCGTGAGGCGCCTCGCTTCGAATGGCGACGAGACTGCCGGATAGGTTGCGCATCGGCGGCTGTGTGCCCCCAACCTTGCTCAACACCGCGTCGAGAAGCTGCACGACGGGAGTGATCTCCGCATCGGCTGCTGGCGCTGGATATACGGGACGCCCCGAAGACGGCCGTGCCGCTTCCATGGCCGCGAGCTTTTCGTGCTTGCGACGAGCGCGTTCCTGCTTAAGGCGTTGGATGATCGGCCGCTTACCCACGCCGCTGATTTGCGCGACCAAATCGATCAGCGTGGTCTCGTCGTCGGCCTCCAGATCAGACTGGTCGGCCTTTGCGACGAAGATGTCCACAATATGCTCCGGCTTTGACTCGCGGAGCACTATTTCAAGCAACTGCCGATCATACCGAAGGTCATAGCAGATTCCGCCGTGGGCGAAGCTTTTAACAAAAATATCGCCGTTGGCGCGATCATGCATGATCATCGCCTTGCAACGGCCATAGGAGGGCCCTTCCAGCGGATCGGCCAGCGTCTCCCCAACGAACCTTTCAGGATTTTTGAGAACGTCGGCGACCGTCACAGTGCCTAGTTCATCATCGTCCATGACGAGCGGCATTTCCGGCAGGAGAATGCGTTGATGACGTTTCCTGACCCGACGGATCACGGGTTCAAATGGAACCCCCTCCCGTTCTGCGATCTCCTGTGCGAGCCTTTCGTCGCTGGCCCTCCGGGCGGCATAAATTTTGGGGTTCATGACACGGCGTTCAGCCGCGATCATTCCAAGAAGATGTTCGCGTTCCGCTTCTGCCAGCGGCTTGATCGCGCTCCGCGTGTCCACAACCAACCCGGGTTTGGCGAGGGCACGGCGAGCTTCGTGGTCCTGCACGAGAGGCGGCTCGACAATCGGCGCGCCTTCGAAAACCAACCGCTCGGGGGAGCCGACAGAGGCGTCAACGAAGGTCCGGATCAGCGCCTGTCCCGAGAAGGTGACGTGAATCCACCCATATCCTTTCAGCCAGAGCCGCTTATTCAGATCGTTGAGCGCCCGCGCGATATCAGAACCATCCTCTACCGCGATGTAGATATGCAAGCCGCCCGAGCCGGGGAAAGTCTGGCCGGTCGCCGCGTTGGAGATGCCAGCAGAGGTCGAAGCGCGCACGACACGCTCTCCCGTCATCAAATCAGGAAACAACTCCGAGAGAACAGCTTCGATACCTCCCGCTTCCTCGATCCGATTCTTGATTTTCTGCGGCATGCCCTTGACGTCGATATCAAGCAGCATGAAGGCAGGCGCGCCAAGCATAAACTTCAGAAACGCCTGCGAGCGCGCGATAGTGCCCTTGAGCGCCGACTTCAGACACCGGACCGTAGTGACGGGAGCCGTGTCGCCGACGCCTTCGACAAGCTGCCCTAGGGCCAGCGCCTCGTTTGGAGCCATGTTGTTGATCAGAGCGGCCAGCGACTCGACGCCAGACAGCGGCATGCGCATCGCTGTTCCCGACGACATCCGACATTCGCTGGCGTCAGAGACGGGGGAACCGTCTTCGGCAGCCCTGATCGTCTTCGAGAGGATGCCTTCGTCTTTGCTGAAGACGGTGATTTCGATGGAGGCGTTCCTATCGATGGGCATATCTTTGGAGTTTTCAGGAAGTGTTGATGTTACGCGGTCGCTCATAAGAGCATCTCCTCACAACTCGGGTAGTTCCGAAGTGAGGTGATGATGACGAGGGATGGACTGAGGGGTAAGGCTTTGAGCCGGTTGGAGGAGTATTTCAGCCGGCTGATGGTGACTCAGTTTTGCTCGGTCCCGCTCGCGGTTGCCTTTTTTCGCTCCCTCAACAGTGTTCTTATGTAAACTCTGACTGTATCGAATTCGGGCAAGGTAGCTGGCAATTCAGTTTTCCACCTCTTCTTACGCTCAATTTTTTCCGCGCTTACCCCTCCTTCTTTCTTTTGCGACTCGTCTTGATTTTGTTGTCTCTCCTCCTCGATTTTTTGGGAAAGTTGCGTGCCGCTCAAGTTTGGGTTCACAGCCAACCTTGCGTCGACACGCTCCTTCACCGCTTCCTGCCATCCATGTTTTTTTTCGGTGAGGGCTTCTCCGCGCTTCTGTCCCTTCATTCGCTGTGATTCACTCTTATGAAAAGCCTTTGCGCTTTCCGTCAGCGTTGCGAAGACGCCGACGTCGAATACAGCTTCCAGCAGCTCCCGAAGTTGTTCATGGCCTTCGGCTGTGCGCTCTGGATTTTCTTGTTCGGTGATAAAACCCATCGCGAAGGGTACGAAGACTTTCTTAAGCTTTTTGCGCGCGTTCTCTAGCGCTTTCTTGTCGGGGTCCTTTAATCTTCCCGATTCAAGTGCGTTGTCACAGGTTTCTTCAACCAACCAGATGAAGCGCGCTAACTCCGAGATAGGATGGAGTTTGTGCTCGGTGGTCATGTCGTCGTCCGTATCCATGATCCAGAATCCGAAAGAGAGATCGGTCTATCCTGATGCGCGCGACATCGAGGAATCCTCGCCGATCTTCTTTCGTTCGGCGACACCCATTTGAACTTGCTTTCTCGACGAGTTCAATGCCACCAATTATTCAAAGCGACACGCCCGGCGATGGGTGACGGCGCGACAGAAGCCACTTCTCAAGATCAGCTTCCATAATTCCGCGACGGCGCGCCGTGATATGGACTATGGCTGGGCCTTCGCCTTTAGCAATCAGCCTCTCAAGTGATCTGCGTGCAATGCCTATCCGCTTCGCCGCTTCGCCATAAGTTAGAACACGCATACCTAGTCCCCGGTGGCGTTGTTTGCCGGGAGGAGGTAGCGAAAGGGCCTGATGTTCACGAGGTCCCCAGCCGGCTTTCGAACTTCTGGCAGCCGGGTGACGAGGTCACTGCATTCGCAGCGACGCCTGTCGTAATGCTTTGGATTAAAACCAATAAGCTGTTTTCAATTAGAACTTGATGAGCGCCTTCACATGCTCGCCCCATGCCGCCAGCGCCGCGCGCTTCTCCTCGGCGAAATCGTGCCGCTGGTAGACGCCGACGATGCCTGCGCGGCTGCCGGAGACGTGGTTGAGGATTTGCTCCGTCACCTCAAGGCGCACGCCGAGGCGCTGAAGTCCGGTCGCCATGGTGCGGCGCAGATCGTGCAGGCGCCAATCTCTGACGCCCGAGCGCGCGTCCAAGGCCGCCTTCGCCTTCGACCACCCGCTGAACGCGCCGCGCAGGCCGGGGAAGACCAGATCGCCGGTTGGAGCGGCGGCGCGCAACAATTCCTGCGCGGGGGCCGATAGCGGCACGATGTGGGCGACGCCGTTCTTGGCCCGGCTCGCCGGGATGGTCCACGTCGAGAGGTCCTCTGAAAGCTCGGCCCAAGCCATGGCGCCCACTTCCTCGCGTCGTTGGCCGGTGAGGATGAGCATCTGGACGATGCGGCTAAAGGCGCCTGCGCCCTCGCTTGCTCGCCAGACAGCCGCGAGTTCGCCGTCCGACATGACCCGGTCCCGTTCTACGGGAGGCGGAAGCGGCAGGTTCGCGAAGGGGTTGGCCGGGACGGCGCCCCGCTTCATCGCCCAACTGTAGGCCGCCTTTCCATACGCCGCCGTTCTCGCCGCCATCGCGCCGTTGCCACGAAGCGCCATGGCGTCCAAGATTTTCACAACGTGGTTTCGGTGCAGGTCGGCGGCGGGCAATTCGAGGTGGTGGCGAAAGGCAAGGCGTAGCGCTCGCCCCGCTTCAGCGGCGTAGCGCTCACGCTTGCTGGCGAGGTGCAGCGAACGCCAGTGTTCAAGCAGAGCCTCAAGCGTTAGCGCATCACGAGCCGCTCTCTGGCGCGCTTCGGCGGTAGCTCGCTGCCGCTCGGCTGCCGGATCAATTCCTCGCGCAACATCTCCCATGATCGCGCGCACGGCGTCGCGCGCCTTCGCCAGCGAGATGGCGTTGCACGACCCAAGCGGGATGCGCCGCTTCTGACCATGGAACGTGTATTGGGCGAGAAACGTCTTGCCGCCGCTCGCTGTGACGCGCACACCGAGGCCGCGCTGCTCATCATCGAAGACCAGTATGTCGCGCTTCTCGGGCGGGCACTGCAAGCTATCAATACGTGCTAACGTGAGCTTCACTTGCAACCCCCGCGACAACTCCTGAGGACCCCCAGCGGACCCGGCGGAAGGCAGCTTTCTGGCTGCTTGTGTCATCTTAAGTCAGGAGGTAAGCACCACATCAGACATAATGCAAGGGATAGCGTCGGGTCCGCTGTATCTCCTGTCGCGTCTTGACGGGGTTGACGCGCTTACTCTTAATCAGCGGGTCCTAGGTTCGAGCCCTAGTGCGCCCACCAATCAATCAACGGATGACGTTGGTTCTTGGCCGCTGACGATCCTGAAAGACTGGCTTCATGGCGGACCCGGGGTGCGGACCATGTCGGCCGACCGCGGGCGGCTTCTCCACTTCGTTACGATCGCGCGCGCGGCGGACAAAACCGATGCAGTCGTATCTCCCCATGACGTCTTCGAGCGTGGTGGGGGAAATGAAGGCGGACTCCTCGCCGGCGACAAAGACGAAGTAGCCGCCGACTTCCCGATAGGGCCTGAAAGAGCCAAATTCAAAACGGTCGGGCTCTACCTCATCACCTTCGAGAAGCGACGCCGCAATCTTGCAAAAATGCTCGAGCGGCGCGTTCAGGCCGGAAGGCTGGATGAGATAATTGCATCGCACCAGCTCACTCTCGTTATCAACCAGAATAAGCCGCATCCGTAAGTCCTCCTCTTCTCACGAAAGACTGAGCCGGGAACGCGTCCCGTCGCGGGTGTGTTCCATGCCGGTCTCGGGGTCGCAGCTTGGCGGGCGCGGTTCAAGCCGGCTTCTCGGGCGCCGCAATTCCTCCACTCGCCTCCTCCTGCGCCCCCAATTGTTCCAGCAGCGCGACAAACTGATCTGGCAAAGGCTCATTCAGCGTGTCTTCGTAGGCGCAGCGCAGCGCGCTGGCGATCTGGCTTTGGATGACGGCCTTGTCTTCGGGCGAAGGATCGATTTTGGGCATTCGGGGGTGGTTGCCCGCGTTGTGTGTTCATCTCTAACAAAAACGCTCTCGTGGCTGATCCACGCCTTTTCACAATATCGCGTGCGTGCCTGGCGCTTGATTTTGCTGATCGGGCGCGCGTTCAGGAAGAGTCCGAGGGCGACATCGAGGCGATATCCATGCGTCGTCTCGTGAAAATGATCGTGCTCAGTCGAAATGGACGCGCTGGCTCTCGGCCTCAAAGAAATCGCCTTCTGGCACAAGCTCTGCGTCGATCGACCCGAGCAAAACCAGGGGTGGTGCGGGGACGTGGGTAAAAGCAGCGAAAACGAAGACATGCGATGCGATGACTGCCGCCGCAGCAGGCGGCGGGAAGCGCTCTGGGAGTTTGCGCGGTTCGTTCCGGCTCTGCTTCAGAAGCGGGAGTCGAGCCGAGACGCCAGCGTTTCAGCTTGGGCGTGAGAACGCGTTTTCGCGTGAACGGCAAGTCTGGGGGATGTCGAACTGCATGCGGGCAAAAATGCAGCAGCTCCCGTCGAGACCATCAACAAGACGACATGCGCGGCGACCAGTATGCGCGCGCTCGTCGGTGCGTGATTGCATCGATCGGTCGCAGCCCCTCGAAGGCTTTGATCGTGATCAGCGGCGAGCGCCTTGCCGCGAGAAAGCTTAAACAGTGCTTTTATGCCGCGCGTCACAGCTCAGCGTCGCGGGGCCGCAGGGAAGATCAGAGAGGCGCTGCATGAGCGGCGCCTCCACAGACGTCGCCTTTGGCTATGCTGGAAGCATGACCACCTTCGTCTTCACCGGCGTCCGTGAATAGAGATCGAGCATGTCCTGACTGAGAAGGCCGGTGCAGCCGCTGGTGATGCCGGAGCCGATCGTGTCGGGGTCGCTGGTGCTGTAGATCGTATAGACCGTGTAGGCGCCGTTCTTGTAGAGATAGAGCACGCGGGCGCCGAGCGGATTGTCGAGGCCTCCGGGCATGCCGCGAGCATATTGACGCGCCTCTGGCTGGCGCTGGATCATCTCCTTGGGCGGCGTCCAGACCGGCCATTCAGCCTTGCGGCCAACATAAACTTCACCGCTCCACAGGAATCCGGGGCGGCTGACATTGGCGCCGTAGCGGGTGGCGTTTCCGTCGCCTTCAATGCGGTAAACAAAGTAGTTTCGGGGATCGACGATGATCGTGCCGGGCGCTTCCCTGGTCTCGTAGCGCACGGTCTGGCGAAAGAATTTCGGATCGAGCTTGCCGATATCGACCGCCGGAATCGGGAATCTCTCGCTGGGCACAGCCGCGTAGAATTTCGCCGCCTCGGCGCGGCCCATGTCGTCGGACGTCACGCAGCCGGTAAGTCCCAGCGCGCCGAGACCGGCGGCAGAGCCGCAGAGAAACGACCTGCGGTCGAGACCGCGCGACCGTAGCCCGAGCGGGCCTCCCTCGCACCTTTCGACGGCGTCGTCCAATCGATCGCCCTTGATGAGGATTTCTGAGTATTTCATGTTCTGCTGCCCAATCAGACCAGACTGTGGCGTAAAAACGCTAAAAAGTCTTTGCTGGGGCCGAAATTGCCATCACAGGGCGCGATTGGCAAGCTCGAGGCTTCGCTGCGGTTCTGGTGATGCGCCAAATTTGGCGACCCGTCGCCACATGGAAGGTGGGCGCAGAGAGAAACGCCACCGCTCAAGATGACGCCCCGGCCGCGACTTGCGGCGGGGGCGTCGTCCGTTCAGGCGATCGCGATCATTGCGCTTGTTCGAGATGGGTCAAAGCTTCCTCGGCGTGGCCGGTGGCGGCCTCGGCGTTCTTCTTCTTGCCTTCCGCGATCGAGGCTTTCAGATGCGTGATCCCTTCTTTCGTATGCGGATTGGCTTTCGCTTTCTCCGCCGCCTCAGCATGTTTGAGGGCCGCTTTGGCGTGAGTCGTCAGCACATCGGCATGGCCTTGCTTGCCATGGTCAATCGCTTCCTTCGTGTGGCTGATCGCCTCAGCCAAATGATCTTCGGCAAACGCCAGGCGAGGCGTAAGCGCGCCAGCGACGCCAAGCGCAATGACAAGGGCGAAGGCTCTACGGTTCATTGTTCCTCTCCAACTGCTTGATTTTGAAAAGCCGCAACCTCCAAAACGATACTGTATGGACTGAAAGAGTCCATAACAAACCGCAAATCATTCGGCGCGTTTTGAGAAAAGCACGCCAAACGCAACTGCAAAATCCAGGTTTATGTGCCGGCGGCGACGATCTGATCCGTTGCGCCACTGGCGGAAACCCTCGCCTAGGCTGTGCCGGCAAACAAGGCAAGCAAGCCGACGTTGATGATGAAGCCGGCCAGCGCCAGCCCCGCCGCGAGCGGCAGGGAGTCATCCAGAACTCCCAGCGCCAGGGCCGGAACAGTCAGCCAGAGAAAAACAAGATCGAACGGCAAAAGCCCATTCCGCATGAACCCGATCGTGAGCGACCAGAACAAAGCCTGCGCCATACCGGCGGCGAGCACGATCATCCGCAGGAGCGGGAATGCCCGGCCGCTGGCCATGCATCCACGGAGGTCCTGATCGTTGGCGCGAGCCCTATCTTTTCTGACTCTCATCGAAGACCCCGCCATCGGCGTAGAATTTCTTGTGCGCAGCGCGCCATCCGCCGAATTGCTGATCAACCGTCACCAGATCGCGCTTTGGAAACGGCCCGGCTCACAGTCCTTCGAACAGCGCGGTCGAGAGATAGCGCTCGGCGAAGGACGGAATGATCACGACGATCGTCTTGCCCTCCGTTTCCGGCCGCGCGCCAATTTCCAGGGCGGCGGCAAGCGCGGCGCCGGACGAGACGCCGATGGGCGCACCCTCGAGCCGGGCGGCGAGACGCGCCGTGTCAAAGGCCGTCTGATTGCCGATAGTGACGATTTCGTCGATGACGCCGCGGTCGAGAATCGCCGGCACGAAGCCGGCGCCAACGCCCTGAATCTTGTGTGGTCCTGGCGGGCGGCCGGAGAGAACGGCGGAGTCCTCCGGCTCCACGGCGACGACGCGGAGCGAGGGGCGGCGCGGCTTCAGCGCCTGTCCTACGCCGGTGATGGTCCCGCCGGTGCCGACGCCAGCGACGAAATAGTCGATCTCGCCGTTCGTATCGTTCCAGATTTCCTCCGCCGTGGTGAGCCGGTGGATTTCCGGATTGGCCGGGTTTTCGAACTGCTGCGGAATGACGGCGTCGGGGTTCCTGGCGACGAGCTCATCAGCCTTGGCGAGCGCGCCTTTCATCCCGTGAGAGGCCGGCGTCAGCACGAGTTCGGCGCCGAGCAGCGCAAGCATCTTGCGCCGTTCGAGCGACATCGATTCCGGCATGACGAGAATGAGCCTGTATCCCCGCGCGGCGGCGACGAAGGCGAGCGCAATGCCGGTATTGCCGGAGGTCGGCTCGATCAGGACGGTGCGCCCCGGGGCGATTCGGCCTTCGGCTTCCAGCCTGTCGATCATGGCGACGCCAATGCGGTCCTTGACGCTGGAAATCGGATTGAAGAATTCAAGCTTGGCAAGGATGTGCGCTTTCACTCCTTTGGCCTGTGCGATCCGGTCGAGCCGGACCAGCGGCGTGTCGCCGATGGTCTGGGTGATGGAGTCATAGATGCGTCCGCGTCCTGGTCGGGCGGCGGGTGTAAAGCGCGCACTGTGTATCGTCATGGGTCGCGTTCCTTTCCGGGAGTCGCTTGGGTCCGCCGCCGGCGCGCTTCAGATGCCTGCGCCATGGTCGAAGAATTCGACATGCGCCTTCGCCTGGGTGATGTTGCTGCCGGGCGGCACGCTGTGGGTGAGCCACACATTGCCGCCGATCGAAGAGCCGCGTCCGATCGTGATGCGCCCGAGCACGGTCGCTCCTGCGTAGATGACGACCTCGTCCTCGATGATCGGATGGCGCGGCTTGCCTTTCTCGAGCGCTCCGTTCTCGTCGACGCTGAATCGCTTCGCGCCGAGAGTCACCGCCTGATAGAGCCGCACGTTCTTGCCGATGATTGTGGTCTCGCCGATCACGACGCCAGTCCCATGATCGATGAAGAAACCCTCGTCGATCGTAGCTCCCGGATGGATGTCGATTCCGGTCTGCGAATGCGCGATCTCCGAAATGATGCGCGCGATCATCGGCGCGCCGAGCCTGTAGAGACGATGCGCGAGACGATGGTTGATGAGGGCGAGAACGCCGGGGTAGCAGAAAATCACCTCGTCGATGCTCTTGGCGGCGGGATCGCCGAGATAGGCGGCGTTGACGTCGGCGTCGAGCAGCGCGCGAACGCGCGGCAGGCCCTGGACGAATTCCTCGGCGATCTCTGTCGCGCGCCGATCGACCGCCTCTTCCGATGCGTCCGCCACAAACAGCTTCACTTCCCGGCGAATTTGTTCGCGGATCGCGAGGAAGAGCCGATCGAGTTGCCGCGCCAGATAATGTTCCGGCGCATGAAGCTGCTCCTCTGGCGGTCCGAAATGGCGCGGATAGAGAATCGCCGCGAGGTCGGTCAGGAGTTTCGCGATGACGGAGCGGGACGGGAGCTCCGGCGGAAAGACGCCGTTTCCGTAGCGGCGCGCCCGGGAGGCTTTCCGCAGGGCCGCGAGGTCCGACACAACTCCATGAAATCGTGGGCGTTCCGGCGCCAGTGCGTCACTTTCCAGCGTCCCCGTCATCTGTTCCGACCTTCTCGTGAAAATTCCCGCGCCACAGCTTCTGGCGTATTTACTTCATAAGATAGATAGACTAAACGGACTAAATCAACCGCTATTTTGGCGCGGGGGGAATTTTCGCCGCCAGCCGTCTTTGCAAGGAGAGTGCATGACCACAGAACCGGAAGTCCGCCGGACGTTGAGCGAGGCGGCCGCGCGCCAGCTCGCCAACGCCACCAAAACGCGCCCGCAATGGTCGGGCATTACGCCGAGGTGGCTCGTTTCGTTTCTGCCGTGGGTGCCGGTCGAGGCCGGCATTTACCGGTTGAACCGCGTCAAGGAATCCTCCGCGCTGACCGACGCGGACGTGCAATGCAGCCCGGCGCGCGACCGCGACGCCGATCTGCCGGAGACCTTCGTCGATTACGAGGACGCGCCGCGCGAATATTCCATGAACGCGGTGACGACGGTGCTCGACGTGCAGACCCGCGTCTCAGACCTCTACAACCATCCTTACGATCAGATTCAGGAGCAGGTGCGTCTCCTCACCGAAAAGGTGAAGGAGAAGCAGGAGGCCGAGCTCATCAACAATGCGGAATATGGCTTTCTCGCCAATGCGCATGCGTCGATGCGGATCAAGACCCGCAAGGGGCCGCCGACGCCCGATGATCTCGACGAGCTGATTTCGAAAGTCTGGAAAGAGCCGGCGTTCTTTCTGGCGCATCCGCGCGCCATCGCAGCCTTCGGGCGCGAATGCACGCGCCGCGGCGTGCCGCCGCCAACCGTCACGCTGTTCGGTTCGCCCTTCATCACCTGGCGCGGCCTGCCGCTCGTGCCGAGCGACAAGCTCTATATCGACGAGAACGGCAAGACCAACATCCTGCTGCTGCGCACGGGCGAAAAGAAGCAGGGCGTGATCGGTCTCTTCCAGCCAGGCGTTCCTGGCGAGGTGGCGCCGAGCCTGTCGGTCCGCTTCATGGGCATCAACCGCAAGGCGATCGCCTCCTATCTCATCTCGCTCTACTGCTCGGCCGCCGTGCTGACGCATGACGCGCTCGGCGTGCTCGAGGACGTCGATGTGAGCAAATTCCACGAATATGACGACAAGCGCGTCTGACGCGCGTCGCCCTGAAGAATGCCGGCGGCGCCGCCGCCGCCGGCTTTTGTCAATCTGAGAAAGTCCGCGCCCATGTCGTCCGCCAAACCCGCCGCGCCCGCCTCCGCCGATTTGCCGCTCGACGCCGTTCCGACGCAGGACGTTGGCGATCATGCGCGGCCGGTCCTCGATCCGGATTTGATCGCACGGCTCGCCAACGCCTTCTTCCAGCAGCCGCCGGTTGCGTTGTCGCCCGCGCCGCTGCCCTTCGGCCCGCCGGCGCATACGCCGAGCCTGCCCGACGCGCCAGCGCCCTCTGTCGTCACCACGGTTGCGCCCCATGCGCCGGCGCGCGCGCCTTTCGGCCCGCCGGACATTCCGCAGACGACGATCCCCTCCGTCGTGCCGACGCCCAACATCCCGGCGCCGGCCGCGCCGACCGGCCTCCAAGCACCGACGCGCCCGCTCGGGCTCGACCAGATTCCGCAGCCCGGCGCGTCGGGCGCGAGCGGCTTTCCTGCGGAAGTGGATTACAGTCTGATTCCACGCCTCCTCGCGGGCACGCAACTCAACGAGCTGGCGCTCGTGCCCGCGAACCATTTTCCGCCGTCCACTCTCGGGCTAACGGAGACGGGCGTTCCTGGCGGCGGCGCGCCGGCGCAAGTCGATAATCTCTACTTCCTGCACGAGCGCAGCATTTCTACACCGGCGCCCATGGCCGCGCCCGCGTCCTTTGCGCCGCATACGCCGGGCGTGGCGCCGCAGCCCGAGCTCGGTCACCCGGATATTCAGGTCTCGGCTCCGAGCGCGCCTGCGTTGGCGGAGGCGACCGCGACGCCCGCGCCGGAGAGCTTTGTCATCCCGACGCCTTCCGAAGCCGATCCGCATCGCCTCTCCGACGCAGCCTCGCTCGCGACGCCGCCCGTCGGCGGCGAGCAAGTGTCGAGCGGCTTCGACAGCTTTCCCTCGCCCGGCCAGAGTGGGCCGGCTGCGAGCGACGCGTTGTATTTTGTCAGCCACAGCGGCGGCCATTCGTCCCCCGCCGCGGCGCCAGCCGCGCCCGAGGGCTATGCGCCGCAGCTTTCCGCGGGCTCGGCGCAGACGCGGGGCGTCTTCGACCCCTATCGCGTCAAGCGCGACTTCCCGATCCTCCAGCAGCAGGTGCATGGCAAACCGTTCATCTGGTTCGACAACGCCGCGACGACGCAGAAGCCGCAATCGGTGATCGACCGGCTGTCGCATTTCTACGAGTACGAGAACTCCAACATCCACCGCGCCGCCCATGCGCTCGCCGCGCGCTCGACCGACGCTTATGAAGCCGCGCGCGAGAAGGTGCGCCGCTTTCTGAAGGCGCCGAGCGTCAAGGACATCGTCTTCGTGCGCGGCGCGACGGAGGGGATCAATCTCGTCTCCCAGGCCTGGGGCCGGCGCAATGTGCGCGAGGGCGACGAGATCGTCGTCTCGCATCTCGAACATCACGCCAATATCGTGCCTTGGCAGATGCTCTGCGCCGAAAAGGGCGCGCGGCTGCGCGTCGCCCCGGTGGACGATCGCGGCCAGATCATTCTGGAAGAATATGAGAAGCTCATCAATCCACGCACGCGCATCGTCGCGGTCGCGCAGGTGTCCAATGCCCTCGGCACGGTGACGCCCGTGCATGAGATCACGTCGATCGCGCATCGCCACGGCGCCTGCGTGCTGATCGATGGCGCCCAATCCGTCTCTCACATGCCGGTCGACGTGCAGTCGATCGACTGCGACTTCTTCGTCTTTTCGGGCCACAAGGTCTTCGGCCCGACCGGCATTGGCGTGGTCTACGGTAAGGACGCGGTGCTCGAACATACGCCGCCGTGGCAGGGCGGCGGCAATATGATCGCCGACGTCACCTTCGAGAAGACGATTTACCAGGACGCGCCCGAGCGGTTCGAAGCGGGCACGGGCAATATCGCCGACGCCGTCGGCCTCGGCGCGGCGATCGACTATATCGAGAGCATTGGCATGGAGGTGATCGCGCGCTACGAGCACAATCTCCTCGTTTACGCCACTGAGAAGATGCGGCTCGTGCCGGGGCTGACCTTCATCGGCACGGCGGCCGAAAAGGCGTCTGTCCTCTCCTTCATTCTCGACGGGCACAGCCCGCCCGAGGTCGGCAAGGCGCTGGATCGCGAGGGCATCGCCGTGCGCGCCGGGCACCATTGCGCGCAGCCGATCCTGCGCCGCTTCGGCCTCGAAGCCACCGTGCGTCCCTCGCTCGCCTTCTACAATACTTGCGCCGACGTCGACACGCTGGTCGCGGCGCTCCTCAAACTGCAGGCGGGCAGAGGGCGGATTTAGGGGGCGCCATGCTGACCAAGAAAGGGAAATACGGGCTCAAGGCCATGGTGCATCTCGCCAGCGCGGAATATGGCCAGCCGGTTCCGGTGCTCGAGATCGCCGAGCGCCAGCAAATCCCCAAGAAGTTTCTGGACGGTATTCTCTGTGAGTTGCGCAACGCAGGTTTCGTGCATTCGAAGATGGGAAAGGGCGGCGGCTATCTGCTCGCCCGCCCGGCGCGAGAGATCATGATCGGCGACATCGTCCGAACGATCGACGGGCCGCTCGCGCCCGTGCCCTGCGCCAGCAAGACCCGCTATCGGCGCTGCGACGACTGCATCGACGAAAACATATGCGCCGTTCGCCGCGTCATGCAGAGGGCGCAACAGGCCCTCTCCGACGTTCTCGACAATTGCTCGCTGGAACGCATGCGGAGCCTCGCGGGCATGGACGGCCACTGGACCGTGTAGGCTCGTCGGGCCATCCCATGGTGCGCAGGAGGCGCTTCGCGACGGCGCTCGTCTCAACCCCGATTGGTCGTTTGATCAATGTCTTCGGACGGCGAGCGCGGTGCAGGAAATTCGTCGGAAAGCGGGTCAGTGGACGCCCGTCCAGCGCCATCGCCGCCCGTCGCCGCGATCATCACGAGGGATTGATTGATGGCCTGTCGGCTCCCGGAAATCAGGCTGTCTGTCTCGGATCGAAGGTCGGTCGCACGGCGCTGGAAAGCAGTCAATTCCTGCGCGCAAATATAAAGCCGTTCAAGGATCCGCGTCATGGCGCGCTCCGGTTCGCATCGTAAGCGGGAGCGCGTGGGATCTCTCGGCCGTCGACGCCTACTGAATCGGATTGCCGACGATCCTCCTTAAATGGCGCTCATGACCTCAAAAGCGAGCTTCGTGGAGATCCTCCGCGCGCACCAGACCGCGATTTGCGTTCCACAAGTGGTTCGCGTAGATTTTTCGAAGGCGCGACGAACGCCCTGGCGGCAGATGCGCCAGCAGGGAGTCCTGCATTTTCTGATTCAGGCCGCACGAGGGCGTGGTTGTAACCGTGGCTTGGATAGACCCATACTGGAGTGTGGGTGGAGCCAGAGGAGAGAAATCATGTTTCGCAAAATTGCAACCACAGTGGCGGTCATCATGGCGATCGCCCTACCTGCAACAGAAGCATTGGCGTGGTATCGCGGCGGGTATCGAGGCGGTTACGGCTATCGAGGGGGATACGCGTATCGCGGCGGCTACGGCTATCGCGGCGGCTATTATCGACCCGGCTACGGCGCCGGCGCGGTCGCGGCTGGGGCCGCATTGGGATTAGGAGCGGCGGCGGCGGGTGCGGCCGCGGCGGGGGCCTATGGCGGCAATTCATGCTACGTCTGGAACGGCTACAATTGGGTTTGGGCGTGTTGATCTGGGCCGATTGGATCCAAATCAGGAGCTGACAGGAAGCGCCCCGACCGAGGATGTATCGGCGGGGCGTCTTGCCGGTTGAGCGGCGCCGGGGGCGCAGGGGCTGCCCTCCTTCGTCATCGCTTGACCGGACCCGCGTGCATGAGGCCGGCGTCGCGCGGTCCATCAACGATCAGAACACCCTCAAGGCCTTTTTCGATTCGCGAAAGGGCGTGGTCAACCAGACTGTAATGCCCCACGCCTCTCGTCTTGAGTTCGAATGTCGCCGCGTCCCCCGGGGCGATGGAAACCGTTTGCTCATCTGCGAGCGGCGCGCCTCCACCCTTCCGCACGCGGTCGAACATTTCGCCAACAATATGAAAGGCCGAAGGGAAATTCGGACCTCCCACCCCAAAGAAAATGCGGATGGTCTCCCCCAGGCGCGCCCGCAGCGGATGTTCCCTCGCGAAGGCGACCGCGCCGTTGAAGAGAAAATAATCCGGGGCTTCCGAAATGAGCTTTTCGTAGTTCATCTCCTGCTCGCCCTGCGAGCCGAAGGGCTTGGTCGTATAGAGTTCCCCCTGCATGACGTAAAATTCCCGGTCAACCTCCGGCAACCCGCCTTCAGGCTCGACGAGCAGCAGCCCATACATGCCATTGGAGATGTGTTGGGCAATGCTTGGCGTGGCGCAATGATAGACAAAGAGACCCGGAACAACCGCCTTGAAGTTGAAGACCTTTTCCTCCCCCGGCAGGGCCTGGGTGAATTGTGATCCTCCACCCGGGCCGATCGCGCCGTGGAAATCCACCGAATGCGCGAGGATGCTGGCCGGGTCATTCTTCAGATGAATTTCGAGCGTGTCGCCGAGGCGCGCCCGGATGAACGGGCCTGGCACTTTTCCGCCGAACGTCCAGAACTGATAGGTTGTCTTTTCGTCGAGCTGGCCCTTCACTTCGATCGTCGTGAGGTTCACCCGCACAATCCTTGGCGTTCCGGCATGCACTGGCGGCGGAAGATCCGCCGGGTCACGCGATATTTCGGTCGCAAGCGGCGCCGCGCCCCTCCGTGGGCCGGGCTCGACCCTCATGACGCCCTGCATACCAGCTTCCCGATGCCCTGGAACGGCGCAGTAATAGGCAAAGACGCCAATCTTGTCGGCGATGAAGGAGATCGTGGCGCTTGCGCCCTTGCCGACGACCCGATTGGAGCGGACGCCGTAAAGATCGACGACGATGTCGTGTTCGGCGCCCTCGCCGTTAATGATGTTGATCTGCGCCCTTTCGCCCTGGTGCAGCACAAGTGGCGGGTTGACCTTGCCGTCGATGTCTCCGCCAACGCCAAGAAAAACCATCCGCCCTTCGGCAATCCCCGACCGTAGCGTAAACGTAACAGAGGTGTGGCGGGCGACAGGATTGGCGGCGTCTCCCGCCCGCACGGGCGCGACTTGCGACCAGAGCGGCAACAGCGTCATGACGAGACGGACGACGACAGCTAAGGCTTTGTTTGAATTCATCATGTGGCCTGTGGATGGCGCCGGGTCCGCCCGCTTGCGGAAATGACCGCAAATCTAGGCGCGACCCCGATGAAGAAAAGTGGCGCGAGATCCCTCGCGCTGGGACTCGAGTCTCACCGGCAGAGGCGCGGCCGACGTCGTTGTTACGCCGCGTCGACCGTGCGCCGGCCTTCGTCGCCATCCGGCGCCCGGGTCGACTCTGACGAGCTGGCGGCGTTTCAGCGCGTGGCGATCAGCTCTTGGCGCAGATGTCACGCGGCCCGCGCAAAGCGCTCGCTCGGGTAGCTTTTGGCTAAGTGCTTGAAAAAATAACATAAGATAGAAGGAGCGGACGAGGGCGCGCAACCCGCGTCAGGAAAAGTTGTGACAAAAACAGCACATAATTTCCTGAAAATGGATAACGAAACCTTTTGTCACTAGACCCGATCAAGACTGATCGGTCTATTGGGGTCATGGATGGCTGGCGCAAATGGCCGTCCGTTACATCCTGTGAAAAGACGATCTTCTAAGGGATCCTGTCATGAAAAAGCTCTCTCTTGTTGCGATTGCCACGATTCTCGCCGCTCCCGCCTTCGCCGGCGACGTCGGCGTCCAGGTTGGCCCGAACATGTCTCAGGCCAACGGCGTGAACGTCGGCAGCGTCACCAACATCGGCGTGAACAACCTCGGCGCGGTCGTGCAGAACGCCGGCTTCGTCAACGGCGGCGTCGTTCACCTCGACCACGAAGCCATCAACCAGGAGCGTGCGCGCGTCGACATCGATCCGGGCGCCTTCACGATCGGCAGCATCGTCGCCTCGGGCAACGGCGGCAACGGCGGTCACGTTGACGTGATTGCGGTGAACGCGGCTGTGGCTCTGTCCCGCAATGACGTCGACCAGCGCGGCCTCGCCGTCGCCGCCGCCATTCCGGTGGCGATCGCCGGTCAGGGCGTCGCCGCCCAGGACGCGGACGTCAACCTGATCCCGATCAACGTCGGCGTGGGCGTCGGCCGCAACGAGGCCGAGGCTGGCGCGAAGGTCGGCGCGGCGCAGGCGAACCTCGCCTCGCAGAAGTCCTTCACCGGCGCCGTCGCTGCTCAGGACGGCGTTGGCAACCGCATCGACGCCAATGGCGGCAATGGCGCGGCGTTCATCGTCACGATCGGCTCGAACAACACCCACATCGACAACACCTCGGTCTCCAAGATCGATCTCAGCTCGAAGATCAACATCGCCGACAAGGGTGGCGTCGCTGGCGGCACGCTGGTCAAGGATTCGCACAATTCGCTCTCCTTCACCAACGTCGACGTGACCAAGATCAACGACTCCTTCAACGGCAACGCCATTGCGGTCGATGACTCCTTCGCCGGCGCGCTGACCGCCAACGGCAACAAGGTCGGCCACTGATCGAAAACGCGGGGTCGCCGTTTCGCTTCACTGGCGGAATGGCGCCCCCTTCGACGGTATGCGGTGGGGAGCTTGTCGGTGGGGCATCAGAGCATCGTCTTGCTGGGAAGAGTGGAGATCGCCGCGAAGGCCTGAAGAGACCCCCCTGGCTTTCCGGATCACGCGCGCAAGCGCCCCGCCGCCGTATTCCGAAACTCAGGATCCTGAGTGTGTAAGAGTGGAAACCCCCAGCTGCGCCGCTGGGGGTTTCTTGTTTCACCGTCCGCATAAATTGCTCACAAGCGTCCAAAGGCGAGGCGGCTCGTCGCTGCGCCAGCAAGTTCTGATGCCGACCTGCGCGATCAACTCCGACTCCCCGGCGCTAGATTTGTCGACGGCGCAGGTCGAGCATCTTCAGAAGCGGGCTCGGGAATTGCCGCCTCCTCGTCACGGCGTAGAATGCCTCTTTGATTTTCGGGAAGGTCCAATGTTCCTTGAGGGTTCCGTTCGCCAATTCGTCAAGCACGACGACGGGCGGCACGAGAACAAGGCAGAATCCCTCACGCGCAATCAACCGCAGCATCGCCATGTCGTCGATCTCGGCCACGAATGCCGGGCGGACCCCTTCAGCCTCGAGCAGCTCGTCGAAAGCATTCCGAATCCCGCTGCCACGATTGGGCGCCGCGACCCCTATGCTGGCCAGATCTTGAGGAAACCGGAATTTCCGCCGCTTTAGCCCCGGCGCCCCGATGAGGCTCACAGATTGCTCGGCGATCAGCGTGCTCTGCCAGTCTTCGTCCTGATCCTGCATCGCCGGCTGGTTGGCGAGAACAATATCCAGCCTGTGGTCACGAAGCCTGGACAGCAGTTCGAGAAAGGTTCCCGACTGAATGATGACCTCCACGTCGGCGCGTCCGAACAAGGGTCGCAGCAGTTCGATCTGGAAGTTGCGGGAAAGGGTGGAGACGGCCCCAACGCGCAGCGTCTGGCGCGCGTCTGGCCGCAGCCCTTCCAATGTGCTGACGAACTCGTCTCCCAGTTTGAAAAGCGCATCGGCATAGCCCAGCGCAATGCGACCCGCCTCCGTGAGTTGCAGAGAACGCCCATGACGCTCGAACAAGGCTTGGCCCAGTTGCTCCTCCAGGGTCTTGAGCTGAATGGACAATGAGGAGGGCGAAACGTTCAGGCGGCGCGCCGCGCGCGTGAGGCTTCCCTCATTCGCGATCATCCAGAAATAGCGCAAATGATGATAGTTCAGAACGGCCATGCGGCTGTTCTATTTTATAGAACAGAAATTTTCAATATTTGAATTTTGCAAATAAAGCAGCCCGCCCTAGTCTCTGTCTCCATCGACACCCGGAGACTTCGCATGCACTCTCTTGCCTGGTCGGCCCTCCTTGCCCCGGCCGCACTTGTCGCCGTCAGCCTGACGCCGAGCGGCGCCGCAAATGCTTCTCCTCGCGCCATGGCCGCCGCAGGTCTGAGCGCTGGCGTCGTGGCCTTTCTCGTAACGCTCGGCGTTGACGCCGCGGTGATTCTCCATGGGCCCTTCCAGACCGGCGCGGTCGGCGGCGCAGGGGTCGGCGTCGGCCTTTACTTCGACGCGCTCTCCGCCGCCATGGCGACGCTCGTCTCCTTCATCGGCGTGATCGTCCTGCTCTACAGCCGCAACTATCTGGACGGCGATCCCCGGCAGGGACTCTTTTTCAAGAGGCTGTCCTTTACGCTCGCCGCTGTGCTGAGCCTCATTGGCGCCGGCAATCTCGCCTTCCTGATCTTTGCCTGGATTGCGACCAGCGCCGGTCTCAACTCCTTGCTGCTGTTCTATCCCGAGCGCCCCGCCGCACAACTCGCCGCGAAAAAGAAGTTTGTCGCGAGCCGGCTCGGCGATCTCTGCCTGATCGCGGCCGCGGCCAGTCTCTGGTCGAGTTTCGGCACGCTTTCCTTTCCCGAGCTGTTTGCAGCCGGCCGGTCGGCCGCCTCTGCGGGCCAGACAGACTCTCTGACCTTCCCGGCGATGCTGATCGTTCTCGCTGCGCTTCTGAAGTCCGCGCAGCTTCCCTTCCACGGCTGGCTTGTGGAAGTGATGGAGACGCCGACTCCGGTCTCCGCGCTGCTCCATGCGGGCGTGATCAATGCGGGCGGCTTCCTCGTGCTGCGTCTCGCGGATGTTGTCGCGCCTTCGGAAGGCGCGCTGCACATGCTCTCCCTGGTCGGAGGCGCGACGGCGCTCTTTGGCTCCATCGTCATGCTGACCCAGACCTCGATCAAGGCCTGTCTCGCCTATTCGACGATCGCCCAGATGGGTTTCATGATGCTCGAATGCGGCCTTGGCGCCTTCGCGGCGGCCCTGCTGCACATCCTCGCCCACTCGCTCTACAAGGCGCATGCCTTTCTGAGCTCCGGCAGCATCATCGACCTCGCGCGCGCCTCCTGGACGCCGAGCCCCGGCGGCCAGCCGCATCCGGCCCGCTTCGCGCTGGCGCTCGCCGCGTCCCTGCCGATGGCCTTCGCGGTGGGCGGCATGTTCCACGCAGGCGTCATCGACAATCCGGGGGCGGCGACGCTCGCAACCATCCTCCTCATGAGCCTCGCGCATCTCATTGCGAATGCGCTCGACGAACGCACCAAGGCCTATGTGCTCGGCAAGGCGCTCGCGATGTCCGCCATCGTCGCAGTCGTCTTCTTCACGCTGCATGCGACCGTCGAGCGGCTCTTCGCATCGAGCCTGCCGACCGCCGCCCCGTTGCGTGGTCCGGAGGACCTTGCGCTGGTACTCGTCATCATTGGTTCCTTTGGCGCCGTGATCCTGTTCCAAAGCGTCATGGCGCGCCATGCGACCTCCCCCTTCTGGCAGGCCGTCTACGTCCATCTCTCGCAGGGGCTCTATCTCAACACGCTCGCCAATCGCGCCATGCTCCGCATCTGGCCGCATCGCTCAGCATCCTCCTCGCTTTGATTGCATGATGAAGGACTCGAAAATGAACGCTCACGTGCAGCTTCGCTCGAATTCCTCTGGCTTCCCGGCTACCCTCGAACGGCAGGAGATCGCGGACGCCATAAAGAACGCCTGCGGGCGCATCGCTCCGCTGTGGCCCCTGAAACACTTCGTCGCGGTGAATCCATTCCTGGGCTTTTCCGGGCAGCCCTTCGCCGCGACGGCCGCCGCGTTGAAGCGCGTCGCCAAAGTCGACATGTTGATGCCGCGCGGATTTTATCGCACGGCCCTCGCGAACGGCGAAATCGACGACGCTGCGCTCGAAGAAGCGCTTACGCGGGCGCCTCTGGAGATGAATCGGCCGGCTGATGTCGCGGCGCTGAAGCGCGCCGTCGCACGGGACTCAACGGTGAAGGGCGTTCCCCCCGCCGCCGTCTCCACTGTCGCGGAGGTTCTTGACGCGCTCTCGGACGGTGATCGGCAGGCCTCGCTCGTCGGCTTCATGATCGAGGAGATCTCGAAGTGGTGCGCGGCCTATTTCGACGAGGGGCAGGCGAGCTGGCGCATGCCGCAGCGCGCTCTGGCGCCCTATGCGGCGTGGCGCCGGACAGCACGCTATGATTTGAGCGCGGAGGCGATGGGCGTGGCGCGCTTTCGGGAGACCGTCCTTTCGCTCCCCGAAGATCCTGTTGAAACAATCGACGTTGTCATCGCAAGGCTGGGCATCCCCGCGAGCGCCGTTGAGGACTATTTGCTGCGGACCCTCCTCGATATCGGGGGCTGGGCGGCTTATGCGCGTTATCTTGTCTGGAACGCCGAGCTGAACGGCGAGACAAATGACACGCTGATCCAGCTCCTCGCGATCCGGGTCGCCTATGGCTACGGCCTCTTCGAGGCGCGCACCGACATGGCGTTCCGGAGCGCGTGGCGTGAGGCTATGGCCACGGCGGCGTTGACGCCGCTCGATCATCGCCTCAACGACGATCCCGATCTCAGGATCGATCTCATCCTCCATGAAGCCTATGAGATCGTGTTTCAGAAAAAGCTCTATGGGCGCTTGTCGTCCCACGTCGGCGCCTCGCGGGGGCGGACCGGCGCCGCGCGGCCGGCCGCGCAGGCGGCCTTCTGCATCGATGTGCGCTCGGAAGTCTTCCGGCGGTCGCTCGAAACGGTTTGGCCGCAGGCGCAGACCGTCGGCTTCGCCGGCTTCTTTGGCTTCCCCATCGAATATGTGCCGATCGGCCATGTGCGCGGCGGCGCCCAGTGCCCCGTATTGCTCAAACCCGCCTTCACCATCTGCGAGGCCGTCGAGGACGTTTCCTCTGCGGAAGAGACGCGAATCCTCGACCTTCGGCAGCTGCGCCGGCGCGCCGCCAAAGCCTGGAAGGCATTCAAGCTCTCGGCGGTCTCATCTTTCGCCTATGTCGAGACGGCGGGTCTGGGCTTTGCGTTGAAAATCGTCTCCGACAGTCTCGCCCTCACCCGCACGGTTCCAGACCCCAATCTCGATGGGCTGGACGCGGACATCATCGGCCGTGTCGGTCCTCGGCTCGATGCGCGCCCCTTCGGCGGGAGGGCGACGGGTCTGACAGCCGACCAGCGTCTGGCGATGGCGGAGGCCGTGTTGAAAGCCATGTCGATGACCGATGGCTTCGCGCGCCTCGTTCTTCTCGCGGGACATGGCTCCACGACGGTGAACAATCCACATGGCTCGGGCCTGGATTGCGGCGCCTGCGGCGGCCATACCGGCGAAGCCAATGCGCGCGTCGCGGCCGCGGTTTTGAATGACCCGGACGTCCACGTCGGCCTGCGCGGCAAGGGCATTGTCATCCCGGAAGACACATGGTTCCTCGCCGCGCTGCATGACACGACGACGGACGAAGTCAGGATCTTCGACGAAGCCGCAGCGCCCGCCTCTCATCGCGCGGAAATCGCGACGCTGAAGAAACGCCTCGCCGCAGCGGGGGATCTTGCGCGCCTCGAACGCGCGGCCTTGCTCGGAATCGAGAAGGGCTCCGGGACGAGCCGGAAAGTTCTGGCGCGCAGCCGGGATTGGTCGCAGGTGCGGCCTGAATGGGGACTCGCCGGAAACGCCGCCTTCATTGCGGCGCCCCGCGCCCGCACGGCGGGGCTTGACCTCGGCGGCCGCGCATTCCTCCACAGTTATGAGCCTGAGAAAGACGAGGGCTTCCGCGTGCTCGAACTGATCATGACGGCGCCGATGGTGGTCGCAAGCTGGATCAATCTGCAGTATTTCGGCTCAACGACAAACAATAGGGTCTTTGGCAGCGGCAACAAGACGCTGCACAATGTCGTGGGGCAGATCGGCGTGCTCGAGGGCAACGGTGGGGATCTGCGCACGGGCTTGCCGCTGCAGTCGGTTCATGACGGGAAGCGTTTCGTGCATGAGCCGCTACGCCTCAATGTCTTTATCGAGGCGCCCGAGACCGCCATGGAGGATGTGCTCCGCAAGAACGAGAGCGTGCGCGCGCTCGTCGAGAATGGCTGGCTGCATCTCCACGCGCTACAGAGCGACGGCCGCATCCGCCGGTTCGTGGCGCTGGGCGATTGGCGCGACGTCGCCACGCCGCCCGGCCACCTCAAGCGACATGAAGGAGCGCCAGCCCTGTGACGGGCGGCGCGCGGCGATCGGCGCGATGCACGCGCGAAAGAGCGAGTGATCGCGCCTGTCCTTTCTCGTTGCCCTGGATATGGCTGGCGGAATGAGCGGTCTGAAAAGCGACAACAGATTTGTCGCCTGCTCAAGCATATGAGTGGTGAGAGAGAGCGCCTCTGCGTGACGCTCTCTTGAAGGTCCGAACCTGAATTATCGGTTGGCGTCCGCTGTTCCGTCGCTTGCAGACTGGTTCGCTGACGATTTGTCGCCAGCCGAGCCGACCGTAAACATCGCAACCGAATTCGGTCCGATCACCATAGTGACAGGGTCGCCATCTCTATCCTTGGCGGTGACGATGAATCCTTCAGGCACAACCTTGATGTCGGTGAAGCCCTGATCCTTCAGCTTTTTCTGGATCCGCATTGGCAGGGGCTGTTGTGTGGCCCCCGTATTTCCCTGGCTCGGCATGTTGGACGAGGGCCCAGTGTTGGTCTGCGCGAATGCCGACCCGCATAACATGACAGTGGCCACGAACGCTGCGATGCGAAACATTTCCGTGGCTCATCCGGACGCCCTGCCGCGAAACCGGCGGCCAATCCGGTTGTGCCAAGCCCGTCCACCCGGATTGAGTCGATGCTCCCATTGGCGTCGCGCACAAGAATCCGGGCCGCCCTGGCCCGCTTTCTCCCGGAAGCAATGTCGCCCGGCCAAGCGAGTCGCGCACGTAGAGCTTCTTGATGAGCACAAAGAGGGAAACGGTGATCGGCGCGGCGAAGATCGTTCCCGCCAGGCCGAAAAGCGACCCAATCGCTGCGATTCCGAACAGTATCACTGCGGGTGGGATATAAACCATCTGTCTTTGAATCAGAGGCGTGAGAAGATGCCCTTCAGTCTGATGGATCAGCAGATACGCTCCGAGCGTCCAGGCCATCGCCGGAGCCCCTAGTGTCCTGTCTCTCAAATATCGACTATTATCGAGTTGCAATGGATTTGCATGATGGAGGGCTGCCATGGCGCGGCCAATCAAGCGGCTCGAGACGGAGCCCGCGGTAGCGGAAGAGTTACGGCGTCGGTTGCGTTCGC
>NZ_JBPFEB010000154.1:0-2605 GCF_051061225.1 Methylocystis sp.
TTGCTGGTCGAGGCCGCGCAGGGCGATGTAATTCTGCGCAAGCTCAGCCTGCAGGCTGAGCCGTGTCGACTCGAGGTCGGCCTTGCTGGCCTGCTCCGTGGCTTCACCGGACGCCACAAGGTTACGCACGCGGCCCCATAGATCGACCTCGTAGCTTGCCTGTACACCTAGCGAGTAGGCGCTGTACTCGTCCGGGCCGGCACCACCGCTGCGCAGCGGCCGATTGTCAGACTGCCGGTTACGCTGCCCACTGGCTACACCATCCACTGTTGGGTAGAAACCGGAACGCAGTTGGGTAGTGTAGGCCGCGGCCTGCGCATAATGCGCTACTGCAGCGGCCAGGTCGGGGCTGTTGGCGACGAGCTGGTCTTCAAGCGAGTCAAGTTCGGCATCTCCGTAAAGCTTCCACCAGGCGCCGCGCGGCAGCTCATCGGCCGGCTGGGCGATCATCCACGGCGCGGTTTCCTTGTAATTCTGCGCAATTGGGACTTCTGGCGTCTTGAGCGGCGGCGCCATGGAGCAGCCGTTGAGCACAAAAAGCAAGACGAGCACCGCCACGGCGGCAGTTTTTACAGTTCTCATGATCAGTTGGTTTTCTTGTTGGCGGTCGAGGCGCTAGCCTGTTTCTGGCTAGCTTCCACGACATGGACCAAGTCACCGGCGGCAATGCCGTCCGGCGGACTTTCGATCACGCGGTCGGCAGCCGTGATGCCTGAGCCCAGCTCTATCGTTTTGCCAAGGTCGCGCGCAATCGTTACCGGCTTCAACAATGCCTTGTTGTCAGCGCCCACGGTAGCAACACGCAGCCCAGCCTGGTCAAAGATGAGCGCACTGGCGGGGATGCTAAGCGTAGCCACATTGCCCGGCAGATGCAGGCTGACATTGGCAAAACGGCCCGGCAACAGTTCGCCGTTGGCGTTATCAACCGCAAGCTGAATCAATGTCGTACCGGATGCCACATCCACTGAACGCGAGGTGGATTCAACCGTCGCCGTGTAGGCCTTGCCTGCATGTTCAGGCACGCGGATGTCGGCCTTGGTGCCGGGCTTGACGCTGGTTACGTAGTTCTGCGGCACGTTGACGTAGAGGCGCAATTTGCGCGTATCCGATACCTCGAACAGGGCCGGGCCGCTACCGCCGCCCGCATTGATCAATGCACCGGTATCGGTCTCGCGCGCCGTCACGGTACCGTCGAATGGCGCCACGATACGCGCGAAACCCTTGGTGGCAACCAGACGATCGACATTTGCCTGGGCTGCCTTGAACAGCGCCTCCTTGCTGGCAAAATCGCCAGTCTTGTCGTCGACTTCCTGGCGTGAAACCGAATCGGTCTTGAGCATGGCCTGCCAGCGCCTGGCCGTGGTTGAGGCAAGCTCGACATTGGCCTGGGCGCTGGCCAGATCAGCCCTTGCTTGCAATAGCTGCTGGTCGAGATCCGGCGTTTCTATCTCGCCCAATAACTGGCCGGCTTTCACCTGTGCACCTATATCGACTTTCCAGCTTTTGAGGTAACCGCTGACACGGGCGTAGATAGGCGCCCGCGCATAGGCCTCAAAACGACCGGGGAGGTCGAGTGTCGATAATGCGCTTTCACTGTCGGGCACGATGACACTCACGCTGGGCACTGCCTGTTCATCCGTCCATCGCTTCAGCTTCTCGTTGCTGTTGGCACGGCTCGCAATACCGGTGATGACAATGGCAGTGGCAATAAGCACGGCCGCGATACCGCTGATGCGCAAGGTGTTATGCGATGGGCGTGGAGCATTCTGGTTAGACTGCATTTAATTCTCCAATACTAGAATTTGATACGGTTTTAGGGCTGTACCGCCGATGCACGATACTGAACACGACGGGCACAAAAATCAGGGTAGCGATGGTGGCGAAGATCAGGCCGCCAATCACGGCGCGGCCCAGAGGCGCGTTCTGCTCGCCGCCATCACCCAGGCCCAGCGCCATGGGCGTCATGCCGATAATCATGGCCAGCGCCGTCATCAGCACCGGGCGGAAGCGCACGAAACCGGCCTCTATGGCGGCCTTGGTAGCATCGCCAAGTTGCTCCAGGCGTTCACGCGCAAAGCTGATAACGAGCACGCTGTTGGCTGTGGCCACACCCATACACATGATGGCTCCGGTCAGCGCCGGCACCGAAAGCGGTGTATAGGTCACGAACAGCATCCAGACGATGCCTGCCAGCGCCGCCGGCAACGCCGTAATGATGACGAAGGGGTCGCTCCACGACTGGAAGTTGACCACGATCAGCAGGTAGATCAGCACGATGGCGCCAAACAAGCCGAATAGCAGGCCGGAGAAGGCGCTGTCCATGGTTTTTACCTGGCCAAGCAAGGCCACGGTCGCGCCCTTGGGCACCTGGTCTGCCGTTTCGTCGATGATGCGGTGAATATCCTTGGCTACGGCTCCCAGATCGCGATCCTGTGTGGTGGCGTTGATCTGCACCATGGCCTGGATGTCGTACTGGCTGACCACCGCATTGCCATTACCGCGCTGGAAGGTGGCGAGTGCGCCCAGCGTTTGCTGGGTGCTGCTGCCGGTGCCGCTGATCGGCAGGTTGGCCAGCGCCGGCAGCGTATCCAGCCGGTACTGCGGC